>NZ_CP096258.1:0-642036 GCF_023205015.1 Providencia rettgeri | reverse complement strand
ATCAATAAGAATAGTACGCCAACCACCACTGCGGTTAAACCGGTACGGCCACCCGCAGCGGTACCTGCCGCAGATTCAATATATACCGCCGCAGGAGATGCGCCAATCGCCCCCGCAAAAATACTGCTCACGGAGTCCGCTGTTAATGCTTTACCACCATCAATAATTTGGCCGTCTTTATCCAATAAATTCGCTTGCCCCGCCACTGCGCGGATAGTGCCTGTGGCATCAAAAACGGCTGTCATCACTAATGCAAGCAAGCTTGGCAATACCATTGGCTGTAATGCACCCATGATATCCATATTAAAAACCAATGAGAGCCCATCATCACCCAATGAAGGCAACTTGAAGAAGCCCTGATATTTCACCGCAGGATCAAAAATTAAACCAATAATTGAAATCGCAATAATAACAAGGAGTACGCCACCCGGAACACGACGTTTTTCTAAACCAAAAATGACCGCTAACCCAATGAGTGACATCAAGACAGGGAAAGACGTAAATTCCCCTAGAGCAACAGGTAGGCCGGCATTTGGGTTTTTGATCACTAAACCTACCCCATTCGCTGCGATCAACAGTAAAAATAAACCGATACCAATACCTGTACCATGTGCAATCCCCATTGGCATATTGCGTAAAATCCAACTACGAATACCTGTAACCGAAATAATGGTGAATAAACACCCCATTAAGAATACAGCGCCCAGTGCCACAGGAATGCTAATTTGCTGGCCTAGCACCAGACTGAATGCCGTAAATGCAGTGAGTGAAATTGCACAACCAATTGCCATCGGTAAGTTGGCCCATAACCCCATCAATAAAGAACCAAAACCCGCCACTAAGCAAGTTGCAATAAAGACCGCGGTTGGAGGAAACCCTGCTTGCCCTAACATGCCAGGTACAACGATGACAGAATAAACCATCGCTAAGAATGTGGTTAACCCTGCAATGATTTCACGGCGAACAGAAGAACCGCGCGCTGTTATCTTAAAAAATGAATCCAATTTGCAACTGGATGAAGCCTGTTGGCCTGACATGGTATACCTCTGCTGTTAATGGAAAACGAAAGCTCTCAAATACTGCTAACAACTAACCTATACATTGACGTAAACGATTACGTTTTTCAGAAAAAAACAAACTAACTGGGGAAAAACCCCCAATGAAAACAGCTACGCAATCGTTTGGCTTTAAAATTAGAATAAAACATATTGTGAGGGGTGCAATTATCATTCTAAATAGGGGAAATGATCAAGCATTTTTAGCATTTCTTGCCTGCTTGATCTTTTTTAATACCCAAACATACAGATTATTATGCAATGAACATTATTTTTAAATAATGATTATTTTTCGTTACATTTACGTTACGTAAGAATAGCTAAATACCTTTCATATAGTCTCTGTTTAAAGAGTACGGTTATTTTTTTGATATAATTCTAGAACATCCTCTTACAAAACGAATAGCTGAAATTTTATTTATTGGTGGTAATATGCGTCATTTTAAATGTACCTAAAAATACGTTTCCTATTGTTTTTTATAAAAAAACAGCCATCAACCACTGAGTAAATATATATTTAAGTATATAATCTCAATTATTATCAACTGCAGTTATAGTTTCAATTTAATTTAGTAAAAACACATTAAAATGCCAAATAATAATGCACCATTAATCATATTACAGCGGAGTATTTTATTACTTTTCATTAGTTTTCTTGCTATGTATTTGTTACCAGGAATATATAGTCATAGCCCTTGGAAGCAAGATGAAAATTATAGTTTTGGTATTATTCACACTATGTATGAAACAGGTAAATGGTTAGTTCCCACAAATGCGGGTGAGCCATTTATGGAAAAACCTCCGCTTTATTATTGGGTTGCAACTATTACCTCTCATTTACTTTCAAATCTGATGCCACTTTATGATGCAGCTCGTAGTGCAAGCTTAATTTTTTCGGTTATCAATTTTTCATTTTTTATTCTTTTAGCGCGCCGTTTTTTCCATGCCAAAGACTTCACCGATACCCGTATTTGGGTTGCTTTTGCACTGTATGCCTGCGCTCCCGGCATTATCAGGCATAGCCATGATATGTTTACCGATGTTGCGCTAATGGCAGGGGCGACTATTGGCTTGTACGGGTTATTGGGGCTGATACAACAACAAAAAATGCACATGTCTGCACTTTGGTTATCTCTTGGAACCATCGTCACCATGCTGTCAAAGGGCGTTTTCATCCCAGGTGTTCTCTGGATTTGCCTATTTTTATCGCCAATTTTTCTCGTCCAGTGCCGAACTAAGCAGTTTTGGTTATACAGCTTAACTGCAGGGTTAATTGCCTTTATCGCTATTTTACCTTGGCCTATCCAACTGTACCTTCAACACCCTGATTTGTTTATCGTATGGTTTTGGGAAAATAATATCGGTCGCTTCTTTGGTTTTTCGGTTGAGAAATTAGGGGCAAAAGCCAATTTAACCCGTATCCCAGCAGCGGTTTCCTTATTTGCCTTTCCGTCTGGTTTACTGGCGGTTGCTTATTTTCTAAGGCACCCAGTTAAGCGCTTATTTAATTCTAACGAGTTTCTATTAGCGCTATTTCCTTTATTAGGTATTGTTTTTTTACAGATTTCAGCTTCTGGTCGGGCGTTATATTTACTGCCTTTTATTGCCCCCATGGCCATATTAGGAACCCAGACACTATTTTGTTTCCCAGAAAAGCTCCTCAATAATATTGCCCGCTTTGCAGCTGTTTTATGGTCTGCACTCATTCTTTTTTTATGGGCCTGCTATTTCATCTCTTTGGCTGGCTATCAGCAAGAATGGCTAGCTCCATTTGGTCGCTGGCTCCCCATGAGCTACCAAATGTCATTTTCTCCCGTTGTATTTATCTGTGCTCTGTTGATTACATTGGTATGGTTTTTACGCAATAAAATTATTCCAAACCTTATGCCACCTGCTTTTCAGATGATGAAAAACTGGTTATTAGGCTTATGTGCCGTTTGGGGGATAATTTTAACCTTATTTTTGGGGTGGATAGACTATGCAAAAGGTTTCGAAGGGGTTTTTGTCGATTTAGACCAGCATTTAACTGGCCAATTTGCAGAAAATGATTGTATGGCATCTGATAATATTGGTGAATCTGAAGCACCGATGCTCTACTACTACACTGGGGTATTACATCAACGCCAAGACCGGTTTGAAAAACCGGAACAATGCCGCTGGCTAATTGTACTCTCAAAAACGATTAAACCTGCACCGCAAGGCATGGAATTATTCTGGCACAATCATCGGCCGGATGAATTCCGAGAAAACCTCGTTGTGTATAAAGTTATTGAGTAATTTATTTGCGGTGCTCGCTGACTGAGTAGAGCACCGCAAATGAGCTTATTGGGTAACTTGCTCAACTTTTTGGGCACTGTATTTTTCTCGAGTGAACCATAAAAATACAGTCACAGACAGAACCAATAACACCGGTAAGCCTACAGGTGAGATTGAAGTCGCAATTCCCGCAAGTAGTGGCCCTGATAAATTACCAATTCCCCACAGCATGGCAGCCGCAGCATTAGCAATGATCAACTCGTTCCCTTTGAAATATTGGCCGATTTGCACCAACGCAATAGTATAAATTGCCCCTGCTGTCGCCCCTAAGACAAACAGTAATATCCAAATCAAATAAGGTTGAGTTATAAGGAAAGGCAATAATAGACTGGCTGCAAGTGTGATAATGCCACAGATTCGGTACAATTTTTCTCTATTCATATGGTCTGCTAGCCAGCCAAAAGGAAGTTGCATAATGGCATCCCCAGCAAGAATGGCGCTAATCATTAACGCGGCAACCGCCTCTGTATGCCCCATTCCCATGCCATAAATTGGGAATATCGATAAAATGGTTCCATCAAAAAAGGCAAAAAATAAAATTCCACCACAAATACCCGGTGCAATTTTCACAAATTGAACAATTGAAAAATTAGATTTTTCGGCATTTTCGGCTAAACGATCACCGACTTTTTGGTCCATTAAAATAAATAGCGCCACAGAGATTAAATGGATCAACGTACAAATCAATAAAGGGGATTTATCTTCCACACCATAATAAGCAATAAAGGAAGGCCCGAGTAGCTGGCTTACTGTGAATACAGTGGTGTAAATTGCCAAAATACGGCCCCGTTTATTTTCAGGGGATAATTCATTAATCCACGTTTCTCCCAAACAAATCAGCACGCCACTCGCTAAGCCTGTTACTAACCGTAACGGAAATAATAACCAAAGAGGCAACGAACTCAATAATGGTAATAAACTTAAAGCAGAAACAAGTGTTGCTAATAGCATTGCTTTTCGCTTACCTGACCAACGCACAATACGTTGAACGACAGGTGCAATTAAAAACATGCCTAATGCAGGTGCCGCTGAAATAATGCCAATATACAACTCATTGATACCATAATTATTTAGCCTAAGCGCTACCATTGGAATACTTAGCCCAATAACGATACCAATGACAGCAATACTCATTGTAATGGTAAAAATAGCAAAGGATGGGGAACGACGAAAATGTTGTAAACGCTGATTATCAGAGCTCATGTTGAAATTAATCTGTTTCTTTTTAACAAAACAACAGACTTTAACTCCATAAAATAGATTGTTATTAGAAATAAAAAACCACATCATTATTAGTAAAACCAATAATGTTCGCGATGATTGTAACACGACCTATATATTCTGCTATTTATCTTTATAAAACTATTTTTAATATTCTAAATACTTAAAGGACGAAAAAGTATCGATAAAGCAGAGCAATACCTGATAATAAAATAATAACATTAATAAATTTTAAAAAACTTTCACGTGAAATTTTTAATGTTATATGCCGCCCAACCCACGTACCGATTAACATAGCAGGAGAAAAAGCTAAAGCAATCAATAAAATATCCAAATTGAGATACACTCCCATCACCAAAAATATCACCACTCGAGTTAGCGTGCTAAACCCAATTAACGTCATTTGAGTGAGTCGAAAACGTTGTTTATCTTCAATTCGGCTCGATAAATACATGGCATAGATAAAACCACCACTACCAAATAAAGCACTAAAAACACCGCCCACTAAACTAAATGGGACAACCAATGCCTTTGAAAAGGGTAATTTTGATTTTTTAGAAAAGAATGCGTGTAATACATAACCTACAACAAATAACCCAAGTAATAATACGAGTATATCGGGGCGTGTTTTTAATAAAATCGCAGCGCCAACTAAACTCCCTACTATCATTAATGGAATTATCCATTTAATTTCCTGATAATCTGCATTTTTACCATCTTTAAATAAGTTCAAAACTGCGGCGGTTAGATCAATTAGCGCAAGAATTGGAACAATCATATTTAATGGCAAATACATGGCTAACACAGGGGTTGCTATGAGGGCCGAACCAAACCCCGCCATACCAAAAACCAAATAAGCAAAAAGTAGCGTTGAGAAACAAATCGCCATTTCTAATGATAATAATTCAAACGGCATGACCTTAACTCCAGACGTTTTTTAACGTCCTCACTATAGGTTCTTTCAAATACAGAAAATAGTTTTATTTTTGTCGGATTTTAAATTTCAAATCTATATCAAAAAACAAAATAGCCACTTTAAATACAATATACAACTAAGAGTGTATAATTTGCTTCACTGAGTGATACAGAACTAGCACAATAAATTAAAATTCAGGTAAAGACACATTGTGGATAAAAAAATTAATTTAAAAATCGGTCAGAAAATTCGTTTACTTAGGCAAGCAAGAGATCTTTCACTAAACGAGCTATCTCGTCTATCGGGGATCTCGAAAGCGGCTTTATCCAAGTTGGAATCTGGCGATTCAAACCCACGCATTGATACATTAGAGTCAATTGCCATTGCCCTGCGCTTTCCACTAAGCGATCTGTTTACACGGCAACATGAGGCCTATCCCTATTTTCTCAAAGCCACTCCCAATGAAAAAGAGTATTCACAACAGTTTAAGTTTCGCATTAGCATGGGAAATATCTCTGAAATTTGGCAATTAACCATGAAAAGAGGCGCTATCATTAATAGCCCCGCCCATATGAGTGGAACCCACGAACACATTATGGTGAATTCTGGCTCACTCATGTTACGGCTGCATAACGACCAAAATGTCGTCTTAGAGGCGGGGGATTTTTATGCTTTCAGTGGTGATTTCCCACACAGTTATCTCTGTATGGAAGGAGAACTGCAAGCAACCGTCGTCATGACTTACTCTCACCTTAGTGATAGCGTTTAAATTGCGGCATGTTGTGCATCATAACTAATGCGCAACGTCCCCTTTTTAAATTTCATCGACTTAATTGAAAAATGCTGAATGTTATCTAGCGAAGAAACATGTGTTCCACCACAAGGCATTTCTTCAGTTTGGTCGATATAGCTGATCCGCAAATCCCCCTTTTGCTTTATTGCAACGGCTCGCCCACTATGAAGGCTTTGGTTAACAATATCTTCAATGTATTGGCTATCTAGCTCTTCAAAAGGTGTGACATCCCCTTCCATCATGCTAAATTCCACCCGTGATTCATCAGGAAAGTGATGGCCTTTTTGTGCAAGCCAACCAAAGCGACGTAATTCCCAATTCAACAAGTGACCAGCAGTATGTAGCGCCGCATAACGCTGACGTTTTTCCTTATCGACCCTTGCAACCACATTGCTATCTTGGCTCAAAATGACATTTTCTGGTAAGTATGCCACAATTAAACCACTTGAGTGTTTCTTAATGCGAACAGCGATATCATTCACCCAAGCAGTATCCATGGGTTGTCCACCACCCTGTGGGTGGAAAATATTATCTTTTAAAGCAACCCAATAACCCTCATCATCTCCTCCTTGCGCCAGTAAGGAAGTTTCGATTTCATACTGATAAGTGTTCGATAAATAGATGTTATTTTGCATAGATTCATACCTGTTTGTTATTCAATTTACCAAATAGAAACCCACAATACATTCGAAAAATTATTGTTCAGCAACTGAATTTATACCATCATCGTTCGCTTTAGGAAACCCCATTTATCACTATGATTAAATATCAAACAAAAATAGCCCACACAGTTGAATGGGCTATTCGGTCATAAAACTTAATCTCAGAATTACTGTAAATAATTTTGCATTGTTTCGAAAAGACTCAAATCATCACTAAAGCGTACTTCTCGAACATCTTCTAGTTTTTCAACTTGGTTAATCATTTGCGACAAGCGCTCATCTTTTTGTACTAATAGCCATATACGGCTTTCATCTTTATCTTTAATCGGCATACAGAGAATGCCATCAACGTTAAATGCTCTACGGGCAAATAAACCACAAATATGTGACATTACACCTGGGTGGTTACGAACAATTAGCTCTAAAGCAATCGGATGATGTTCAAATACCATAATTACGCTCCAATCATATCAATGTTAGCTGCACCCGGTGGAACCATTGGATATACCTTCTGATTAACATCAATCAAGGCATGGATCAAACATGGACCTTTGGTATTCATTATCGCTTCTAACGCCATTTCAGGGTCTGCTTCATTATTTAAATCGCAAGTTTGCAAACCGAACCCTGCCGCAATTTTGATAAAGTCAGTTTGGTACGGATAAGCTGCAGCAAATATGCGGTTTTCAAAAAATAAATCTTGTTGTTGATGAACCATTCCTAATGCTTGGTTATTCATTAAAATGATTTTGATATTTAACTGATGTTCCGCTGCGGTTGCCAGTTCTTGAATATTCATCATCAAACTGCCATCACCAGAGAAGCACACTATCGTTTTTTCAGGTTTTGCTAACGCCGCGCCTATCGCAGCAGGCAGACCAAACCCCATGGTACCTAACCCGCCTGATGTCAGCCATTGACGTGGACGAGACAGAGGATAAGCTTGAGCTGCCCACATTTGGTGCTGACCAACATCCGTTGTCACAATGGCATCTTCACCTGCTGCACGTGCTGTAGACAGAACTAAGCCATAGTGATTCAGCGGGTTATCCGCATCACTGAAATTCAGTGGATATTTCTCTTTTAATTGATTGACTTGCGCCACCCAATCAGCGCGCTCATTACGTTCAACCAAAGGCAATAACAATTCCAATATTTGTCCTGCATCTGCATGAATAGCGATATCTGGACGCTTAATTTTGCTGATTTCTGCTTTATCGATATCCACATGGATGATTTTCGCGTTAGGACAAAATTTTTCTGCCTTGCCTATCGCCCTATCATCAAAGCGTGCACCTATAACAATCAATAGATCCGATTCTTCCATTATCATGTTAGTACTCGCCGCAGCGTGCATACCTAACATACCTAAATATAACGGATGCCTCATCGGGATAGTACCAAGTGCCATTAAGGTCATGGTGGTTGGCAATGAGGCTTTTTCCGCAAAGGCGATTGCGGTTTCTGTGGAATCGGAACTAATCACCCCACCACCAAAATACAAGATTGGACGTTTCGCGTTATTAATCATTTCAGCCGCTTGCAGAACTTTTTCCATGTCAAAAGCAGGCGCTTTATCTTTCGGTAATACTTCTGGTATTTCAGTTAGTTCAATTGTGGCAGTTTGAACATCTTTTGGAATATCAATCCAAACAGGTCCAGGGCGGCCTGACTCTGCAATACGAAAAGCATCACAAATCACTTGTGGCAATTCATTGATATTACGAACCAAATAATTATGTTTCGTTACTGGAATCGAAATGCCATAGGTATCAACCTCTTGGAAAGCATCTGTGCCAATCATTGACGAAGAAACTTGAGCCGTAATGCAAACCAACGGGATAGAATCCAGTTTTGCATCGGCAATAGCCGTCACTAAGTTTGTTGCCCCAGGTCCACTTGAAGAGATACAAACTGCAGCTTTCCCTGTGGTACGCGCAATTCCCTGAGCAATAAAGCCTGCACCTTGCTCATGGCGAGCCAGTATATGACGGATTTTCTGGCTTTGGCCTAATGCATCATAAAAAGGCAAAGCCGCTCCCCCAGGAATGCCAGAAACGATGGTAATACCGTGTTTTTCCAGTAAATGTACGATTAATTCTGCGCCCGTAAAGCGGGTTTTATGTGGTGTTGTGGTGCCCGATTCGCTCATCATAATTATCCTTTGCTAGCCTGCGGACTTGAGCGAGAAGTGATAAAAAACCCCGCTCGGTTTGCGCCGGCGGGGTTTCTAAATCTGCGTTGATTTGTACCCGTTACGGCGCTAAGCCCACGACCACCACCACACGCACGACCACCGCGGCACGTGGCGCGGTTAGTAGTAGGTTTGAGTGATTAATAGTCATGTTCACGGGTTCTTCCTGTTTAGTCTGTCTAATTTATTTGATTATTGTTTTTCAATTTCTTTTCTTAAGAAAACATAAATTTCCCAGCATGACAATCATTTTTTCTTGTTTTATTCCAAAGGAATGGTAATTGCGACATTCATCACACTCCACTCACTCAGAGATATTATCTAGCAAAATAAAAAAATATAGAACTAATCACCATTCAAAATCCCAACAAAACCTTGACTTAAAGTTAACTTTAAGTTGTATCCTTTGCTCCAACTCAAGGGATTTCGCCCTTGATGGAAACATTAGCTAATTTATTTTTAATTAATAAACAGAGGGATATATGTCAAAATCCGTTTGGTGGTTAACCATAACACTTGCATTATTTATCTCCAAAAATGCGATTATTCTTTCTGTGGTTGGTGGTTATTGGGACTGCGGTTAATGGAGAAAAATACATTATTTTCTGCGGTATCATATGATTAATATAATCAGCACTACTAACTTATTACTACATACCTATGAAGCTCATAAAAGGGCTAAAGTGCAAGCAATGAGTGATCCACTACGATTTTGATGAGTTTTTTTCATGTTACGGAAATTTATCCCAAGCCATCAATGATAACTTTTGCCATTATACCGTTATTTTATACTCGAGAGTATAATCGTTACCTATATTGTCAGCCATTAACCCTATAAATATATTTTCTTAAGATAAACTCCACTGGCTATAAACTAATTAAAAATCGGTATTTTGTCTATTTTGCCAATTAACAAACTGTATTCAACTTTGTTTACTATTTATTTATTGGCTATTGACTGAATGAGGGATAAGATTAAAAAGTAACTAATAGGAAGATATTATGTATAAAGAAATCCCTGTTCCCTGCAATGGGAAATACACAGAATTTCAATCTACAGTTGTTAATGAAATATTAGTTTGGATTGAAATGAACTTAACCAGTCGTCTATTACTTGATGATATCGCACTAAAATCAGGATATACAAAATGGCATTTACAAAGAGTATTTAGAAAAGTCGTTGGTATGCCTTTAGGTGAATATATTCGCCGAAGGAGGATCTGTGAAGCCGCAAAAGACCTATGCTCCACTGAACTCCAGGTTATTGATATTGCATTAAAATACCAATTTGACTCCCAGCAATCTTTTGCGAAGCGATTTAGAGCTTATTTAGGTACATCACCATCAATCTACCGACTGTCCGGTGAAAGTCAAAATGACCCATTACTACTGGAACCTAAAGTAGCTTGATACGCTAATATGAAAATAAAATTTATATTTCCTTTTTTAATAACGCGACCAGTACAAAGCCCTATGTAAGTTAATTACTGGGGCTTTTTTTATTTTCCATTCATTTAAGAAACTCTTAATTTAAAATTAATAAACCCTTAAGGTTTTAGTTTTATATTTAGTTTACCATATTAATAAAAAAAAATAATTTTCTGGATATATAATTTTAATTTTATTGTTTATTAAACAATAAAGGCTCCACAAAGAAGCCTTTATTTTATTTATGTATTCTAATTAGTAAATCAATTAGAACGGAATATCGTCATCGAAGTCCATTGGTGGTTCATTGGTTTGTGGAGCAGGCGCTGATGAACGTGCTGCAGGGGCTCCGCCGCCACTAAATTGCTGTGCTGCTTGTGGCTGCTGAGGTTGACCCCAACCACCTTGGCCACCCTGACCTTGTGAAGA
The DNA here is from genome assembly GCF_023205015.1 of Providencia rettgeri. Lineage (NCBI taxonomy): Bacteria > Pseudomonadati > Pseudomonadota > Gammaproteobacteria > Enterobacterales > Morganellaceae > Providencia > Providencia rettgeri. Next base: position 631,022 of record NZ_CP096258.1, on the reverse strand, counting down.
TGCATCACCACCACGGCCACCTAACATTTGCATTGAGCCACCGATATTCACAACAACTTCTGTCGTATAACGGTCTTGACCACTTTGGTCTTGCCATTTACGTGTTTGCAGAGAACCTTCGATATAGACTTGTGAACCTTTCTTCAGGTATTCACCAGCGACTTCAGCAAGTTTGCCAAAAATAACCACGCGGTGCCATTCGGTTTTTTCACGCATCTCACCGGTTTGCTTGTCACGCCAACTTTCAGAAGTTGCCAGAGTCAGGTTTGCCACAGCTCCGCCGTTAGGCATATAACGGATTTCTGGATCTTGTCCTAGGTTACCGATAAGAATTACTTTATTTACGCCTCTGCTGGCCATTTATTACTCCTGATGCATTGAATTTTAATCTCTGGATTAGCCGTGAAGTTTACCACGACAGAGCTGATTTGCACCAATAATTGAAATTGAGCTTGTTAATTTGCGAAACGCTTTCCAGCTTTTAGTGAAATTTCATAGTGCTTTTATCAGTATAGACACAAAATAATGCACACCGCATCTATCTTTTCGATAAATTCAGATCGCTGTTTTTCTGTTTTTTTGTTTCACCATTAAAATCTTACTCTAAATAGTTCAAACAGCGGCTAGACGGCAAGCGAAGATATCGTAGGGAGCATACAAAAGTATGTGACTTGCGTAACTGAGAGCAGCCAACACCGCCACGGTTTGAAATATGACGAATAGGAAATACTGTATATCCATTCAGCCATAAATATGTGATAATAGTCCCTTGCGATTGTTCAATATCAAATCATCCGGGAAGTGGTAAATGGATAATATCGAAGTCCGCGGCGCACGCACGCATAATCTGAAAAACATCAATCTCATCATCCCTCGCGACAAACTCATTGTTATTACTGGGTTATCTGGTTCAGGGAAGTCATCTTTAGCTTTTGATACCCTGTATGCAGAGGGTCAGCGCCGTTATGTTGAATCTTTATCTGCTTATGCTCGCCAGTTTCTTTCTTTAATGGAGAAACCGGATGTCGATCATATTGAAGGGTTATCCCCTGCGATTTCGATTGAACAAAAATCCACTTCACATAACCCACGTTCGACAGTCGGAACCATCACAGAAATTCATGACTATCTGCGGTTATTATTTGCACGTGTTGGTGAACCTCGCTGCCCTGATCACGACATACCTCTTGCGGCTCAAACTGTTAGCCAGATGGTCGATAATGTTCTGGCTCAGCCCACCGATCGCCGAATGATGCTACTTGCGCCTGTCGTTAAAGAACGTAAAGGGGAGCACGTTAAGTTACTCGATAACTTAGCCAGCCAAGGCTATATCCGTGCCCGAATTGATGGGGAAGTTTGCGATCTATCCGACCCGCCAAAGCTCGAATTACAGAAAAAACATACCATTGAAGTGATTGTCGATCGTTTTAAAATTCGTGAGGATATCGCTCAGCGTTTAGCTGAATCCTTTGAAACTGCATTAGAACTGTCTGGCGGTACCGCAATTGTTGCAGATATGGATGACGCCAATTCAGAAGAACTGGTTTTTTCTGCTAATTTTGCCTGTTCCGTTTGCGGCTACAGTATGGTGGAACTTGAACCTCGCCTATTTTCTTTTAACAACCCTGCAGGCGCCTGTCCGAGCTGTGATGGCTTAGGTGTTCAGCAGTTTTTTGACCCCGAAAGAGTCATTCAAAATACTGAAATCTCACTCGCGGGTGGTGCAATTCGGGGTTGGGATCGCCGTAATTTTTACTATTTTCAGATGCTGATGTCATTAGCTGAGCATTATAAATTTGATGTGGAAGCGCCTTACGACACCTTAAGCCCTGCTATTCAAAAAATTATTTTATACGGCTCAGGCAAAGAAGCGATTGAGTTTAAATACCGTAATGATCGTGGTGACATCACTGTGCGCCGACACCCTTTTGAAGGCGTGCTCAATAATATGGAACGCCGTTATAAAGAAACAGAATCAACGGCTGTCCGTGAAGAATTAGCGAAATATATCAGCAACCGCCCATGTGTTTCTTGCCATGGGACTCGCTTACGTAAAGAAGCGCGCTTTGTATTTGTTGAAAATACGACATTGCCTGAAATCGCAGATTACAGCATTGGCCACGCAATGGAATTTTTCCAGAACCTAAAACTCACAGGTCAGCGCGCTCAAATCGCAGAAAAAGTTTTAAAAGAAATTGGCGATCGCCTGAAATTTCTCGTCAATGTTGGGCTTAATTATCTGACACTTTCACGTTCTGCTGACACCTTGTCTGGTGGTGAAGCACAACGCATTCGTTTAGCCAGCCAAATTGGGGCGGGTTTAGTGGGAGTGATGTATGTTCTTGACGAACCTTCAATTGGCTTACACCAACGGGATAATGACCGCTTACTTGAAACATTAATCCATCTTCGTGATCTAGGAAATACCGTGATCGTCGTTGAACATGACGAAGACGCGATCCGCGCCGCAGACCATGTGATTGATATCGGACCCGGTGCTGGGGTGCATGGCGGGCAGATTGTTGCCCAAGGAACACTGGAAGATATTGTCGCAAACCCAGATTCACTCACCGGTAAATTTTTAAGCGGTGAGCGCAGAATTGATATCCCGCAAAAACGCGTTCCAATTAATAAAGATAAAATGCTGACGGTATTTGGAGCCAAAGGCAACAATCTAAAAAATGTGACGCTAAAAGTTCCTGTGGGTTTATTTACTTGTATTACTGGTGTATCAGGTTCCGGTAAATCAACGCTCATCAATGACACTCTATTCCCTATTGCTCAACGCCAATTAAATGGGGCGACCACCATCACCCCTGCCCCTTATTTGGATGTAGAAGGCTTAGAGCACTTTGACAAAGTCATTGATATTGACCAGAGCCCAATAGGCCGTACACCACGTTCCAACCCTGCTACCTATACCGGTGTGTTTACACCTGTTCGTGAATTATTTGCCGGTGTGCCTGAGTCTCGAACTCGTGGTTATAACCCAGGGCGCTTTAGCTTTAACGTTAAAGGCGGCCGATGTGAAGCTTGCCAAGGTGATGGCGTTATCAAAGTTGAAATGCACTTCTTACCTGATGTGTATGTCCCTTGTGACCAATGTAAAGGCAAACGCTATAACCGCGAAACACTAGAAATTAAATATAAAGGTAAAAATATCCATGAAGTGCTGGATATGACCATTGAAGAGTCTCGTGAATTTTTTGATGCCGTCCCCGCCCTTGCCCGTAAGTTACAAACGCTGATGGACGTTGGTTTATCCTATATCCGCCTCGGCCAATCAGCGACGACGCTCTCTGGTGGTGAAGCACAGCGTGTGAAATTAGCTAAAGAATTATCTAAACGCGGAACAGGACAAACTATCTATATTTTGGATGAACCAACAACTGGCCTACACTTTGCGGATATTCAACAGCTGTTAGTGGTTCTGCATCAGCTACGTGACCAAGGCAATACTATCGTGGTCATTGAACATAACCTTGATGTGATTAAAACGGCAGACTGGATTGTTGATTTAGGCCCTGAAGGCGGTAGCGGTGGCGGTGAAATTTTAATTGCCGGCACGCCAGAAGAAGTGGCTGAATGTAAAAAGTCCCATACCGCTAGGTTCTTAAAAACGATTTTAGAACGCGGGTATTAAGCATAAAACACTCATAGGGAAAACGTTATCCGTTTTCCCTTTTTTCTATCTACTAAACTAAACCAAATAATTCTTAGCCGTTAGATTTATCCAATTCCCTTTAGGTGAAGATTAGAATAATCCCTTTAGTTTCAATCAATAACCCCCTCATTTTATAGAATATAGATATATCTATTCACTTATCTCTGGTGATTAAAACATTATCCTCTTTATTTTTAGAAATTTTACCTGAGATGCAAATACCCTATTGATTTCTGCCATTTATATGACGAATGAATTAAAACAACGTATATTATACTGAGTAGCTTTTCTTCTCTGTGGCGGAATAAGACGATGAACACAAAAACACATAAATCGAGCCTCACTTCTCTTTTATTGCTTAGTCTACTGGGGGCCTCTTTTATCGGTGAATCTGCTGTCGTCGGGACCGCTACATTAAAATTACATGGTGTTGTCGACCTCACATCGTCAGAGCGTATTGTCAGGGAAATTCAAGGCACCTTGAGTGGAGATACCGTCATGAATGTCGAACCCGTTTATGCGACGGTAAAACGAGATTACTGGTTGGAAACATTGCCATTATTAGGTATCAGTAATAGCCAGTCACAATGTAAGCTATCTGGCTTTTCTCGGGTTCCTTATGTCGTTGCAAATACCCATGCAGCTCCATTAGTTAATCAAGAAGGCGGTATTAACGCCTATGTTATTCCACAGCTAGACTATGATTTGGTTATTAGTCAATTTGGTAACCGTTTAGAACCCGCTTATCATGGTACGTTTTTCACAGCAGATAATAGTGATAAACTTTCTAATATTCCACTACCTGGCGTGAGCGACGCCTGTCTTTACCCGAGAGATAGTTTCAAGCAAGTCCCTAAAGGGGGCCATAAGAGCCTGACTTTATCTGTTTCTCGCCCTCAATTATTGTATGTTGATAGTGATTTGCCTTCTGGCAAGATGCAATACAGTAACCAAACGCCATTGTATTTTATAACCAGCGGACACAGTACCGCGGCAAGAAGTGCCATTCGCTTAAATATCGATGCAGATATTACGATTTTACGTTATTGTGAAGTGAGTAATGTCACCAACAGCCAGATTAAACACTCTTTTTTAGATGAAATGCAATCATTACATAAATCGTCATTAACAGTAACGTGTAATGGGAGCAAGCAAGACAGCATAAGAATGATAGCAAAAGCTAAAGACACAGATTATGACGCCTCAAACCCCAAAAAATTACTGTTGAAGCCTGTTGATACAACCGCCAAATCAGATGCTTTACCTTGGGTTATTGGTCGTATTTATGAGGCAGGTAAATCCGTAACGTTAAGCTGCAATGACTCTACTCACTCACAGCTAATGAGTTTCAACGGAGAGGAAGTCGATCTTGGTGTAAAAAACACCCAAAAATCAATGTTATTTGATATATCTTGGGCATTGTGTCGAACACCTGAGGTCGAAAGTGGTGAATATCAAGGAAAAGCAGATTTAGAGTTTTTTATTAAAAGCTAATCACCATAAGGTCAGCCAAAGTCTCAAAGAGAAAGACGTGGTAACTACCGCACATCTTTTCTCTATACTGTTTATTTTGTTCCACGCATTAATGTACGCAATCGAGTGAAAGTACCCTAATCGGGTTATCTGCGGTGGGTGTCATATTCTGCAGGTCACTAAACGGCACATCACACGATTGCTTATTCTGGGCTCCCCACTGAATGCGTAACAATCCAGAGTCGGGTAATCCACTCATATACAGCTGCCCATCATCGCCCACCAGCCCGGTGTTTTCCTCTATTGCCGAGGCTTCAACTAACGTGGCAACAGCGCCAAACGGGATAACCCCGTTATCATCATTTAATTGAATGATAACTTGGTACCCTATACGAGTATCAAATTTTACCTTCACAATCGCACCAGCGGTGGGATAAATCGTTTTTGATGTCTGTGCTAATGTCACGTCATCGGGTAATGAATTTACATCTAACCCCACACTGTTTTTCGAGTATTCGGAGAGATAGGGGTAAATCGCTTGGCCTCGGCCATTAATTTGAGTATTACCGACCGTTAATCGCGTTCCTTCCGCCCCTTCCGCTTCCACAATCGCAAAGCTATCGCTCATGCTACGCCCAAATAATAAACCACCTGAATAAATGGCCACACCGCCATTAATACCGGCATTCACAGAATGATAGTTGCTTGAGTAGCTGTACCCCCCGGAGAGTGTCCCTTTCGACCAAGTGTAGTTAGTATAAATGCTGCCTGAACTTCTTTGGTTTTGATTTCCCCAGCTTTGCGAAACCCCATAAGTCAGTTTGGAATCTAACAAACTTCCGCTGAGCCCTGCTTGCTGGATTGTTTTACCGTTATTATCATGGCTAATAGAATAAGTACTGCTGATGTTACGTGCAGTCGGTGAATTCGAAAATAAACTAAACGGAACGCTAAGATTAAAGCTTATCTGGCGGTTTTCTGGCCATTGTCCGCTGTCTTTGGTTCTATCAATACTGTAATTAATGCCGTATGAAACACCTTTAATACTCGTATTATAGCCAGCTGAAACCTGAGTCACATTTTGAGCGTCATCCCAATATTCATTGCGACTCCCCGAAAAATAAAGGTTGCCATAGTTTCCTAATGGTTGCGAAATTGACGCTGAATATTGTCGCCGTTCTTGTATTCCCGTCCACGGAGCAACCTCATCGATATAACGATAATTATGGTTATTGAAATTATTAAAAGTGTAATAATCCTTCGAGGTGTAATGCGTCCCTGACAAATCAATCGACGTGTTTGTGGCCACAATATTTTTGGCATAACGCAAACGGTAAGCCTGCGCTTGATGTGTTTGCGTATCTAATGTTGCCCGTGCATGAGTCACATCGGCCGAAATCGCCCCGATGTCCCCCATTGAAAAACCAACCCCAGAAACGCCTGACCAATAATCTTGCGCGGCAATAACCCCCCCATAAATAGTGATGTCATTTGGCAAACCATAAATACCACTGGCGAGAAGAAAATCAGACTCTTTTGACCCCACCGTCACACCGCCATCATAGCGACCGGTTGTGAGTTCATATTGCCAACCTCCTGGCCGTTGCATAATGGGCAAGGAAGAAAAAGCCACAGTAAATGTCCGCTCAGAGCCATCCTCTTCTTTTATTGTCACATCTAATGCGCCAGAATTACTTCCCGTTGCGAGGTCTTGAATATTAAACGGCCCAGGAGGTACATAGGTTTGATAAACCACATACCCATTTTGACGGATCGTAATTTGTGCATTCGACTGGGCTATTCCTTTGATATCAGGAGCAAATCCACGCAAGCTACTGGGCAACATTTGGTCATTAGAACTTAATTGAATTCCTCTAAATGGGATCGAATTAAACAGTTCACTGCGAGTACTGCTTTCACCGACTAATAATTCGGAACGCATGCTATACACGCTGCGGGAGACAGCCGTATTTGAGAAATGCGTTTTCGTTTCATTTCTACTCGTCCCGTTATGATATTGATGATTATCCGTATGAGATAAACTTGAACGAAGACGCCAGGCCCCTACGTTAAAGCCACTATTAAGGTTAATGAAGACATTATCGCTTTTTTGTTTTCCTGATGACGATTGGTTATTTGTCGAATGATTCCCCGTGATCACATAGTTCGTTTTTAACGCGGTGATCCCATCATCCAATAATTCTTGGGGGATATAACCCTCTACGGCAGTGTCCATCGCGACTTGTGGAACGCTAATATTCACACTCAGTGTGGATAATTGCGTGCTGACACTGGCACCCTCAATATAATCAGAAAGTGCAGTAATAACATAATCTTGAGGCAATCCCCTTAATTTAGGGATCGCATCAATTTTCACACCGAAGGAGGCTAATGTTCTGAGGGTTAATTCCGGCACAACCTCATCATGCTGATTTAAAACAAAGTTAAGGGGAAACTCACCTTTAGGCTGTTGGTTAACAAAAACCTGCAACGTATATTCCCCTGTCGGGGTGCTGTTATCTTTTGAAAATTGGCTAAGATTAATGTCGCTAGCATCGATGCCAAGCTGCTCATTGAGTAAATTTGGATCGAAATACTCGTCACCTTGACTGATAAAAGGCAATAAGATTAACGAGGGTAGCAAACCTTTTTTAAAATCAGATAACGTCATGATAAATCCACCGCTGTATATTGCCATCAAGCCAAAGGCAAAAATAAATGCTAATGATTATTGTATTAAGCGTGTTTTTTGTTTTGTTGGTAATAGGTACTCATCTAAAATCGCCCAGGACACTGAGCCCGACGGTAAACTTTCAAAATGGAACCGTTGTTCCGAAAAAGGCGGAACAGATAAAAAAAGCGCCTCGTCACTAAAAGCATGTCCATTGATAGAAAGATTATCAAAAGTGGCATAAATAGGGCTGTTATTCATAACAATTAACGCATTATTTTCACGTCGAAATGAGAGCTTTTCCGCGACCTGTTCTAATGTTATATCTTTTAAATCTGCGGGCCGATAATACACTTTAAATAACAAAGAGCGGGTCACGGTAAACTGCAGAGATGATTGACTTTGACGCTCGGTTGAGGGAATTGCTTTTAATTGGACTAAAAAAACACTTTCCCTATCGGAAGGTAAATTCTGAGTTTGCCCTGTAAATAAAATTCGCCAACTGTAGTATTCATCGCCCTTTAATTTATATAAAGGCGGTGTCACCGTAAATGGAATTTTCTCTTTTTTATTGAGAATATTAATCCCCGTATTTTCATCAAGCCACTGCATATTTGCTTGGATTAAATAAGCAGAAGTACTGGTATTACGTAAACTCACTGAAACGCTTTTCTCTCCCACCATATAAGTGAGTCTTTGTAATGAAAATTTGAGATTATCAGGATCCGCATTGACCGAAAAATGAGTTATAGCCCCGATAAATAATACCAAACCACATAAAAATCTTAATGGACTCAAATTATATTTATTCTGTAAATTCATATTATTTTACCGATGCGGAGACTAAAGGGTAAGAAAAAATATTCGATAGCCCACCAAAATCATTAATCATTTGCCAACTGGCTTGAGTGATTTTACCGTCAACATCGCTAATAACAACCTGCTCAAACGGGGGTAATACCATATTCTGAGGATATTTTTTTTGGTTTAATTGTATATTCACAACGGTCAGGTAATAAGGCGTTGGGTTATTAAATTGCCATTGATTACCTTTTTGAGACAGTGTTACTTGCTGGAATATTTCCGTATTTGGTACGGTTAAATGGTTCGGCCGATATAATACTTTGATGACGATATTCGTCACAAAAGTCAGTTTGGCATTATTTTCTTGGCCACTGACCTGCTGTGTCGAAGGGATCGCTCGGGTATAAAGATAAAATAATGACTCTTTCTCTGTGGGGAGTGCTTTTTTATTGTTCACCAATATTTTAGCCGTAAACTTGCTGTTGGCATCTAACCGGAACAAAGGGGGAGTGACGATGAAAAAAGACGATTTTTTTCCTTCGAGTTTATCGGTAACTGCCGTTTGAATTAAATATGGCGAGTTATCATCGTTAGTGATACTAAAAACTTGGCTAATATTATCACTGTTGATAATAACCCTTGTTTGATCCAAGCGAATACCGGCTCCCAGAGCATGCAAACTGAAACATAATGAGAAAGTCAGAGATAACCATGTTATTAATCGCTTCATATCACCTCAATTAATCCACAATAAAAGAAAAGGTCACAGTGGATTGGAAATTACCCACTTGCGGTTCGCAAGAACTCCCTGATGCACATCTCACGTAGGTATAGAGTGTTTTATCGAGTTTATTTGCATCAATTTGCGTCCAGACATTGGCGTCTTTTTCTAAAAAATCACTCACATTCATTGAGCTTGCAACATTGTCACTTTCAGAAAAACTAATCCCAAATCCTTTTGTTGGATCATCAATAAAGGTCACTGTATCCAAATAGTTTTTTGGCGATATTTTTACATAAGATTGCGTAAAATTTTTACTTATGCAATCAGACAACGATATTTTAATTGGGATGGGTTGCACTTTATTTGTTTGAATATCTGAAAATGTTAAGTTACCGAAGTCAACTTCATTCGTTGATGTGCCAATCACTGATATTTTACACATCTGAGAAATTATTTTCACATTAAAATCAAATTCCGCATTATTATTTGATAACGCAGAAAATGAAATAAACGATAGAATAAATAGAATAAAGCTAGATAATATTCTCATCATTCCCCTTATGGCTGCAAAAATGTAAAAACAATCGCCGCGCTGAGTTTTCCTGGCTGTATCGCCGAATCATTTAATTTAACAACCTGAGCTTCAAAATGTTTTTCGTTATCTCCATTTTGAATAGGGAAATCAATCACACTTTCATGATTAATAAAATTAATGGCTGTACAGTTTCTTTTTAAACTATCACATTGCAAAAAGGTAAATGCCGCGTTTGTCTTATTATCTTTCGGTGAGAGCTTACCATCAATAATCTGAGACTGGTTATCTGCCGTCAGGGTTACCTGCAAGTCAGGGAGTATTTCCGTATTATAATCTTGGCATTGATACTCGACTGAAAAAGGCTCGGTAGGCGCCGATGGGGCGACATGATTAATCTCTTTTGCGGTTAAGATACGCGAAAAATTAACCGTTTTATGGCTAAAAGCAAATGCACATGTCCCTTTTGAAACATAACCTTTCACGATAAGGTCAATATTCATATCTTGTTCTGTTATTGAGTAAGCCAGGGGATAAACGCCCCCCAAAGAAAAAGTACAAATACTGCAAACTACTCGCTTAAGGAAGCTGTGCTTTAAACTCATTGGTCCCGCCTAAGTCAGTAATCGCACGCCAAATAACGGTCCCTTTGTGCATATTGGAAGTGATGGGGTACTGTAATGATGAATACGGTGCGATGGTCGTGTTTCCTTTTTCCATACTCATATTAATTTTTTGTTTATTAATACTGATTTGTGCAAGATTAATATAATAAGGCGAATTATTGGTCACCTTTAATTGGTTACCTTGGCTTTGAAATACCAATTTCTTTTGGGCTTCATCTGAAGTTAAGGGTAAATTTTTAGGTCTGTAAAAGACTTTAATCACGTGATCATAAGCAATATTTAAACCGTCACCGTCCACTTTTTGACTTTGGCCCGCCACCATAGTGGCATGAAAAAAGAACAGTGACTCTCTATCTTTCGGTAAATTATTACTTTTTTCTAATACTCTAACTTCTTGTCGAGAATTGGGCGCGATTTTAAATACAGGCGGGGTTGTTTCAAATGGCACGTTACTATCCTGACTTTCTGACGTCATGAAAGTCCGTGTCAAATATGAAACGTGTGAATGACTATTTTTTATCGCGATAGAGACGCTTTTATCCCCTTGAGGATAAACAATACGTGTTGCATCTAAGCTGACGCCATCAGCCCAAGAAAATGATGAAGCTAACAATAATAAACTAAAGTGAGATAAGAGCGAGAAATAGCGTATTTTTAGTACCATGTTGTTACCTTAATAAGCAAAGTCCCTAAAAGGGACTCTGTGAATAACACTATTGGTAATGTAACACAATATTACGCATTTTTAAGCGGTACTTTTAGTTATACGATACCGTAAAAGTCACCGGAACTTTCAAGCTATCGCCGACGGTCGCTTGATTCACCATAATGAGTCGTGCTTGCATTGGAATATTCGCAAAACCATCTTTAACAATAGTATCGGTAACCGTCATTTGCGTTTCTTTATTAGGTAAAATATCTTGAGCGAGATTATCTGCATCAAGTGCTTTTAATTCAACCGCGAGCGATTTTGCCGAAGAGTTCGCAAATAACGATGGATTAAAGGGTGATGCTGAGCCTGATGCATGAACAAAGACCGTTGAATCACCTTCTTTTGCTGCTGAACACTCTGTTAATGTTAAATGGAAATTTTTCGTTTCACCAATCGCATTTCCTTTTGTCGCACTTGCTAAATCTTGAGTTGTAAATACGCCCCAGTTCACCATTGAACCTTCTGTTGTTGATGACACATTACAGCTTGCAGCGCGAACTAAAGCTTCAAAAGTAATTGTCGCTGCTTGGTTTTCAGCAAATACCGCAGGAGTAACGAATGTTGATGCAATGATAAGTGCAGGTGCAATTTTATTTAATAAAGTCATGTGTGTGTCTCTCAGAGTAAAGTTTAATTTTAAAAGTTTTAAATGTTTATTCTTTCCACCTACCCAACGGTAAATGTCAGTAATATCTAATAATCTAGTTAATACCTCTTTGTTTGATGCGATTATGATACGAATGTTATTTTCTGAAATAAACGTGAAAGGTGTAAGAAAACTCGGATTAAGTGTGAATAAACTTTAAAAAAAACAAATAACGAAAGTTAAATAAAGACTATTTATCAGTAAGTTAAAAAAAACGATCCGAAACATTTATTCACATTTGGAGGGGGGATACTTAAATTCAATTTATCGATGACAAGGCTATTTTTTATTTTTATATGAAAAATAGCCTTCCTCGCTAAATATAAGAGACAAAAAAAACGTAGGTCAGACCTACGCTTTTTGTTAACTCGGATGGAGAGTAAATGATTATTCGCTAACGGCCGCAAATGCTTCCACAATGCGTTTAACATTATGGCGATTGACGCCTGCCATACAAACACGGCCAGTTCCAACCAAGTAAACGGCAAACTCATCTTTCAGACGAGCAACTTGCTCTTTAGAAAAACCGGTGTAGCTGAACATACCGCGTTGCTTTAATAAGTGGTCGAAATTGTGGTTTGGTAATGCTTTTTTCAGCTCATCAACCAGTACCGTACGCATGTCTAAAATGCGCAAACGCATCTCTTCCACTTCTGCTAACCATTTGGCTTTTTCTGCACTATTGGTTAATACCGCTGCAACAATTTTTGCGCCATTTGATGGCGGGCTTGAGTATAAGCGGCGAACACCTGCTTTTAACTGGCCTAATACCCGGTCGCGCTCATCTGGGTTTTCGCAAATAACGGATAGTCCACCGGCACGCTCACCGTAGATACCAAAGATTTTAGAGAATGAATTACTGACAAACACAGGTAAGCCAGCTTTAACCATTGTTCTAATCGCATAGGCATCTTCATTGATGCCTTCTGCAAAACCTTGATAAGCAATATCTAAGAATGGGATCAGTTTGTACTCTAATGCCACTTTAGTGACTTCATCCCATTGTGCAGGAGTCAGGTCGGAGCCTGTTGGGTTATGACAGCATGGGTGCATTAAAATGATGCTATTTGCTGGCAATTTTTTGAATGTTGCCAACATTTCATCAAATTTAACGCCTTTGGTTTTTTCATCAAAGTAGGGGTAATAATGCACTTTTGTACCCGCACCTGAAAAAATAGAGGCATGGTTTTCCCAAGTTGGGTCACTGCACCACACTTCTGAGTCTGGATAATACTGATGTAAAAAATCTGCACCAATTTTCAATGCACCAGAGCCACCAATCGTTTGGACAGTCGCAATACGTTCCTGTGCTATTAGCGGGCAATCTTCCCCGAATACCAGTTTTTGTAATTCAGTACGATAATCTTTTAAACCTTCCATAGGTAAGTACAAGGATGCACTCGCAGGCAATTGGCTTAACGTCGCTTTTGCCGTTCCAACAGTACCCAGCTCAGGGGTTTTACCTTCACCATCGTAGTAAAGACCAATACTCAAATTAATTTTATTTTCACGAGTGTCTTTATTAAATTCATCCATTAACGACAGAATTGGGTCGCCCGGATAAGCATCTACATGTTCAAACACAGGACATCTCCTAATCATTATTTTACGCTAAATAAACCAAGCGATGATTTACCATATTTAACGTCATTTTTACGTTGTTACCTGAAAATAACCCTTTGCTGGCTATTCGTCTACATATTCCATTGCAACTCGAGAGGTTAACTTTGTCAGCAACTCATAGTTGATAATGCCCGTTTGTGTGGCAATTTCTTCAACTGGCAGTTGATTTCCCCACAAAATAACGTCATCACCCACTTTATCATTGGCATTTAGCCCTAAATCCACCACTGTCATATCCATGGAAATTCGCCCAACAATAGGCACTTTTCGTCCATTAATTAACACGGGTGTACCTGAAGGTACGTTACGTGGATAACCATCACCATAGCCGATTGCAACAACCCCAAGCAGCGTATCTTTATCACTGCACCATGTTTCACCGTAACCTACGCATTGCCCTGCTGCATGTTTCCTAACCGCAATTAATGTTGATTTTAGTGTCATCGCAGGAAGTAAACCGAAGTCTTTTGCGCTTTTACCTTCTTGTGGAGATGCTCCGTACATCATGATCCCTGGGCGTACCCAATCATAATGTGCTTCTGGCCAGAGCAAGATCCCCGCGGAGGCCGCAATGGATTTCTCCCCCTCTTTACCAGCAATAAACTGTTTAAAACAGGCAATTTGTTTTTCAGTTGTCGGCAAATGAGGCGCGTCAGCTTGGCAAAAATGGCTAACAATATTGATAGGAAGTTGAACTTGTTGGCAGCGTTGTAAGCGTTGATAAAAGTCTTCGGCATCTTTAGGAAGAACACCAAGGCGGTGCATACCGGTATCCAATTTCATCCAAACTTTCAGAGGATAAGGCAATTTGGTAGCTTCAAGCATTTCAAGCTGTTCAATACAATGGATCACCGTGTCAATCTGATGCTCTGCCATCAACAGCAAGTCAGAATGTTCAAAAAAACCTTCCAATAACACGATCGGTTTTACCACACCGTGCTGCCGTAATAGTAGGGCTTCATTGAGCCTTGCCACCCCAAAGCCATCCACTAGCTCTTCTACTGCCTGACCAACCCCTACTAACCCATGACCATAAGCGTTTGCTTTGACAACTGCAATCATTCGGCTATTTGGCGCAATCTCTTTCACCCGTTGCAAGTTGTGTCGCAGAGCGCGGCGGTTTATCAATGCGGTTGCCGCTTTCATTGTTTCCTCGTTCTTTTTCTCTAAACCCGCTAAAAATTAAGCTGCCCTTTGGCAGCCCAATATGTTCTCTATTTGTTATACGCTAAAAAATATCAATTTCCATTCGATATTATTTTTATGGATCATTTAATTTTAATACGCTAGTTCCAATACTCTAAATAGTTTGCGTTGTCGCTAGGCGGCAATTGAGCTAATCCTAGGAGCATACAAAAGTATGTGACTAGGATTAGGGAATGAAGCCAACACCGCGACAGCGCGAAATATGACGATTCCAATACTCTAAATAGTTTGCGTTGTCGCTAGGCGGCGATTGAGCTAATCCTAGGAGCATACAAAAGTATGTGACTAGGATTAGGGAATGAAGCCAACACCGCGACAGCGCGAAATATGACGAGTATTTATGACGAGGATTTAGTCTTCGTCGTTATAAGCCGGCCCCGCATAGTTATCGAAACGCGACCACTGCCCATTAAACGTCAAGCGCACGGTACCAATTGGTCCGTTACGCTGCTTACCTAATATAATCTCAGCAACGCCTTTGAGCTCACTGTTATCGTGATAAACTTCATCGCGGTAGATAAACATAATCAAGTCCGCATCTTGCTCGATAGACCCTGATTCACGTAAATCCGAGTTAACTGGGCGTTTATCGGCACGTTGCTCAAGACTACGGTTTAACTGTGACAACGCCACTACTGGAACATTAAGCTCTTTTGCTAACGCTTTGAGTGAGCGTGAAATTTCAGCAATTTCTAATGTTCTATTATCAGAAAGAGCAGGAACTCGCATCAATTGGAGGTAGTCAATCATAATCAAACTTAAACCACCATGCTCACGATAAATACGGCGCGCACGTGAACGTACCTCTGTAGGAGTCAGGCCCGAAGAGTCATCGATGTACATATTGCGCTTTTCCATCAAAATACCCATCGTGCTTGAAATTCGCGCCCAATCTTCATCATCAAGTTGCCCAGTACGAATGCGAGTTTGGTCGACACGAGATAGTGACGCCAACATACGCATCATAATTTGGTTACCTGGCATCTCCAAACTGAAGATAAGTACCGGTTTTTCTTCTGTCATTGCCGCATTTTCACACAAGTTCATCGCAAAGGTGGTTTTCCCCATGGATGGACGCGCGGCAACAATAATTAAATCCGACCCTTGCAAGCCGGCCGTTTTTTTATCGAGGTCTTGGTAACCTGTTGAAACCCCAGTAACACCGTCGTGAGGCTGCTGGTAAAGTTGCTCAATTTTTTCAACGGTTTCTGACAAAATGGCTTCGATGCCTTTCGGCCCTTCGTCTTTATTCGCTCTTGATTCGGCAATTTGGAAAACTTTGGTTTCGGCTAAATCGAGGAGGTCTTCACTGCTTCGCCCTTGTGGATCATAACCTGCATCCGCAATTTCATTAGCAACAGAAATCATATCGCGAACAATCGCACGTTCGCGGACAATGTCTGCATAAGCATTAATATTCGCTGCACTTGGCGTATTTTTAGATAGCTCAGCCAAATAAGCAAAACCACCGACGCTATCCAACTCACCCTGTTGTTCTAGTGATTCCGATAAGGTGATAAGGTCAATGGGCTTGCCTTGCTCAAGCAAAAATTGCATTTGCGAGAAAATGGTGCGGTGGGGTCGGCTAAAGAAATCAGCATGAGTCACACGTTCAGAAACGGTATCCCAACGCTCGTTATCTAACATTAACCCCCCTAAAACAGACTGCTCCGCTTCGAGAGAATGTGGTGGAAGTTTTAACCCTTCCATTTGGTGGTCTCGTGGGGCATCCGTTTTAAAATTTGATGAGGGTTTTTTAGCCATACATTAATATCCAAGTCTATAATTAACGATCTGCGCTTAGTATACGCCAATCTTATTTTTTTGTGGTTTTCTTTGCGTCTTTGCGCAAAGTAATCACAAGATAAAATACATCAGTGAAAGCACAAACCTATAATTCTTCTGATTGAAACATGGCGTTATGATAAAACGATTGTTATTGTAATTAAAATGAATAGTCCTTATTGGAGATTGTCATGGCAAAACGTATTGAATTCGCGCAACATGGCGGCGCTGATGTACTTAACTTAGTAGATTATTCCCCAGTAAATCCAGCAGATAACGAAATTCAAATTGAAAACCGTGCTATTGGGATTAACTTTATCGACACCTATGTGCGCAGTGGTTTATACCCTGTTGCTAAGCTGCCAAGTGGTCTTGGTACAGAAGCAGCGGGTGTTGTTGTAAAAACCGGTGCTCATGTCACAGGTTTCAAGCCCGGTGATCGTGTCGTTTATGCGCAAGGCCCACTAGGTGCGTATAGCGAAGTCCACAATGTTCCTGAAAATGCGGTCGCTCATCTCCCTGATGGCATTACGTTTGAGCAAGCTGCTGCCAGCTCATTAAAAGGCATGACAGTTTATTACTTATTCCATCAAACCTATCAACTGAGCCGTGACGAAATTTTTCTATTCCATGCCGCTGCAGGCGGTGTTGGGCTGATAGCGTGCCAGTGGGCAAACGCACTAGGCGCTAAAATGATAGGCACGGTGGGTTCTGCAGATAAAGCGTTAAGAGCCAAAGATGCAGGAGCATGGGAAGTGATCAATTACCAAACAGAAGACATTGCAGCTCGCGTGAAAGAAATCACTCATGGCGAAAAAGTGAATGTAGCGTATGACTCTGTAGGTCAATCCACATGGCTTGCCTCGTTAGATTCACTTAAACGTCGTGGCTTGATGGTTAGCTTTGGTAACGCCTCAGGCCCTGTCACTGGCGTGAATTTGGGGATCTTAAACCAAAAAGGCGGGTTATACGTTACTCGCCCATCATTAGGCGTTTATGTGACTAACCGTGCTGAGCTAGACCAAGCGAGTAATGCCTTATTTGATATGATTTTAAGCGGCAAAGTGAATGTAGATGTGCCGCAATCACAAATTTTTGCTTTAAAAGATGCACAAAAAGCCCACCTCACTATCGAATCAAGAAAAACCCAAGGTTCGAGTTTGCTTATTCCGTGATAAATAGCCCCCTTAATTAGCCAGTCATTTTTGCTAGTTAAGGGGCTTTATCTATTTTTAAGATTTAATTCTAGAGCTTAAACAGAGGAAGCTATGTGCCGATAAACATAGACGCCAGATATAAAAGAAATCATTACTGCTACTGACATAAAATAATAAATAACAGTTGTTGAATCGCCAAAAAAGTATATAACCATTCCAATAAAAGGGAGCACAGACTGATTAAGCAATACAATAATAGATGAGACTCCAGCAAAATAATTTGACGGAATACATTCTATACGTACCATTCGACAAATATTTCCTGTAAAGACTTTACCAATAATAGAAATTGCGTAGAAACAAACGAATATTATAAATGATGAAGGATATGATATTAAAAAAATCGAACTCCCCGTAATAATCAGAACCGCGCTAAGTAGAAGTTTTTTCCGCTGAATAAAGTGAGTTAATGAACTATAGAGATAGGTTCCAGTGACACCACAAAGGCCAGCCGCAACATCAATAAAACCGAAATACTTCGCAGGAAGCCCCATTTCTTTGTCAATCAATGCCGTACCACTCGATTCAATAATGCTATCAAACATATTATTACCAATGGCGAGTAATACGGTTAAAAACAATATTGGTATAGAAAAAATATAGATAAAATGGTGTTTGAACAGCCCATTTTCCTGACCTGAAACATTCTGATTATCTTCATGCTTCATATTGCTCAATTCTTTTTTCTTTAAAATAAAAAAAAGAGCATTAATAATATAAAGTAAAAGTGGAATGATAAGTACTGTACGAATCCCATAGTCGATAATTATCATGCCAATCAATGGACCTACTATCATTCCAGAAAAGTCCATTCTTGATATTAAATTAACATGATATTCCTTTTTGTAACTTATTAATGAGATAATTTTCTCATAAGAAATAATAGTTTGAGAATTTCCTATTGATATTAGGCTACCCACAATACCAAATGCGACTGCAATTATTAGGTCTGAAGAAAAATCATTGAAAGCTAAAAATAGACATCCTATTGATTTGATAACATCAGATAAAATAGAAAGTGGGCGTACTCCAAGTCTATCAATGTATTTACCAATAAGTGGAATAATTAATATTCTTGGTAACCACCATAGAGCATAGGATAAACCTGAATATTCAATACTACCTGTTAACTGGTAAACTAGAACTGGCGTGAGAAAGACCATAAGGCCATCCGCAGTAAGTACGAAAAAAAGCATTAAAAAGAATAGGTTGCTCATAACTTATATTTTTATACCTTCTCCTTCAATAACACTTTAACATATCGACCTAACTTATCATCAAATACCACTACTGATTTAGGTGTGTTGTGCGTGGGTGCCTCTCTGACTATTTCCTTCTGCTTCTCAATCAGAAACTCATAGTATTTTTTATCTGCTTTGATATTATTTGTCTTATAACTCATATAATTTAGATTTTTTATTGGCCAGTCTATTACATCATGACCAGGAATATATTCTTTATCCTCACTGATATAAATAATCGGTCTATTAACAGTAACCACGCCAGCCATATTCATCAGGGCATGCGCTACACCACATGGAATAACTAATTCCACATTAGGCAAAGGAGTAAATGTTATTTCATCTTCAACGAAAATAGTATCCGAACCTTCCCTCATATCAACTAGCTTTAGTGTAATTTGATGTTCGGCTTTGCCCAGAAAAGTTAAATGGTCTTCTTGGCCCAAATGTAATCCATAAGAATCAAAATCGTAATGTTCATAACCATGTTCTACAATATACATCGGTGACATTCTTGTCAGTGGGACAATTCCACTGTATTTCCCTGTTTTGACTGATGGAATTTCTTTAAATTCAACACCAATAATTATTGAATTAGGTAGAACCAAAACCTCATCATCATTAATTTTCTCTCTGATACGTACATTTATTTTGCTTCCATCATCTAAGTTAAGCTCTCGAGTTTCAGAATGTTGAAATTTGTGTTTCATTAAATTTTTATGCTGATATTCAGCAATACGATGATAAACAATATCAGCTGCTTCTTCTGTCATTGGAAAGTAGCCAGATACCTCTAAAGGATGAACATTTTCTGGTATATTTATAACATCATTGTCAGGAAACCAAGTAAGGTCAGGTCGCGATAATGTTTCAATATCAGGAAGAAAAAGTGCATAGGAATTAATTGTGAATATATTTTCCAGATTATGAAATGTATGAGCAATGCCAGGTGGAATTACAAGTGTTTTTGCCGAAGATGGAGTAATATTAAATTCCAATGATACTCTGAATGTGGGGGAATTTGCACGGCAATCGATGAATTTTGCAGTTATGATTTGCTCTGTATTTCCGATGAAAGTCAGCATATCTTGCTGGCCTAAATGAATCCCATACTGACCGTATTTAAATTCATGCTCACCATGATAGATAATATTTATAGGGTAGGTAGTAACGAAAGGAATAACATATGAGTCTGACTTTCCATTATTAACTCTCCATCGTGAGATCCAATGTAACCCTGTAATAGTTATTTTTTGGTTGAGATCATTAATTTCATCCATATAAAACCTCATTTAAGGTGGCAGCCCTAACCTACAGGCCGCCAAGATAATTAAATATTGACCACTTCTATGTCATAACCTGCACTTTCTGCACTTTTTATTAGTTCGCTTAGGCTACTTGTATTAAGTTGATAATATTTATCATCTGCTGGTGCATTTTTGATTCCAGCCAGATAAGCAAGCTTATCTAAAGCAACAGTTGCCACAGATTTTGTCTGTAGGATCATGTCAGTAAAACTATTTCCTTCTGCATTTATTACTTCAACACTTTTTGGAGATTTGTATAGGCGGGCTATATTTTGAATTTCGCTCATATGAGCTCCTTACTTTAGATTAAAAAGTATATGGGTATGTTTATGTCATGAAGGTGAAATGAAACATTAAAAAAACATTTCATTAACACTTATAGCATCGACATTTTTATTCTGTCAATAACCAATTAGTTTTTTAATCCAAAAAACACCAAAATTTCGATATTAATATTCACATATATTTAATATAAAGTTATATAATAAAAATAGTAACAAATATCCATTCAAGAAATAGAACTTACCATTCACTAGATCTTTTATATTCAAGAAATGTCATTGCAGTCTGCGATTGACGATAATTGGCTTTTACATAATCGATTCTCTCGATGGAATTTTCGCCAAGGAAGCCCATCAAATAAAGAATGAAATGAGTAAAGAAAATAGAGAGGATCGCTGCATATGTCACCCCTTTTCAAAGACCTAAGCCAGCGAAAGCTGGCTTAGGTGTTGGCAACGTGCGAAATCAATAAGATATTAGTATTTCAATGAATTACATAACCGTATGCATTTAAACATTCCTATACTTGTTCAATTAAGATCGCACTCAAACTGAACAAATATTATACAATCCATAAAGTTACATAAAGTAACTGTAATTGAGCTAGAGTTTTGCCTTTACGAGTAATTTATACTCACTCACCACGCGTCACAAATTCGAGAGCTTGCTCAACAACGGCTAAGTCAGCCCCTTTTTTATGCGCATTTTCACTTAAATGACGACGCCATTGGCGCGCACCGGGGATACCTTGGAAAATCCCTAACATATGGCGGGTCATATGGCCTAAATAAGCGCCTTTCGATAACTCTTTTTCGATATAGGGATACATCGCTCTAACTGCATCAACACCATTGGTGACAGGAAAGTGCTCCCCAAACAATTGGTTATCAACCGCCGTTAAAATAGACGGGTTTTGATAGGCTTCGCGCCCCACCATGACGCCATCTAGGTGTTGAAGATGCTCTTTTGCTTCTTCCAGCGTTTTGACTCCACCATTAATCGCCATGGTCAAATGAGGAAAATCACGTTTTAATTGATAAACTCGTGGATAGTCTAATGGTGGGATTTCGCGATTTTCTTTTGGGCTAAGGCCAGATAGCCATGCTTTACGCGCATGGATAATAAACATTTCGCAACCGCCTTTATCTGAAACGGTTTCAATGAAATCACATAAAAACGCGTAACTGTCTTGCTCATCAATTCCAATACGGGTTTTTACGGTTACTGGGATAGAAACCATGTCTTGCATGGCTTTCACGCAATCGGCCACCAATTGGGCGTCCCCCATTAAACAAGCACCAAAACGCCCATTTTGTACGCGATCTGATGGGCACCCGACATTTAGGTTGATTTCATCATAACCACGTTCTTGTGCCAACTTAGCACATTGCGCCAATGCGGCTGGGTCACTACCACCTAGCTGTAATGCAACAGGATGCTCTTCCTCACTAAAGGCAAGATAGTCTCCTTTTCCGTAAATAATCGCCCCTGTTGTGACCATTTCGGTATACAGCAAGGTATTTTTGCTTAATAAACGATGAAAATAACGGCAATGGCGATCTGTCCAATCGAGCATCGGCGCAACGGAAAATCGGTTTAAGTTGGTGTAGCCTTGTTTTGAGGTATTTTGATGCATGTTGGTCTTGTGTATTGGTATCGGTTATCTAGCCCCGAAAATAGCGAGCTGCGGCAATGAAAGAAAGGGATTATAGCATATCGAGCGCTGAGCGCGATTGATTACAACAGACAGCCCCCGATATGCAAATCCACACCGAGGGTTTTAAAATTACAAATACTTGTTTTACTATATCGCAATATATCAACCTAAAAACAGCGTTTAAATCCAACTTAAAACGCCATTTTCAGATAAAAAACTTCAACAACAATTCAGACTCATTAATTAGTTAGTTTCTGCGCTCATTGTGACAAAATTTCCCATACGAGCACTGGTAATGGTATAGCTATCTGCACCCGCGGCTTTAGCTTTAGCTGCAATTTTTGCTTCTGTTGAAGCCAGTGTATCACCTGTTGCAGTGATTGTTGCTGCTGATGCACCAAATGCGACCATAGATAATACAGAAGCTGCCATCAATGTTTTTAACATGTTCATAATCTAATTCCTTCACTTATTATTCGATGAGACAACCCTTGTTGTCTGCGATGAAGGTATCTTATCGACAACGTTATTTAGGTTAAAGCTAATAATATCGCTCAACTTATTCAAATTAATTGAATGATTTACTTTATCTGAAACTCACCATGGAATAAAACCGAAAGATATAATCAAGCAGCCTTGTGCTATGCTTTCCCAAAGTTGGTTTACTTCTCGCGCAACCTTTAATAGGAACTGTATATGCCACTCAATAACCGAACACTCCCTACATTTAGGTACCATCCGAATCCTATTGAAACTGAAGCTTTTCTGACGGATAAAACAGTAACCTGTGATTGCTGTAAGCAACCTACTGATATTTATTATGAAAGCCCGTTTTATTCTATTGAGGACATTGATACTTTGTGTCCTTGGTGTATTGCCGATGGTTCTGCCAGTGCAAAATTTGATGGTGAGTTTCAAGACCCTGCCAGTGTTGAAGGTATTGATTGCGAATATGACGAAGACGGTGAGTTTTCACATACCATAACCCCCTATCCTGCTGAAATTTTTGATGAACTAATTAAACGAACACCGGGCTATCAAGGGTGGCAACAAGAAATTTGGCTCGCACACTGCCAAGAGCCTTGTGAATTTATAGGCTATGTTTATTGGGATGACATCAAAGATAGACTGGGTGAATTTGTTTCCCTTGAAAATGATATCGCTGATTACGGTTTTTCAATTTCAGAGCTCGCGAATATTCTCCATCAAGATAGCGCTGCTCAAGGTTATTTATTTCGTTGTTTACATTGCAAAAAACTACGTTTGCATTTTGATTTTAGCTAATTTATACCAACTAAATCGCGTGAAGAAGCCTATCTTCAGGCTTTCATCTTCAACTATTCATCAGTTCAATAATTTGCTCAGCTAATTCTGGCGTCGCGGCTGATAGTAAGCTTCCTGCAAACATGGCTTGCTGACGCTGTCCATTTAATGCACAAACTTCCCCGCCCGCCTCTCGGATGCACGGAATAAGTGCTGCACTATCCCAAGGTTTCATTATGGTATCAATCGCACCATGAATACGACCACTAGCAACCATGGCATGCTGATATGCATCATTGGCAAAAATAAAATCCCTTGCTTGGCCCACAACTGCATCCAAATGATAAATTTGCGCCCCTTCTCGGGAATTATAATTACTACTATGAATACCTGATGCGCTTACCACGGCTTCTGATAATGATTTAGGCGATTGGCTTTCGAGTTTAAGTTGTCTTGGAGCCTGACGAGCTGTTTGCACCCAGCACCCTTCCCCTTGTGAGGCAAAGTAGAGTGTGGATATCGCAGGAAAACTAATCACACTAAGTAATGGTTCCCCATTTTCCACATAAGCAATTAGCGTACTAAATAATGGCACTCCATAAATAAATGCACGCGTACCATCAATCGGGTCAATTACCCAGCCAGAACTGAATTGCTGCTCACCAATAAAGCCAAACTCCTCACCTAAAACAGCGATATTCGGTGTTTTTTGTGCAAAGAATGACCTAATTTCTTCTTCAACTCGGGTATCCGTTTCCGTAACTACGGAACGATCAGGTTTATAATCAAACTTTCCAGCCCCTTCAAAAGCGTCTACCGTCATGGTTTTGACTAATTCAGCGGCTTCAAGTGCAATATCTAACATGAGCAAGCTCCTCATTGAAAAAGAAATTGAGTATAACGGACTAGTTATAGAATAAAGGCGCTAAAATGCCTTATCGACCATAGAGCCCCCATATGACCTAAATTTGTTGAAGAGACACTTCACCAAATGTCATAAATATCAAAGTATGCCCCGCAATTCCACGGTATACCCCTTGCTGACTATTGAGTTCGCAAGCCAATGCCGTTAATTGCCATGCATCATATTCTTCGATGTGACTAATTCGAGCGGTCAATAATGCGTTATCTCTCCGCTCACCATAAGCTTTCACTGCGATTGCATCTTGGGTTAAAGCGCTGTCGATAGAACTGTTTGCCCAACTCCACATCCAACTGCCTTGGTTTTGGTCATAAGTACCAACAATTTGCACTGGCGCTGTTGCCATTATATTGTCAGGCGCATGAAAAATAATGGTTCCTTCGTCTTGGTTCACGGACCAATCTGCTTCATCTAATTTCCATGTATCACAATGAAATTGGTTTTTGGCCTGTAACGCATTCATACTGCGTTCAATTAATGCCTCATAAGGCATCTGTTCTATTTCATTATCCATTTATTACCCAATATTTTTTAATGCATTGATAATTAACTGCCAAAATTTATGATGGTCTAACTTAACCGCGACTTGAGTATGGCAATTTTCAGGCGCCGGATGACGGAAATCAGCCACTGTCATGCCTAGCGTGTGCGTTCCTGTCAGCTCAATATTCACAGGCACTTTTTGCGTAGTCATTACTGTCGGATCAATGACATAGGCAACCGCACAAGGGTCGTGTACTGGCGGAGCATCAAAGCCTTGAGCTTGTTTGTACATTTTCCCAAAGAAATCCAGTAATTCGACGACAAATTGCGAACAATCACTGCCAATCTCAGCAATTTCTTTCACAACATCAGGGGTAGCCAGCGCTTGATGGGTGAGATCTAACCCCACCATGGTTAGTGGCCACTTTTCATTGAAAACAATATGAGCCGCTTCTGGGTCAATTTTGATGTTAAATTCAGCCACTGCACTCCAATTTCCAACATGGTAGCCCCCGCCCATCAGCACCACTTCTTTAACTCGTTCGACAATGCGCGGTTCAAGACGAGCAGCAAGCGCAATATTGGTTAATGCACCGGTAGGCACTAAAGTCACTGTTTTAGGAGGATGAGACATAATCGTTTCGATAATCAGCGAAACCGCATGCCGTTCATCAAGCGTCAATGTGGGTGTTGGTAATACAGGCCCATCAAGCCCTGATTCCCCATGAATATCAGGTGCGACTTCAATTTCCCGAACTAAGGGGCGAACCGAACCCGCGGCAAATGGAACACCGGTGATCTTCGCCATTTCAGCGATAGCCAATGCATTATGAGTGACTTTTTTGAGGGTTTGGTTGCCGGCAACCGTTGTTACCGCCAATAATTCAATGTCAGGGTTACCATAGGCCAGTAATAACGCGATAGCATCGTCATGGCCGGGATCACAATCGAGGATTATTTTTTTGCTCATACCTTACCTTCTTAAATTGGAGTCAGAAATGGCACTGACCCCAATTTAGCGAGCTAGCAAGGCAAAATCTATGCTTAATATCTGAATACTTGGAAATTTATTTCAAAACATGCGCATAGACACGTTTTTTCTCACCTTCATTTTTCGAAATATACACACCTTGTAGCTCAGGCGCAAAGCCCGGTAATGCATTAATCCCCGTTTCTAGTGCCTTGAAATAGCGCAGTACTGGGCCTGACCACACTTCCCCTGGCACCACACACAATACACCCGGTGGGTACGGTAGCGCACCTTCAACAGCAATACGTCCTTCTAATTCATCCAATGGCAATAATTCACAGTTACCACGAATAAATTCTAAATGCGCTTGCTGAGGCGCCATTTTCACTTCAGGGAAGTGATTTTTACGGAACATCTCTTTTTGCAGCTGTTTAATGTTGTCATTAACGCTGAGCTGATGCATTTCTTGGCACAGGCGACGTAATGTGTAGCCTTGGTAATGTGCCTGATAACGTTGATAAACCGATGGCAAAACCTCTTCCAATAGTGCGTCTTCATCCAGTAACTGTTCGAAACGGACTAAATGAGAGACTAGTAGCTCCAGTTTTTCACGGGTTTCTGCGGGAGTTAACAAAAACAAAATTGAATTTAAGTCGCACTTCTCAGGGATCACACCGTGTTCACGTAAAAAATGCGCCAAAATCGTCGCAGGAACGCCAAAAGCGTCATATTCGCCACTTTCGACATCAATACCCGGGGTTGTTAGCATCAATTTGCAAGGGTCAACGAAGTATTGGTCCTGTGAATACCCCTCAAACGCATGCCAACGCTCTTGCGGTATGAAATTAAAGAAGCGCTGCTGCGCAGCGATTTGTTCCGTTGGGTATTCATGCCATGCCTTGCCATCCACCATTTCAGGGACAAAAGGCTTAAAATAACGGCAGTGCTGAAATATCGATTTTCTTACCTCAATCCCCACTTTCACGCAGTCCATCCACATCATTTTACCTGCATCACCTTGGTGAATACGTGCATTCACATCTAAAGAGGCAAATAAGGGATAAAATGGGCTTGTAGAGGCGTGCATCATAAAAGCATTGTTGAGTTTTTTGTGTGAAACAAAACGCTCTTGTCCTTTGATGTGGTTATCTTTTTTATGGATTTGTGAGGCTTGAGAAAAACCAGCCAATTGCTTATGAACCGACTGAGTCACCATAATCCCAGGGTCGTTTTCATTTAATTCAAGTAGCAATGGCGAGCACTGGCGCATCATTGGAATAAATTGTTCATATCCCACCCACGCAGAATCAAATAAAATGTAATCACATAAATGACCTATTTTATCAACGACTTGCCTTGCGTTATACACTGTACCGTCATAAGTCCCTAGCTGGATCACCGCTAAGCGGAATGGCCGCTTGGCCTGAGCTTTTTCCGGCATCACTTCTTGGATAAGCCCACGTAAATAATTATCATCAAAACAGTGCGCATCAATTCCTCCGATAAAGCCAAAAGGATTACGTGCCGTTTCAAGGTAAACTGGTGTGGCTCCCGCCTGTATCAACGCCCCATGGTGGTTTGATTTATGATTATTACGATCGAACAAAACCAAATCACCCGGTGTTAATAGCGCATTTAGCACCACTTTGTTGGATGATGAGGTGCCATTTAACACAAAATACGTTTTGTCCGCATTGAACACTTTCGCGGCGAATTTTTGTGCCTCTTTCGCGGCACCTTCATGGATCAATAAATCGCCCATTGCCACATCGGCATTGCATAAATCGGTACGGAACAGGTTTTCGCCATAAAATTGATAAAATTGTTCCCCTGTCGGGTGGCGACGGAAAAATTGGCCGCCTTGATGCCCCGGACAGGCAAAAGTCACATTATGACCCGCAGCATAATCCATCATTCGAGCAAAAAATGGCGGTAATAACTGTTTAAGATACTGATCCGCAGCATCGAGTAATTGACGGCTATTTTCTTCACGAGCAGCGGGCGCTGGTGGTAATAACGCTGTTAAATAAGGTGGTAAGTTTTCATCGGTTGGCAGCTGTTTATCACTGATGATAAACAGCGGAATAC
This sequence comes from Providencia rettgeri, assembly GCF_023205015.1. NCBI lineage: Bacteria > Pseudomonadati > Pseudomonadota > Gammaproteobacteria > Enterobacterales > Morganellaceae > Providencia > Providencia rettgeri. The sequence continues at coordinate 603,126 of NZ_CP096258.1, read as the reverse complement.
TCAGCTGGCTCTCAACGACTCTTTCCCACAGGCCTTGGTTGGCATCTTGTTCAGATAGCACAACAGCAGCAATATTGTTTAACTGTGCATCGCGAATATCTACCCACTGAAATTGATTAGTGAAATAGATTGCGACCCCCTGGCTACATGCCACATTGATTTTGTTCATAGCAGTCTGGCTCTTAGTTAGCTGAGGAAAAGAGGCGGACAATATACTTGATAGATCAGGGAATTGAAATGATTAGCATGGGCAGAAAAGATAGCCAGATTTGGAAAGTTGAATATATTTTATAAGCCACTGGTTAATAGCATAAAAATTCTATCTCATCACAACCCACCCCTCCATATTTCAGGCCATCATAAAGATAATAAAAAGATAAATTAACCAATTAACCTGGTGATCACCACCAATTAATCGGCCAATTTATCCGTAATGGGACGTTAGTTGTTTTTTTCTACATACAAAGTCTGTGATGGGAATGCAAAGTCCGCATCGTGGCGTTTAACTATCTCAATGATCTTCAAATACACCGCTTGCTGAGCGGCTAACCATTCAGCCCAAACTGTTGTTTTGGTAAAGCAATACACCATAATATTTAACGAAGAATCGGCAAACGTATCGAAATAAACTAATAAAGTTTGGCTGGTATCGATATTGGCATCTTGTTGCAACATCGTGCGGATATCGTCGACAATCGCACCAATTTTGTCTGAATCTTCATAACGTAAACCAATTTCAGTTTTGATGCGTCGGTTAGTCATGCGCCCCGGGTTTTCCACACTAATAGAAGAAAAAACCGAGTTAGGAATGTATAACGGGCGGTGATCAAACGTAATAATCTTGGTGATCCGCCAGCCAATTTCAACCACCGTGCCTTCAATATTTCTATCCGGTGAACTGACCCAATCACCAATATTAAAGGGCCGGTCAAAATAGAGCATTAACCCTGAGAAAAAGTTACTTAAGATATCTTTGCCGGCCATACCGATAGCAATACCGCCAATCCCACCAAATGCCATCAAACCAGACAAGCTCATCCCAAAATGCTCACCAAACAGCAGCACCATAATGACAAATATTGCGGTTTTAAATACGCGGGCGACAATACGAGCCGAAGTGGGGTCGCTGCCTTTTTTAATCTGTGTTTTTTCTAGTCGGTTCGCCAACTGGAACAGTTTCCTCATTAAAATCAATGCAATCAATGAGATAGTGAAAAAATTAACCAAAGAGGTTGAAATAAACGTTAAATCAAAATCCGTTGCTGCCATATCGACATATTGAGCAATAACAATAACTACGCCACACAGCACTAGGGTTTGAACCACATGGATCAAAATACTTTTGCGCTTATGTTTATGTTTACGTCGTTTATGTACAATCTCAAAAGCTAAATAGATTGCGAGAAAAGCGGCAATCAGTGTCATGCCAATCGCATATTTTTCAAGTAGTGCTTCTATCATTTCTAACCGCCCTAAAATTTACCTGATAGGCTTTATTTTTATTTGTTTTACTGTGTATTATTTCTCGTTATCTTATTATTAAGATAACAATTATAAAGATAATTTTCCCAATAATTATCAGTTACTTTTTAGATTATCCAATAATGAATAAAAAGCTATTTTCCCCAAACGACAAAGAAATACACAATGTTTATGCGCTTAGGCCGCACCAGCAGTATGGCTATTTTGTCAGTAAAATCGCTGACTGGGAGCAGGTATGGAGCCTCGGCGATGGGCAAAACCTCGTTACCGCATGGAATGATGAAAACTGCCTCTTTCTGCCCCTATGGCCGGCCAGAGCGTATGTTGAGTTATGTTTAACGGGTGAATGGGCGAATTTTACGCCAATGCCATTTACACTTGAACACCTGATGACAGAAATGCTACCTGATATGCATGACGCAAATATTAAGGTTGCTTTGATGATGCAATCTGATGGGAAAAAAACACTGATTTATGATGCTGCGGCGCTTCTCGCTGATTTGGAAGAAGAATGTCAGCAATATGAGTAAAAGGCAGCAATGCTGCCTTTTTGAGATAAAAACTACTTTTCAACACCGGTAGTAACAGTAAATTCACGGGTTTGCCCCGCCTCCAACCAAATCAGTGTTTGGCTATTTTTTGCCGCTAAGAAACCTTCTGGACGACACGTTGCAGGGAGGACAAATGCGCCAACTTTTTGGTCACCATTATACAAAATCCAACGGGTCGCATAATTTAGCTCATTAGATTTAAAACGAGTGACAAACGTATCCCCTGTGGGTGAAACCATTCTAAACTCAGGCGTTGCGGTATATTGGCTAAGATCATCCATAAAAAAGACAATTTCAGGGTCACACATTTGTGGCTGATTAAGCTGATTTAATGTGACTTTACCGGATTTCAGCGCTTCATTAAATTCGAGCCATTTTTCAGTTGGCTGAACATGCCCTGGTATTGATTCACGCAATTTAATCGCATTTTCAGGGATATTTTGCGTCAGTGTTGCATTCTCCACGTAAGCATAATTCATATGGCACATATATTGGAGAGGCATAGGCACCGAGGCTAAATTGGTGACTGACATATGAATATCAAATAATGCGCTATCTGAGTTTAATTGCACTGACGGTGTCGCACGATAATGATGACCAAAACCCATCACATACTCATATTCACCGACAACTTTTAAACTTTCGCCTGTCAGTTCAATCCAAGCGCTATCCATTGCTGCACAAGGCATTTCTCCATGTAATGGGTGAGAATCTTCTGGGGAAGGACAGCCATTGCTGATTAAGCCTGAGTGAAAAGCAAAACAACCATAGGTTTCAACGACCGTTGGAACACGTTTTGGCGCTGAAAACATGTTTTCCATTTTCAGATTTTGGCCACAAAATTCTGCATCCCAAATCATTTGCCCTAAAAAAGGTAAAATCGTTAAATACCCTTGTTGATTTTCAATTCGTAGCCCTTCCACGCCAGTTTGGTAACGAAATGCAGTGGCCGTAAATTGGTTATTTTTTAAAATAAGCGTCGGGGTTTCCGTAAATAAGCTTTTGTGAAGAGGTATCAATGTATTCATTTTCATACTCACGGTTTAATGAGGTAAATGGAATTGGGTAGCTCACACTACCCAATTTAGGCACTATTTCGCGGCTTGTTTCGCTTTAAAACGGCGTTCACCAATAAAGTAAATACCGACATACACGAAGCACAACATGGAAACAAGGAATGAAAGTTGTAATGAGTGAAGCATATCTGCAACATAGCCTTGAACCGCAGGAACAACCGCAGCACCAACAATCGCCATGACAATGACCGCTCCAGCCATTTCAGTGTGCTCATTATCAACAGTATCCAAAGTACCTGCATAAATGGTTGCCCAGCAAGGTCCAAACAAAATACTCACCATGACCGCTGCATACACCGCGGTGAAATTCGGAATAAATGCAACATACATCAGGAACAGTGCACCAATCACCGAATAGATAATTAGGACTTTCTCTGCATTAAATCGGGTCATTAGAATATTGGCGATAAACTTACCAATAAAGAAACAGGCAAAGCTGTACACCATGAAATTCGAGGCATCACGCTCGTTAATATCCCCCATCTCTAGCGCGAGGCGAATGGTAAATGACCACACAGCCACTTGCATTCCGACATATAAGAACTGGGCGATAATTCCTTTTCTAAAGCGGCTATTTTTCGCTAAATATTTTAAGGTTTCTAACGCCGTCGGACGCTTATGATCTTGCGTTTCTGCCACTTTACATTTAGGAAACTTGGTAATAAGGAATAAAATCATTACCACCACCAATACCATAATCATGTAACGGTAAGGTTCGAGGGTATTTTCCAACATGGCTAAACGGAATTCATGGATTTGTTCCGCATTCATTCCCGCCATTTGGTTTTGTAAACTCTCTCCTTCGGAAAATACCAGATATTTACCCAGTAAGATCCCACCAGCTGCGCCAATTGGGTAGAAAGTTTGGCTAATATTTAAACGCAATGTGGCGTACTGTTTAGGGCCTATCATTGAGCTGTAAGTATTCGCTGCGGTTTCAAGGAAGCTTAAACCAATCGCAATGGCGAAAATAGCAGCCAAGAACATGGTGTAAGTCGCCATATGAGATGCCGGGAAGAACATACTGCAACCCGCGATGTATAGGATCAGCCCGACCATAATGGCATATTTATAACTGGTTTTTTTAATCACTAACGACGCTGGAATAGCGATTAAGAAATAACCTCCATAGAATGCGCTTTGTACCAAAGCAGAGGCGAAGTTGCTGAGTTCAAAGACACTTTTAAACTGTGTGATTAAAATATCATTTAATGCTGCTGCGCATCCCCACAATGGGAACAGGCACGATAATAGGATAAATTGGAATAGAGGTGTCTTACTCAGGTAGCCATCCGGTAACTGAGTGATGTTCTTAATGTTCATAGTAACCCTTATATTTTTATAATTTATACCCGATGAGTGGCTATGTGGCTCTGATGACCACTTAATTTTTCAAAGGGTATATAGCTACGTTGGACTATTATTATTTAGCTATTCATTAGCTGTGTTGATTTGTACAAATTCATTAAATTGCTCAACACTTGGATAAGAAGATTGAGTGCCTTTCCCTGTTACACTGAAAGCCGAAAACATCACTGCTTTTTTCAGTGCTTCTTCAATATTCCCCGTATGGACATAGTAATGAGAGAAACAACCGATAAAGGCATCCCCTGCACCACTGGTGTCAATCGCATTCACTTTAATTGCGGGTATATGTAACTCGCTGTCGCGGGTCATCCATAACGCCCCTTTTTCCCCTAATGTCACGATGACGTTTTTTAACCCTTTATCCAGTAAAGACTGCGCAGCACGACGAATGTTATCCATCGTGTCGACTGGCATATTGGTTAAAATTTCGAGTTCAGTTTCATTAGGGACAAAGAAATCACATCGGCAGGCAAAATCGAGATCGAGCGTGCGCTGTGCAGGCGCTGGATTAAGCAACACAGGGATCCCATGTTTATTACCGAATGAAATCGCGTGATAAACTGTTTCAAGTTGGACTTCTAATTGCAGAACGATCAATTTACATTTTTTCAGATCTTCCGCTGCGCGATCGATATCTTCAGGGGATAAAAACTTATTCGCCCCTTTGACGATCAAAATACTATTTGATGAATTTTGATTAACAAAAATTGGCGCAACACCACTGGAGGTACAAGGTACTTTTTCCACATAACGGGTGTTAATGCCATAAGACTCTAGATTGCGGATCGTATTATCTGCAAAAATATCATCACCGACTTTGGTTAGCATGATCACTTTTGAATTTAACTTAGCAGCAGCAACCGCTTGGTTCGCACCTTTACCACCGCAACCAATTTTGAAAGCTGGCGCTTCTAACGTTTCGCCTTCTTTTGGCATTTGATCGATGTAAGTGATCAAATCAACCATGTTTGAACCAATAACTGCTATATCCATAATGTCCCTCGTGTTAAATAAATCACATAATGATATGATAGTAACATTATCATGTTGCAAAAATATCATTTGTGATTAGGATCTCGAATAACGAATGATCAAGTGTTATATCTACCACATTTCCTCATTCTTTGTTGTCTATCCCACATTTATATAGGAAAGTTGAAAATGCAAGACTTAGCAAAATATATTGATCACACTTTACTTGCTGCGAATGCGACTGTCAGCGATATTACTAAACTGTGTACAGAAGCTGCAGAGCACCATTTTGCATCTGTCTGTGTGAACACAGGTTATGTTCCTTTAGCCAGCGAACTTTTAAAAAACAGCGACGTTAAAGTTTGCTGTGTGGTAGGCTTTCCACTAGGGGCATGCTTAACAGAAGCCAAAGCATTTGAAGCCGCAGAAGCTGTACGCCGTGGTGCTGATGAAGTCGATATGGTGATCAACATTGGCATGCTCAAAAGTGGCGACTTAGACTTTGTCCGTCGTGATATCGAAGCTGTATTTGCCGCCTGCGGTAAAGCAACATTAAAAGTTATTTTAGAAAATTGCCTGTTAACTGATGAAGAAATTACCCAAGTTTGTGAAATTTGCCGCACAATTAAAGTCGGTTTTGTGAAAACTTCAACAGGTTTCAGTACAATGGGGGCAACTGAACACCATGTCGCCCTGATGCGTAAAGTCGTTGGCGATGAAGTCGGTGTAAAAGCCTCCGGTGGTGTACGTGACCGCGAAACAGCAATTAAAATGATTGAAGCGGGTGCAAACCGTGTAGGTGCAAGTGCGAGTGTTGCCATTGTCACAGGCAATAACACCAAACCAAGTGACTATTAAGTCAATGGGCGCGGTCTAACCGCGCCAATTTTGTATCTCATAAAAGGATTGTAGGGTGATAGAAACTAAACAAAAAGAACGCCTTCGCCGTTTAAGTGAATGTTTAAAACGCTCAGGACGCATTCATTTAAAAGAAGCCGCTAGAATACTCGAAGTCTCAGAAATGACTATTCGACGAGACCTAAGCGCTGACACCGAAGGCCCCATCCCAATGTCGCTCCTTGGCGGCTATATTGTTTCTGTTACCCAACCTGCCAATTTAGTTACCCAAGAGCCGCATGCGGATGTTTTTACGCCAGATCAAACTGAAGAATTATATATTCCTAATCTTGCAGCAAGCATGGTAACTGAAGATGATGTCATCTTCTTTGATAATGGTATTGAAATGGCCACCTTGATTTCACTCATCCCCGAAGAGATTAATTTCACTGGTATTTGTTACTCTCATAACGTTTTTCTCGCCCTTAGCCAGAAAAAAAATGCGACCGCGCTACTGTGTGGCGGGGAGTATCGCCCTAAAAGTGACTCTTTTTACAACCCTTCACTCCCTTCATTACTGGATTCAATCAACCCGAAAAAAGCCTTTATTTCAGCGGCCGGTGTACATGGGAATTTTGGCGTAACTTGCTATAATCTCGATGATTTACCCATGAAGAAAAAAGCTATGGAGAAATCTATCCGTAAGATTTTATTAGCGCCCTATAACCTGTTTGATGAAGTCGCTACCGCCAATATGGGGGAATTATCACAATTTGATGTGATTGTCACAAATCGGCAGCTTTCTGATGAATATGAAACATATTGCCGTAATAGCTTTGTGAAAGTGATTTATTAAAATCGCCGATAGATTTAGCGGACAATATCTTGCCCGCTAACATTAAATCTTCACGGTTAAATAGTCTTCTGCGATTTCTGTTGCAGGGAACACCGATTGGCACTCTGCAAGCAATCTTGGTATATCCTCGCTCACGTAGCGACCACTCAAATGAGCGGCAATAAATCGTTTTACTCCCGCTTCACGTGCTAACTCCGCGGCTTGTACCGTAGTCGAGTGCCCACGCTCATTGGCTTTTTCGGCGAATTCAGCCTCTAGTGTCGTTTCATGGATCATTACATCGGCATTTCTCGCGAGCGCCAGCGCTTGCTCTGTCGGTTGCGTATCGCCAAAAATCGCAATAACCTTGCCGGGAACCGGCTCACCTAAGTAATCAGCGCCATTGATTGTTCGCCCATCATCAAGAACGATGGCTTTCCCCGCTTTAAGCGCTTGCATCCAAGGGCCTCGAGGAATATTGTCATTAGCTAATTTAACTGCATCTAATGCACCGCTCTTCGGGTACTCCTCAATACGATAGCCATAGCACTCAACACGGTGGTCAAGGGCATAAGCCGTCACAATTAACTCCCCATCATCAAATAACTGCCCAGCTTCAATTTCCACTATTTCCAACGGGTAGGTCATATAAGACATACTCACCGCTAATACCGTTTCAATATATTGCTTTAACCCTTTTGGACCATAAACCGTCAATGGGTCTGTCGCACCGCCCATTGAACGGCTACATAACAAACCGGGCAGGCCAAAAATATGGTCGCCGTGTAAATGGGTAATAAATATTTTCTCAATTTTTGGCGTTTTAAATGGGCTATTTAAAATGCGATGCTGTGTTCCTTCTCCACAATCAAATAACCAATAGCTTTTACGAATACCGACTAAATTTAATATCATACTGGTGACATTGCGCTCTTTTGTCGGCACACCAGCACTGGTTCCTAAAAATGTTAACTCCATAACTTCCTCATCTAATTTGTTGTTTTTATTATGATAAGATTTTTTCCAATAAAAAAATCATTTATTTTAATCTGTATAGTATTCTGTATTTTTTGATTATCAACCAAAGCCCGTTATTCCAAATATTTCCAATATATAAATCTCACTTCCGTATTCATCCAATCAATTCACAAGCACTGACCACTGCCTGCCCTGAAAATAGCCATGTTAATATTGATATCAGGAATATGTTCGATGAATCCCCCTTCGTCAAAATTGAAACCTAAACAACCGAACTGTTTGCTACTCTCAATGGCAATTTGGTCTACGGCAATAGTGCCAATGATGCCAAGCTACGCCCAAATCGTCCATTTAGACGATTTACCTACACTCGGTAGTCAGGCCATTCAATTTGAAGGAACCCAACCCAAAGCCCAACCTGAAGATAGTACTGAACGTTTTTTAGCGGAATATGGACAAAATGCCGCAAACTTTGCTTCTGAAGAAAAAAACACCCAAAATCTGGCGGATATGGCACAAGATTACGCTCGCCATAAAGCCGCAAATATGGCGACGGATGAAATAACACATTGGTTATCCAAAGCCGGTAATGCCAGACTCAATATTAACCTAGATAAAAAATTGTCAATTAAGACCTCTCAATTAGATTGGTTAGTCCCTTGGTATGAACAGCAAAATTTGTTGTTATTTTCTCAGCACAGTATTCACCGTACTGATGGCCGGCTACAAACCAACAACGGTATCGGTTTACGTTATTTCCAAAAAAGTAGCATGATGGGGGCAAATGCTTTCTTTGATCATGATTTGTCCCATTATCATTCTCGCTTAGGGTTTGGTGTGGAATATGCTCAAGATTATGTTCGAATGAGTGCGAATAGCTATTTGGGGCTATCGACTTGGCGTAGTGCATCCGAATTAGCCTATGATTATAACGCGCGACCAGCTAACGGTTGGGATATTCAACTTGAAGGCTGGCTACCCACGTATGCCAATTTAGGTGCGAACCTAAAACTAGAACAATATTACGGTGATGACGTCGCTTTATTTGGCAAAAATGCGCGCCAAAAAGACCCAATGGCGGCTACCGTCGGTGTCAATTGGTCTCCATTTCCCCTGCTCGCGATAAATGCGGAGCATAAAATAGGTAATAGTGGGACAAATGAAACAAGTGCAAAAGTGGCGTTTAATTGGTTACTAGGAAGAAGCTTAGCCCAACATCTTGATGCTTCCGCGATAGAAGCTACTCGCCATATTTCCAGTAACCGCTATGATTTTGTTAACCGTAATAACAATATTGTGTTGGAGTACCGAAAAAAAACGTTAATTTCACTCTCATTACCGAAAGTTATTCAGGGTATGACAGGAGAAGAACTTTCTATTATCCGCAATTTAACCACGAAATACCCGCTAGAAAAAATAGTGATAGAAGCCCCTGAATTGATCGCCGCTGGGGGAGAAATTCACCTTAATGGCACAGAAAGCTCGGTAAAATTACCATCTTACAAAATTGCTAACAACACATTAAAAAACCAACGGCTCAACTTCTATCGTTTAACCGTAACAGCTTATGACACCCATGGAAATGTTTCTCCACAAGCGGAAACGTTAATTGAAGTTACCAATACAGGTGCTCTCACCATCACCCATAAAAATACCGTAAAAAGAAATAATGCCGTCGCTAACGGTAAAGACGCAAATACATTCACCGTAGTAATTAAAGATACTCTTGGCAACCTAGTACCCAATGCAAAAGTCAATTTCACATTGCCTGCAAGTCTTAATTCTATTGATCAAAAAAATATGGGGTATTATTCATTACTTAATCACTTTATGTGGAAAGCCCAAGCGACAAAATCTGTTTCTGAACAACCCTATAGCATCGTTGCCAATAGTAAAGGTGAAGCCACTATTCAATTTACTAGTTTAGTATCAGGAAGCTATGCCATAAAGGCAAATACGGACCATGGTGTAGAAATTAATGAAATATATAACTTTAAACCCGATATTAGCCAGTCATTTATTGGTAGCATTGATATCATCCAAGATAATGCAGTCGCAGATGGGATCAGTAAAAACAAAATTAAACTGCATATTGTGAATAATAGCCGACAAAGCATCGCTGGGGCACGGGTTCATTTTGAAGCACCAAATGGCGTTATCTCACCAACTAAATTGACTGATGAATATGGAAATACAGAATTAGAAATCAGCAGCTTAGCCGAAGGTTCCATGGATATTATTGCTACCTTAAATGGCGATAGTCGAACAATACAAGTTAATTTTCTAAGGAATGCATCTGCGATAAATATTCAGCCAAGCACAGGGACTCTTTTCAAATCGCCAGTAAATGAACAAAACAGCCATCCACGCACCCCACTAGGTTTGCTAAGGCAGCTATTTCAAAAAATGGGATAATACTGTTCACGGTAAAATAGACTTAATTTAGTTGTTTTTCCAGTATCAAAATTGCCCCTTATGGGGCTTTTTAAATTCAACTAAGGTTTATTCCCAATCGATAAAAATACTTTAATGTAGGCGAGGAGACTATTTTTTAGCATTACCAATAAAAGCCGTCCATTCCGCGTTTTTCCACCTTGCAAATTCCGCTTCTGTTTAAGTCAAACTAATTCACAAGCTCTTACCACTATAAGCATTCAACAATAACCCAGTTAATATTTAAACTAGGAATAAATTGAATGAACCCCGCTACGTCAACCACAAAGCCAACAATGAGACATAAAATCTCAAATGGTTTTGTGCTCTTTACTGCAATATGGTCTTCGGCCATCGTGCCAGTTATGCCAAGCTATGCAAAAATGCTCACGCCTGATGACCTACCTACTCTGGGAAGTGCCTCCGTACTAACCGATGATGATAAAACAGAGAAGCTGATTGCTGAATATAGCCAAAGCGCTGCGCGTTTTGTCTCTGGTAAGAAAAAGGCGGCAGATCTTGCTGATATGGCACAAGACTTCGCTCGCAGTAAAGCCACAAATGCGGCAACAGATGAGATAAATCGTTGGTTATCCAAAACCGGTAATGCCAAATTCAGTGTTGACGTAGATAAAAAATTAACCATTAAAAATACCCAATTAGATTGGTTAATTCCTTGGTATGACAGTACAGATTTATTATTGTTTACCCAACATAATCTTCATCGTACTGATGGCCGCTTACAGACCAATAATGGTATTGGGGTTCGTCGCTTTACCCCAGAGAGCATGATGGGCATCAATGCCTTTTTTGACCATGATTTATCTCGCTACCACTCTCGCCTAGGGTTTGGGGCCGAGTACGCACAAGACTTCTTAAAACTGAGTGCCAATACTTATTTGCGTACATCAGCATGGCGTAGTGCGCCTGAATTAAAGAATGACTACAATGCCCGCCCGGCTAATGGATGGGATTTACACGCTGAGGGCTGGTTGCCCTCTTACCCAAATATTGGCGGAAACCTTAAATTTGAGCAGTATTTTGGCGACGATGTAGCCCTATTTGGCAAAGATAAGCGCCAGAAAGACCCTCTTGCCACAACGGTTGGCATAAACTGGACTCCATTCTCACTGGTAACTTTAAGCGCAGAACAAAAAATCAGTGGTGGATTAAGTGAAACTAATGCCAAAGTCCAGTTTACTTGGGCACTGGGTAAGAGCCTCGCAGAACAGCTTGACCCAAGTAAAGTGGGCGATGCTCGTCGTTTAATGGGCAGTCGCTATGATTTTGTGAATCGTAATAACAATATCGTACTGGAATACCAAAAGAAAACCCTGATAACCCTATCCTTACCCTCAATAATCCAAGGAAAAACAGGGGAATTATTACCTTTAATTAATACCCTCAATACCAAATATCCGTTAGATCAATTGGCTGTACAAGCGCCTGAATTTTTAGCTGCTGGGGGCGAAATAATCCTCGACGGTACGTCTACAAGAGTCAAATTGCCATCTTATAAAGTGGCAATGACCGAACAAGAAAGGAAGAAAATCAACCTTTACCGATTCACGGTAACAGCCTTTGACAGTAAAGGAAATGTTTCACCACAAGCCACAACTTTGGTTGAAGTTACAAACTCAGGCATATTATCAATTAACCCAAGTGAGGTTATCAAGCAAGGAAATGCGATTGCTAACGGCCAAGATATTAATACATTAACGATTACGGCCAGAGATAGTTTTAATAATATCGCGCCAGACTCAACAGTGACATTTATTCTCCCTGCGGGACTTAAATTCGTCACACAAAAAGCCACCTCTTCAAGAATGGCATTTAGCAATTTATTCAAAAAAATGCAGGCGGCAAAATCAACTGACAAACAAAAATATAAAATTGTCACCAATATAAAAGGGGAAGCTTCGATTCAATTCACCACTTTAGCTACGGGTGAACACCGAATTCAGGTAGTGCCAAATGGTGGCGTCCCCATTGAAACCGCCTTTTTCTTTATTGCCGATACGCATCAAGCGCATATTAAGCATTTTAATATCCTCAATAATAATGCGATCGCCGATGGGACATCCAATAACAAGATTCAATTCCATGTTACTGATAATAATGCACACCCCATTAAAGACGCTGTACTGCAACTTGAGGCAAGAAATGCAACAGCCAAGCAGCTAAGCCCAACCGATGAACAGGGTAACACTGAAGTCGAGGTAAAAAGCCAAGTCGCAGGGCCTGCCAAAATAACAGCAACACTGAATGAGCAAAGTGTCACGGTAGAAACCCATTTTGTATTTGGCCAATTAGCCCATGTCACGATTGTCGACCTTGCGCAAGCCGCTGCTGGCACAGACAGCACTATCACCATTTCACTGACTGATACAAACAACAACCCTATTTCTGGCGCTGATGGTTCTGTCATCGTGAACATCGATGGCAAACCAACACCAATTACGATCACTGAAAGCCATCCTGGTAGTGGTATCTACACCGGAAAATTACCGGGACAACATACTGGTACGCCAAGTATCACCGTCACCATTGATGGGCAAACCTCCTCTCCAGAAACGTTAATTGTTGAGCCGCCAAAACCAATTTCCCCAAACAACTCAAACGGCACAGGCCAAAAAGGGGAGAAAGGCGTTATTGAAAATATCGTCGTCACGCCAAACCGAACCCACGGTTTACAATCGGGAGATACTCTTGACGTCACTGTCACCATTACTGATGCATTTAATAATGGACTTACCGGTTTAAATACCAATGACATCGATATTGGTCAACATAAAGGCGATACGCTGATATGGACAGATAATGGCGACGGGTCTTACACCACCACGTTGCCATTAACGGAGATTGGTACCAATGATTTAACCGCTTCTATTAATGGCACCACTAGCTTGAAAACTGATATTCAGGTCGGTAATGCCACTGGAACTATCCATGTTGATAAAGTCAAAATCATTAAAGTAGAAAAGCCTGCGGCAGGTATAGATAGCACTATAACCTTCGAGTTAACAGATAAACATAGCAACCCCGTTGTTGGTGAAACAGACGTGATTGTCAATATTGATGGCCAACCACATACTTTACCTGTGACAGAAACATCTCCAGGTATTTATGACGTCATTATTCAGGGTCAACTCGCAGGCAACCATATTGTTTCTGTAATCGTTAACGGGAAAGGATCACCAAAAGAACCACTTATTGTTGATAAACCACGGCCTGTTAAACCTAAAAACCCAAGCGGTACAGGGCAAAAAGGCGAACTAGGTGTTGTCGATAATATTTTTATCACGACAGGCGATACTAGCCATCTGCAATCTGGCGATAAACTTGAGGTCGTCGTGTCCGTTACCGATGCCTTTAACAACGGCTTGTCAGGCTTAGACACCAATAATATCAATATTGGTAAACACAAAGGCGATACATTGGTATGGGCTGATAACGGTGATGGCTCTTATACCACCACCTTGCCACTAACCAGCGTCGGCAATAATGACCTCACCGTTTCCATCAATGGTACTAAGAGCCCGCAAAAACAAGTCCAAGTTAGCAATGCCAAAGGAAAAGACAAAGTCAGTAAAGTTGAAATTATTCAAACAGAAAAACCCGCCGCAGGTTCAACCAGCACCCTGACCGTTCAATTAGCCGATAAAAATGGCAATCCAGTAGTCGGTGAACAGGAAATGGTTATTGAGATTGATGGCACCCCACACACCTTGCCAGCAAAAGAAGGGAAGCCCGGTATTTATGAGGTCACACTGCCAGCACAGCAAGCAGGTAATCATCAAATTACTGCCGTGATAAATGGCCAAAGCTCCCCTAAAGATACTTTAGAAGTGCAAAAACCGACCCCAATTAGCCCGAATAATTCGAATGGTACAGGTCAACAAGGTGAAAAAGGCGTTATCGACAAAGTCGCAATCACACTTGATCACACTCACCGTTTTGAATCCGGTAATCCTCTTGAAATCACGGTAGCGGTAACTGATGCCTTTGGTAACGGCTTAGCTGGCTTAAATACCAATAACATCGATATCGGTAAACACAAAGGAAATACCTTAAATTGGGTAGATAATGGCGATGGCTCTTATACCACGACCTTGACCTTAACCGACGTTGGTAGCAATGATTTAACGGCCTCCATCAATGGTATCCACAGCCCACATACAGAAGTACAGGTCAATAATGCCGTAGGGACGTCCCATGTTGATAAGGTAAAAATCACCAAAACAGAGATACCAGCGGCAGGCACAAATAGCATTGTGACAATCGAATTAAGTGATAAACATAGCAACCCAGTTGTCGGTGAAACTGAAATTACCGTCAATATTGATGGACAAGCCCATAAGCTTCCGGCAAAAGAAGGAAAACCGGGTATTTATGAGGTCACCTTACCAGCACTGCAAGCGGGTAATCACAACATTAGCGCAAATGTGAATAGTCAAAGTTCAACTGACGCTATCTTAGTGGTAAAAAAACCAATTCCAATTAAGTCAAAAAAACCAGACGGAACAGGTACCAAAGGGGAAAAAGGTGTAGTCAATAGTATTGCGATGACAACAGGCAATACCAGTAACTTACAGTCTGGCGATCAACTTGAAATCACCGTGACCATCACCGATGCCTTTAATAACGGTTTAATTGAGCTCAATACCAACAACATTACCCTTGATGGATATAGCGACAATCCAGTCTGGACAGACAATGGCGATGGTTCTTATACCGCCACTCTCACATTAACTGAAATGGGTTCGAAAGACTTCGCCGCATCAATTAACGGCCATAAAACCCCCGTCAAATCGGTCCAAGTTAACCCTGCCAAAGGGAAAGACAAAGTCAGTAACGTTGGCATCATTCAAACAGAAAAACCTGCCGCAGGTTCAACCAGCATATTGACCGTTCAATTAACCGATAGCAACGGCAACCCGGTGGCCGGTGAACAGGAAATGGTTATTGAGATTGATGGCTTCCAGCACACCCTGCCCGCAAAAGAAGGGAAACCGGGTATTTATGAAATCACACTACCAGCGCTGCAAGCGGGTGTTCATAAAATTACTGCCACGGTGAACGGCCAAAGCTCCGCTAAAGATACTTTGGAGGTGAAAAAACCGACCCCAATTCGCTCGAACAACTCAAGTGGAACGGGTAATCGAGGTGAACGAGGCGTTATCAATAACATTACCATGACAACAGGTGATATCTCACGTCTGCAATCAGGTGACAAACTGGATATCACTGTCGCCATCTTTGATGCATTTAATAACCCGTTAACGGCTCTCGACACCAGTAATATCATTTTGGATGGATATAAGGCAAGCTCGCTGAAATGGTTAGATAAAGGTGATGGTGCTTACACGACTTCGTTGCTGTTAACACAAACTGGCTCTAATGACTTATTCGCCTCTATTAACGGCTATAAGTCACAATCGATTTCCATTACAGTAAGTAATACGACTGATATCAATAAAATTGCAAATATCGAGCTGGAGCCTATTTCCCCGAGTGAAGCAGGTGAAAACCAAACTACCACAGTGAAAGTCACTGATAAATATCAGCACCCCGTCACCATGATTAGTAGCATGATAACGGCAAATATCGACGGCCAGTCAACACCGATTGTTTTAACAGAGTCACTCACTCAAGAAGGTATTTATACAGGAACGTTATCTGCACAAAATACAGGTAAATATACCGTTAAAGTGACGGCGAATAATAAAACTGCATCAAAACTTTGGACAGTTAAAACCCCTGCAACCATCGCCGTGAAAGACAAAAATGGAAGTGGTATAAGAAATCAGCGTGGCGTCATTAAAACTGTTACATTGGCTTCATCAGCGGTTAACGACCTAAAATCAGGGCAGTCATTACAATTAACGGTGACACTTAAAGATGTATTTGGTAACCCCCTTGAAGGGCTCAGTGGCGCGGGTATTCAGTTAAATCATCGACAACCTAGCAGTCGCTCTGTGACTTGGATAGACCTCCGCAACGGCGACTACACGGCTCTTTTGCCTCTCACCAAAATTGGCCAAGATACTTTAACCGTGAAAGTGAACAAAATAACCACTTCCCCACTGAATATTAACGTGGGAAGTGCTATTGGAACCTCGCAAATCAAGCAAGTTAAAATCAAAGATATCGCTAAACCCGCTGCGGGTGAGGCGAGTTCCATCACACTATCAATCACTGATACCAATGACCAACCCATTACAGGGATAGAGAGTAACGCAGTCATCTCTATCGATGGCGCTGAAGAACTGTTTAAGATCACTGAAGTAACCAATAACAAAGGAACCTATATTGGCATGCTTTCTGGCCAACAATCAGGCGTTCATAAAATTATTGCCACTGTTGGTGGTGTTAAATCCACAGAATCAACCTTAACCGTTAGCGCTCCTTCCCCCATTGCTATCAATCATGGTGGTAAACCACATTATCGCGGCGTCGTTAATCGTGCAATATTCGCCATTTCCCCAAATAACAACCTAAAATCTGGCGGTGCGTTAAAGCTAAGCGCGACATTGGAAGATGCCTTTGGTAACCCATTAACTGGCGTTGATTTAGCGCAATCTCTCACCCATAAACAAGCGGGTAAAGCCACTTGGATAGCCCAAAAAGATGGAAGCTATACGGCTAACTTAGTTCTAACGCAATTAGGGCAAGATCACTTATTTATCACTGTAAATAATGTACAAAGCCCAACCCTTGTTATTGATGTCAAACCACAGTTAGGTAATAACGCGATCCATAAAATCGATATTAACGATATCACCAGCGCAGCCGCTGGTGCAGAAAGCACCTTCACGGTGGTATTGGCCGATGCTCAAGGTAACGTAATCGACGGTATCCAAAGTGTTGAAGCCACCATCGGTAAGCAAAAACCAGAAAACATTAATGTCACTCAACAAGCAGATGGCCGCTACATAGGGAAATTATCTGGGCAACAAAGTGGGTCTTATGACGTGGTTATTAGCGCCAATCAACAAAATTCGGCTAAAAAAACATTCGTCGTGACAAAACCTGATACAGTCACTGCGACCTCAAATGGAAGTGGCAAAAAAGAGCAGCGCGGCGTCGTTAGCCATGTTGAACTGAAAACTGCATCAGTAAGTTCGGTATCGGGTCATCATTTACAGTTAGCTGTCGAGCTAAAAGATAGCTTTAATAACCCACTGAAAGGCGTCTCCAGCAACCACATTGCACTAGCGCACAAGCAGGCAGGTCATGTGGTTTGGACTGACCATAACAATGGCCAATACACCGCGACCTTGCCATTAAAGGTACTGGGGAGCGATGTATTAACCGCCACCGTTAACGGCATCAATAGTTCGGTAGCAAATATTACCGTGGAAAATACTGCTGATATTAAACAGGTGAGTAAACTCATCGTTACAACGATTACACCATCCGCAGCAGGAACAGAACAGCAAATTACCGTACAAGCCGTTGATGCTAATAACCATGGTGTGACTCAAATTGAGAATAACATCAACGTTACCCTCAATGACAAACCACTTAATTTAAAATTTGTTGAATCTAAAACCATTAAGGGCACTTACACTGCAACCTTACCAGCCCAAAAAACCGGTAACTATACCGTCAAGATCAGTGCCAATAAGCAGGAAACTCAACAAACTTGGCAGGTTACTGCCGCCAAAACGATCCAAGCAACAAAAACTGATGGCTCAGGTGTTCAAGGCCAAGCCGGTGTGGTGAATACCGTTGCGCTCGCTGCGACAAACGCACCAAACTTTAAATCCGCTGACACAGTAAAACTCACGCTAACCTTAAAAGATGCGTTTGATAATGCGCTTAGCAATATTGATGTTAAAAACATCACTTTAGTGCATAACCAAACCGGTAAAGTGACTTGGGTTGATCACCATAATGGTACCTACACCGCTGATTTACTGTTAACGACATTGGGCAAAGATAGCTTAGTGGCAACGGTTAACCCGATAAAAAGTGCGCCAGTTGGTATTAATGTTGAAAAAACAGTTGGAAATAGCCATATCCATCAGATTGATATTGTTAATATCGCCAGCCCGCAAGCCGGTGCAGAAGGCACCTTTACAGTATCTTTGAACGATATCAACAGTAACGTAGTCATGGGGATCACTGAAGTCACGGTGAATATTGAGAAACAACAGCCGCTAAATATTGCCGTCACTCAACAAACAGATGGCCGCTACACAGGGAAATTACCGGGTCAACAAAGTGGATCTTATTCGGTTGCTATCACCGCGAATAAAAAAACATCCTCCACCAAAACGCTTACCGTGACAAAACCCGATACGGTCACTGTAAGCCTAAGTGGGAGTGGGAAAAAAGACCAGTGCGGTGTCGTTAGCCAAGTTGAACTGACCACGGCAGCAACCCGTTTCGTATCCGGCGACAACTTACTACTCATGGTTACCTTAAAAGACCATTTTAATAACCCACTGAAAGGCGTCTCCAGCAACCACATTGCACTGAAGCACAAGCAGGCAGGTCATGTCGTTTGGGCTGACCATAACAATGGGCAATACACCGCGACCTTGCCATTAACGGTATTGGGGAACGATACATTAATCGCCACTGTTAACGGTATCAATAGTTTGTCAGAAAACATCATTGTGACAAATTCCACTGATATCAAGCAAGTTAATCAACTGGTTATTGCCGCTATCTCCCCATCGGCAGCTGGCTCAGAGCAAACCATTAGCGTACAAGCCGTTGATAGCAATCGTCATGGTGTGACACACATTGCGGATGACATCAAAATCACTCTCAATGATAAGCCACTCAACTTAACATTTGTTGAATCTCAAACGGATAAAGGCACTTATATCGCCACTTTACCTGCGCAAAAAACAGGAAACTATCTGGTTAAAGTGACGGCCAATAAGCAGAAAGCTCAACAAACTTGGCCGGTTACTGCCGCCAAAACGCTTCAAACAACAAAAACTGATGGCTCAGGTATTCAAGGCCAGGCCGGTGTGGTGAATACCGTTGCGCTCGCTGCGACAAACGCACCAAACTTTAAATCCGGTGATACCGTAAAACTCACACTAACCTTAAAAGATGCGTTTGATAATGCGCTTAGCGGTATTGATGTTAAAAACATCACATTAGCACATAACCAAATCGGTAAAGTGACTTGGGTTGATCACCATAATGGCACCTATACCGCTAATTTAGCTTTAAAAACACTCGGGAAAGATGCGTTAATAGCCACCGTAAACAATATTAGCAGCCAAACTATCGATATTGAGGTGATAAACAGTAAAGGGGCCAATGAGGTCAAAAACGTAGACGTCATCCACATTTTACCGGTAGGAGCAGGAGCTGATAATACAGTCATCGTCTCTTTGACTGACAAAAATGGGCACCCAGTATCCAATATCACCAACTTGTCCGTTATTATCGATCAGCAAAAACCGTTTTCCATGTCAGTGGGTCAAGCCCCTAGTGGTAATTATGTTGGAACATTACCCGGCCAACAAAGCGGTCAACACAATATTGTGGTGTCTATTCCTACAACGAATGTCGTATCAAACAAAAAGCCATTTGATGTTAGCAACCCTGCACCAATTGCGGCTGCGGCTAGCAATGGTGGTGGAAAAAAAGGCCAACACAAAGTCGTCAATGAGGTGCAGTTTATCGTTGCCCCAACCGCTAACCTCAAAGCTGGCAATAAAGTCACACTCACCATCACGTTGAAAGATGCCTTTGGTAATGGGTTAAAAGAAGTCTCCAGCAACAGTATCGCTATCGCTCATCAACAGTCAGGCTCTGTCATATGGAAAGACAATGCGGATGGTACTTATACCGCTGACTTATTATTGAGTAAGTTAGGCACCGATACTTTAAAAGCCACAGCCAATGGCATTAGCCAATCACAGATTATCGATGTTGAAGCACCACTAGGTAAATCTGTCGTAAACCATGTGGCATTAAAGGCGCCCAACCGGACGCTTAGGGTAGGTGAAACTGCCGAATTGCAATTAACATTAACTGATAGCCATGGCAATGGTGTTGAAAAGGTACAAACCAACGACATTCAATTAGAGCATAACCATACACTAGTCCCTAAACTGACCTGGTTAGAGAAAGGGGCAGGTATTTACACCACTACACTCCCATTACATCAACAAGGAAAAAACACTTTTGTTAGCCGAGTTAATCAACATACCAATACCCCACTGGCGATTCATGTCAGCGCGCTAACTGGCTCTGCACAAGTAAAAACGGTTGGGCTAAAAGTCAGTACGAACCAATTAGCGGTGGGAAGTAACACAGAGCTAACACTAACATTAGCAGACCAATGGAATAATGGTGTTGAAGGGGTCATGGCGAAAGATATCACCATAAATGATGCGCATATTAAGAAAAACATTACAGGTTTAAATTGGCAATCAAAAGGGAATGGTACCTATACTGCATCAATAACGGTCGCAATTGCAGGAGTTCACTCCCTAAAAGCAACTGTTAACCTAACACAAAGTAATAATGTACTGATTAACGCATTACCATCAACCAACCAAAACCAGATAAATAAAGTTCAACTGACAACAAACTTAAGTGATATTACTGCGGGCAACAAAGCCACATTATCGCTAAAAGTAACTGATATGAATAACAATCCAGTTATTCACCTCAATAATAACACGATCACACTGACCGCCAATAATAATAAAATACCCGCTATTTGGGATGAAGATAACCATGACTTAGGTATCTATACCACCAGCATCATACTTAGTGACGTGAAAACATATCGTCTGATAGCGGGTATTGGTCAGTTCACAGATACAACAAATATCACGGTCAATTCGCCATCAGGCAAAGATGCCGTGAAAACAATCACTATTTCACCAATAATCAAAAGTGATGCAGGGCAACCATCATCACTATCTATTGGCTTAACTGACCAATATAAAAATCCTGTTAAGAATATCAACAGTAGCGATATTACAGTGACAATTAATGGACAAAAGCAAAACATTATATTTATGGAAAAAAATGTATTAAATAAATATACCGCTCAACTCCCTGCAACCAAAGCAGGCCGTTACAAAATCAAAGTAGACATTAACGGACAGTCAGAAACAGCTGAATGGGTCGTCAATCCACCAATAGAAATCCCAATCACATCTTATGATAAAGACCGTTTACGAGGCTCATTAGAGGCTATTTCGATTACCCACAGCGCGAAAACGTCCACAGTCAATTCTGGAGATAAAGTCACTCTCACTGTAGGACTAAAAGATAAGTTTGATAACAAGCTGACTGGTGCTGCGAGTTCATTGAAATTATTAACTGATTTACATTCAGGCTCTGCATGGAAAGAGCTAAATGGTGGACTATATACTCAAGAACTCACCATGAATAAGCTACATAAGCAGTCTATTCAAGTCGTAGTAGATAAACTACTCAGCGATAAACTTGAGCTAACCGTTGCTCCAGCTAAAGGCGTAAAGCATGTCCATAAAACCACCCTTGAAACCCATGAAGGTACTATTGAGGCGGGTAAAGAAGTGCAATTAACGTTAGCCTTAACGGATATCGTTGATAACGGTGTTATTAATATCGATACAGGGGCTATTCAGCTCACCAATAATGGAAAACTAGCCAACGTTACATGGGATAATCCACAAGATGGCGTATATACTACCAAGCAGCAATTAAGCACTGTTGGTGATTATCAGTTTAAAGCCACCATAAATAACCGCCCAAGCCGTATACAAACCGTGGAAGCAACCTATCCAAGTGGAAAAGATGTGGTGAAATCCGCAAAAATGACCACAAACCTCAATACATTTGATGCAGGTAAAAAAGTTGAATTAACGTTAGAACTGAAAGACCAATATGGCAATTTGGTTACTGGCATCAATGGGGCTGATATTGCATTAAAAGATAGCCATACCGCAGAAACTATCGATAGCAACAATATTGCTTGGAATATGGGATCAGCTGGCGTGTATAAAGCCACCTTGCCATTAACCAAAGTCGGTAAACATACCTTAACGGCGACGGTGAATAAGCAAGATGCCGATACCAAGGAAATCATGGTGAAAGCATTGAAAGGGGCTAGCAATGTTAGCGAAATTAAATTAACCACTGCCGCAGCTTCAATGAGTGCAGGCGAAAACACCACATTAACCCTAATCATGCTCGATAGTTACGGTAATGAAGTGGCAGATATCACGACAAAAGATATTATATTCAAAAATACCGACAGCACGATTTACACTAAAGCACCATGGGTGAAAGCATCTTCACACGGTAGTTTCTATACGGCTCAGGTCACGTTAGAGAAAGTTAAAAAGCACACATTATCGGTTGAGGTAAATAAACAGGTAAAAAATATCGAAATTGATGTAAAACCGCAAGAAGGTGCCAAAAATGTCGCGAAAGTAGAGTTAAATGCACCAAAAACAGTGGCAATTAATGCTGACGCCGAGCTTCAACTCAGCTTAAAAGATAAATTCGGTAATGGCGTTGTTGCGGTTAATATTTCTGATATCACACTGGAACATTTAAATACATTAATACCAATAGCTTGGGTTGAAGGCAATGAGGGTAAGTACACATCCAGCTTAGCGCTAACTAAGGCCAAAGCACATCCACTAACCGCCAAGGTTAATGGACACTCTTCAGATACCACTATCACGGTTGACAGCCCGAAAGGTGTTAAACATGTGGCTAAGATCAGTATGACATCTTCAATAACCGCTGATAGTTCAGGGAAATTAACTACTCAGCCAGGGCAAGAGTTCAAGTTAACATTCACATTAACTGACCAATATTACAATGGCGTCACTGGATTAAAAGAAACAGATATCAACTTAACTAATACTCAAAAAACAAGTTCAGTGCTAATAACGGCATGGCAAGAAAATACACAGAAGAAAGGGGAATATAGTGCCACTGTATCACTAACTCAAACAGCACAACATGCTCTGACAGCAAAAGTGAATGCCGTTTCTGATACCACACAGATATCAGTTACCCCATTCAGTCACCCTGATTACGTTGCATCCGTTGAATTGAAACTTGCTCAAACAAATATCAACATCGGTGAAAATGTTAGATTTGAGTTAAAAGCCAAGGATAAGTATGGTAATGACGTATTTGTTAATGACAGCGATATTGCAATACATAATAAAAATCAAAAATCATCATCTATTAAAGAAAAGTGGGATATAACAAGCGATACTTTCACTCGCCAATATAAAGGAACGCTCAGTTTTACAAAACCTGGAGAGTATATAATTTCAGCAGGTGCAGGCAGTGCCAATAGTCGCCCTGAAGTGATCACTATTGAAGCTGGCGCACCTGTATTTGCTCCAGGGAAAAGCTCACTCACTGCGAGTACCTATGAAACAAGCACAACTGATATCAAAACTACTACGATACAGCTAACGCTTAAAGATGATAATGGTCATTTGATTACAGGGAAAAAACCAAAAATAGTAATCACATCAAACGTAAGGTCTGGGTGGATACCGGCAGATATGCTAGAAACATCGGCAGGAACATATACTGTTGAGTACAAAAACACGCCTCATTCAGAGATTATTGACATCAAATTATTCAGTGACTCAATTGATTATAAGGGCAATAGTCAAATTATTCAGATTGTCAATTACAGCAAAATATCAATTACACCGTTAGGTACTAAGGAAACCTATGCGGTTGATAAGCAATTCCCTTCTACCGGATTTACTGGAGCACAATTTGCCATCCCCCCTTCACTAGGCAGTGCTTCTAACTATAACTGGGAGGTTGACCAAAATTGGTTATCTATTGATAGCAAAGGTGTTGTAACACTGAATAAACACCCGGAAGGCAGCAACACTGCAAAAGTCACCATCACAGGAAGACCTAAAACAACGAATAGCAAGAATATGGTATATACCTTTAACATGAATAAGTGGTACAGCGCTGGACCAAAATTGGCCTTTAATGCTGCGAGAGGATATTGTACTAATTCTCAAAGAATGGCCACAGCAGAAGATCTAAAACATAGCAAGATCTCGTTATTCACCCAGTGGCCAGAGAAAACCATTAACGACAACATAAAACTAAACCAAATAGCAACACAAAACTGGATTTGGGTAATGACCAAGCACATAACCTTATACAATTTACAATCGCATACCTACCTAGACAGTCCTTTTAATGCCGGTGAGCGTGGTATGGTGTGTGTTAAGGAGTATTAATTGTAATTAGGTTTAGATTATTGTTATTTTTTATCCTATCAGCCCCCTCATGGGGGCTTTTTATTATCAATTCCCTTTCCTCCCCTTCACGCCATCCCAATCCAACCCAAACTTGGCGAGATATTTTCGCAGCCTATCCGCATCATTGGGCTGTTTTTTATGTTGCCGCGAAACGGCAAATAGCTCGCGCCCCGCTTCGGAAAGGGAAGCTGAACGGCGACACACTTCAAGTACCGTTGCCAACTGTTGCTTATCGAATAAATCAATTTCACCAATTTGCTGTGGTAATGTATTGGTTGATTTTGTTTGCCATTGGGCTTGCAAGCGGCTAATTTCCTCTTCGGCCACCGCTTTGGTGATACGCCCTCGTTCGGCGAAGGTCGCCATTCGGCTAATCGAGGCGCCCAGTTCGCGGAAATTACCACGCCACAGGGCCCGCGGGGAACAAGCAAACTTCACATACACACTGCGGGCTTCGCTATCAAAGCGGATTTGGCTTTGCTGATCTTGGCAAAACTTAGCTAATTCATAATCGATATTCGGTTCGATATCTTCACGCCGTTCTTTTAACCCCGGTAAGGTAAATGTCCACATATTGATACGGGCGTATAAATCTTCGCGAAACTTGCCTTCCTCGACTTGCTCTGCGAGGTTACGATGCGTCCCTGCGATCAGTTGAAAATCACTGTGGATTTCATTATCTGCACCAAAAGGAAAAAAGCGTTTTTCTTCGATAGCTTTCAGTAGCATCGCTTGCTCATCAAGGCCTAGCTCCGCAATTTCATCGAGAAATAAAATACCGCCATCCGCTTCTTTTAATAAACCACCTCGTGCATTTAACGCCCCAGTAAAGGCCCCTTTTACATGGCCAAATAGCGTCGACATCGCATTATCACCGCGCAAGGTGGCACAGTTGACCTCAACAAATCGCCCTTTGACTTGATGGCGGCTTTCGCGCAATTGATAAATACGTCGTGCCAAGAACGATTTCCCTGCCCCTGTCGGGCCATTGAGTAAAATCGGGGCTTTTGAACGTAATGCGACTCGCTCAATTTGCTCGATCATAGTGTTAAAAGCAGTGTTTCGTGTAGCAATGCCTGACTTTAAAAACGAAACCTGCTGTTGCTGCTCTTTTTGAAAACGGCTGGTGATGTGAGTATAACGGCTTAAATCAAGGTCAATCACAGTATGAATGCCAATAGGGTCTTTTTCTCGCCCTTTCTGGCTCGGTGACGTTTGAATTAATTTGGCAGGTAAATAATGGGCTTCCGTTAATAAAAACCAACAAATTTGTACCACATGGGTACCCGTAGTGATGTGTACCAGATACTCTTCGTTATCAGTATCAAATTGATAATGCGAAGAAAAATCCAACAATGCGGTATACACCTCTTCGAAATCCCACGGGTCTGCAATATCCACTTCATGAAGCACCACTTCGGTATTGGGAGAAGCTTGTTCAATATCCTCTTTCACCCGGTGCGCCATGGCATAGTCATTCACCTGATGCAGCAGTTCAAAACGACCAATATCCAAACCAGGCTGTTGGCAAAGCCCAACCGTTGGCCGCCATTTTGTCCAGCGATTCGCTTTTTTACCTCGCCTATCAAGTACAGTACCTAATACGCCAATCACAACCTTATTTTTTTCGCTCATATTATTTATATATATTTATAAACTACGATATAAAAAGATAATAAATAGCATAGTTCATTTACCACGCTAATGTTACCCACTTTTCTCTTAAATTTATTTTTTAGTTATTTATCAAATAGATAAAAATATTTATTTCATTATTAAAAAAGTTGGCACGCTTCTCGCAATACTATACTCATCCACTGCCGGAGATTGTCTGAACTTTGCGTTCAACCGGTACAGACATGGTGGCTTAGCCACTGCATGGTCTGTATGCCGCCGTCAGGAAGATGTTCCGTGATAACTGGTTCATGCAGGTTCGATTCCTGCCATCACTCAACCTTATGTCTCCAAACATAAATAAAAAGCCGTAGCAGTTAAGCGGCACACCGCCACCCGAGAACTTAATTGGGTAGCGAGCAGAAATTTAGACAGCTCGATAAAGCGCTCTACTTTTCCCCTCGCCACTTCATCATGTTCTTCGCTGGCGGATAACGAAAATAACAAGGATAAAATAATGAAAAAAATAAATATCGCTCAAGGACAAATCGCATTGACCTCTAAAAATGGGGATTTTAAACAATTACTGACTGCGGGTGAGCACCGTTTAAACGATTGGTTTAATCAATTAACTGTGACATTGTTCACGCTCGATAATGAGCCCATTGATGAAAAACTGGCTGAGCATTTACGCCAATTTCACCCTGTTTGGGTTGATGAGCACTGTATTGACATTGCTTTAGCTGATGATGAGATTGGATTTGTTTATTTACATAATAGTTTGACCGAAATATTACCACCAGCAACCCGTCGGTTGTCTTGGAAAAATGGCAATAACTTAAAGGTAGAACTGCAATCGCTAGAAAATAGTGTGATTGACTCTGCATTCATGCCA
The DNA here is from genome assembly GCF_023205015.1 of Providencia rettgeri. Taxonomy (NCBI): domain Bacteria; kingdom Pseudomonadati; phylum Pseudomonadota; class Gammaproteobacteria; order Enterobacterales; family Morganellaceae; genus Providencia; species Providencia rettgeri. Next base: position 575,845 of record NZ_CP096258.1, on the reverse strand, counting down.
CGTTTGATGGGTAAAAAACGTATCAAAGGTAGTGAATGGGTACTGATTAGCCAAGTGCCTGCATGGCATGTCGGAATGCTAAAAATTGATGGTGAGATCCAAGATTTATTACAACCGGGCACTTACGGTTATTGGAAAATCAACCACAAACCGGAAGTTGAGATAATAGACACGCGTTTACAGTCATTAGAAATCAGCGGACAAGAGATTTTAACCAAAGACAAAGTTACACTGCGGATCAATCTGTGCGCTAACTGGCGCTATCACGATGTTTTGCTGGCGTTCTCAAAATTGAGTCAGCCTATAGAACATTTATACCGTGAATTACAGTTTTCCATACGAGAAATCGTAGGGACTCGAACCTTAGATGAACTATTAGAAAACAAACAATTAGTTGATGAGATGATGTTAGCTCAAGTCGCGCAATGTGTGGCTGAATTTGGCTTAGAAATCGATAGTATCGGTGTAAAAGACATCATTTTACCGGGGGATATGCGTACCATTTTATCCCAAGTTGTCGAAGCCGAAAAATCGGCACAAGCGAACGTGATCCGCCGTCGCGAAGAAACCGCCGCGACTCGCTCACTGCTAAATACCGCAAAAGTGATGGAAAACAACCCTGTCGCGCTGCGTTTAAAAGAACTTGAGACCTTAGAAAGCATCGCACATCGAATCGACCAAATTTCTGTTTACGGCGGTCTAGACCAAGTATTAAACGGATTAGTAAAAATTAAGGAATAAAAAATGATAAATAATAAATTCAACGAATTAATTCAAGAAAATGGCGTATCAGTAAAAATGTGGACTAACGGTGTACCCGTTGACCCTAAAGCAGTAACCCAGTTGCAAAATACGGCCAAAATGCCATTCATTTTTAAACACCTTGCTGTGATGCCTGACGTACATGTCGGGAAAGGTTCAACCATTGGGAGCGTGATCCCAACCAAAGGGGCGATTATCCCTGCGGCCGTAGGCGTGGATATTGGTTGTGGAATGATTGCCGTGCGAACGTCCTTAACAGCATCGGATTTGCCAGATAGCTTGCAAAACATCCGTTTTGCTATTGAAGCGGCTGTCCCGCACGGTCGAACCACACATCGACATGGACGTGATAAAGGGGCTTGGCATCGTACACCGGATATTGTCGATACCCACTGGGCGCACTTGGATGAAGAATTTAAACGTATTTGTGATAAATACCCAAAACTGCGTCAGACGAACCATTACAACCACTTAGGGACATTGGGAACCGGAAATCATTTCATTGAATTATGTTTGGATGAGCAAGACCGTGTGTGGGTAATGTTACATAGCGGCTCACGCGGAGTGGGGAATGCAATTGGTAACTTGTTTATCACGTTAGCGCAAAAAGACATGCAACAGCATATCGCTAATTTGCCCGATAGAGATCTGGCTTACTTTGAAGAAGGTAGCGTGCATTTTAATGACTATATGGAAGCGGTCGGTTGGGCGCAGGACTTTGCCCGCCATAACCGTGAAGTGATGATGCACCGCGTATTAGAGGCGCTGTCACGGGAAATTCCAAAACCATTTACGACCCAACAAGAGGCCGTAAATTGTCACCATAACTATGTGCAAAAAGAGCAGCACTTTGGTGAAGAAGTACTGGTAACCCGAAAAGGCGCAGTATCCGCTCGAAAAGGCCAAATGGGGATCATACCGGGATCTATGGGTGCCAAAAGTTTTATCGTGCGCGGTTTAGGTGACGAAGAGAGTTTTTGCTCCTGTAGCCACGGCGCAGGACGTGTAATGAGCCGAACTGAAGCCAAAAAGCGTTTCTCAGTCAGCGACCAAAAGATGGCTACCGCTCATGTGGAATGCCGAAAAGACAGTGATGTGATTGACGAAATACCGATGGCGTACAAAGACATCGACGCGGTTATGGCTGCGCAATCATCACTGGTAGAAATTGTTCATACCCTGCGCCAAGTGGTGTGCGTGAAGGGGTAAATATAAAAAATAACAGGAGAAAGCATGGAAACTGACCATGAAAGTGTATCCGTGCTAATGAGAGAACGGATAGGAAAAACACTCAAAGAAATAGAAGAAACTCATCACGTTAAAATACTGTTTGCGTGTGAGTCCGGAAGTCGCGGTTGGGGCTTTGCCTCCCGCGACAGCGACTATGATGTTCGATTTATCTATGTTCACAAACTTGATTGGTACCTAACACTGGATAAAAAACGCGATGTGATAGAAAAGCCAATTGATGATGAGTTAGATGTATCAGGTTGGGAGCTATCTAAGGCACTGAAATTAATGCGAAACTCAAACCCTGCATTAATCGAGTGGTTGCACTCGCCAATTGTGTATTATAAAGATGAGGCATTTTTTGCTCAACTGGAGCAACTGGCAGCACAATTTTATTCGCCATTAAAGTCATGTTATCACTATTTATCAATAAGTAAGCGCAATTTACATACTGATTTTAAAGGTGAGCGCGTTAAATTAAAAAAATATCTTTATTTATTACGGGCGGTATTAGCTTTACGTTGGATAGAAGCAAGCAAGAGTATGCCACCAATGGCATTTTCTGAATTAGTCGCGGCCACAGTCACTGATAGCAAAGTTCTTGCAGAGATAGATGAATTGCTGGTTATTAAGCATCATGCGGTTGAAACCGATTATGGCGCGAGGCGAGCCGCTATTGATAGGCTCGTTCTGGAAGCTATCGCCAATGCAGAGCGAATGCAATTTCCGGAGCCAGCTTGCCGTGACAGCCGATTATTGGATGACTTTTTCCGTAAAACGGTGTTAGAAAATAATTAACTAATATTTTTCAAAAAAATAGACCATCAGAAAAATTTTGACGGTCTATTTCTTTAATAATATTAAATAATTAACAATAAAACTTATTGCCACCCGGCTTTTTATAAATGAGAGTTTGGATCCTGTGTATGATGCAATACCGCTAGCACTTCAATGCCTTCAAGCGCTTTTCGATAATAAATGATGTGACTTTCAACAGGGAAGCTAAAAACGCCCAAATATAAATCTTCACTACGGTCACGGCCAAGAGATGGCTGGTTCGCGAGTATATCCGTCATTGTCACACGTAATGTATTCGCATAAGCCTCAGCAACATTAGCTCCCCACCTGCGCAGAGAATACAGCTGAATTGAGCGGATATGTCCTTTCGCTTTATGAGTAAACTTAACGCTCATCCTTAAGCCTTATTTTCAAGTTCGTCCATAGCTAACGGGGCAAATACATCATCAATGCTATGAAGTTCACCGCGTTCTGCTTGCGCAATAGATTCAGCCAAAACCGCTTTTAAAGCCTGTAATTTTAACTGCATTAGCTGATCATATTCATCTGGAGAGATAACAACAGCAACGCGCTTCCCATGCTTACTTATTTCAACAGGTGCACGCTGAACTTTCATCAACAAATCACCAAATTGATTTTTAGCAACTTGTGCGGGGATCGTTTCCATACATCACCTACAATATAAAATGGCTTGATTAGCTATTATAGCTAAAATAGCTTAAATAACCAGCAATCCAAAAAATCACGTGTCTTGAACTTCCCGTAGTTTGGGCAAAAAAATAGACCATCAGAATATTTTTGATGGTCTTTTTTCAAAGGCAATGTCAAACACGAAAGAAAAACTAATTTATCGCCAGTTCGGGTTTTTGATAATGGAATATTTACCCGCACCTAAAAATGCTAATGCAATGCCACCTAAGAAGAAATACACAATACTTTCAATCGCCCATGCGCCAGTTTTATCGAGCAAGAATGTTTTATCTAGCCCAATCATCAGCCATGCAACCACCATAGTGAAGGCAACTAATAATGCAGATGGCCGAGTTAAAATCCCTAAAATAATAAAAATAGGGGCAACCACTTCGCCTAAAATGGTTCCATAAGCGATAAACTCAGGTAACCCATAAGAAGCTAATAGCGCTTTAATGCCACTCGCCCCTGTCATTAATTTGCTCATGCCATGAAACAGCATGAGCCCACCCACTGCAAGCCGTAATAACAACCTGCCAGCATCTTCATGGGACAACAAACGATTTAATAAATTGACCACTTTATACCCCCTCTATGGATATCCAAAAGCATCATCAAGTAGTATGGCTTAAAAATGCATTATGGCTCATAAAGGTAAAGTAAGAATCATTTTAATTTGCATTTATTATAACTAAATCAATTTTCATTTAATTAAAATTTGTTAACTTTTCACCCATTCAAATATTACGTTTAATTAACCATTTAACCATCAAAAATACTGAATTAATATGATAAACATGACCTCACAGTAACCAGTGTTAATTCCGTTAATGCGTTATAAAATGGGCTACATGTTGTTCGATTTAATTGCTGGTAAAATTGCGGTAACCAATTCCCCAAGTGATCATTCAACAGCTCTTTTAATGCAGCCTCCCTGACTTGTGAAGCCAAAACTGCTGCTTGGAATAACATTAAACCAACATGGTCAGAGGGTTCTGGATAACGCGTCTGAATTTTTAAACGCTCTCGTTTTAAAAACTCACTCAAGGCCACCGTGGAGGAGCCCTGCAATACCCCTTCAGGGTCGAGATATACCGAGCCCCATGGCGGGGCCGGTAATGCTTCGGGACCAATAAACAAATCTGTCCATTGAGTGTGGAGTACCGCAGCATCGATGTTTAGCGACGCCGAGATACGCTCACTAAGCTGCGCACTGATCTTACAAGGCCATTGCGATGCAAAGTCATTTAACTTGAAAAAGCTTATCGCATAACGGCTTGCATCATCATTTGGTGAAAATAAATAGCACGTGCCTAAGATATTAAACGCCGCTGCGTAGTGTGAAAAATGGATCATGAAAAAGATAATTTCCTAAGCAATATGCGGTTATTTATCAATGGATCGTATAAAAACAGTAGCGCAGCATAAATTCAGCAATCATGGCAGCCGCACACCCCACCACTAAATATCCTTTGCTGCTCGAAGACATAACCCCACTCGCACTCTGTCGCATATGGCGAAATAATCCATACCCCAATACAATCACCGACAATATTCCAACAACCCAGCTTGTAATACGCAGCGACCAAATCCCTTGGTAAGCACCGATAGAGTCGATAGGAAATGTAATCGATTCATTATTATAGCTCGTGCTAACTAAGTAGCTTTCATAGGCTGGTTGATAAGCTAAACGGACTAACAAGCTAATACCAATCACGGCCCACAGTATCCATAACCCGCGAGTTGAAACTTGCGCCGCTGGCGAACCTGCATGAAAACGTAATAACAAATTGATTAATAAATAATACCCAGCGGCTCCCGCAGTTAACATCGTGCCGTAGAACATCAAATAGGTATTATCATTCATCCACGTTAACATTGATGTATAACGATAAATTGAAGCCATGGCATATACATCACACAGCCCAGCGATAATCGCTAAACCAAGTAACAAATATGACAGCTCCTTTTTGAACCAGAGCCATAGAAAGGTCAGCCCAAGAAAAGCAAAATAGGTCGCAGTGAAAACCACTTCACGACTTAACCATGATGAAAAAATATTCAACAAGGAATTAGGCGCATTCAAAGGAACCCCTAAGTGGGTAATTGAAGACAACAAACCAATACCCGCGAAAACACAGGCGACAAACACATACCGCAACAAAAATTGTGCATTAACTTTACTGCCCAACGCCGCTGATAATTTTTTTGCGAAAAGCGCTAACATCACACTCAACCCAATGGATGTTTGCATTAAAAATGTGAATAACAATAGTGGCCATTCATTCATTTGACTTCTCCTTGAGAGTTTTGAGTGCGGCCGGCCCCTTGGTGCGGGTGGATCACTAAATTTGGATGCGTAATCGATGAGTCCGGTAACCCACGAACATCCGCCAGCTCGCCATAACGTTCTCTTAATTCATCTATCGGGCCAAACTGAATGGCCCCTAATGGACACGTGGCGACGCAGACGGGTTGCTCACCTTTGAGTTGTAGGTCGATACAAAAATCACATTTCGACATTTGTTTGGTTTCAGGGTTCATTTGCGGTGCACCATAGGGACAAGACCACGCGCAAGTTCCACACCCCACACATTTATCTGTGTTGACCATCACGATACCGTCCCCTTCACGTTTGTGCATGGCTGTCGTTGGACAGTTTTTCACACACATTGGGTCGGCACAGTGGTTGCATGAAATGGATAACGTATAGGCAAAGACGTTATTCACCAGCCCTCCAGTGCCGTTTTCGATAAACTCACCGCCTGCGACTTCATATACACGACGATACTTGCGACCCACATCGAGGTTATTTTTATCTTTGCACGCCACTTGGCAGGCTTTACAACCTGAGCAGCGTGCAGAGTCGATATAAAAACCAAGCTGTTTGCTGCTTACCGCGGGATAAACGTGAAATTGACTCATGCTTTGCTTACCTCCACCAATAAGGTTTGATGGGCATTTCCGTGTGCCATTGCTGTGCTACGGGCTGATGTTAAAACGTTAGCGCAACCGCCTTGGTCAACGCCATTTTCGTCAGGTTGCCACCATGCTCCTGCCTGTAAAGCCACCACGCCAGGCATAATCCGCTGAGTAATTTTGACGGGTACCATGGTGATACCGCGGTCGTTATTCACTTTGACTCGCTCTCCATCCGTAATATTTCGTCGTTTGGCATCGATGGGGTTGATCCACAACTCTTGGCGCTGCACTTCTTGTAGCCACGGGTTCGCAAATTGTGTTGAATTGGCACGATTACGGCCTTTCCAAGTAATTAATTGCAATGGATAACGTGAAACTAGCTCGCCTTCTGGCCCTTCAATGGCGGGTACATAATGAGATAGCGCAGGGATCTCCACATCATTACGCTCATAGAGGCGCTGAGAGAAAATCTCAATTTTTCCAGATGGCGTTTCAAACGGGTTATTATCGATGTCGTTGATATTTTTCTCAAAAGCGACATGACCAACATGGGGTTTATGTTTTAACAAATGGCGACGTTTAACCAATAACTCATCAAAGGTAGGAATGCCATCTTCTGGGCGCTTTTGGTGGGCATCGTTAACTAAATGCTCAATCCACTCTTTCTCTGTTCGACCTTCACTGAATTTCTCACCAACCCCAAGTTTATCTGCAACCTCTCGCAACCACTCATAGTCACTACGGCGCTCAAATTCAGGCTCAACGACTTTTTCAGATAAAATAATATAATCACCGGTTCCCCATGTGCCCCCCACATTCCAACGCTCTAAGAAACTGGTTTCAGGCAGTAAAATATCGGCATACTTGGCGCTGGGAGTCATGTATAAGTCGCTATAAACGATAAACTCGACTTTACTTTCATCTTCCAGAACATTAGCCGCATGCAAAATATCGGGGTTCTGGTTAGTCATATAGTTACCCGCTAACGAAAAAATCATTTTGATTTCGGTATCGAGTTTTTCTGCGTTTTTTAAACCATTATTTGGCGTCACAAGGTCTTTGTTTTCACAAGCTTGTACCCAATTGGTGATATTGATTTTTGCTTTGACTGGGTTTTCAAATAAGCTAGGCCCCGCTAACGTTTTACGTAAATCAGGGGTGACAGCCACCCCATAGCCCGCAGCCCAACCCCCTTTCACGCCTACATTTCCGGTGATGGTAGCTAACAGCGTGGCACCTCTTGCAGAGCGTTCACCACAAATATGGCGCTGAGGGCCCCAACCTTGCATTAACGCTGCAGGTTTTGTATTGGCGTACTCACGAGCCAGTTGACGAATGGTATCCGCGGGCACTTTCGTGATGGGTTCCGCCCATTCAGGGGTTTTCACGACCCCATCTTTTTTTCCCATTAAATAAGCCACTAATGACTCATTTTCAGGGATGCCTTCAGGCATCTGGTGCTCATCAAACCCCAAGGTGTATTTATCGATAAAGGCCTGATCATGAAGCCCTTCGCTGATGATCACATACATCATGGCATCCATCATCGCGTTATCTGTGGTCGGTAAAATAGGGATCCACTGGTCGGCTAATGACGATGCGGTATCCGAATAGCGCGGGTCAACCACAATAAACTTGGTGCCATTTTTTTTCATTTTTTGAAAATAATGATTAGTATGGCCAAAAATGGTTTCGTTCGGGTTATGTCCCCACAAGATCACCAATGGCGTATCTTCGAGTGTGTCTAGCGTGCTACCGCTGGCCGACGTGCCATAAGTATAAGGCGTGACCGCCATGGTATTGCCGTTGCTCACTGAATGGTAATTTTCCAGAAAGCCACCTGTGATATTAAATAGCCGGCGTAGCATATTGGCACCGGAAAAAATTCCCCCCGTTACCCCAGTACTAAGGCTAACAAAGCGTGATGCAGGGCCATATTGTTCGTTAATTCGCTGCATGTTGTCGGCAATCAGTGTTGTCGCCTCTTCCCAGCTAATGCGTTCAAAGCGCCCTTCACCACGCTTACCCACGCGTTTCATTGGGTATTTCAATCGATTCGGGTGATAAACGAATTTGCGATAACTGCGGCCACGCACGCAAGCGCGCATGATTGGCATCTCTTCGTCTAAATCGGCATCTGGACGGGTACTAATTCGTGTTACCACGCCTTCTTTAACATGCGCTCGAATATCACATTTTCCACCACAGTCAAAACTACTGCAGGTCGAGACCACACGCTCACCGTTATTTTGCAGCGTTGTGGTTGGGATAATATTCGGGTTTTCTGGTGTCGATGCGACCGTGTTTGTGGCAATAAATGGGACAGCCATGAGTGCAGAGCTGCCTTGAATAAACCGACGACGGGTTAGGGGGTCAATCAAACTCTTGCTATCCGCCTGATCGTGATAATTTTCCATGATAACTCTACCTCTGGCATACATTAGGTTGCCGCGCTAGAGTAATCATTTCCCTGCTTGCCAACTTTCGAAAAACCGCCAAACACATTGGAATTTCAGCCAACCATGAAAAACATGTGGTTATATCAATAAAAATTGCCTATATTCAGAAAATAGACAATAACTTTTGAATATCAGCCAAGAAAATTACTATGCGAAATATTCCTCTAAAAACGGTCGATACAATTCCGCGTGATGTTTTAGCTATCGGCACTGATTACCTACCAAACGTGCTGCTTGATTCTCACGTTCACCGCCGCGCCCAGTTTCTATATGGTGCGACAGGCTTGATTGAAGTGAGTACAGCAGATGGCGAATGGGTCATACCACCTGATAGTGGTGTTTGGATCCCCTGTAATACGCCTCATGAAACACGCATGTTGAATGTCAGTACGCGTAGCTTATACATTGAGCCCAAAGCCGCTCCACGTAGGGGAAGCAAATGTGAAGTGCTCAGGGTTTCACCCTTACTTCGTCAGCTATTGCTTGAAGCGGTTGATACCCCAATTGAATATGATTTAAATGGCCGTGATGGTGTGATGTACCAGTTGATTTTGCATGAAATTGCACAAGCAGAACCCCTGCCTTTCTACGCCCCAATCCCACGGGATGAACATTTAGCCCAATTGTGCCGGGAATTCCTAAAAGCCCCACAAATCACCTCATTACCACAGGAATGGGCGGCAAAACTGCACAAAAGTGAGCGTTCATTTAGCCGTTTTTTTGGTGCTCAAACAGGGTTATCTTTCTCTGACTGGCGCCAGCAAGCTTGTTTATTAAGTGCGATTACCCACATTTCTGCGGGTAAATCCATTACCGAGGTCGCATTCGATTTAGGCTACAATAGCGTTGGGTCTTTTTCGACCATGTTTAAAAAATGGTTAGGGCAAAGTCCATCCAGCTTTATTCAGAGAATTGGTGGATAATATCTAACCATTCAAAAACTCCATTTAATCAAATGTGGCGATTAACCATGCAGACCCTTGATAGCTTCCTGCGTCTGCATTGCTGCCTTGAATACGACTACGTATCTGAATAGTACGATCTGACTGAATCCCCACACGAATGTCTGTGCCTGTCGCCCCAGTTTGCTCATCCACAATGTCTAATTGACTGTAAATTGTTCTATTTGAAGCATCTTTCATCGGCAAACGTTTTTGTGGATCACCATCTGTGGCATAGTCTAACCGTAACCTTACCTTCGTTAAGGCAGCAAATTTGCACGTGTATCTGATACTTTCCGTCACCAAGCTATCGTAATAAATACTACTTAATTGTCCGTGTCGCAAATTGACTGTGCTAGCCTGCCCTGAGCTCGTTTGCGTGGAGCACATTGCTTTCACATTTAACTGGGAAGCGGCAAGACGCATTGGCACTGTTGATTCAGATAAAGGCCAGCTCTCAAAGGAAGGCGCTGTTTTAGGTTCAGTAAAAGCGCGAACATAGCCTGCTAAATCCATTGCAGGAATAACCAGTTTTCCATCAATAATTTGCTCATTAATAAAAAATGTAATAGTAACCGGAAATTGACTGGTAAACTCTTGAGCAGACCTAACAAGCCCCACATAAGCATATGAGCACATTCCTGCATCAATATTTATCCAATTTATTATCGGAGTTTCCACCGTCATCACTAAATTGTTATTGATCCGGTAGGTCGTTTTTCCGTCAATCGTGACTCCCGCAGAAGCCACATACATAAACAAACGATGAAATGCCTGTGACGAATGAATTCTTGTATTACTGCTTCCCCATCGTCTCCCAACACAGTCAACTAAGCCAGACACGCTCACTTGAGCACTAGTACCGTCAATAACAATAGGGTTTCCTACACGATAATAATTTTTGCCATCAGAGCCAACTCGTGCAATGGGTTCAATAACACTATTGCTATCGATCCGAATTGAATAACCTGAATTGGAATTTTGTATTCGGGGTGCATAGTCTGCATGAGCTTTCATTCCATACAAACTAAGAATGACTACCAAAAAATACATTAATAAGCTAGATGGTTGTTTAAAGAACTCTCTCCTCAAAAATAAGGGAAATGGTATTTTCACCATAGAGCAAGAAACCACCTGAAATAGGATTTGAAAATTAGACATAACCGATATTACCGCCTTAATAGTAAGTGACCGAAATCATGGCAATAGCACTAAATTTTCCAGCACGGAGTTGGCTCGCTGGTAGGGTACTAACGAGGTCAGCTTGTAAAATAATTCGCTGCAAAGTGGCATCTATTTGCTCTGGGAATATTTGCTGAATTTGATTAACTTCAAGTGGATGAGCCACACCACCAGTTATATTGTTGATATTAATACCAAGGCCATCAGTATCCGTTGATAAAATGTTTTTTCCTTGATAGACCATCGTGTTACTGTTTTTGGGGTTAATCATAATACCGAGCGCTTTATTCCAATTACAGCCAGTTAAATACAAAGGAAATGTATGGGATTGGAAAATATCATCAGAATTATGCGGTATATTAATCACCCCAAAATGGATTTTTAACGGCGTGCTGTTGTCTTCACTACGAAGATGACAGGCAGGGTCGACTAGCGTCGCACTAACATCAATTAAAACATCTGATTTAGCTATAAAAGAGAAGCATAAAAAACACAAAATAAATTTAGATAACCAATTGATTGTATTCATCACTCATACTCCAATGAAAAAGTCGCTGAGCTTGAAAAAAAGCCTTGTTTTGCCTCATTCAACGGGTTTTTACGGGCAAACACCCCAAATTCCAATTGTTGAGTCCCATCGGCAACCGTAACAGGCTCGACCTCAATTGATTGTTCCCAAACCACAAGTGTTCTTTGCTTATCAACCACCCCCAGCAGTACACCACTATCTCCATCTGTTCCAAGGTAACTTTGCCCCTCGACACTAACGCGTTTTGGGCTCTTCCAAGTAATCTTTATCATCTTATTGAGGTCAGACTGACTACATTTTTCAATCGTGATAAAAAAGGGGGTGATATCACTGGTAATGTTATTATTAATCGACTTCAACCGTATATTTTCAATTTTCACCTGCTTATTGATGGAATCAGCCGCTAACTGACAGGTTTTGTTGACTAAAATTCCGCTAAATTCCACATCTAGGCTATCCTTACACCAACCAAAGATAGGAAATACAAGGCTTAAAAGTAAAATTGCCTTACTCATAAACCACCTCCAACCGTAATAAATTCGATTTGTGCATTGAAACAGGGGGGTAAATGAGATTATTGCCATTTAATAGATTCATTTTCTCTATAGCCGTAACATTCCCATTTTGCACATCATAAAAACGTATTTGTGCGGGCGTTGTTTGCATTTTGTTGGCAGAAAAGGCATCGCCTGCGCCACATTGAGTCAGCATCACCGCTGAGGTTGATATTTTTAAGTGACAAGGTGAATTGAATAATTGAGCGCTGACTTCTAACCATCCACTATTTGAATCTTCATAATGCGATTCATTCACTGCAGTATGATTTAAAAACTCGCTCGCCGAAGCCATCCCGCCTATCGCGCCACTGATGACCATGCCGCTGATGAAAAATAGACCGATAAGCATATGTTTTATCAATGCATTACTCCTTCTATTATTAATGCTAGGCATATTTCCCGACTTAACTAACGTTCATCAACCACAGTGCAAACCTTTTGCTGACAACGAAAAGCCAAAGTCGGTTTTCCGCCATAGTCGTTGATATAGGTTAAATGTGGCTTTGTCAGCGGCTGAGAAACAAATTCTTGGGTGGATTTCGGCGGCACCATCACCACCTCAAATTGACTTTGTTCAGACTGCTTTTGGTTATTACCCAAACCAATAACCGTCAAATTGAAAGGTGTTGAATTATTGAGTTGATACCCTTTATTGGTTTTCATTAGTGTGACCTTATGTGCCCAGTTTGTTTCTGACTCGGCTAAAATGGACGGGGGCCGATAAAAAAGCTTCACCCGCGATTGCAAAGCAATTTGTAAGGTATTCGCATCATGAGATTTAGGCGGGACTTCTCGTAAATTAAAATAAAATACGGATTCCCTATCTTGCGGTAACTGACTAAGCAAAGGCGTCAAACTCAAACGAACTAAGCTTTGACTCCTCGGCTCGACACGCTGTAGAGGTGGCGTGGCTAATAACGCTCCTTTTATTAACTTGTTACCTTGCGGGTCTTCAATCCAACTTTGCGCGAGATATGCTTCTTCTGGATTATCATTGGTTATCTTGATATTGATCGATTTCGCATCCCCAGGGAAAATGATCCGAGTGCGATCCAAGGTCACTGCGGCATCAGTATTAAAAGACAATATTGGTATGACAAACAGAACTCTCATAATCCATTGATAATAGATATCTAACTTCCACATAATTAGCCTCATAATCATTTACTTGATGATGAATTAACTGAACGGAGCGCTTTGACTGAAGAGCATGGCAGCAATAACAAATCCGTAAGCCCATTTAATTTTTCAGGTAGAGATAACTCACACTGTGGCTGGTTATTCCAATACAACGCCAACTTTTCTTGAGGTGAAACCCCCACTAACCACGTCACACCACCTTCACCCACAAGCCCCAATTCTTGATTATTTTTATTACGTACACTGGCGCCAAAAGGCGGGTGCTTCCCATCCGACTGAACAAAGACAGCGAATAACTTTTCGCCTTTCATCACCGATAAACTGCGATAACCGATGGCACCTTTGGTTAACGTAATATCCGTTGAGGGATCGAGGCTTTCTATATCATCGGGTAACTGGCTGGTATTGATTGAAGCGGTAGATTTTCGATAACTATTCACATTGGGAATAACGGCCAATCCAAATGCATTGGTTTTAGTTACACCATTTTCGAGAGGAACCCCGCTCACCCCCGGTGTTTCAATCATAAGTCGTGTATCACCGTGCGCGGAGCGGTGTAAGGCCGCCCCTTTAGAGGTTAATGTGAGCCCACCATTTATTGATCCACCAATACTGTGGTACTGATCAGGTACATAGCTCGCATTTAGAGATGTACTTGCTTGAGAGATATCTCGTGAATAGAAACCACTCAAACTGACTTGGTTATCTATATTTTGCCCATGGTTATAACCAACGTTGATATTAAAATTATCCTGCTCCCCATAACCGCTATATCCAACCTGATGATTAAATTGGTTATTCCCTGCTGAGCGTGAGTAGAGTTCAGAGAATGTGACACTATGTCCACGAAATAACGGTACAGTGAGATACAGATTAATGGCATCATCTTCATTACCATTGTCTCGCTCTGTACGGCTCGCTGATAATGATAAATTTGCCGCATTTTGGGACAAAAGAGGGAAGTTTAAAGGCGCATTAACGTATAAACCGTATTGTGTTTGTGAGTCATGTTGCCAATATGTACTATATTGATAATTAAGAGAAATATTGAAATCATCGAAATATTTATTTAAATATAATTGATAATTTTCTTTTGCCGCCTGAACACTATAACCAACTCTGTCTTCATCCATAAACTGCGTCAATGTTCGGTATTCTTTGTCAGCAAATCGGTAACCTGCAAAGGTAATGTCAGTACGTAAATCATCGAAAGATTTTGCATAATTAACGCGATAAGAACGTCCTTGGCGTCTTTTATCTGAAAAATCGGCAAAAGATTGTGTGATATCAAAAGAAACCGCACCGATTGAAAAAAGATCTCGCCCTATTCCTAGCGCTGCACTTTGGTAATAACCATTAAGCTGGGTGCCTCCATATAATGACCATGCATTTGAAACACCATATGATAATTCACCACTTACAACAGGCTCCCCTGTTAAATGCCGATTGTCATAACGCGTCTTTCCCATAGCAGCCTTATAGATAACGCGTCCGGGACGTGTTAAATAAGGCAACGAGGCCGTACTGATACTAAACTTACTCTCTTCCCCATTTTCTTCGCGGACGGTCACATCTAAGACACCACGAATGCCGCTATCAAGAGTTTGAATACGAAATGGGCCGGGAGGAACTGCCGTTTCAGAAATAATGCGTTCTTGGCTGCGAACAATCACAATTGCATTCGTATTTGCAACACCAATAATTTCCGGTGCATACCCAACTAATTTAGGCGGCAGCATGCGGTCATCGCTTTCTAAAGAAAAACCGGTATATTGCCAAGATTCAAAAATATCCGAATAAAAATAATTTTCCCCCAACGTAAAGATTGAGGCACTCTCTTTCAAGGAGGTAAACGCATAAAGGCGAGTAAAATCAAAGTTATGTTTCTCTTGAGGGTAATCGCCCCGCTGCTTCTGATAAGATGTACTGTAATCACCCCGTAGGCGCCAAGCCCCCCAATTTACCCCAGTGACCCCATTACTTGATAAATAGATTTGCCGATGACTATCCGTTTCTTTGGTTGCAGAAATGTTCGCATTGTAATCAATAAATACACCACCTATTCCTTCCTCCCATAAATTAGCGGGTACCCAGTAAGGGTCGCGATATTCCATCCATATTTGTGGAACCGTCATTTTCAGCGACAATGTACTGAGCTCGATGGTTGTTTGAACCCCTGCTAACGCAGAAAAATCAAGACATTTTCCATTATGGGAAAGTGTCACTTTTTCCATCGACGAACGCTTTAAACCTATTAATTCAAGGACATCTGGTGGAATACAGATGGTTTGTGTGACTTGAGTTGATTCACCTGCGATTGGCTTATTTTCATAAACGGAGATATCACGGGGTGCCCCTAAACGTTGCCCATTAACAAAGAGAGTAAAGACATAATTTCCTGGTAGCGTATACCCAGCTACTGAAAACTGGCTCATATCAATATTCTGAATATCATCCGCATCTAAAACATCTGTATTAAATTCAGAGGCAAATACTTTGCATCCCATAAGACTCGATAACAGAAAAACAATACGCCAAGCCTGCTTCAATTTCGCGTTAATTTTGAACACCATGCTCTATACCATCCTCGCTATACCAGATTAAATGCAATAAGAGTGCATCTTCAAAATGAAGCGCATAAAAACGTATTCTTCGTGCGTGTTATTGGTAATCGATGAAAAAGCGGATCAGTCCGTAATAACGACCTGCTTGGATAGGTTGTCCAGTTAATTCCAGACGTAGGAAATAACGAAGGAAAAGGCTGTAGCCAGATTTATCTTGATGCAATACATTGTCAGATAATAAATAATCCTTATTAGGCTGTAATCGTCTTTTTGAATTATCTAATACCGAAATACCCACCCCTTCAGAAGCACCTTGCAATATAAAAGCATCAATGTATTGCGCACTTTGGCCAACAAAGCGTATCTTCCATGTTTTTAGATCAATGGTTGAATAAACACTACCACAGTCTTGTAGCTCAATAATAAAAGGTTGATCATGCATTTCTCGTTGCACGTTATTCGACACAGAAGCGAGAGCCAAAGAAGAAAAATCAATAGTTTGATAGCGGTTTTGCAATGATATTGAACACGGCGCATCAATGACGCTACCTTTAAGTAACGTTATTGCACTGACGTTGTAGGATTTAATACTTTTGCTGTCTGCATATGAATGAATACTAAAAATAAGCATGGCCAACAGTACTGTTATATCCATAGCCCTTTGATAACTGACCACGACACCCCCTCTACTGGCTCTCATTTAACCACCAGCCAATACTGGCGGTTAAACTGTTTAGTTATTGA
Organism: Providencia rettgeri; assembly: GCF_023205015.1. Lineage (NCBI taxonomy): Bacteria > Pseudomonadati > Pseudomonadota > Gammaproteobacteria > Enterobacterales > Morganellaceae > Providencia > Providencia rettgeri. Next base: position 559,327 of record NZ_CP096258.1, on the reverse strand, counting down.
TAAGTAATACGAAAGTTTGTTACCGCACTGAACTTACCTTCCGATACACTTTTCGTCGTATCAACAGCCTTTGCTAACGCTTTGAAAGACAGCACGTTATCTCCCTTCTTATTAATAATGCGTGAGAACACATCTTTCGCTTTTCCAAATTCAAATCCATCAATACCAATTCCCACATTGTTGGTATTGCCTGCAGAAGTAGAAAGCAAAGTATTCGTTGCATCCGCATAGCTTTGGCCTGTAAACACTAACTCCATTGATTTAACAGCAATGGGTTTTCCTGCTGCATCGGTATCAAAATCAGCGAAATCACATCCCGTAAATTCAATATTAAATTTCACTTCAGCTACACGACCATTTTCCAACGCTCTACGAGATAACTGTCCAAAATCAATAAGTTGCTTGAGGGAAGATTGCGCTATATTACAAGGTGTACTCACAACGACACCTTCGAAATCAACTGTGCCTGTATTGTCTGCCGCAGAATTTGTTGATAAAAAAGTTGTCATCAATGCAGTGAAAATAAATAACCGAGATGATTTTGATAACTGGGGGGAAATATTTAATTTGGGTAATCGCATATATTTTTCCTTTCAATTAAAAAATTAAATTACAAAAAATACACCATTAAAAAATTAATAGCGTAAGTCTAATTTCCATATTTAATCCAATTAAAGAAGACACAAAACTAAGAGCTGTAATATATGTAAATTACTATTTCAATAAAAACCATTGAAAATCATCTAATTTTCATTTTTCCATAATAGTAGAAAAATGATCTTTCGATGAGATAAAAAATTTCATCTTGCGTTCTTATATCTGCAATTTCACTTGAATGGTTAACTAATACTTTGAAAAAAAACTCTAACCAATTTTTTTCTAATACATTCAAAAAGACATTTAATATTTCAATATTAATACCTGTTTCTCCTCTTTCATAACGAGAAACTTGCTGTTGACTTATTTTTAATATTTTCGCTAATTGGTATCCTGTTAGTGACTTATCAATTCTAGCTTGCCTTAAAAATAACCCAACATCTCGACGTAATAATGCATTTGTTTTTATCATATTAATTCCAACAAACAACACCTTCATATAATAAATTAAAAAACAAAATCTGAATTTAAACCATAATTGTTTTAATGTAAAAAAGTGGATATATCCAATCACAGATAGAAGCAATTGAATTTAAATATAGGTTTATTAATTAATTCTGTAAACACGTTTATATCGATCGAACATATATAATTTGATAGTTATTTTCTATTAAATTATATAGCGTCTATTATATAATTTATAAAATAAATAAAAAAACCAAATAAATCAAAATATTAAATAACATAACAACTGAGATAGTAGCAAGATGAATAAATTAAACTCAAAATATTAACGTGCTGGATAAAATAAATTCAAAAGAATAAAACAACGCAAACAATTAAAACAAATAAATCCACTACTTTTACACAAAAATAGGGTTAAATGATAAATTCAACATAAATAACCACAATTAAAATAAAGTAATCACCAATTACTATTTAAATTATTATTATTACCTTAAGTTATCTATCTTAGTGCTAAATAAAAATAACGTATCCACTTACTGCATTCTTTATACATTAATCGCATTTTTTATCTAAACACCTAACATCTAGTTAAAATATCCGCTAGAGTAACGTTAAAAAGGACTCCAAAAATGATAACGAAATTTTACAGTTACCGGCCACAACAAGGTCACGGGCTACCCCATGATCCTATCCCATCACTTATTGGCCCTAGGCCGATTGGTTGGATATCAACCCAAGATAGCAAAGGCAGAACCAATCTAGCTCCCTATAGTTTTTTCAATATCTTCAATTACTCACCACCTATATTGGCCTTTTCTAGCGTTGGAAAAAAAGATTCAGTAACTAATGCCATTGAAACAGGGGAATTTGTGTATAACCTCGCAACCCTTGCACTTGGCGAGCACGTAAATATGAGTAGTGCCACACTGGCACATGGTGAAAGCGAATTTGCATTAACAGGGCTGTCGACTCTACCTTCTACATTAGTTTCTCCCCCTCGCGTTGCTCAAACCCCCGTTTCAATGGAATGTGTTGTCACACAATACCAACAACTGAAACGTGCTGATGGCCAGTTATTGGATACTTGGATGGTGATGGGAGAAGTTGTTATGGTGCATATTGATGAGTCCGCATTGAATGATGGGTTATATGATTGTGCTGGCCAGAAGCCATTATTACGTGCTGGAGGACCCGCCGATTATTATTGGATAGAACAGCAGCAAAATTTAAAAATGTATCGCCCTAAATGACTATAAATCTGAGTAATAATTATCCTCCAGAGGTTTATTACTCAGACCTGTTATTTTTATGGGTAAAATTTGCAGATTAACTGCTCGCTACTTTTTGGATAAGAAAAATGTGCCGTAATTAAATCAAACTGCGTTTCAGAGGTTTGAAAGGGGTTTTCCCTTGCTAAATTACGCGCTGAAAGTCTTGCTTTACATTCGTCATTACTTACCTGCAATACATGAAATACATAAGGGACATCAGATGACTGTGCTAGTGACGCTAACCATTGCCGCTGCATTGGTGTATTCGCAGGAAAATCCATCACAATGTTATTCCCAGCCTGTATTAATTGCTTAATATGGCCTTCTAATACTTGCTTCACTAAAGTACTTTTTTCAACATAGTGAGCCAGTTCAGTAATTTCATTAGGGTAAAGGGCAGCAAGCCACTCATCTTCACAGAGCAAAATAGTACGGAGGGAGTTAGCCAGTTGTTTTGCTAATGTCGATTTCCCTGAAGCAATTTTGCCACAAAGAAAATGCAAACGAGGCGGGTTTTTTAATAATGGTGAGGCTTCTGTTAAATTCATAAATAGCTCCTTACTGAAGAATTAACCAGATAAGGGCAAAAAACCCGCCTTATCTGGCGGGTTTAGGATGTAGCTTATCCCCACCACTAAGTGATGGTAATAATAATGCTTAAGCTAACAGTGCCTTGTAACATATAAATTTCCTAAATAGAATTATTACTAACTTACCTGCAATCTATACAAACCGTCAAACCTACTTGAATGACATTCATAAAAAAATGACCTAAATAAATTCAGGTCATTTTTCTCTAACTAATGTTTGCCATTTTTATGGTGATTAAGCGTTTCTTCTTTTAAATCAAGTTCATCACGTAAACGGTGATATACCCTTTCATTGATATTTTTGCTTTTACGCATTTGATATAACGCGTCCCGTTTCGCTTTTAACGCTGATTTGGACATCTCACGTTCCATATCAATCATTTTGTGTAAATCATAGACATCTGATTCAGTTTCATCTGAATTATCGAGTCGTCTACCATAAATTTCTAACAATTGAGCCCCAACCTCAGTACGCATGGCAATTTCATCCATATCATCCGATGGGTGGTTCATCAGGTCACGTAAATGCGCCATCGCCGCTTCATTTAAAGCCAATCGCGCTCGGATTTCGTCATTATCATAAGGTAAGTCTTGTACCAGCCCTTTCGTTAAAATAGGCAGTGCAATACTGGCAATCAGCAATGAACACAAAATCACGCCCATCGCCAAGAAAATGGCTAAATCTCGATTCGGAAATAATGAGCCATCAGGCATCAATAAAGGTAACGTGAGAATACCCGCTAATGTAATCGCTCCGCGCACACCCGCTGTCGCCATTACCGCCATCATACGAATATGCATGACATCCGCTTCTTTACCACGACGGCGATTATGGAATACCGTTAGCGTCATTGAGATCCACACCCAACTAAAGCGCAAAATAGCCAATGCGACCGTAATCACCACCACATAAACAAATAACATCCAAGGGTGGCTAGCACCTGCGGATTCGGCAACTTCAGGCATATTTGTCCACATACCCGGTAACTGCTCGCCTAACAGGATAAAAATCATCCCGTTCAACGCAGTTTGTACCGTATCCCACACCGCTTTACTTTGCATACGTGTAGCGGCTTGCATGCGCCCTGCAATTTTTTCATAGTGCATGGCAATACCAGCAACCACCGCCGCTAAAATACCGGAGACATGTAGATGTTCAGCTAACAAATAAGCCGTAAATGGCATCAATAAGCTGATCATAATCTGAATAGCAGGTTCTTCCCCTGTACGCTTAACCAATAATTGATTTAACCAACCAATTGCCCAAGCGACCAGCAGACCAATTAAAATTCCGCCAAATGCCACAAATACAAATTGCCCAGCCGCTGAGACAAGGGAAAATGTGCCTGTTAACGCAGCGACCACCGCAAAACTGAAACACACCAAACCCGTTGCATCATTCAGCAATGATTCCCCCTCTAGAATATGCGCCATCCGCGATGGCAATGGGGAATTGACGGTCATGGCAGATACGGAAACAGGATCTGTAGGCGACAAAATAGCCGCCAGCGCAAAAGCGACGGCCAAAGAAATGGCTGGAATGAGCCAATGTATAAAGAAGCCCATACCAATAACCGTGACCACCACGAGACCGATAGCTAACGACATGATCGGCTTAATTTCTTGAAATAAGGCTTCTTTAGGAATACGCCAGCCATCAAGAAACAATAAAGGAGGAATAAATAAAAACAAAAATAGGTGAGGTTCAAACTCAACCGTAAAACCGTATAAAGATAATCCTGCCCCCAATGCTATCTGTATCAAGGGTAATGGAATAATATCTTTGAGCAATCGTGATATAAAAACGCTCACAATAACGGCTAATAAAAAAACGAGTACAAGTGTCACTACTGACATTGATTGCTCCATGTTTAGCTAATCATTAATTATCAGTTATGCAGTAAATAGATAAATTGAATCAATGTAAAGTGGCAATTAATCAATCGATACAAAAATAATAAAATTAAGAAATAGCTTATCTATCATCAGGTTGCGAAAAATCATCACTGACTTAAATACCCATAAAAAACTTATTTATCTATTTGATAAATAAATAGTTAAACGCAATATCAATAATAAGCTGTGTATTGCCATCAAAAATAGGACTAAACCATCATTAATCGACTACTTTGTTGTTTCTTTGGATAAATTTTGACTGCCTAATTTTTTCCTTTTTACCGTTTTTGCATTATTTTTATCCGACGTGCTTTTATCAGCTGTATTGGTGTTTTCAATACTGTACCGCTCAACAAGTTCTTGTAGTACTTGCTTAAGTAGCTTACTTTTACGCAACCCCAAAGGGGCTAAAACGGCTTCTTCGTGTTGCTGAGCTGCAACAAGTAAACCATCGACCAGTGACATTCCACTTGATGTCACACTAACAAGTGTTATGCGCTTATCACTTCCATTATGGTTACTGTGGCGAACCACGTGCCCCTGCTGCTCTAACCGTTGTAGTACGCGAGTAATTGTCGGTTGTTTACTGACCGTTTTTTGTGAGAGCTCAGTGATCCCCATCGAGCCATTGCCTGCTAGGGTGGATAACACTCGCCACTCTAAGACTGACAACCCTTTTTTTTCAACAATAGCATGAAATTCCGATGATACTAACATCCAAGCCTGCCCCAACAGGGCAGGCAAGTAATTATCAACAAAAACCTTTGAGTTTCTCATTCGCTCCCCTTGATAAACTCTTGAATTATTGCATTTGGTTACAACCGCTCAAGAGTAGCAGAAGTCGGCGATAATTCAGCTAAAACTTTCCACTCAACAGGGAACCAAACCCATCAACACGCGTTTCTAAACCCAGCTTTTTTAGCATCATATAAGTCGTTGCCACCGAAGAAGACAGTACCGGTAAACCTATTCTGTCTTCAATTAATTGTATTGAAGGTAGTGAAGGCATTTGTACACATGCAGAAGCCACAATTGCATCTACTTGGGTGTTTAGTTTTTTCGTAATTTCCACTGGGGCTAATGGGTTTTGCCGACCCACGTCTAAATTATCGGGGATTTCCAATGAAATACTATCTACCACTTCAATGCCTTCACTTTCAATATAATCAATCACTAACTGCGTCAACGGCTTCATATACGGCGTTAGAATAGACACTTTTTTAGCACCCATTGCATGTAGGCCATCAACTAATGCTCCAGCACTCGTCACGACAGGTGCTGGATGGCCATTATCTACCGTACGTTGAAATAAACGTTTTTCCGAAATGCGATGGTAACCTTTCCCCATGCTCATAATCGCAACTAAACAGGCATACCCCAGTACATCAACCGCAGCATCTGACAGCTCAATAGCACAGCGGTCACTATCGGAGTCCATTTTTGCCAACTCCTCTTTGGTCACTTTTTGCATGCGCATACGGCTTGAATGAAAGGTAAAGCGCTCCGCAAACAGCGCTTCTCTAACTCGTAATATGGCCGGAATTTCTGTTTCCATCGTGGTATTTGATGATGGGACAATCTGCCCAATACGATATGTACGTGCTAAATTCATACCTCATTCTCCCCAAATGACTCACTTGATTCTGGAAATGCGTTTAAGGCTTCACTGTCTTGTCCATTACCGTGAAAACGTGCTGCCGTTAATGGCCGGCGGTTTACTTGTAAATCGAAGATATCAAAACGGTTATAATGGCCTGTAATATCATGCATTTGTCGTGGCTGAATACAGCGATTCAAATCAATTTCACCATAAACAATGCCTTCTTTGTCAATCAAAGGTTGGCCTACAACCCGCCCATCAGGCCCGATGATCCCTGAGAAAGCACTATTTGGTCGAGCCAGTAACTCACGGGCTTCTGGATGGGTTACAGACATTGCATCAATAATTTCTTCTGACACGGTCGAACACGAAACAACCGTAAAAACTTTACCTTCGAAACAGTGGGCTGAAGCGCGTAAACGGATCGCCTCAGCCATGTCGTAATCTTTTGGTGCAACGGGTAAGGCGATATAGCTCGCAATATGGACTAGTTCGCCTTGCGCCAATAAAGCAAAACGGGCCAATGTATTGGTATTTTCCCCACACGCTAACGCCCCAAGTGGCCCAATACTGGTCTGGTGCACTTTTAATGAAGAGGCATCTCCATTTGCCCACGTTAATTTTTCTGCCCATGTTGGGACTAATTTACGATGACGCCCCAGAATCCTTCCTTCATCAGAAATTGTCACTAACGTATTATATAACGTAGCAACGCCATTAGGATTTCGCTCATTCACACCAATCACAACATTGATGTGATGGCGTGCGGCAGCTTGAGCAATTTTTTGTATTTCAGGTCCTGGAATTTCAATGGCAGATTTGCACAGTTTTTCAAACCATGGGCTGCCATCTATCGGGTTCATCACCCAACTCCAATAAGGGTAACCAGAAATAAAAACCTCTGGAAATGCGACCAATTTCGCCCCGTTATCAGCCGCTTCCTCAATTAAATGACAAACTTTATCTACCGTCGCATTGGTATCGAGAAACACCGGAGCGGCTTGTACCGCAGCGGCTTTAAATGTCTGCAAATTAAGCATGTTTCCCCCTTAAACGGCGACAACTGGATGGCGCAGTTCACCAATATTCTCAACATATGCTTCAATCACATCTCCCGGCCATACCCATTCTTGTGGTGTTCTCCCCGCTCCTACCCCTTCAGGAGTACCTGTGGCAATAATGTCACCGGGTTCTAATGTGATCCCTTGGCTAATATCTTCAATCAATGTATTCACATTAAATAGCATATGACGTGTATTTGAGGATTGTTTGGTTACACCATTCACCTTCAAGCTTAAATCTAAAGTATGAGGATCTGGGATCTCATCAGCCGTCACAATGCAAGGTCCAAATGGCGCATAGGTATCTTGCCCTTTTGAGTAAATCCATTGCCCTGCACGACGACAATCACGCGCACTCATATCAATCATCAAGCTGTAACCAAACACATAGTTAAGTGCATCTTTTGCCGCAACACTTTTCGCACGCGTACCGATAATCACTGCCAACTCAACTTCCCAGTCTAATTGTTGGGTAATTTTAGCGTTATGTTCAATGGCATCTCCCGGTCCAATCACTGTGGTTGGCGGCTTAGAAAAAATAACAGGTTGTTTTGGTAGCTCTTTTGAAGTGTCTAATGTGCGGCTGGATTCCGCCACATGTTCAACATAGTTCAAGCCAATACCAAAAATATTTTTACGCGGGCGAGGGATCGGCGCCAAAATTTTCACATTTTGTACCGGCCACGCAGTCCCTGCGGGGAATTGCCCTTGATATGTATTCAGGAGTTCTGTACCAACACGCACACCTTGTGGACCTAAATCGATAAAATCCAACATGTTGTCAGGCAAGTACAACCCTTGCTCTTGTGCCAAAAGGGCTAAATCCACTACTTGTTGATTAACAACTGCTCCTAAACGAGCTGCCGCGGTCACATCAGAACGATAAGTTATTAAGCGCATTTTCTTTCTCCTTGAATGAGGTGGCTGCCTCACTCACTTCTTCACGTAAATTGGAATAGTAAAATAATTAAACTAATCAATAAGAAACATAGTATTCACCTAGATAATGACTTTCTGGTGACCATCATTTTCTATTAGAGCCTCTTCATAATAGAGTCCCAAAGAGTGCATTACGGGTAAGTCATTAAAGCAAAACAGACATGCATCTTCGGTTTGTGAAGTATTCACATGTTCATGGAACATCCACGATGGCACGCAGAAAATGTCACGCTCTTGCCAATCAAAACGTTGTCCATTAATCACGGAGTACCCTTGTCCTTTCGCCACTTGATAAATAAAACTCCCCGTATGGCGATGAGCTTTACCCACAAATCCTGGACGTAGCAATTGCATGCTTGCCCCAATAGTTGGCATTACCGGACCACCCGTAAGAGGGTTAGTGTAGTGCATCAAAATATCATCAAATACTGAGCCATCCGCTACTTTCGCCGCACGGCATAATGCCTCGTAGGTTGGCCCCCATTGGTATTTAAATAATGGTGAGTAAGGTTTATTCCACCCAATATCGTGAGGGCGTAATGCAGTTCCCCCCCACATACCCACGGGGTAATCGATAGGTCGTGTTTGCACTTGATGTAAGTCAGGATGCACTTTGTAAAACCCAGCTTCCATGGCGTTGACTAAGGGGATATCTAACCCGTCTTGCCAGATACAAGGTAAGCCATCCTCCGCAACACCGTGTTCATGCCATGTCCCATTCGGCGTCAGTACAAAGTCGTTGGCTTCTAGCATCATTTTTTGCCCTTCGACAATAGTGTATGCCCCACGCCCTTCCATAATAAACCGCAATGCAGAGGACGAATGGGCATGAGCCGAAGCGGCCTCTCCCGGGTGCATGACTTGTAGACCTGAATATAACCAACCGACTGCAGCAGCGACATCTTGGCGGCCTGGGTTATTTAGATAAATCACGCGACGCCCCGCTTTTTCGGGTGTCACTAGTTCAACTGAGCGCAACACATGTTCGCGTAAGTCACGGTAGCGCCATAACACAGGCACTGAGCTTGATTTCGGTTGCCACGGTTCAATCTTGTTTGCAACCGTCCATAATGCACCTGTCTTCAACGCATCTAGTTCTTGGTAATAGGCCACTAGCTCAGGGGTGTCTGCCACATCGGCACGCCCTGCCACATTTTCTCGATATTGGTCATGGGAGTGTGTACTCATGCTGTTTTCCTCTTTGTTTGCCAAAGCCTTTAACGCGATTTCAAGGTTTGAACGAGTTGCTGACGCCCATATTCATACGATGCCGGCCAACGAGTTTCCCACCCATAACGCGTACATTCATGTAAGACCCATGCAGGGTCTGAAAGTAATGGTCGAGATAAAGCGCATAAATCTGCCCGTCCAGCGGCAATAATGCTGTTGACTTGGTCTGCATCAGTAATAGCCCCTACCGCAATAACGGGTATTCCTGCTTCATTACGAATACGGTCTGCCATGGGGGTTTGGTACATCCGACCGTAGACTGGTTGCTGTTGCGGTGACACTTCACCTGAAGAGCAATCAATCATATCGGCTCCCGCTTGCTTCATTGCTCGGCCAATTTCCACCGCTTCATCAACTGTCGTCCCACCATCCACCCAGTCCGTCGATGAAATACGAACAGTCAAAGGTTTTGACCACACTTGACGCACTGCACTAATGACGGCTAACGGAAAACGTAAGCGGTTTTCCAACGTTCCACCGTAGTTATCTGTACGCTGATTAGTTAATGGTGAAATAAAGCTCGACAATAAATAACCATGCCCTGCTTGCAGTTCAAGCCAGTCAAAACCCGCCATTTCCGCTCGTTTTGCTGCAGCAACAAATTGGCCAATCACTGTCGTCATTTGCGCTTCGGATAGCGCTACTGGAGTTTGTGAAATATTCGGTAAATAAGGCAACGCTGAAGCAGAAACTAACGGCCAGTTATCTGCATCCATTGGGTGATTTTCGTTTTCCCACCCTCGCTGAGTTGAACCACGACGCCCCGCATGGCCTAGTTGGATACCAATTTTGGCATCCGTTTTTTGATGAACAAAATCAGTCACACGTTGCCAAGCAATGACTTGCTCATCATTCCAAATACCGACACAGCCTTTTGTCACACGAGCATCAGGGGCTATAGCCGTCATTTCAGTCATCACTAGGCCCACACCGCCTAATGCACGGCTACCCAAATGTACCAAATGAAAATCATCGGGTACGCCCTGATTAGCGCAATACAATAGTGTCGGTGATGCAACCACACGATTGTGAAGAGTGATACCTCGAACGTGATAAGGCGTCAGCATAGGCGGCATTTTTGCCGTTGAAGTGACACCAGTTTGTGCCGCAAACCACTGCTCGTAGTTATCTAACCAAGCTGCATCCCGCACTCGCAAGTTTTCATGGGATATACGCTGTGAGCGTGTTAAGAGGGAATAAGCGAATTGCTCTGGTGCCAAGTTTTCATAACGACAAACATTTTCGAACCATTCTGTCGAATTGCGTGCCGCATTCTGAATTTTCAGTACTTCGACACTGCGTACCTTCTGGTAATGCGCCAACCCTTTACGTAAATCACCTTCTGCTGTTTTTAAACTTTCACACAACTCAATCGCATCTTCTAATGCAAGCTTGGTTCCCGAACCAATAGAAAAATGGGCGGTATGAGCGGCATCTCCCATTAGAACCACAGGAACGTCTTTGCCTTGTGCGGGCTGCGTCCAATGCACCCAATTTTCACAGATGACTCGAGGGAAGCGGATCCAAATTGCGGCACCACGTAGATGCGCTGCGTTAGCAATCAGCTTTTCGCCATCAAGCCACGGCGCAAACAATTTTTCACAATAAGCGATACCATCCTCTTGAGACATTTGGTCAATACCGGCTTTAAGCCAAGTTTCTTCCGTCGTCTCAACAATAAAGGTCGATAACCCTTCTTGAAATTGATAGGCATGAACTTGAAACCAGCCATGCTCATTTTCAGCGAATAAGAAGGTAAAGGCGTCAAAAATCTTCTTTGTACCTAGCCAAACAAAACGGCAACGACGGGGGTCAATATCCGGTTTAAATACATTTTCATAACGTGTACGTACCGCACTATTTATGCCATCAGAGGCAATAAGCAAATCCGCTTGGTACTCTTGAGCAATCGCTTGGTCATCCGTTACTTGAGTTTCGAATACCAGCTCCACCCCCAACTCCACACAACGGTCTTGTAATATATTGAGTAATTTTTTACGCCCAATGCCGATAAACCCATGGCCACCACTGCGGTTACATACACCTTTAAAGTGCACATCGATATCATCCCAGTGGCTAAATTCCGCGGAAATCGTTTTGGCAGAAACCGGGTCCGCTCGGCGCAAATTACTGAGCGTGGCATCAGAAAATACCACCCCCCAGCCGAAAGTGTCATAAGGACGATTACGTTCCACCACCACTACACGGTTCTTTGGGTTCTGTAGTTTCATCAGCAACCCAAAATAAAGCCCTGCGGGACCACCGCCAATACACACAATATTCATGGAATTTCTCCTTTACTTACACGGGTTGCTGAGCGGTTAATGCCTGATACAAGGCGTCTGGAATGGGGATGGCTTGATGCGTTTCTAATGACGTCGTGACATAAGTTTGCGTCACTTGCATGCGCAGTACTCCATCAACACCGACACAGCGTTGATGTAACGTCAGAGACTTGCGACCAATACGCTGTACATGCAGCTCTAGCATCACGTTATCCCCCATTTTGCTAATAGCCTTGAACTCCGCCTCTAGGTGTACCGTCGGCAAACCAAAGCGTTGTTCCATGATGTAACCTGCAAAACCTTGAGGGACTAATTCATCAACCCAGCGTTCAAGTAAATTGTTAAACATCACGAAATACTGGGGGTAAAACACAATCCCTGCAGGGTCACACTCCGAGAAGTGAATTTTGTGTGGCTTAGTAAATGTCAGTAAACTCATGATGTTATCCTTAATTCATCGCTAAACGTTGACGGCATTTTTCCAATTCTTTCCCATGCTCATCGGCCAATGCAGCTTCACGCAGTTCGCGCAAATTGATGGGGGTTAATTTGTTCCCTTGCTGCGCAACGATGTCCATTAGGATTTTAAAATTACGCAACCCTCTCGCATGAGTATCGCTATACCCTTTAACCACGCGTTGGCATTCGGTAATTTCGGTTGCAAGTGCAGGATTAGCTTTCGCTGCTTCAATTACAACCGCTAGCCACTTTTCGATACGCTGCGTTTCTAGTTGATAACGTAATGTCGAACGCCGACCTTTTCGCCATGTGGCTAATAGATACAACTGTAAAAAACCAAATAAAGAACTGGTAGTGATCGTCCGTCCTTTTTCAGTCATTTTGCGAAGCGCTTTGTGTAACCAATGTGGACGCATTAACCAACGACCTAAATTTTTGGGAAGCGTTTCGCAAATTTCTTCAATTCTTGGATGCATGAATTCATTGATCTCCAATAATTGGTTATCTTTTGCCTGTACTTCATTACGAACGCGAGAAAAGCGGCTATCACGAATTTTAAGGTCAGCCACTCGGATGGTGTCTTCATAGGACATCCAAAGAGCTAAGTGGCGCGCGAGCGCACGTTGCAAACGCTCATCTTGTCCACCTTTTTGGGCAAAGAGGTTATTGAGGCGCTCCAAATACAAAGTGGCATAAGCAAGGTCTTGGTAATCGATAAGTCTGCGAGCCCCTTCCGTCACGAGATACTGCACATGAGGAGAGAATTCATGTTGGATACGAGCTAATAGTTGCGATACCTGTTTATTTTTTGGTGAATATACGGTGTTCTTTGTGGATTCCGGCTGATATGCGTCTTCGGGTTTAGCCGCTTTTTCTGCGCCTAATGTGAAAGCCCGCAAACTTGGTTTTACGCCAACGCCTCCACGTACAATCGTTTCTTCAAACTGTGCTCGGCTAAAGGGTAAAACACCGGAACCAAACAACGCACCAAATAAAACAGCACTAATCACACTGCCACTTTCTTGTGCTGCTTGTGCCATATCAAAGTGAATAAACTGACGCGCAGATGCCGCAGTATGGCGAATTAATGCTTGGCTATCGACTCGCCCATCGCCCATGGCGGATTTTTCCGCGATAGAGTAAACGCGGTGTGTTGAACTAATTAATGTTGTGCGCTCTGGGGTAACAAAGCCGCGCTGCACGGCTCTACCCGCTTCCATTAACTCAGAAGCCAAAACGACATCAACATCACCAGGCATCGGCATCAGCGCTAATACAGGAGAAGGCGTTTGTGGGTTATCAGCACCTGGGAATAATTCCACATAATAAATTGTGGCCCCTGTGCGCTGTGCCACGCCAGGCACTGAAGTTGTTTGAGCAAAATAACCGTTTTCTTCACCTAGGTTGACAACCCAGTCGGCAAGTACTCCACCACCTTCGCCGCCCATGGCTAAAATGGCAATTTTAATCGGCTGTAATGCGACTTTTGTTGATGGTAATGCAGTTGATAAAGAATTCATGCATCCCCCTTAGAAACTAAATTGTTCACGACGACGTGCGTCACGACGCTGTAAATAGCCAATAAACCAACCGCGTACACGATGGCGCAATTTGTCCCAACCATTAGGGTTCGTAATAATTTGGGCCTTAAAAAAAGAAGGGCACAAAACAGCAGCATGAGAAACTTCACCGCATAGCCCACACCCCACGCAGCTATCCATCACTGTTGCAACCGGGTCTGTTCTTAGTGGGTCTTGGCTAGGTTTAATTGATAAAGACGGGCAACCAGATAAGCGAATACAAGAGTGATCGCCCGTACAGGTGTCAGGGTCAACACCAAAACGCTCACGTACCACTCGTTTGCCTGCGGCAACATCACTACGCACCTTTTTCTTTTCGCGGCGTTGTTTGTTCAACATGCATTCGCTTTGTGCAATCAGAACCTTGGGCCCTTGCTCATCGGTTGTTAAAGCTTCACGTAACGTATTTGTCATGGTTTTTAAGTCATAAGTGTGTTTAATGGTTTTCACCCAATTAACACCCACGCCTTTCACCGCTTTTTCAATTTCATGACCAGTACTACGGGTTGGATTCAACGCTGTCGACGAGAGAATATCTTGCCCACCTGTCGCAGAGGTATAGCTGTTATCAACCACAATAGTTAAGTTATCACTGCGATTAAAAACACTATTGGCAATGCCACTGGTTAAACCGTTATGCCAGAAACCACCATCTCCCATCACTGAAATCGCACGTTTCCCAGCCTTTGCATTCAAAGCTGCAGCCCCTGCGCCTCCTAGCCCATAACCCATGGTGGTATTCCCCAAATTAAAGGGCGGTAGAATAGAAAATAAATGACAGCCGATATCTGCACTGACATGGTGTTCGCCTAGTTCACGTTCCACCAATTTCATCGCAGTGAAAATAGGCCTTTCGGGGCAACCTGTGCAAAACCCTGGTGGGCGCGCATGGACAGACTCATCTAATGTTGGCTCCGCCGCATTAACATATTCAGGTAAAGAGTCTTCAGATTTTTGAGTGGCAATATTGATCGTTGGGATACGGATCTGTTTTGCAGCCGCTTTGACTTGTGGAGCTATCTTTCCATAGCATTCAAAAAACGAACGTAGCCCCGCAAGTACTGTTGCCGTATTATATTCCCCCGCCATTGGCAGCATATCCTTGCCATGTAGGGCGATATCAATCTTGCGTTGACGTAAAATATTCGCCACATTTTGCTCAACAAAATTTGGCTGGCCTTCTTCCAAGACTAGAATGGCTTTTTTATCACGACAAAAACGTTCAAATTCATCATCAATCAATGGATAAGCCACATTCATCACATATAAAGGAATTTGGCTATTACCAAAAACATCCGCTAGCCCTAGCTGATTTAATGCGCGGATCAACGTGTTATAACAACCCCCTTGTAGCGCAATTCCAACATCATCCGAGTCTTCTGCAAAAAATTCATTTAACTTATGCTGTTGAATAAATTTAATTGCAGCGGGCCAGCGAGCTTCAATTTTTTCTTTTTCATGTAAGAAACTAGCGGGGGGTAATACTATGCGACTAACATCTCGAGTTGGGTTCTCGAGTGCATCTTTCACTGTAAATTTAGGGGGTTGATTATCTGCGCAAACAAATTGCCCGTGAACATGACAAGAACGAATCCGCATTTGTAACATAACAGGTGTATTGCTGGCTTCAGAGAGCTCAAAGCCGTCTTTCACAGCTTGAACAATGGACGGCAAGTTGGGTCTAGGGTCGAGTAACCACATCTGCGATTTCATTGCGAAAGCATGGCTGCGCTCCTGCATAATAGAAGAACCTTCGCCATAATCTTCACCAACAATAATTAAAGCCCCCCCTAATACGCCACCAGAAGCTAAGTTAGCTAAGGCATCAGACGCGACATTCGTTCCCACGGTTGCTTTAAACGTCACAGCGCCACGTAGTGGATAATTAACTGAGGCTGCCAAAGTTGCCGCTGCAGTTGCTTCACTTGCGCTATTTTCAAAACGAATACCATATTCGGATAAAATATCTTGTGCATCAGCAAGGACATCCATCAAATGGGAGATAGGAGCACCTTGATATCCCGCAACGTAAGATACACCCGACTCTAACAGCGCTTTTGTGACAGCAAGGATCCCTTCACCGCTGAAAGTTTCACCTTGCCCTTGCCGTAATTTTTGAACTTCTTGTACAAACGATCGCTCAGCCATTTTAACCTCACCAATCAACATCAGAACGTTTTTATCTTTATTGTGTTTCTTACTTGTATATCTTTTGTTAACAACAGGTCAATCCATGATTAATCATGTAAATTAGATTTATGCAGAGAGTGGATAAGGCTTGCAGATAAGGGACAAATAGTGAGTTAAAACAGCTAGGAAATTAGTTTTCCAATAAAATAACGTAGAAAAAACAAACCAATAAAATAAACAAAAAAGATTGAAAAACTTGGCTTAATAGAGAAACCACACACAAAAACACATCAAGCAGAGAAATAAATCAATACAAAACGATTAATTAGAGCATTAATTCAACCAAACAAAAAATAACCAGTCAAACATAAAATATAATATGAAAAATCATGCATAACTTGCTATTTTAAAATAGAAATAACTTTATTTTTTATATTGTTATCATTATCACAATAACCACATAGTTCCTATTTTTTTGCAGTTTTCGGATAGCATCTGCATTCTTTTATCTAGGTAAGGAAATATGTTTATGCTATGTTCAACCTACACTTGGTTAAAAAATAATTAATAAAATGTTAATAATTTAAGGAAGGAAGATTCTATTTAGCTTAAGTTAAAGTCACTCCTTCCAAATATAAAAAATCACCATAAAATATAATAATTAATTGAATTCATTGAGAAAAATACATAATAAGTAATATTAGTCAGACCCACTTTTGATTATTCTATCGAGCAGGGTTGATAAACTATTTTGGAGGTACCTTCGATGTTGAGCAACTCGTGGTCCCATTCATCTGCACCTCAGATTGAAAATCAGCTCTGTTCTTCAGAGCGTTTATTATTTACCTCAGCAGATCCTGAAGAGATTAAATCGATGGTTGGTCGAGTCATGAAACCCCATCAATTTAACTTGCTTAACCCGCATCAGCGCCTTGATGCTCGTATGCACTATATTCCAATGGGGGATATTTCTTTAAGCCGCTTACGCTACGGTGCCGATGTATCCATTATTCCAGGGCAACTACAGGACTTTTTTTTAGTTCAAATGCCTCTATCAGGTACAGCGGTCATCGAAAGTGGTGGAAAGTGTCTTGAATCAACCCCTCAAATGGCCTCACTTCTTAGTCCTGAAGAATCAACAATAATGCGCTGGAATAGCGATAACGATCAGTTTATGTTGCGTATTTCCCGTTCTTTACTTGAAAGATCGTTAGTGGGCCAACTTGGTCATACTTTAGATAAACCCTTAGTTTTTGAGTTAGGCTTTGCTTGGCAATCCTGTTTTGCATGGCGCACTCTGATGAATTACCTGATTGAATGTGCGACACGCACCCCCGATCTCTTACAACATAAATTGATCACGACTCAGGTTGAACAATTGGTTTCTGTCACTTTACTTTCTACTCAAGGCCATAATTATATCGAAGACTCAGGAATGCGCAGGTCAACAATCCGTCCTCGTCACGTACGCAGAGTGCAAGAGTATTTAGAAGCTCACGCACATGAACCTATCACTGTTGAGCAGCTTGCTCATATTGCAGGCGTCAGCTTACGCAGTTTATATGCGGGTTTTAAAGAGTTCTTAGATATCAGCCCGATGCAATATTTACGTGACTTACGGATGGAACGTGTTCGAGCTGAACTTCTTTCAGGAGAAGCAACTAATGTCACTGGGGTAGCTTTACGTTGGGGATTTGCCCATATGGGCCGCTTTAGCGCAGAGTATAAAAAACGTTATGGTGAAACGCCAAGTCAGAGTATGAAAAAAGCCTAATTATCTATAACAGTCATTTAACAATATAAAATTAATATCAATAATGTTATATATTATTTTCTATTTATAGTATTACTTTTAAAAATAGCCCCCCTTTCTAAATTATAGATTGAGGGGGGTGATCTAAATGAGAACTGAAAGTAGAAAAGGACAACGTATATTCTTTATTTACTGGTATTACTACCTATATGAAATAGTCGTAATCGCAGAATTGATTGATATCTTAGACAAATTAATATCCGAAATTTTAATCGAATCAATCTTAGTTTCACTTTCATTTAATGAGGAAATTTGATAATAATGGTTTTTATTATTATCCCTCTCATCACAAGTTAATACTATATGGTTAACTGTTGTTTTATAATTACAAGGTTCTTCAAAGACATACCCACCAAAATAAACCTTCCCTCCACTATTTTCCATGCTGTATGTAAAAAAAGAAAACAAAAAAGAGAATAATATAACGATAAATTTCATTGTAACTCACTCTATTCATTGAATTAATTTTAAAGATTGGTTTGTAGAGGCCGAATACAATCACATATCAAATTAAAAATAAAATTCAATGAGTTGAAAAAAACATTGCTGTGAAATTAAATTAATTAACAACCATAAACGTATTTAAAAAATAAGTAATAATACGTTTTAAAATAGATTATATTTGACCTTAGTTAAGTCGAGCGGAATGATACTAAGTTAAATTTTTATGTCAACACACTTTCTAATAAATAATTACACTTTGTCGATTTGATTTATATCTTAGAAGTAAAAAATACATTTACATTCAAATTACTAGATAAAAAAACCCGCTATAAAAATAACAAAAAAAATGATCCCCTAATAAAATACTAGGGAACCATTTCAATTTAATTAATATAGATATATTTACTATAGATGTTTTTACTAATCGTAAGAAATATTAAAAATCATCTTAGCTTGTATTTTTCCTGGTGTTATTTCTTTTTTATATTGATAATATTTAGCTATGTAATTAAGATTTATTGATTTTTCTTGAAGTATTCCCACACTTCCTACCAAATAATTTTTATCCCATTCCAATGGTTTATCTTCTTTGGTCAGAACCTGTACCCCTACCCCATCCGCCGCTTGAAGCTCTGTTAAACTATTTTCAAGTACACCTTGAGTTTTATTTGTATCTGGTGCAAGTTCACCATTAAACGACATATAAATATTAGATGTATTGGACGCATTAACACCGCCGCTACATAACATAGTAATCGCAAAGGGTGTTAAACCTGCAGTTGATCCTAAACCTGTAAACTCACTTTTTTTCACTGATTTCATTATTACATTTTGGTTTACGCCAGAGGTTATTTTGCAGGAAGGAGAAACAATCGTAATAGCATCAGCATTCAAACGTGTAATCAATGCAGGAGATATCGAGTCAGGTAAATAACCATAACGGGTGTACTCTCCTTGGTGGATTGACCCCGAACCAGTGACATCTGCAATTTTAATCACTTGAATGGTAAACGTAGATCCCGCGAGTACAACATTTTTTGTACCTTCCCCAGGCACGGTATAATGGCCGGGATAAGTGATTTTTATCTTCCCGCCATCAGCATCACGAATAAACCGCAAGCCAATTCCAGGCACATTCGTTTCGATAATATTATCCCCAGACATAGGCTTACTAGCGACAACTTTTGCATCTAATACCGTACCGCCGCTACATTCAGCCCATACAGATGTTGCCATATCCATATTCCATGTTCGTTCCCGAATTATAGTACCAACGGGTAATTCAGGGCTCACGACCACGCGACCTAATTCCATGTTAATGTCGACGGGGGGCACTGAGGAGCGAACACAGTCAGCCATCACAGGAGTGCTAACGTAAAAAATAGCAGAAAAATAATATAAATAAACTATTCGCATATTATGTTCCTATTCAATTCAATTTGTTTGTTAAGCAAGAATGAGCACTCCCCCTCATGCCAAACAACCGTTGCCTTACCTTCATATTCATCATTAACAAATATATTACTCCCCTGCCCGACACTGCCTATCGATGCTCCTGAGTCCCCTTTAATTTCAGCGCCAAATGGAAGTGGTTGATTGTTAATGCGTTTAACTTCAAATACTTTACTCTTTTCAACTTTCGTACCAAAGCTGACTTTAACGATACTCCCTTCATAAGGGACTACGTTTTTAAGTGTATTTTGAAAAACAATATCTTCTGAGCTTCCTTTAGGGTCGAGTTCAATAGTATTGACGCGATATGGGCGCATATAAGATGCAAGTGCATAGCCTTGACTATCAATATGAGTCCCCGGAGATCCTACAATTGAAGCTCCCTGAGCATCTTTCGCTTCTATCAAAGCCATCGTTTGGGATATATTTGGCGAAAAAGTGACGCCATCGGCATGAAACACCATTGAACCATTAGCGCCTAGAGCATACTGACGATAACGTTTTCCATGGCTATAACTTGCATTTAAAGCAGAATAAGGCGTTCGATAAGCAGTATTTAATGCGATGTTATTATTACTATTATTTGAGAAAGAAGAGTTTATGCCATAAACCCAATTGTTATCTTCATCGAGAGAACCATTAATCCCTAGTTGGGTTGCATCAAATGATGAGTTATTGAAAATAGTATTTGATGTCAATGAGATATGTTGGTTGTCACCAAAATATAATGGATAGCTAAGGTTAATACTTATCCTGTCGTCTTTACTATTATTATAATTGTCGGAATAAAGCCGTATAAAAGAAATGGAGTAAGATAACTTATCAAAATGATTATAATAGTTAAATTGGTATTGTTTTTCAGTGTCCCTATCATCCCAATAATCAACTATCCGCCCAGTAAAATAAAAACCACCATAGCTTTCGGGGAGTTCTTGGTTAATGGTGTAATTGAGACTTTTCTTTTCATGCCGTAGTTGGCTAGTTGTTTGGCGCTTTTCATTATCAATAAGATAAAGTGATTCATTCAAATTATAGTAAGACTCATTTGAACGAACATTACCGCTAACAATAAAGTTCGTTTTTGTATCTGAAAATAATTTATTTAGTGTTAACTGATGCTTAAAACCATTTTCTCGATGGTTTTGTGTTTTCATTCTTGCACTCGTAATGTCGTAAGCCAACGCCCCGACTTGCGTATTAATAGCAGTACCCAGCATGTACGCTTGATAATCATCATACGCATTAATACCCGTATAGAATGTGAAATAATTATTGTAGCCATGCTGTAATGTCCCTTGAATAATATAAGGGCGGTGATGATAACTATTTTGATCTAACTTACCTGTTGCTATTTGGTAGCGGGTAAACTTAGGTCTTAAGAGCTGGGGTAATGAAGAATACGGAACAAAAAAAGAGCTTTCACTTCCATCCGCTTCTTTGATAATCACTTCAAGGTCATTACCATAACCTGACGGCGTTCCATCTTGTAAATTAAATGGCCCCGGAGGAACAGTCGTTTGATAGATAACGGTGTTATTTTGTCGAACAGTAACTAATGCATTACTTTGGGCTATCCCACGGATTTCCGGTGTATAATTTGTAACACCATCAAGGTACATACTGTCATCCGTTGCTATTTTCACACCCCGTAAACTCACACTATCAAATAAGTTACCTTCGGTATAAAATTGCCCCATCGTCATGGTTGATTTCATAGACACTAATGGCGCTTGAAGATAAGTTTGATTGCTATCCCATCGAAAACTGTCACCTTCCTGCCATGCTGCATTACCGATGTGTTTTAATTGCCAACCGTTATATGAAAAACCCGAATTAATGCCAAGATACATCGTGGAATAGCGTTCAATGGATGAGTCTGAAAGGTTATTACTATAAAAGTTAGCTTGATACGCTGTATTTAATGCAGGAATTCCTTTGTCCCAGAATTCAGGTGGCACATAGCCAGCTTGTGACTGTATGATATAGAGTTGAGGTAGCGTTAAATCTAACCTGAGGCTAGTCGGGTCGAAAGTTTCCTTAATATTACTATCGTTGTTCCATTCCTTCAGAAAACCACACGGTTGTTCACTACGACTGAGAGTTGGATTCAATGCGGTAGTGTTAATTGATAAACTCATTAATAGAGTATTTGAATAACAGGCTGCTATATTTTGCTTATCTCTTTTGCTTAATTGAATTTCATGTCGACCTTTCCAATAGCCATTAACATAAAAATCAATTGAGTAAAGCCCTTCCCTTAATTCATTTTCATTAAAATGGGTAAGATCGATACTTTCCTGGCTGCCGACAATAAAACCACTATTAAACTCATATATTTCATCTGAGCTTTGTTCTTCAGCGTGAACTTCACTGGTTACAACCAATATGGGAACAATCGATAATGTGAAAAAAATAGCTTTATTTTTTTTAAATCGCATATTCATCCTTGCATCCGATCATTTTACTTTTATTTTTGCTGGAACCTCTGCACCATAATCATTAATATTATTGATTGTTATATTATCTCCTGAATTTACGACTCCATTAATTTTGATCGTTTGAGATTCCCCCGGCGCTAACATAAATGCTTCGGTATTAAGTGTTTTCTTCTCGTCATTAATCGCAGTGATTGTAATAAAAAAGGGAGTGGGGTTCTTAACTTGGATATTTTGTTTACCAGCAAAAATCTGTAACTGTTCAGGGGCTAACTCTCTACTACCCAATTTTTTCGGACGATACATAAATTTAAAGCGAGAGCGAATTGCGAGTTGTAGCATATTTTGCTCAGCGTTTCTTTCTGATTTTGTAATTGGTGGAATATCCAATAAATTTAACCAATATAACGTTTCTTTATCTGTGGACAATAATGTTCTATCAACCAATTTTATTCGAATTGTTTGCCCGCCATTCGCAGAAATTTTGGATATTGGTGGTGTTATTTGAAAAGGCGTTTTAATTGTTTCTGGAAGGGCCTTCGGGTCACCTTCGTCAAGCCAAACTTGAGCAACCGCAGGTCTATTTGCTGTATTATTTAGTTGGACCGTAATTTCTTTGTCATTTTCAGAGTAAATAAACCGAGTACCATTAACAATGATATTATTGGCAAAAGAAAAATGACAAATAAACAACAAAGAAATATTTAATAAACTCAGTATTTTCATTTTCACCTCTTTTATAGGCGGTAGTAAAACTACCGCCTGTTATAACAATAATGCAAAAATTACTTATACGTTATTTCATAGGTTGCATAGCTATTAACTAAACCCGTTGTCACAATAGAAGGGCTTGGTGCTGAATAGCCAATAAAATAAGTAAATCGAGCACCATCTTTAATCGATGTTAAGTCTGTAACAACTTTTGCTTGATTTGGATCACCAGGGATAATTTTAGTGCCGGATAAAGAAGAATCACCTTTTGTTGCTAACACAAGCTGGATATTTTTAGCTCCTGTTGACTCTGTATTTGCTAAATATCCCTCTGCTCCTGTAGGTGGATTCTGTAGTATATTACCGCCATTCCAATATACACCAATTCGTTTCATATCTAATTTAACATCAACGTCTGCACGTGTTGATGTTGCTGTTTGAGTACAGTTTGTTACATCAATAACAAATGATTTCGGTTTTAAATATGTAAAAGCAGCGGCGGCTTTCACTTCTTTAATTGAAACTGGCGCTAAATATACGCTAGCGTTACTTCCTTGACCATCAACTGAAATAGTACAAGAAATATCAGTAACTTTACCAAAAAAATTCACCTGACCACCACCAACAGTATCGGTTGCGGCAAATGAATTTAATGAAAAACAGCTTGTTGTAATCATCACAGTTAATAATAGTTTTTTCATGATATGTCCCTCTAATTAAAGAGCAGTATTTACATTAGATTTTAATTAAACAAACCCAAAGTAGAGCGCTTAATTATTAATGAATGTTAGCAGATGTTTCTTTATTAATATTTTGAAAACTAATACTAGATATTACTTCATGATAAAAAACCAGATTTAAAACAACCGTACTCTGGATGACATTAATCATAATACATAAAATTAAACTAAATTAAATGTTTTATTTGACATTTAATGTTTATTTAAGGGTGTTATGGAAATAATCAAATTAAACATAAAGATAGAAACTTGATTATTTAAAAGAATTAAATGCAGGAGAACATTCGGGATAAGAAAATACACTAAAATGGATATAGCTTTAATATATTACTTAAGTTTTTATACATAGAAAATACGTGTATATACTTTAAATTAAAAATAATAAAGAAAATTCAAAATGCGTACAATTACTATAAATTTAAGTATTAATAAGCGTAACGCCATATAGTATTAAAACTATATGGCGTTATAGAGAAAAGACGTGTCTATAATGAGTTAAAATGGAATTGATGCTTTCAAATAAATTTGTGAACCTTCAGGCCGGTTTCTAACTTCAAAGTCTTTTTCCCATTTTGCAGTAAATAACCACCCCTGAGGGTTTGCATAACGAATCGAAGGCCCTACTGAGTATGCGCGAGCTTTGCCTTCTGCTGAATTTGGGCCGCTATCATCAGTCATTTGCAAAAATGCATAGCCGCCTACCCCTGCCACCCAACCATTACCAAATCCCCACCCTAGTGCATAATCAGCGTGAAATGCTTGCCCTGACCGGGTTTTTGTGTCGTTATTACGAAAGTTAAAGTCATACATCATTTTCAAATCTGCATTTACACCAACAGGCGGTATATAACTAATTGCCCAAACTGGTTGTAATGCCCAATAATTTCTTCCAAGGCTAGATGGATCCGTTTTGCTGTATTTACCTGTCGGTGCATAGGCATCTAATCCCACAACATAATGCAAATCAGCTGAAGGATGAAAACCTAAAGCAGGACCAAAAGTCACATCACCGAGACCCCGACTGGTCTCTTTTTGGCCTGCCGCTTTTGCGGTCACATCTAGCAACGGCAAAATGGTATGGAAAGCCAGATCACCACCAAAAACTTTTTGATCAGTCACCCAAATAAAACGCGGTGCCAATACGTTAACATTCACACTAAAGCCTGGAACCGGTATTTTATCCCCTTTATTATCACGAACGCTGTCATAATGGGCATTTCCCCCATACATCAGTACATGTACCCCTTGCGGTGGCAGCGCCCCTGACATAAAGTTTTCTAACCCATCGGGATATACCCCTAAACCGCCACCTTCAGTGGCAATCGCACCAAACGAAAGTACGCTGAGACACGAACCTGCTACAAGCTTACTGATTGTTATTTTTTTCATCATGTTTCCTGCCATAGTGGGTTGTCTTACTGTGTGTGCTTTACCTGTTATGTCGCAAATCCTTTGCGGATTTATTATGTCCTGCGTTTGACTGCTAATTTTTGAGCGACAAGATAACCTGAACCGCCCCCCAAACCGGGACCTGGGTGTGTTGAAGCGCCGATATGAAAGAGGTTTTTGACTGCGGTTTGATGCGTTTTTGTCTGGCCATTCGCTGCGAAAGGGCGCAACCAGAAGAACTGATCGGGGGAGCAGGTCCCTGAATAAGGATCGCCACCAACAAGGTTACAGTTGTAGCTTTCTAGGTCTGCAGGAGAGATTGCCTTGCGTCCCACGATCAAATGAGAGAAGCCAGGCATTACGAGCTCTAAACGCTGCTGAATTCGGTCGGCAACTGCTTCTCTGACTTGTTCATTCCAACGTCCATCATCGGGTATTAAAATTTCACCAGCAGAATCCCCTTTTAAAACTCGAGGTAACTCTTGCATCTGGATCCATAAGATCCACCCACCATCGGGGGCTCGACTGGGATCAAGTGCAGTCGGTTGGCCAATACCAAATGTCGGTTTATCGGGTAAATAACCATTATTTGCCTGTGTCACCGACAAACACACCTGCTCCATGCTTTCAGTGAAATGCACCAGTGGTACATTTAACAACTCAGGATTGCACCAAGGAGGAGGGGCGCTTAAAGCAAAATGAATTTGCATACCTGCACGCCCATAGCGGTAACCTCTCGCTTTTTCCCTCACTTGTGGCGAAATATTTTCGAGTAATGAACCATACAACTGTGTTGGGGTAACGTTACAAACCACGCTTTCAGCGGCTGCAATGATTTGCCCATTCACCTTCACACCGGTTGCCCGTTGATTTTTCCCCTCACCTTGGGTGATGATTTTTTCAACATGCATACCCGTTTTTAGTTTGCCGCCGTGCGCTTCAATAACCTTTGCAAACGCTTCCACGATACGAGAACTGCCACCTTTCACCACAGGCATACCACCAGCCACCACCGCTGCAAAAGTCAATTTGCCAATTAATGCAGAACTGGCTTCATCCGGCCCAAGTCCGGTATGTAATACCCACGGCGCCATCAAAGCTCGACTAAAATCATGTTGTAATTCACGTTCTGACCAACGGCGAAAGCTTTCTATTCCGGCTTTTGCAAAATCAAGCAAGCCATCGACCCCGCGTTTGCGCCATTCAGAGAACAATAATTTCAACATATTAGCGCTGTATGGGTTTTGCCCTAATAGGCCAAAGGTGAGCGCTGCATCTTGTGTAAATAGCTGGTCTGCCATCTTACGAAATGCAAGACCATCACCCGGAGCCAACTGGTCGAGCTGCTTAGCCGCTTCAGAAATATCCCGTTTTAATGCAATCGATTGACCATCCGGTTGCACTAACCCCGTTGAATAATCACATTGAGCAAACTCTAATCCATACGGCTTTAAATAGGGTTCGAGCTCTTGGTAGCCAGGGCTACCAACAAATAAGGAGTACCAACAAGAAAGGAGATCGTGGGTATAGCCCTCAAATAAATTTTCAGTGCGAATGCAGCCCCCTAAGCGGTCATTTCGCTCAAGAACAAGGACTGATTTCCCACGTACCGCCAACAAGGCGGCACACATTAAGGAGTTCATCCCACTGCCCACCACAATTACCTGAGGGGTTGAGTTTGTTGTCATACCTCACCCCACAAGTGCAAGTACACGTAATGGGCTGCCTGAACCACCTTCAATTTTAAGTGGCGCAGCAACAATCACGACACCTGTCGCAGGCAGTTTGTCGAGGTTCGTC
This sequence comes from Providencia rettgeri, assembly GCF_023205015.1. NCBI lineage: Bacteria > Pseudomonadati > Pseudomonadota > Gammaproteobacteria > Enterobacterales > Morganellaceae > Providencia > Providencia rettgeri. Next base: position 532,437 of record NZ_CP096258.1, on the reverse strand, counting down.
AAACATTGCAGGCCATATTTATTGTGACCATGCATTAAAGTATGGCAAGGGTAAGGTACCGGCCAACTATATGACTGCCCTGCATCCGTATTGATAGTTTCAACACCAAACCCTTTAACATCACGTTGGTGAATGAGCCACTCTACCGCTTCTTGGGATGGCCCCGGTGTGTGTGCACCATCTTCACGCATACTGACATAGGCAACCGGGTCATTCGCCTTTTTCGACCAATCAGTTCTAAAAAGCACCCAAGCAGCTTTAGGAATTGTGCCGTGCTTTTCTTCCCACTTTTGTAGAAACTCGACAGTTAACACCCAGTCAGGGTTTTGAGCCACTTCCGCACTGGCATCTACTACAACGGCTGGCGCTACAAAGTTTTCCACTGGAATGGTATCCACCGTATTATTGATTTGGTCTTTACCGCTAATCCAATGAATTGGTGCATCAAAATGCGTTCCGGTATGTTCTCCGCAACTAAAATTATTCCAATACCATGCAGGGCCGTTATCATCATAACGAGAAATCTGTTCCATGCTAAATGACCAGACTTGCCCGAATTGCTCAGGCAATTGCAGGGCTGGAAATGAAGGCGATAAAGTTTGTGTCAGGTCGATAACTTGAATATTTCCTTGCTGCAACTGTGCTGCAAATGCTATTAATGTTTGCTGGTTCATCGTCTCTTCCTCACTTAAGGTGCTTCATGTAATGCAGTAAAACTACCGCCATGAAACACTAACGGTTTCCCCGCTTCACTGCCGATACGGCGAACATGCCCCACCATCAATAAGTGGTCGCCAATCGTGTCTTGTTTATGGTTTTCACATACCAATGTCGCTATCGCTCCATGCAATGCAGGGATCCCTTCTGGTGTAAGGTGAATTGCTACATCTTCAAATTTATTTTCGATACGCGGGTTCGCAAAACGCATTGCAAGTTCTTGGTGCCCGTGACCTAATATATTGATAGTGAAATGAGCACAATCACGAAATACGGATAAGTTTGGTGAATGGTTCACTAAGCTCCATAGCACAAGTGGTGGGTCAAGTGATAGCGATGCAAACGAGTTGATAGTCAACCCAACATCACGGCCATCTGCAGTTCGAGTGGTAACAATCGCAACCCCTGTTGGATAGCAGCCCAGCAGATTACGCAATATTTTTGATTCAAACTCGGTATCGCCCCATTCCCTATCACACATGAGTGTATCCTCTGCAATCATAGACATACTGATATCCCCCATTAAGCTCGCGCTTCTTCCATCATTTGCGATTGAATATAGGCCTCACAGGCAGCCCCATCTTTCCACCAAGGGAATAATACAGGCGGGTAATTAAAGGCATTTGCGATGGTATGTGCTAAGGATGGCAACTGCTGGGCTGCATCCAATAAGTGTAAAATATGGGGCTCAGGAGGGGCGAGTAAGGAATTGGTCCATTCCACAACATGGCGGCCATACTTCCAGAACTGCTCAAATGTGTCATTCATCCACTCGGCAGTGTAAGGCTTGTCACCATGGGCTAAAATAGCGTCATAATAGACTTTACAAGCCTTGGTGGCATTATTTGAACCTTGCCCCGTTAGTGGGTCATTGGTGACTAACGCATCGCCAAGACCAAATACAATGTTGCCTGATGGTAGAGTTAACACCGGTTTTCTCACTGTTGGTGCAAATCTTCCGGCTAGAATGCCATTATCATCAGTTAACTCAACGTGATGGCAACGCTCTGCTTCCCAAGGTAAATAGGTATTAAGAATTTTTTTACTGTAAGCCAAATGTTCCTGTGGAGTACGCGCTTCATTCCACTGATCCATCGGCCCACCGGGGATCCCTTCAAACACCATGATGTGGCAATCACCGCTATTCGTCAGTGATGGGAATACAAAATACTCGCCAACACCGGGGATCAAATTGAAAGAAACTTGAGAGAATTCCGGTGTTGGTAACATGCCATGCACATAAGTCAGTGCCAAGGCGCGCTGTGGTTTGTCATAAGGTGAACGGGTGGCATCGCGCTCAAGCAATTTAACAATTTCCCCTTTCCCACCCGCTAACACAACTAAATCGTGCGTTTGCGCTAAGTGCTCCAGCTCTGCGACGCCAACATCTTCAATCCGTAAATTACCGCCACGAGCAGCAAATAATTCCATCCAGTAAGGCATTTTGATACGTTGGTCGACGGCTTGGGCATAATTATCGAGGCGCGAACGCCAAGAAATCACTTTTTCGCCTGCTTTTTCGGGATTAGGCACGGTAAAACCAATGCCTTCAACTGGCGGACATTGCTCTTCCCAAAAATTAATCCCTAAATCACGTTCAAATTGCAGTGAAATATCGAACATGCACTGGCTCGACATCACTCGGCCATTTTTAACATCTTCTGGAGTCCGGTTTGTTGCAACCGTGACTTCATAACCTTTATTGAGTAGACCCAAAGCTAATGGCATACCCGCTTGACCACCACCTACAATAGCAATTCGACGCATAGTATTTTCCTCTACAAAATAGTTAAAGTGGTGTCTTATTCAGCAAGACGGGGAATTGCGGGTTTAGCCTGTTCAGGCCCCATAGCGGAGTAACCGCCATCGACAGCGTAATCTGCACCAGTAACAAAACTGGCCAAATCAGACAGTAAGAACGCGACAACTTGAGCGACTTCTTCTGGGTCACCAACGCGTTTTAATAAGTGGTAATCAGCGGCAACACGGTCTGTTTTTTGACGGTCCCCCCCCGTGATTTCATCCATAACTCGGGACCAGGTCCATCCTGGGGAAACGGAATTTACACGAATTCCTTCAGCCGCATAATCCATTGCTTGGCTGCGAGTTACCTCTAACATAGTGGCTTTAGATGCAGGGTAGAGCCAACGACCTGTTTGGGCGACAGAAGAAGAAATACTGGTGAAGTTGACGATGGCACCTTTGCCCGACTTGACGAAATGCGCTTTGGCAAACTGCGCTGCCATCACCGCACTCACTACATTAATATTCAACGCAGTGAGCCAATCCTGCCTTGTCGATAACTGGCCTTCATCAAGATAAGTGGCTGCCAGATTAACTAAAAAATCGAGTTGGCCATATTTCTGCGCAACACGGTCAATACCTTGTTTAAGCTGTTGGTCATCTGTGATATCAACAGGAATAAAGTCAATATTGGGCTCACTTTGAGCGACTTTTTCACCATTCACGGCATCAATATCAAAAATCGTGACTTTTACACCGTAATCACTCAATACTTTCGCGACGGTTGCACCAATTTTGGTCGCTCCGCCAGTCACAATGGCAATCTTATTATTCAAACCTTTCATCGTTGTCACCCTCTTTCACCTTCATCTGGTTACAATGAATTCACAAAAAATTAACATAACGGATAGTTACGCAAATATGCGGGAAAGGGGTAGCCGATGGACGCAAAAAATATCCATTTTGTGCCGCAATTTAAATAATAAGATGATGATATAACTAGACAAATAGCCACTCTCGGCAGTGGCTATCCAAATAATGAAAAGTATGATTAATCGCAAAAATAAATAAAATAGATTATGGACGTTCTAAAATACGGGCGCCAGGGCCTCTCTTGCCCAGTACATCATCAGGGTTACGCAGCGGGCAATCACTTAATGATAAACAACCGCAACCAATGCAGTTATCCAACTCATTACGTAAACGAGTCAGTTGCCGAATGCGCTTATCTAAAGATTTACGCCATTGTGTCGACATCTCCTTCCATTGCTCAGAAGTGAGTGCACTATTTGCAGGAAAACGCCCTAATGCCTCTTGAATTTCATGTAATGGGATCCCCGTACTTTGTGCAACTTTAATAATGGCAATATAGCGAAGGACAACGGAATGAAATCGCCGCTGATTCCCTTGAGTGCGCGTACTTTGAATTAGCCCCTTTGATTCATAAAAATGGACTGTAGAAACAGGCACTCCCGAGCGTTTTGCCACTTCGCCAACCGTTAATGCCCGCGTAAAATCAATTTTTTTCCCCTCATTTCTCTGCGGTTTTATCGTTTTTGTGTCTTTGTCTACCATTTTAGCTCACCTGTGCTTGACCTCAACTTAACTTAAGGTTTTATAGTGCCACCCTGCTAGTTTGTCAATTGAGGTTATTTTTTTAAAGGGGATAGGTTTATGCCATCGGTGATTACCAAAATGTTAGAAAGCAATAGCTTATGGATTATTGCTCGCTTACTAGTCTTGGTTTTATTTATTTCATCTGGTTTAGCCAAAGTTTTTGATTATGAAAATAGTCTGGCTGAAATGCGTGCTGCAGGTCTTCACCCAGATTGGTTTTTCAATATTGCTTCTGCTGCTGTCATGTTAGTTGGCTCCGCGCTTGTGCTATTTAACCGTCTTTTATGGCTTGGTACTGGAGCATTAGCCGTGTTTTTGTTCCTCACGATTGTGGTTGTCCACACCTTTTGGAACTACACGGGAGAACAAGCTCAAATCGCGATGTTTTGGGCAATTGAACATATTGCTGTTATTGGGGGCTTAATCGCTATCGCCATTGCAGGGCATTTTAGAGGTCTTTATTTCGCGTTAAAAACGCAGAAATAGAAGGAAAATTTAATGAATAAAAAAACAATAATGACACTTTGTTCCGTTTTAATTGCTGTTGGGGCGGGTAGCGCGATTTATTCAACCTACGCCCAAAATGAAGAAGACGAACAAGCAGCCTACCAATATCCCCCCGTAAAAGTGGCATTGGCTCCTGTTAGCTTAGATACCGCGCCTCGCACTTTTTACGGTGTGGGTGAATTAGAAGCTGGCAGCCAAGTCCTAGTCGCGGCAGAAACCAATGGCCGTATTACGAAAATTGCATTTGAATCTGGCCAGCAAGTCAAAAAAGGTCAATTATTAGTACAACTCAACGATGCTGTTGAACAAGCGGACTTATCACGCTACCAAGCACAGTTGCGTAATGCGGCTCGCTTATACGAAAGAACCCGTTCATTATCTGCGCAACATTTAGTGGCGGAGGCTCAAGTAGATAGCACCCGTGCTGAACGTGATATTGCTCAAGGCCTGATCCGCCAAACCCAAGCATTAATTGCGCAAAAAACAATCCGAGCGCCATTCGACGGGACAATCGGTATTCGCCAAGTCCATGAAGGGCAATATTTAAACCCTGGTGAAGCCATTGCCAGTTTGGTGGATACCCAAACCTTAAAGCTCAATTTCTCTTTAGATGAACAGGCCTCACCGGAACTGCATCAAGGACAAATTGTTGATATTACGGTGGATGCTTATCCCAATAAAACATTTCCAGCCCGTATTACGGCCATTGACCCACTCATCGGCAAATCACGCACTATCGCCCTGCAAGCTACACTAGAAAATAGTGATGGCACATTAAAAGCCGGGATGTACGCCAATGTGAATGTGGTTCGCCAAGCCAGTAATGAAGTCATTACGATCCCAGAAACCGCCGTTACATATACCGCCTATGGCGATACCGTGTTTATTACACAAGGTGAAGGGGATGCGATGACCGTCAAGCGCGTGTCCGTGAAAACAGGGCAACGTTGGGATGGCAAAATAGAAATAGAACACGGCTTAAGTGCTAACGATAAAGTCGTCACCTCTGGGCAATTACGCTTAAACGACGGCTCTGCTGTCACCCCTGTCGCTCAAGATACATTGTCTGAACCAATCGCTAACACGGCTCAAGGTTCATAAGGAAGGCGCAATGAAATTTACTGATGTTTTTGTTCGCCGACCTGTTCTGGCTCTCGTGGTCAGTGCGCTAATTGTGTTAATAGGTTTATTTGCGTTGAGTAAGTTGCCTATTCGCCAATATCCACAACTTGAAAGCTCGACGATCACCATTACGACACAATACCCTGGCGCGTCGGCTAAATTAATGCAAGGGTTTGTGACGCAACCTATCGCACAAGCGGTTTCCTCAGTGGAAGGTGTCGACTATCTGTCCTCTTCATCTGTGCAAGGAAGCAGCCTTGTCACCGTTCGAATGGAACTTAACCGAGACTCGACTCAAGCCCTTGCACAAGTCATGGCGAAGGTGAACCAAGTTCGTTATAAATTACCGAAAGAAGCTTATGACCCAGTGATTGAGCTTTCCTCTGGGGAATCCACTGCGGTTGCTTATATCGGTTTTTCCAGTACCAATTTATCCATTCCCGCCCTGACAGACTACATTTCTCGCGTTATTGAGCCAATGTATTCCTCAATTGATGGTGTTGCTAAAGTTCAAGTCTTTGGTGGGCAACAGTTGGCAATGCGTTTATGGCTGGATGCCGATAAATTAGCTGGCCGAGGGCTAACCGCTGCGGATGTTGCGCAAGCAGTTCGTCAAAATAACTACCAAGCGGCACCCGGTAAAGTCAAAGGCGAGTTCGTAATTTCTAATGTCTATGTCAATACCGACCTCACTAATGTCGATGAGTTTCGTGATTTAGTGATCCGCAACGATGGCAATGGGTTAGTACGTTTAAAAGATGTAGGAACCATTGAATTAGGGGCCGCTTCCACAGAAACCAGTGGTTTAATGAATGGTGAGCCTGCGATTTACCTTGGTTTATTTGCTACACCAACCGGTAACCCATTGGTAATCGTTGATGGTATGAATCAATTAATGCCAGACATCACCAAAACATTACCTCCCGGTGTTAAAGTCGAAATGGCATTTGAAACTTCGCGCTTTATTAAAGCGTCTATTGACCAAGTTATTAACACCTTAGTTGAAGCGTTACTGATTGTTATCGCTGTTATTTACCTATGTTTAGGGTCGATTCGTAGCGTGATCATCCCAATTTTAGCTATTCCACTATCAATGTTAGGTGCAGCTGCATTGATGATGGCATTTGGATTTAGTATTAACTTACTCACGTTACTGGCAATGGTATTAGCGATTGGTCTCGTCGTCGATGATGCTATCGTGGTCGTCGAAAACGTCCATCGCCATATTGAAGAAGGGAAATCACCGGTTTTAGCGGCTTTAATCGGTGCTCGTGAAGTGGCGGGCCCAGTTATCGCAATGACAATCACCTTGGCAGCAGTATATGCCCCTATAGGACTAATGTCGGGGTTAACAGGGGCTTTATTTAAAGAATTTGCGCTCACGTTGGCCGGTGCGGTGATTGTTTCCGGTGTCGTAGCCTTAACCCTCTCTCCTGTTATGAGTTCCTTCATGTTGAACTCAAAACAGAATGAAGGGCGTATGGCGCGTATGGCAGAAACTTTCTTTTCTACCTTAGCCCACTACTATACCATTGTATTGAATTTCTCCTTGAAAAACCGTTGGTTAACAGGGGTTATTGCCGTTGGCGTATTCATTAGTTTACCGCTGCTTTATCAATCTGCTCCTCGTGAATTAGCTCCGGTAGAAGACCAATCTAGCGTATTAACCGCTATCAAATCACCGCAGCACGCTAACCTCGAGTACGTAGAACGTTTTTCACGTAAATTACATGATGTTTTCATGGAATTACCGGAAACGGAGAGTACTTGGATTATTAACGGAACCGATGGCCCCTCCGCTAGCTTTGGGGGAACCAACTTGACATCATGGGAGCAACGCGACCGTGTCGCGTCTGAGATCCAAGGCGACTTACAAGGGCGCGTTGGTGATGTCGAAGGGAACAGCATTTTCGTTTTCCAATTGCCTGCATTACCCGGTTCAACTGGCGGCTTACCAATCCAAATGGTGCTCAGAAGCCCGCAGGATTATTCGGTACTCTACAAAACCATGGAGGAGATCAAGCAACAAGCACGTGAAAGCGGTCTGTTTATGGTGGTCGATAGTGACCTCGACTACAACAACCCAGTGGTAGAAATCCGCATTAACCGTTCAAAAGCAAATAGCTTAGGCATTCGTATGCAAGATATCGGTGAATCGCTGACCTTATTAGTGGGTGAAAACTATATTAACCGCTTTGGGATGGATGGCCGTTCTTACGACGTGATCCCACAAAGTATTCGTAGCCAACGCCTGACACCAGAAGCCCTTTCACGACATTATGTAAAATCGGAAGCGGGAACAATGATCCCCCTCTCAACCGTGGTAGATATCAACACCCAAGTGGAGCCAAATAAACTCACGCAATTTAATCAACAAAATGCGGCAATTTTCCAAGCAATACCCGCTCCTGGTGTCACGTTAGGCCAAGCTGTTGCCTACTTAGACGAAATAGCCAATGAGCTACCCGCGGGCTTTAGCCATGACTGGCAATCCGATTCGCGCCAATATAAACAAGAAGGAAACACCCTCGCCTTTGCCTTTATGGCGGCGCTCATCATTATTTACTTAGTCTTAGCGGCGCAATATGAAAGTTTAGTCGACCCATTGATTATCTTGATTACTGTTCCACTTTCAATTTGTGGTGCATTAATTCCATTGGCGCTTGGCTATGCGACATTGAATATTTACACCCAAATCGGCTTAGTCACATTGATTGGCTTAATCAGTAAACATGGAATATTGATGGTTGAGTTTGCCAATGAATTACAAGCCAATGAAGGGTTAGATAGGCGGCATGCTATTCTCAAAGCAGCACAAATTCGTTTACGCCCAATATTAATGACAACCGCAGCAATGGTGATTGGCTTAGTTCCACTGCTATTCGCCACTGGAGCAGGAGCAAATAGCCGCTTTGGCTTAGGCTTAGTGATAGTTACCGGTATGTTAGTTGGCACATTATTTACTCTGTTTGTTTTGCCGACCATTTATACCTTACTCGCCCGTAATCATAGTGCAACCGCACTAACACCAAGGCGCTATGAGCTTGCCGAAGCGAATCGCCTAATCAAAGAAACTGAGGAGACGTCCCAATGAGAAGTACGTTAACTAGCCGTCATCAACGTAACAACCGTACAGTCAACGAAGTGGAAGTGAATACGATGAGCAATAGCATGGCCATGCTATTAATTTATCATGGTCTCCCCGCAACTCTGGGAAAATCCTATTCAGCGCCGAACTCGAGCACTTTAAATAAGCCTACGCGCTAATGTGAATAGCCGCCAAACCATTTTAGGTTTGGCGGCTATTATCAAGAATATCCTAACGTACTGTCCCTATTGGCCTTCATAAAAGGCTAAAACAAGATTACCTTCCCGAATAATAATTGGGTTGCCCGGTAATGCATCCAACAATTCACGCTGAGAATTTTCTACGACCACCGCCACATCTTTATAATGATAATTTTTTAATAAATCAGGTAGCTGCTTTAAGCTATAAAACCGATTAGCGGCATCTGGGTATTTTAGCCCGTAACCTAGCTCCCCAGTTTGGTGAAGCATCGTGATATCACTGCGTTTAAGTACCCATGCCAATGTAGTGCCTAACCCGACATTATTGGTTAACAATACGGTTTTATCCGCTAATTGGTGATGATATTTCGCAATCACCTCTTGTGGCGTATTATTACTGGCAATACGCGATGGGATAATATGACCTACAGTTAAGCTAATACCCACCGTACACATTGCAGCTAAATACCAAAACCGTTGTTTTAAAGAGACTAAAGCAACCAATAACCAAAAAATAAACGCGCCTGCGGCTAACCATAACTTTCCACTTTCATCGGCCTGAAACACGCTCAGTTTAGGGTAATAAGCAGAAGCAATAATTCCCCCAGCAATAACGCCACCTATCAGTGTGTTAATCAATGCATTCAAACGGATAGGCCGTGTTTTTTTCTCAGCAAGTATTTTTTCAATGTAGGCGGCCATAAGAACTGCAATAGGTGCAATACAAGGCAAAATATAGGTCAGTAATTTACCTTTGGTAATACTGAAGAAAACAAATGGCACAATAAACCACAATAGAAAATAAATATGTAACCCTTTTTGTTGCCATGCATGGCGCAGCGCACCAAAAAGGTAACCTAGCCAAGGTAATACCGCGGCGAGCAAAATAGGAATATAAAACCAAAATGGGGATTTATTTTGCGCATTATTTGCCATAAAACGTTGAATATGCTCAACCCAGAAGAAATAATTCCAGAAATCAGGTTCACGACTGGCAATAACGAAAGCCCAAGGTAAGCACACAACAAAAGCAGTGAACAGTGAAACAAACGAGAAAACAAATACTTCTTTGAATTGCTTAAAGTAAATAGCGGCAACGGAACAAACAAGTACTGGCAGCACTAAAACGAGAAAACCTTTTGTTAATACCCCTAGCCCACAGGCGACTCCCATCATGATGAAAGCGAGTAATTTATGAGAGAAGTATTTTGTCGTTAACCCCCACTGGAAAAAGAAAATCACCATAGTGATAAAGGCTGTCACGATGGGGTCAAGAATATTGTAGGTGCCGATAGTAAAAACCATCAACATGGAAAGGTAAATAAACACGGCATTGAAAGCGAGCCGTGAGTTTTTCCAAGCCATTTTGGCACTGAGATAAACAAATAGCCCACTGATTAATGTGCTAAATACTACGCCAAGGCGAACCGAAATGTTATTTTCACCAAATAACATTTGGAAAATAGCCCCGACCCAATAACCAAAAATAGGTTTCTCAAAATAACGGATATCTAAAAGCTCAGGAACGCTCCAATTATAACTAATAATCAATTCCCGACTAATTTCTGCATACCGTAGTTCATCCGGTTGCCACAATAACCTACCGTTTAACGGTAAAAAATAGGTTACTAGAACAAAACCAAATAACAGACACCATTTTAGGTAGGCAACTTTATTGTTTGCCATAATCATTTCATCTCAACCATTCTTGTTATTGATATTTAATAATTTTTTCGTTTGAACAAACACACTCTTTTATTTAGCTATTATCGTTATGGCAATTAAACCTCATTTAAACAAATCGAACGTTAATTGATAGAAAGGTCGCTGTTTATAAACAATCAATAAATGAATACTACAATTCATATACAAAAAGAGATAAGAATCAAATGATAAGACTGAGTGTTTAAAGAATAGTTCAGTCTTTAAAAATAAGGTGAAAATTTAATTCGTTCTTAATATTAATCATTAATACAAAAAAGTGTACGGCAGTTTATAAACAAAAACCGGTCAGGGCATTCACCATAACCGGTTATTATTCATACAACGTAAAACTATTTGGCAGCAGCTAACGCCTGTTCAAGGTCTGCTAGAATATCATCAATATGTTCTATGCCAATTGATAAGCGGATCATATCCCGAGAAACTCCTGCCTGCGCTAACTCTGCATCATTAAGCTGACGATGTGTCGTTGACGCAGGGTGGCAGGCAAGAGATTTAGCATCACCAATATTCACCAACCGCACAATCAGTTTCAAAGCATCAATAAAGCGCGCCCCAGCTTCTTGGCCACCTTTAATACCAAACGACATAATACTTGCTGGCTTGCCATTCATATACTTTTGCGCCAGACCATGTTCAGGGTTACTCGGTAGACCTGCATATTTCACCCACTCTACTTGTGGATGATTTTCGAGGTAGTTCGCCACTTTTAGCGCATTTTCGGTATGTCTATCCATTCTTAGCGCGAGGGTTTCTAAACCTTGTAAAATCAAGAATGCGTTAAACGGTGATAATGCAGCCCCCGTTCCGCGCAATGGTGCAACTCGGCAACGCGCAATAAAGGCCGCTGCGCCAAAATGTTCGGTATAACTTACGCCATGATAAGCCACATCTGGTTCTATCAATAATGAAAAACGATCTGGGTAATCTGTCCATGGGAACTTACCTGAATCAATAACCATTCCGCCAAGTGATGTTCCATGCCCACCGATATATTTGGTCAATGAATGAACCACAATATCCGCCCCATGTTCAAATGGACGGCATAAATAAGGGGTTGCCACGGTATTATCGACAATCAAAGGCACGCCATGGCGGTGCGCAACTTCAGCCAGTGCAGCAATATCAACAATAAAGCCAGCCGGGTTTGAAATTGACTCGCAGAATATGGCTCGAGTCTTGTTATCAATCAGCGCTTCAAGTGCAGCTAAGTCATCATGCTCCGCAAAACGCGTTTCAATGCCTAAGCGCGGTAGAGCATGAGCTAATAAGTTATAAGTTCCACCATACAATTTAGCAACAGAAACAATGTTGTCCCCTGCTTGTGCGATGGTTTGGATCGCATAAGTAATTGCTGCCATACCAGAAGCAACGGCCAAGCCAGCGACACCACCTTCAAGCGCAGCTACTCGTTGCTCTAGAACATCATTCGTTGGGTTCATAATTCGCGTGTAAATATTACCCGCAACTTTTAAATCGAAGAGGTCGGCACCGTGCTGAGTGTCATCAAAAGCATAAGAGGTGGTTTGGTAGATTGGCACGGCAACGGACTTAGTGGTAGGGTCAGGAGAGTAACCGGCGTGAATCGATAATGTTTCTAATTTCATTCGTTATCCTTGTTACGACACACTGGAATAAATACAGCCAGAGGTAGTGATTACGTTATTATGATGCTGTGATAACCTTAGATATTACCTAAGCCGCTACATCGAGCAACTACTTGCACTTGAAATTATTTCACATTGATAGATGTGGTGAGGGTGATTATCACGCTATTCAGATTAAAAATTAGTTACATTAATATCTATCCTTATAACCTATTTCATATTGATATAAAAAAAGCCACAACCCTTACAGGCCATGGCTTTTCTGCTTATAAAGTTTTATTTGTTTTTATGAAAATGCACCATAAATAACTGAAGTAATAGAGGCCAGCCCACAAATAAAGGTGAAGATTTGAGCAGGCTTTGACGTGCTGAACTTCTTCATCGCAGGAACAATATTCATCGACACGACAGGTAGAATAAACAGAATAGCGGCAATCATTGGTGCCCCCATCGTTTCAATCATGCCTAAAATACTCGGGTTACGAATAGTCACAATCCACGTTGTAATCACAATAAATAACATGGAAGCCGTTTGAATTTTCTTCACAGAGAAAGAAGAACGGGACTTAATTAACCCAACTAAGCCTTCGTGAGCCCCTAAGAAGTGACCAAAATAACTCGATACAATCGCAGCAAAAGCAACTATCGGCCCTAAATAAGACAAGATTGGCGATGGGTTAATATTCGCGATATGTGATAGCACACTAATATTCTGTTCTTTCGCAACGGCAAGCTCTGCAGGGCTTAGTGATAAGACCACAGAGAAAACGAAAAACATCACAAAGCCTGTCAGCATTAATGCTGCACCACCCGTAATCATATCTGTTTTCACAATCGCATTATTACCAAACTGCTGACGTTGGTCTTTAGTAAATTGGCTGATAATTGGGCTATGGTTAAATGAGAATACGATTAGTGGGATCGCCATCCAAACAATCACAGGCATTGCACTCCAATCAGGAGCCACCTCTAGCATTGACGTATTCCATTCAGGAATTAAATACAATGATAAAGCTAATAAAATGAATACCAGAGGGTAAACCATTAGAGAGGTAAGCCTTAGCATAAGCTCACGACCAAATACCACCCCTGCAGTCATTGCTGCAATCAGCACCCCAGACAGTAACCATCGTGGCAGCGGCTCTATTTCGAGTTGATTTACCAAGAATGAATCAACGGTATTTGTGATACCTACACCATAAATCAATACGATAGGGTAAATAGCAAAGAAATAAGCAAACGTTATAATATTTGCGCCTACTTTACCAAAGTGCTCTTCTACCGTATCTGTAATATCCGCATTTGGATTTTTTGAAGATAAAACAAAGCGTGCTAACCCTTTATGGGCTAACCAAATCATTGGTGTTGCAATTATTGCTAATATTACTAATGGCCAAAACCCCCCTGCACCCGCTTTAATTGGCAGGAATAGAACTCCTGCCCCTACGGCGGTACCGAATAAAGAAAGTACCCAAGTAAAATCCTTATAGGTCCACTTACTAACAGGTTTATCTGCTGTATCTACTGTTTTTTCAATTGTGCTCATCTTGTGTTCTTCATCATTAACGTTATTAAAATAAGATGTGCAGATTTTGCATTAAATAATCAACAGTGCCTAATTTAATCACGCTATTTTTTTCAACTTTTTGGTGTAGATCTCGTTAATAACGTAAAAAAAATAAATACCACGTAATTATTCTGTGAATAAATAATTTTGCAATTAATTAAAAAAGTAAATTTTAGATATAAAGTATTTAATTTTTAATTTGAAAAATGGCTGAGCCATTTGCTCAGCCATTTTTTTACCTGAAAAACTGAAGTTTTATAGGTAGACTGGAACTAATATTTCTGTCGCAATCACCACCACAACCAATCCAACTAATACTGGAATTGACGTTCTTTTCACCACTTCAAAAGGAGAGATTTTTGCCATACCAGATACAGCTACGACAACCCCTGATACAGGCGATAAAGTCCGCCCTAAATTAGAGGCTTGCAACATTGGGATCACTAAATAAGCAGGATTGACGCCCATTTGTTTTGCTAAATGAGGGATTAGCTCAACAAACGCATAGAACGGTGCATTTCCCGAGCCCGTTGTCATCGCGGCTAACATCGTAATCACGACCAGCGCAATCATCATCACAATTGCACCTGAACCAAATGATTGTGCGAGGTCAATTAGCCCTTTGATGAAACCAATGGTGCTTAAACCCTGCGCAAAGACCCCAGCGGCGACTAACAACATCACAACCGTTGCAAATGCATCAGCCATTCCTCTATAACAAACTTCTAAGCCACCATAGACGTGTTTCGCGCTAAAACTGCGTAAAAACTCAATGACTGCAGCTAAAATAATGCAGCCAACAATAATCGTAACGATATGCAATTCAGGCGCCCATTTACCATCAAACACTAAAACACCGATAATTGGCGTAAAAGGTAAGATAGCGTAGAAAGCAGGTGCGTGTGTTTTGATTTCATTGACGTCTAACATTTCTGTTTTGACGTTCTCTTTTCTGTCTAAATAACGTTGCCAGAAGAAGTGTGCGATTGACATTGCCACAATTGCCGCGATAGAAATCGGTAAGGTCGTTTTAAACGCAAAATCAATTAATGGCATTTCAGCCGCTTTTGCCGCCAAAATAACGTCACCGGATGTTGGCGCTAAAATAATTGCCGCTGGCGATGCACAAATTGCCGCTGCTGCACCACGACTGATCCCAACATTCACCATGACAGGGAATAACGTCGCCATCAGTAATACACCAAGGCCTGTCGCAGAGGAAACCGCTAACGACATCAAGCATGCCACAATATAAGCGGCAACCATCAACAAATAAGGGGAGTTGATCATTTTTAATGGCTTAGAAGCGATTTTCACCACAACATCATTTGCCCCAATGTGAGTCATATAAGATGCAAACCCACATAACACCATGATCATCATGCCAAGGTCGCCACCTCGGCTCATTAATAGGAATTTTATGTATTCCAGAATATCTGTTACGCGCCACCCCGTCGTCGGAACAGAACCTGGTAAAATACTTTTACCCATAATCGCAGTAATGATCAGAAGTAAAATACCCCCTGTCATTAGCACACCCGTTGCGGAATACCCTTTTATGATATAACGCCCAACTCCAATGGCGACAATAACGCCGATTAAGAGCTCAATCATGTATTTCTCCTGCCTGTCTTATTTTGTAATTATAAAAAATCACTCTGCCTAATCATTAAGCAAAATTCACTGACTATGATCATATCAACAGATGATTTTTAATATAGAAATACGTTAAAACACAAGAGGAATAAATAAAAAATCTCTTTTAGGCAGCAGTTTACAGCCGATATCTCCATATATTAATAAAGAATAGGAAGATCAGCTTAGTTTAGCTATGCCATGTTTTTCACATTAAGGAGGGAAATTGATTAACTAAATAACTCATAAATCATATCACCAAAAAAACCGCGATATTGTAAATAACGAATTTGCTTACTTTTTTCTTTAAAATCTTTAGGAATATTATCCCCAAATTTCTTACTACGTACCAGTGCGGCCTTTTCAAACCAATCTACATCTATAGTGGCAAAATGTTTTTCCACAACCGTTTCAGTGAAACCTTTCTGTCGCATTTCTTGTTTTATCCGCAATGGCCCATATCCCTTGCGCAGATAACCTTGCATTAATAGCCCAGCAACACGGTCATCATCAAGAAAATGTTGCTCACTTAGCCTTTCAAGCACCAATTCAATTAAAGACTCATCGATAATGCCGTCATTTTTCTCATACATACGCCGTTTCATACGTGCAAATAGCTCAGCTTTCCCATAATCACGGCGGGAAAGCATAAACAAGGCGTATTGGTAAAGCTCGGTTTCATTCATGGCGTTAAACTTTCATCATTAAATTGGGCGCATTGCGCGCCCAGTCTAACATAAACCTTTGTACTCTAGCTTGAATAAGCATGTGACTCGACTGGCTGAACGCAGTCAAACCCTATGCAGCTTGAATCGTGACGCGTATGTACTCTAAATAATTCAAGTTGCATGTAGGCGACAAACGAAGACAGACCGATGAGCATACATAAGTATGTGATTCGGCTGGCTGAGTGCAGTCAACACCCATGCAGCTTGAATCGTGACGCGTATGTACTCTAAATAATTCAAGTTGCATGTAGGCGACAAACGAAGACAGGCCGATGAGCATACATAAGTATGTGATTCGGCTGGCTGAGTGCAGTCAACACCCATGCAGCTTGAAGTATGACGAGTATGACAAGTTAGTGAACTTGAGCACCACTCAACAATTTATATATCGTATCCGGGGTATAACTGCCGTCTTGGAAATAAATTGTCCAGTCCGTAATATCGTCGCGCGTTAATGGGTAAACTTCCCCTTCTTGCATATTTTTCACATAAAAAGGATGATTAATTAAACGCCCTTCAAACAGGTCACCATTCCAAGAAACAGGTTCAAACCACATATGTTCATGACCATCGAAGTCTTCTTCTGCGTCATGATAGCCAATACCGCATTTCACTAAAAAGCGCCATTCTGAATCTTCAGCTTCCTCGTTTTTACCGAGGAATTTGGCAAAGAAACCTTTCTTCTGAGCCACTGGTTTTGGCCCGTAGTTATCTAACATATGCGTGAAATATTCCCACCGTAATTTGGCTTTACGGGACATATCAGCAGTTTCTTCATCGGTACGCATAAACATCATCGCGTTTTGGTCTTCAAAGCCTTCAAAGAAACTTTCTAATACAGGGTTTTCTTGTGTCACACGGAACAACATCGCGGATGGGTGCTGATGAGATTCATCTCTATCATGCCAATCTCCCATAAAGCGCTCTGATGACGCATCTCCAAACTCGAAATTCATCTCTTCAAGTGGCTTCAAGTCATCAATTGGCGTTGATTTACCCACGTGCAACAAACCTTCTTCAAACGGAACGGCAACTAAATACTCATAGCCTGCTTGGGTTTGCCCAATAAAAATGGGTTCATTAAACACGATTTTTCCGTGAGTAATACTGTTATTTACGAAGCTCCAAAACAGTTCGGGAATACCATAATAAGAAGCGATCGGGTGAGGTATAATAATTTCCGCTTCAGATAAACCACAGCGAGCCAAACCATGCGTGTGGAACCAATACATGGTCGGCGCGCGCTCTTCTTCTGGCTTGTCTTCGTTGTCTTCTTGGTCATAAATGGCATGAACAACATACAAAGAATCAATACTTGGCATTAAATCATCAATGAGTTGGAAATTAAGCCACTCACGAGTAAACACTTTCCCTGCGGCAGAAATATCCAGGCCCAGTAATAAATCGGGTACCAAGATTTGAATGACCTTTAACTGCTGCAGATAATTGACTAATGGTTGTCCTTGAAATAAGCACTCAACAATCACCGCTTGAGGGGCTGCGCTTGCCTCTGCGTACAGTTCAGGGCTGATTGGGTCAGTGGCAAAATAAGGGTTGATAGTATATTCAGGATCGCTATCCACTAAAGCGATATAAAAACGTAATTCTTCCTCATCTTTTTTACAGCTAAAGAAAAAGCCGCCGTCCTCTGGAATATAATCTATTTCACCATCAGTAAAATACGTTTGCTCTTCTAAGCGTTGCTCAAGCAATAAAGACGTCAACTCAGAACCTGGGATAGCAACCATCATAGATGCTTCTTTCTCGCCCTCACCCACTGCTGTATCAAGGTAATATTGTTTGTTATTCATTTTCAGACCTATTAATAAGTGACTCTGGCGAGGATATCAGCTTATATTCATTAAGAATATTGTGATTATTCTTAACAAATAGAGATTGTGATTTGATCCTCCATATTGTAACTAAGTTAATAAATAATCATTATTCGACAATCAGTTATTCTACTTTTCATACTGTATTGACTGAGGCACAATAATGCTCTTTCTTTAGTTTGCTTTAAATTGATAAAGCAAAAAGTTCTATTTCAATAAAGGTAATTCAAATATGGCTGATTTAACCAAAGCACAAAAAGAATATGTCGATGACCTCGCAATGCAACGCGTTTTCGATATGAACAGCGATGAAGTGTTGGTCAACGCCTTAGAACAAAAAATTCACCAAATGGAAGACCATTTGAAAGCCTATTTTCATGAGCGAGTTAAATTTCATCAGCAAACTAAAAAATAGCCTTTACCAGCTCAGTGCCGATGCTGTTTATGATATCGGCACCTGTTTTGCCCCTTTCGGGCGGTAATTCTTAAATAAACAATAAACACACATTTATTTAGGTTTAAATATCAACAAAAAAGCATTAAGCGCCATCTAAAAATGGACCTCTAATGATAGAATTCTATTCATCACTGTACGACTAATAACAATTTATCTATTACACTTCTCTTTTGTCCAAATATTGAGCCAATTTTATGAAACGCATTCAATTCAGTACTGCACTGATCCTTTCTTCTATCATGAGCATGTCTGTGAGTTTTGCTGATGGCGATCGCCCATTATTTTCAGTCTCTGTAAGTGAATCTGGAGTCCCCCAAAATAACAGCGAAGGCGGCATTACTCGTTCTTCTACCTCAGAGTCACGAGTACTGCCGATTTGGGGCGATGAAGCCCGTGCCCGAGGGTATGATTTACCGGAACCATTTGGGGCAAGTTATGGTTATATGAATATGCGCCAAGATATTGTGGTGGATAGAATCGGGTTTATCGCTCCAGAAAACCCTGATTTTTCAAACGCGATACATATCGAAGCAGGGCATACAAGACAAAAAAGTGAAACCCATACACTGAAATTGGATTCATGGGTATTTCCATTCTTAAATGTTTATGGCCTGTATGGACATACCAAAGGTAAATCCCATACTACATTAAAAGGTGGAAGCTTCGCCTTAGCTCCGGGATTCGTCATTCCGTTAGACCCTTTTTTGAAAGGTCAGCCTTTTGACTTAGACTTCAAAGGCAAAACTTATGGCGCTGGATTTACTTTAGCTGGCGGCTATAACGACTTTTTTACAACCTTAGACCTGAACTATACTAAAACCGACCTTGATATTCTTGATGGTGATATTAAAGCCTTAATCATTTCACCTCGTATTGGTTATCAATTCACTTTTGATCCACTAATTGATGGGCAAGGTAATACCAAAGTTCAAGTTTGGACTGGGGCAATGTACCAAGATATTACTCAACGTTTTAAAGGTGATATCAATAAGCTCAATTTACCTGGAAAATTCCAAGACATAGTTAATTCAATTGATGAGCCAGGCATGAAATTCGATGTAAAACAACATCTTGCTCATAAATGGAATAATACTGTCGGTGCTCGTGTCGAATTTACGCGTAATTTTAATGTGCTCACTGAATTCGGTTTTAATAATCGTAATACCTTCTTTGTGTCTGGAGAATTCCGTTTTTAATGTGGCATTCGGCAATTATTCAAAGGCTGGCCTTGCTCAGCCTTTTTATTATTTTTCCTGCTAAAGCTGATTTTCTTCCTGACCGCCAGCAAATCGACGGCTGGCTAAACGATCTCGGTGGGGAAAATAGTTTTGATGAAAGTAAAACTTTTGATTGGGGCATATTACCGGGGCCATTTTATACCCCCGAAATGGGCATTGGTATTGGCACCGCTCTGGTTGGTTTATATCGAATAGATAAAGAAGATAAACAAACCCAGCCATCTTCTATTGGATTAAGCGGTTTTGCATCGTCTACAGGTGCATTTGGCTTAAATTTTACCAATTACAATTTTATTGATAACGACCAGTGGCGGTTATTTGTTTCCGGTACCATTAACAATATTCCCACTTATTATTGGGGTAAGGGATATTCTGCAGGGAAAAACGATCACAATAAAGAAAAGTACCATTCCCAAGAGTTCCAAATAACCCCAAGAGCCTTATACCAACTGGCTGATTCTACTTATGTTGGGCTCGGTTGGAACTTTTCGTCAATCAACGCCAGCGATCCTGATGATGGCGCCAAACACTATTTCTCCAATTCAATTGGGGGTCGCTCGGTATTAAATTCAGGCATCAGTGCATATTACAGTTATGATACTCGTGATTTTTTGCCTAATGCCTACCAAGGACAAGCTTTCGAAGTGGTTTATACCTATTTTGCCCCAAATCTAGGGAGTGACACTCGTTTTCAAACCACCCAATTGCAATATGCGTACTATCATCAGTTAGCCGAAGAGACTGTTATTGCGTTCGACAATTATGCAAGGTTTTCAAGCGGAAATGTACCGTGGAACCAGCTATCATTACTCGGTAATGGTAACCGTATGCGCGGGTATTACGAAGGCCGCTATCGTGATAACAATATATTCACCAGCCAAATTGAACTTCGCCATAAACTCGATTGGCGCCATGGTGTTGTGGGTTGGTTAGGAACTGGAACCATGAGTGATACGGCGTCCGAATTAGGCCAAGGGCATTGGTTACCCACCGTTGGTGTAGGCTATCGTTTTGAATTTAAACCAAGAATGAATGTCCGTTTAGACTTAGGTATCGGTCGTAACAGTACTGGGATCTACTTTCAGGTTGGGGAGGCATTCTAATGTTCAAATGGGTTACCCCAATAGGGATTGCACTTTTATTAGCCGCCTGCCAAAGCCACGACAAACTAGAATTGCCCACTATTGAGCCAGTCGTTACCCCTTATACCGTTGAGGAGGCCTCACAAGCATGGCCTGTTATTACTTCCTTAGCCCCTCCACAAGGTTTGCGGGCTTGCTGCGCTTTTGGCTACAACTTGCAAGCTGAACTATGGGGACTCCCAGTGCCGTTTTACACTATCGATAATATCGTTGAAGCGGATAGCCTTGGTGAACACCATTATAATGACAGTTTTTTAGGTGCCTCTGCTGCATTAATGGGGCTCAGTAATGAAAAAATAGGCTTACTCTATACAGATAAAAGCGGGTTTATTGATATTTCCCATGTCAGAGATACTGCAGATTATACTTTTTACTTATTTAGCCAAATTTATCCACGCCTTGGTCAACAATGGTCGCTGTCTCTTAATGAAGAGCTAGCGGATAGGCAAATACATTTCAGTGCATTTGAACCACCACAATCTGCTGAGCAGCGTTATACCCTAAGTGCCTATTTAGCTGCAAAACTAGCTTTCCAGCTTGCTGTATGGCATGAAATTGCGCAGTGGTATGGTTATCAATCTGTACCCGGCTTTTCTGAAGGGATCTCCGCATTTTCTCCTGAAGACCTGTACTCAAATTTACTCGGTTCTCGTCTGGCCTTAACCTTGATCCTACAAGGCCGAGCAAGCTCTTTAGCCACTTACTCTCAGTCTATGGAAAATATTCTTCCGCTAGCACTTCACCAGCTCGGTAGCAAAGATAGAAAAACCACGCGGAAAACATTTGATAGCGTTGATGGTTTGTGGTGGAACAGTTACCGTAGGGTACCGGAGAAATTTCTTGTTTTAACAAGAGATTACCATACAAGTGACCAACGTTATCCTTTGATGCCCCCACAAATTATGCCATCTGAAGGTTTACGTTTAACCTTGCCCGATCGCTACCTCAAATATGATTTGTCATTACTCGCGCAACTGCGCTTGCTCCCTACTGACAATATGAAGCAACTTCCCAAGCCTATCTCTTATTGGACGGTGGCAGATTTTCCACAGTTGGCGGAAGATGCGAAGCAACAAGATTTACTGCAACAAGTTTTAAAACCTTAATCAGCAGATTTGTGATATCTATGTAAATCGCTTTATCGGACTTTGTCCTAACATTACTGCACTTAGAATTTTAAGTTAAATGTCACTTTTTACTCATTTGCAGATAATAATGTTATTTCACTTTTACCGCCTCGATAGACTTTAATAAAACGATGAAGACCTCATTTTGATTAAAAAACAGCCTTCTGATTGCTTATTTTTCAGACGAAATAACCCTACAACAACTACATGAATTGTACTCTTTTTAATCAAATTTAGCTTAAGTAAAGCTCCAGCGCTACGGGAATAAACAATTTAATTTATTATTCTTCATATGAAAATATACCAATAGAAACTTTACACCATTTAAAATCAATTGATTCATAATAATACAAAAAAGTCTACAAAATAATACAGAAGTTTCCCTAATGTCACCCGGATAAATGTAGCTCGTGAAAAATTAATCTGCTAATATTCGCTCGAATTTTGTTCAGAGATACTTAGGAGAAGCAAATGCCCTCTCGAACGATGAGGACAAACGCCGTCTTCGCTTTCTTATTTTTACTTTTATTTTCGAGCCTGAGTATGGGCTCCACCAGTACCAGCACAATGCTCAATAAAGAGTATACTAATAAAACTGTGCAACAGAATGTAAGTCAGGCTAAAACCTCACTCCCTGATTTACGCAAATACCCTTCTGGTACGCCTCGAAAGAAAGCATTTTTGAAAACGGTTGTCCCTGTTATTGAAAAAGTGAATAAACAGATTATGGCTGAACGTACTTGGTTATTATCAGTACGAGCTAACAAGAAGTGGAGCGCCCAAAAGTTGCGCCGTCTTGAACAAATCTGTAATAGCTATGGTATGAAATGTAGTAATCCAAAACGTTTAAATTGGAACAAACTATTGAGTCGTGTCGACATCATGCCAACACACTTAGTTGCAACACAAGCAGCAACAGAGTCTGGTTGGGGGACATCACAACTCGCTCTGCAAAACGGTAACTTATTTGGTATGCGCTGCGGTAGTGGCTGCCAGACCAAAAAAGGAAAGATTAAAGGCTATTCTACATATTCTTCTGTAGAAGATACCGTGACTGCTTATATGAAAAACATGAATACCCATAACGCTTATGAATCTCTACGAACTTCACGAGCAAAACAGCGTTTATCAAAAGATGAGCTGGATACGAAAAAGCTAATTAATGATATGAAAGGGTACTCAGAGTTAGGTTCAACCTATAACCGCTATTTACAAGAGATGTACGCGAGTAATGAAGAATTGATTACACAAGCTCAACAAAGAGCAGCCACTCGCATTTAATGTTGTATCACCAGGTACAAGACATAAAAAATCCACTTCGTTAAGTGGATTTTTTTTATCCCTCACAAACCGCATTGAACTTACTTTACTCATTCAACCAATTTAATTTTTAGATTTACTCTATTGCTCTAAATAGTTCGAGTGATGGCGAGGTGGCAAGAGAGGATATCCCTAGGAGCATACATAAGTATGTGACTAGGGTAGCTGAACGTAGCCAACAAAGTCACTGCTCGAAATATGACGAGCAATATGACAAGCAATATTCTGATTGCATAGAAAAAGAGATCAAATATCATATACCCTAACCTTCTAACAAAATAATTAACATCTTTGAGTCTAATATGAATTTCTTCTCTTTTGAGTTTCTTGGCTCTTTCTTGATTTTTTTTCTTATTTATTGGGGTTGTCAGCCCAGTGCAAAACTACAGAATGGCTTATTAATCACTGCTAGCTATTTTTTTGTTTATTCATTTAGCCCTGACTTTGCTTATATTTTATTTAGCTACACACTGATTATTTATTTGCTTACCAATGTGGCAACTAATTGGCTTTCGAGTAGATGGATATACGGTATTCTTACCGCGGTCATTGTTGGCTTCTTTACCACCTTTAAATATTACTCATTCTTCCAAGAGACTATTCAGCAGACTCTCGACAAATTTGGTTTTAGTGTTGGTCTTCCTATATTGGAAATACTTGCACCACTTGGGCTGTCCTTTTATGTATTCCACTCAGTCAGCTATACCGTATCGGTTTGTCGAAAAGAAATTCCTAAAGCCGATTTCTTTGACGTGACATTGTATCTTGCATTTTTTCCGAGTATTGTCGCTGGGCCAATCAACCGCGCGAAGAACTTTCTTCCCCAAATACAAGCGGAAAGCCGTGAGGTTTTAGATCCTCGAAAAGCCATATTGCTTATCTCATTAGCGCTAGTGAAATTGTTTTTATTTAGCTCGTACTTGTCTGAAAACTTTGTCAACCCAGTCTTTGACGCTCCCGTGGGTTACAGTGCGGGGGAGATCCTAGTAGCAACCTATGCGTATGCTTGGAATATTTACTTTAACTTTTCCGGTTATACCAATCTGGTGACAGGTATCGCGTTATTATTAGGGTTCAGGGTCCCTGTTAACTTTAACGCCCCTTATTTAGCTGCAAATTTAAAAGAGTTTTGGGCCCGTTGGCATATCAGCTTATCGACCTTTATTCGCGACTATGTTTATATTCCTCTTGGCGGTAACCGTAAAGGTTTTAGCCGTATGAACACCAATGTATTCCTTGCGATGGTCATTTCAGGATTATGGCACGGCGCAGCAATGACATTTGTAGTTTGGGGAGCCATTCATGGATTAGGGATTGTGTTACTTAATCTTAAGAATTTATGCATGGAAAAACTAGGATGGACCCAAGTGATCCCGAATAAGACATTATCAGTTTGGGTATCACGAATTATAACTTTCCATTTCGTTTGTTTTGCGTGGATTTTTTTCCGTAGCGCCTCATTTGATGATGCACTGTTAATGGTCAATCAAATCATTGCCCCTGGTTTTATCGCTTCTATTAATGCAAGCTTAGGGTTATTAGTCGCATTTTGGCTACTGCTGATTGCCTACCCTTATTTTGTACAAGGCTACCATTATGTGGCAAAAAAATACCAAACCGTTCCTTGGTATTATTACCCTATTCCACTCGCGATCATTCTAACCATTATGTTTATGCTTTCTCCTTCAGGTATGCCGGGGTTTATTTATGCTAACTTCTGAGTTTAAAAATACCCTAATCAAGGTTGGCCAGATTTTATTTATTGTCCTAATTGCTGGCCTATTATTAGTTTGGTTGAATCAAAGCTCGCTAGAGCGATTTTGGCAACAAAAATATCACCAAGATACCCCATGGGCGAAAATGGCAGGTAATCCTATCTGGGATTATGGCGCTTACTTACATGATGGCGCGCTTGAGGCAGGAAGCCTATTCACTTACTACGCATCAGGACAAAAAGCGCAGGAAGACAAACAAGCCGCGGCGCTCGCACTCGCCAATAAAGATAAAAAACTCAATTTCCCCAAAGAGTTTCAAATTGGTCTTCACTTCGTAAATGGCTATATTTATCCGGCTGAAAGCTTATCGGTTACCTTCCCTGAACGGCTGAAACGACCACAAGCTTGGGAGAAAAACCAGAAAATTAGCTTTGGTGGTTTTACAATCAAGAAAGAACAGCCAATAGTGGCAAAACATATTGCCAATATCGAAAAAGGCCAACAAGTTCTGTTTACGGGGGACTCCATGATGCAAGGCGTCGCTCCACATGTTAAAAACATGCTCTTGAAAAAATATAATATCGATAGCATTAATCTAAGCAAACAAAGTACAGGGCTGGCATATCCACGCTTTTTTAATTGGCCTCAAACCATTGCCAAGGCATTGAATGATAACCCCAACATTAAGGTTTTAGTGGTTTTTTTAGGGCCTAACGACCCTTGGGATATGCCCCCACAAACGGGTTCTAAATACGTCAAATTTAAAAGTGAAAATTGGGAAAAAGTGTACCGTGAGCGGATTAATGATATAGTATCAACCGCTCGCCAGCACAATGTTGATGTTATTTGGGTTGGTCCACCTAATATGCGTAAAAATGCGCTCTCCGATGGTATGAAATTCTTAAGTAGCCTCTACCAATCTGAAGTTGAGAATAACGGTGAAATTTACTTTTCAGTCAATGATGTTTTTAAATACCAAGGCGACACCTATTCTGACTATATCGGTGATGCAAGCAGTACAATTAAATTGCGAAGTGGTGACGGGATCCATTTCAGCGGAAAAGGTCAAAAATTGATCGCTGAAAAAGTATTCTCACTCATTCATTTCGAAGAAGAGGAAGAAAAGGAACCTCATGAAACTGAACAAACTGTGTCAAGCTAAGTCCAAAATATTGGCGGGTGGCGTGATTGCGCTTTTGTCGCTGGGCTTATTGTCTTGCCAGAACACATCAGACAAAACTCGTAAAACTAGCTTGCCTAAAAGTCAGCCAGCGGTTACACAAGGACAGTTGGTCAATAACGCAGAGCCTAATTTGCCACAGTTGGCGAATAAGTTGCGCCAAGGTAACCAGCAAGTACACATCGTCCAAATTGGTGATTCACACACTGCTGCTGACTTTTTCAGTGGCAATTTAAGAACATTGCTTCAGCAACGTTATGGTGATGCAGGCCCAGGTTTTATTCCGCCAATTTCAGTACCAGGACAACGAACAGCAACCATTAACCGTATGAGCGAAAAGAAAGAGTGGTCACTGGCTTCAAGCCGTAAAGATGAACGCTTTGATTACCCACTCGGTGGGCTAATCGCCGAGCCACAAGCCGCTAATAGCAAAGTGGTGCTCAAGCCTTTACAGCCTGCGTTAGGGGCTTATCAGCTACAAACTCTATACCAAAGCACAGGTGATTCACAAATGCGTGTTGCTCCTGCGGTTTCCCCTAACGTGGCATTGCCCGCTACAGGAAATCAATGGGTATTTTCGTCGCCTGTCAATACCCAGCTTCCAGCTCAAGTTACCGTTAATAAAGGAAATGGGCTAAAAATCGGTGGATGGTTAGTGCGTTCACAAAAGCCAGGAGTTATGCTTTCCGCGCTGGGGCTCAATGGTGCAACATTGAGTATGGCAGATAAATGGCAGCCACAGTGGAGCGAAACCTTAGCACAAATGTCCCCTGACATGGTGATTTTAGCCTATGGAACCAATGAGGCTTTTAACGATACGTTAGATTTAGCCGCTTACGAGCAAAATTTGCGCGCTAAAATTCGCTTAATTCGCCAACAAATGCCAAATAGCGTTATTTTACTTGTCGGCCCGAATGATTCACTTAAATTTAATGATGCAGCGAGTTGCCAAGCTCAAATGCCAGTGAATTTAACGAGTGTGATTCAAATTCAAAAGGCGGTGGCCGCTCAAGAAAATACGTTATTTTGGGACTGGCAAGCCTTTATGGGTGGCCCTTGCTCAATTCGCACATGGGCAGCACAAGATTTAGCCCGACCAGACAATGTGCATCTCTCTGCCGAAGGTTATAAGAAGAGTGCGCAAGGGCTATATAGCCAGTTAAGCCAACTATTAAATTAATTATTGGTTTAACACACAATAAGGCAGCGGTATCTTCAATGCCCCTGCCTTTTTATTTGCACTTTTTTTATATTTATCGCCTGATCGTTGTCATTTCCCTTTGGCTTTTTTCTTACTTATCTTCTTATTATCCTAAAAATTCAATTCCGACATTAAATTTGGAATGACTATTTTAAATAAAAACAATATGTTAAAAACACAGTTCTCGGAATACTACTGACTAATTGCGAATTCATTGTTCCCTCTAAAAAACATAAAAAATCGTGACCATTAATTAAATCAATATCCCCCACATAAAATTAGTATCCCTACGTTCCTTTTAATAAACCACCGCTAACGTTGATGCTTATTAAATCAGGAGGTAATAGCAAATCGTATTTTAGCTTATACAAGCTAATGGTTTGTTATTAACAATATGGAAGCCGTGAACAATTCTTTGACACAACCAGAATAACTTTACGGTAGCAATCGTAGACAATATTTATTTAGGTTCAAAAATGTCGACTAATTTCTGTGTGAAATCGTTTCATTCTTATATTGAAACCCTATCCAATAAAATAAAAAATAGCTTTTATCTAACGCACTCACTACTATTTAAAGTGAGTTCAGGTGAAATTGAAATGCGGATAGAAGAAGGCCCATGGCAAACGCTGACAGTCTCAGATATCTGTTTTCTCCCCAAAGGATCTTCAATTGAAATAATCAATCGTGATAATCACAATCGACTGGCTATCGATGTCCTTCCAATGACCACAGATATGTTGAAATCCTTTTATCAACAGCATGCCGAATTGTTTATTAATAAGAAAAAAAACGTCTCAACAAACCAAATTTGTTGCACTGGCTTGCATGAAAACCCGATTATTGAAGATGTATTTCACTCTGCGATTAAAGAAATTAGCGCCCCTAGCAACCATAATGTGATTCATATTCATTTAAATTTTATTCTGTCATTTTTTTTATTAGTGAATGAATTTACCTCTACATTGTATGCATCAATAAATATTTCGATAAAAGACAAAGTGTATGACTTAATTTTTCATAGCGCTGGAAAACAGTGTCATACCCTAGATACTATCGCGAAAAAACTCCATATGAGCTCTTCAACCCTTAAACGAAGGCTCGCCAGTGAATATACGAATTTTTCCAAGATTAGCTTAATGTCCCGAATGAATAAAGCGATGATATTATCGAGAACGGAAAATATGCCGATGACACGTATCGCCCGAGAAGTCGGCTATGATGATGTCCCTTATTTCTTACTGGCATTTAAAAGTTTTCATTCCCAACCAAACCTTAATTACCCTCTGCTTTAATACCCGATATCTCTTCACATCATCTCCTATCGAAACTTGAGCCTCACCATTTCAGGGTAAGGCTCCGTTTGACTAAAAATAGTGATTATCAATATCTAGTGGTACCAATGTGGTATCTATCGGAGGAATATCAACATGAGTAACATCACTATTATCGGTTGGCCCTGGAGTTACGGTTGCATCTGGTAAATCAGAATAAATCGTAATACTCCCTTTAACCTGTGCCTGATTTCCAGCCTGATCATATACATTGACTTCATAGTCATAAATGCCATCCTTTAATGGGCTATCCATCGAGATTTCCCATCGGCCCACTTCATTTGATTTTTGCTGATAGGTTTGATTATCAATCGTCAGAAATACCATGGTATCTGCCTCTGTTACACCACTGAACTTTGGCGTATTGATACTGGTAATTTCATCCTGTTTATCCGCTGTATTCGTTGAGTCATCTAAATTCCCACTCAATTCAGGTGATTTAGTATCTATGATGACTTGCCCTGTTTTTACCGCGCTATGACCGACTTTATCCTTCACCTTAATAAGGTAATCATAAGCGCCATCACTCAGAGCCTCTGTTACAGGAATTGTCCATACCCCTTTTTCATTGGCGCTCTCTTGGTATGTTTTTTGGTTGATAGTGATCTCAACCAATGCATTAGGTTCTGTTATTCCACTGAATTTTGGGTGATTATGGTTAGTTACGCCATCATTTAATAAACCTGAGTCAGTCATTGGATCTAGGCCGTATTCCGTTATCTCAGGGGGCGTCGTGTCAACGGTCACTGTTCCGGTTAAACGTTGTGTACCAATGTTACCCGCAATATCCGTTACCTCAATTAGATAATGATAATCATCATCTTTTAGTGCATCAGGTAAAGTAAACGCCCACTCACCGCGTTCGTTCATCTTAATATCGGTATAAACCCGTTGACCAATCGTTAACCGTACATGAGTTTCAGGCTCTGCAACTCCTGCAAAAATTAGCTTAGAAACATCGGTTAAAATATCCTGTTGAGTCGTCAAGCTTACAGGGTCTACAACACCACCCATCAGGTAGTCTGGTGCTAATGTATCAATCACCAATTGCCCTGAAACTTGGCCTTTAATCCCCTGAATCTTATCATTTGCAAAAATAACATACTCATGAAGACCATCACTCAATTCAATATCAACAGGGAGCGTCCATTCGCCTTTCTCATTGGCAGTAGCGACAAACGTTAAAGAAACTTTGTTATCGAAAACCAATCGAATTTCTGCATTTGGTTCAGTAATTCCACTAAATATGGGCTTATTGATATTGGTACAGTTATCGCCCTTAGCACCGGAGTCTAAATCAGGATCGAGCTCCCCTGTCACTGAGGCAACTGTTTTTACAACAAAGTTATCGGATACTTTGTGCTGGTTTATTTGTCCAAGCACATCTTTAGCTTCTATTTCATAAAAGTATGTGCCATCAGCAAGTGACTTTTCTGCAGGTAATGTAAACTGCCAGTTCCCTTCATGATCAGCAGTCGTATGGTAAATATTTCCATTGATCGTCAAACTGACGTCTGCATTGGCTTTAGTTTCTCCGCTAAACGTGGGTTGGCTACTATTCAAGACATTAGTCCCATTCAGCATCTCATTCACTTCCCCAGTTAATTCTGGAGGCGTAATGTCATACACCAAATCAAACTCAAACTGCGTTTCACGATTAACTAAATCCTTTGCCGTAACTGATAGTTTAATATTTTCACCATCCTGAATACCGACAGGGACAATATCATTGGGTAATTGTATTTGCCAAATCCCCTGATTATTGGCTTTTGCCGTACCCAGTATTTTTCCATTTGTATCTTTGATGGTAACCAGACTGGCAACACTTGTTGTCCCCATCAGTGTTAAGTCATTTTGGTTGAAAAGTAGTTTGCCGTCTTTTTCAGAAACGAGTTGCTTACCATTCACGCCAAATTCAATACTTGGAGAGACATTACCAGACTCATCACTGAGCACTTTAATTATCACCTCATGTTCAGTTTTATTACCGGCGATATCAAAAGCCGTTATTTTTGCCACATGCTCACCGTCAGGTAAGGCTAATTCATTAGCAAACACCGTTTTAGAACCATTGTATTTATTTTGTAGCTTATTATGCCGCGTTGTTTTTCCATTCACGCTGATCAGGTAATAATCCATGTTTCCATGATAAGTGAAAACCAATTTAGGATCCGCGACATTCGCAACTTTTGTGCCTGCATGAAGCTGCTTATCAACAATCTCGAAGCCATTAAATACGGGTTCTGTCGTGAGTATATTGAGAGTTGTTTGTCCTACTGAAACAGTGCCATCATCTTGAACAAAAGTAATATGGTATGCGCCATCCCCTTTAATAGGCACTTCGAAACGCCACTCTCCTTTCTCATTTGCTTGAATAGGATAATTATGACCATTTACTTTCGCTGAGATCGTGCCACCGGCTGTTATTTTACCCTTATAAACAGGTTTCTTATGATTGGTGTAGTGGTTACCGATTTGGCCAGAATCCGTATCTGGGTCAAGGTAAAATTTAAAGTCACTGATAAATACAGAAGAAGAAAACTCCCTTACCGAACCATAAACATCTTTAAATTTAAGCGTATAGGGAACTTCTCCTAGTGGAAGTTGAACATCATCGGGGACTTTAAAATCCCAATTTTTTCGGCCATTGGTCAAATTAATTGAATACGTTTTACCGCCTATGAGTATCGAGCCTCTGAGCTCATCACGATCCGATGCCCCAGAAATCTTTCCCTGTAGCTTTGGCAAGCGGCTTGAACTTAATGAGCTATTTACTTCTCCAGTACTACTCGACTCTGCGGCCACTTGAAATGTTACACTCAAAACACTGTCTTTGATTTGAATACCTTTTTCTTCAATCGATTTTTCTGTAACAACTCCTGATGACGAAGTTGCAACCAATACCATTTGGTCAAGATCATAACGACGATCCGCGACAAGAAAACCAGGCGGCAAACTAAAAGACCAATTTCCATCTTTATCAATATCAGTGATGGAAAAAATATGCTCATCTTTCTTACTTAATCTAAATTTAAATTTTAAACTTGCACCCGG
Source organism: Providencia rettgeri (assembly GCF_023205015.1). NCBI lineage: Bacteria > Pseudomonadati > Pseudomonadota > Gammaproteobacteria > Enterobacterales > Morganellaceae > Providencia > Providencia rettgeri. Next base: position 500,584 of record NZ_CP096258.1, on the reverse strand, counting down.
GGTTACCTTTCCTGTGAATGTTGCTTCTAAGTCATTCGTCGATTTATCACCATGAAATTTACCTTTCGTCCAAGGTGAAGCCAGAGCTGCATCCGTTATCTCTGGTGGATTTGCATTAATTATCAGTGTACCTATTCTTTCAAATTGGTTATCTGCCGCATCCGTAACGGTAATTTTATAATCACCCGTAAAGTTTTTTGGTAATTCATTGGAAAGCTTTAAGCTCCATTTGCCATTATTATCGATAGTCGTTGGAATCGACTCATTATTTAATTCCAATATGACTTTACACCCCGGCTCTCCTTTTCCCGTAAATACAGGGTTGCGATGTGCAGTAATAAAGTTTCCTTTCGTTCCAGTATCCGTTTCTGCACTTAATTCAATCGTGGACACCGGAGCAGTGGTATCAATAAATATATTTCCAGAGATATCTGTTGTTTGTCCATTTACTGGGTGTTCAGCCGTTACAAGGTACTGGCTATTTCCTTCCGCTAGCTCTTTGACTTGAATTTCCCAGTTACCAGTCACTTTATCAGCCACAGCCGGAAAACTTTCATTCCCGATCACCAGTGTAATATTAGCCCCTGCAGTAGCAACTCCGGTAAACTTAGGCGCTTTGATATTGGTGATATAGTCACCTTTCTTTCCACTATCATACGCCGCACCTAATGTAGCGATAAGCGTCGGAAGCTCCGCATTCCCCCCCTCTAATGAGGGAGGTAGGTACGTAAAGCTCTGATTAATTGTATTTTGGTTACCTGCGGCATCTTCTGCGACAACCTTGTAGTGGTTATCCTTACCGACATCCGCATCGACATCAAAAGTCAGAGACCATTTTCCTTGGTTATCTGCATAAACCGTTTTAATTTTCCCTTTAAACTCAGCAGTAATTTTACTTTCAGGGTCGGAGGTACCACTAATTTGAGGACGTTTTAGGTTAGTTATCAAAGCATTCGAATTCTCTTGGCTTGCCAGATCTAAGCCTGCGTTCAGGGCGACGTGGCTATCTACGGTAAATTGCCCCTTAGAGGCTCCGGTATTTCCAAGGGTGTCTGTCACTTTAACCTGATAATCATACACACCGTCTTGCTTCACTGCTGGTAATGGCACTTCCCAGTGCCCGTCTTTATCCGAAGTGGCGCTGTACTCCTGCCCCGCAAAGTGGATCATGACCGTCGATTGCGGTTTGGTTTCCCCTTCCAATATGACGGCTTTTTGTTGGGTGATATAATCACCTTTGCTACCCGAATCACTGCTCTCACTCAGTTTAGCTTGTGCAGCGGGGGGAGTGGTGTCTACCCATACCGTCTCGCTGATTTTTTCGCTATTTCCAGCAATATCGGTGATTTGCACTTTGAGTGGGTGACCTCCCGACGTAACTAACGACGTCGCTATAAACGACCAAGCACCCTGCGCATCTGCCACCATTGAGTAACTTTTTCCACTCAATGAAACCTGTATTTTGGCGTAAGGCTCGGATTGCCCTGACAGCATAGGGGTCAATTGATTAGTGATAAAATCAGACTGATTATTGAGTTGTAAAATTGTGGGCTGCAATGTGGTTTTTATCTGTACAGACTCCGTGATCACAACCTCATTACCTGCGACATCCGTGGCTTTCACCACATAATCATATGTACCGTCTGTTAACACTTCTTGAGCCGCCACCGCCCAATCTCCATGGCTGTCAGCAAATGTTTTTAGCTGTTGCCCATCAATCGTCAACTCAATACGGCTACCCGCTTCGGCTTTTCCCGTAAAGTGCGGGCGCGTCTCTTTGGTGACTTTATCGCCAATATCGCCACTATCAGACTGCACATCAAGGTCAGCAGATAAGCTATCAACCTGAGAATCTACGGTGAATTGCCCCTTAGAGGCTCCGGTATTTCCAAGGGTGTCTGTCACTTTAACCTGATAATCATACACACCGTCTTGCTTCACTGCCGGTAATGGCACTTCCCAGTGCCCGTCTTTATCCGAAGTGGCGCTGTACTCCTGCCCCGCAAAGTGGATCATGACCGTCGATTGCGGTTTGGTTTCCCCTTCCAATATGACGGCTTTTTGTTGGGTGATATTGTCACCTTTGCTACCCGAATCACTGCTCTCACTCAGTTTAGCTTGTGCAGCGGGGGGAGTGGTGTCTACCCATACCGTCTCGCTGATTTTTTCGCTATTTCCAGCAATATCGGTGATTTGCACTTTGAGTGGGTGACCTCCCGACGTAACTAACGACGTCGCTATAAACGACCAAGTGCCCTGCGCATCTGCCACCATTGAGTAACTTTTTCCACTCAATGAAACCTGTATTTTGGCGTAAGGCTCGGATTGCCCTGACAGCATGGGGGTCAATTGATTAGTGATAAAATCAGACTGATTATTGAGTTGTAAAATTGTGGGCTGCAATGTGGTTTTTATCTGTATAGACTCCGTGATCACAACCTCATTACCTGCCACATCCGTGGCTTTCACCACATAATCATATGTACCGTCTGTTAACACTTCTTGAGCCGCCACCGCCCAATCTCCATGGCTGTCAGCAAATGTTTTTAGCTGTTGCCCATCAATCGTCAACTCAATACGGCTACCCGCTTCGGCTTTTCCCGTAAAGTGCGGGCGCGTCTCTTTGGTGACTTTATCGCCAATATCGCCACTATCAGACTGCACATCAAGGTCAGCAGATAAGCTATCAACCTGAGAATCTACGGTAAATTGCCCCTTAGAGGCTCCGGTATTTCCAAGGGTGTCTGTCACTTTAACCTGATAATCATACACACCGTCTTGCTTCACTGCCGGTAATGGCACTTCCCAGTGCCCGTCTTTATCCGAAGTGGCGCTGTACTCCTGCCCCGCAAAGTGGATCATGACCGTCGATTGCGGTTTGGTTTCCCCTTCCAATATGACGGCTTTTTGTTGGGTGATATAATCACCTTTGCTACCCGAATCGCTGCTCTCACTCAGTTTAGCTTGTGCAGCGGGGGGAGTGGTGTCGACTAATAGGCTCTGAATAGATATGCCCTGATTTCCTACGCTGTCTGTTACCTTAACCTTCAATACATGTGAACCATCCGCTAGATTATTATTGATGGTGAGTGACCAATCACCTTGCTCATTGGCTTTGGCGAAATACTCTTTTCCAGCGACCTGAACGATGATATTGGCGTTAGGATCTGTTTTTCCCGACAACATTGGAGTCACTTTATTGGTCAAGAAAACCGCTGAGTTATCAAGTAGTGCACTTGCATCGGGCAGGGAGGTTTTGATGGTCACAGTCTCGGTGATAGTTTTTTGGTTACCCGCTACATCCACTGCGGTAACCTGATAGGTTGATACCCCATCAGCCAATGGTTTCTCGACCGTAATTCGCCACCCGCCCTTATCATCAGCGACTGTCGATAATGTTTGTCCTGCAATCGCTAGTGTTACTGAACTGCCAGCTTCGGTTTTCCCGGCAAAAGTAGGAACCTGATTATTCGTTTGTCTCCCCCCTAACATTTCGATATTCGGATGCCCATCAAGACTAACAGAGAGGTTATCAAGCTGCGTGTCCACTTCAAATTGGCCGTTCACCGTCACAGGCTTACCGCCACCGGAGGAAGCCACTAATGAATATTCATATATCTTATCTTCTAACGGTTCTGTAATTTTTAATGACCACTTCCCGTCTTTATCTGCAGTGACCGGATGTTTCTTATTATTAATTGTGAGATAAGCCTGACTATCGGGAGAGACAACCCCTGTCAATGTCGGAGTATTAATATGGGTAATATTATCGCCCTTTCTCCCTGAGTCAGACTCTTCACTGAGTTTCCCCTGAATAAAAACCGGTGTAATCGGTTTAGATATTAAAGGGGCTGTTGCAGGCTTATTTGCAGACTGAGAGGATGATGACGAAGTACTTATTGGCGTAGCCACGGGGGCGGGTGGCGGAGAAAAGCTTAAGTCGTTGTCTTCTCCCTGTGCTTTTTCTGCTTTGTTTTTTTTATTTAGCTGTTTTTTCGCTTCTGTCAGCTTTGTTAAAGATGAACTAAGTAATATCTCTTTTTCGTCATTCTCCGAAGACAGGGCCTGAAGTGTCTTTTCTAATTGTTGATTTTTTTGATTTAACTCTGCCAGTTTTTGACTAAATCTTTGCTCCTCGTCTTGTCGGTCATTATCTGGCTGCTCCTCACTGTCTACTTGTTCACTCATATTTTTTGAGTCTTGATTGTCCGTATATTCGACAACATCACTCGTTAATTGCTCTTTGATATAAACAGCATCGGCCCCCACGTTTAAGGTTATTGATGATAGAATCTCATCTTGTGAAAGAATCGCTCCTTGCTCAGTCAATAGTGTCATATTTCCTAAAATAACTTCAGACAACCCATTTTTAATGTTCTCAATAGAACCATCAGGCTTAGTTACAATTAAATCAAGCCCTTGGACTTTAAACTTTTGGATTTCTATGTTTTTTAATTTATCGGTAATAGTTTTATCTGTCATGTTCTATATCATTATATTCATAAATGGAGTTATCAGCTAACAATCACACGCTGCCGTTAATGAAACCAATTATATCCATTTAATTAAAAATAAAATGTCATTTAATATAAAGTGGTCTGACATTCTTTTTTTTTGAGCTCAAATTCCAGTGAGTTCATTTAAATTGCGATTATAATAAAAGCATGAATTAGCAAAGTCGTTTTTAAATTGAAAGAGTCAAACAATGGAAGATGATAATGAGAACTCTGATGAAGAACTAGCCCCGATGGTTGACGGGTTAAGTGGGACATTGTGCATAATCATTTTAGTTTCTATGGTTTTTATTTTTAGCGGAATGAAAACTGCAGAAACCTATATTAATTATGGAGAGTTAAACTTTGAAAAAATACAAATAGACATACCGAATAAACGCCTTTATTTTAAAGGTGGAATTCATTTATCAAACAATGATATTTCTTTAATAAAAAACGAAATATCCAAAAACAAAAGCAATAAAATAATTATCAGTGGCTACATCAACGATAAAGTCAGTCACAGCAAAGAAAAAAACACCTATAACCTTCTTTATATGGCATCAATAATTAAAAATCTGGGTATTGATAAAGAAATTGTTCTAAAAAAAGGAACAAGTGAATATTGCCCCGGTTGGAACTCATGCATTTATTGGGATTACAAATAACATGTATTATCTTGGATTATTTTTTTATGCAGCAACATTTGTCGCTTGCTTTTTACTGCAATCGGTACGTGAAATGGTTCAGCAATGCCTATTGCTTGCTCCTGAAATCAGTTACACCATGATTGGGATTTATATTTATCCTTTAATTATTTTTTTATTTCATCGGTTATTCAATAGGAATAAACAAAGTCACTATATATTACTTTCGAACCAAACTAAATTATCCGCATCCGTCACTGTATCATTAGGATTAATTGGAACATTCATTGGGTTAACAGGGATGATCACTGCGATTTCGGCCTCCCTTGGAGGAGATGGGGATATCTCAGAAAAAATGAATGCCATGATTTCATCTATCTCATTGGCACTTAATTCAATGTCTTTTGCATTCTTAACGTCCATTCTTGGGGTTTCTATTTCTGTTCTACTGTTAGTTAGTTTGAATTTTTTTCATTTCTTTTACCAAAAAGAAACTAAAAAAACGAAGCAGCACGCCTCTGCAAACTACTCTGAAGAGCTTAATCGCATTCAAGAAACACTGAACACATTACAGAGTGTGAACATCGGTATGGCGCAAAAAATGATTTCTGTGACCGATAATAATGAACTTGCGGCAGATATTTCTTCACACCTCTCGGCTTTATCCATCACAACACAAGATCACTTAGCCGTTCTACAGTCAATAAAAGAAGCTGACGACGATTGGAAAAGAAAATTAGCCATCTACTTACTAGAAGAAAAAATAAACAAAAGAAATGACAATGAAAAAATATCAGAAGAAATATTAAAGATAGATCAAACAACACAATGGCTAAAAGAAAATACCATTGAGAGCAGAAAAAAACTATTAACCGTATTATCAATGGAGTAAAAAAATGCGCCTTATCACCTTAGGTTTTTTATTAACTTTATTATCACCATCTTATGGTTTAGCAAATCAAGATGTAGAAAATTTTCAAAGTTTTATTAGCCGAGTATTAAAAAACTCTAATCCAATTCAAATAAAGTCATTAGAGTTAGATGCTGAAAACCTCAGAGCAAAGCAAACCAATTACTATTACCTTCCTAAGGTCTCAGCCTCAGGAAAAATAAAAAGCCATGATGGCAGTACCAGCAGTAATATTACCGCCAGCTCATTAATCTATGATACAACGTTAACCCATAGATTTAATGAAAAAAATTTAAAGTTAAAAATATCAGCACTTTCACTGAATAAAGAAAAAGAAGAACTCTACACTTCAACAACTAATAACTTAATTGGTATTTATTATCTCAATGAGCTAACAAAAACAACCACTGATTTAAATAATAATGCGAAAAACATCTTTAAACTCATTACTCACCGATATAAAAGTGGCATAGCGAAATACAGTGATGTTGAACAAGCCTCTTTATTGATGCAACGAATTGAAACAGAACTGCAAAATATAGAAAAAGAGATTGAACAATACAAGTCAAATATTGAGCTTTTATCAGGGATTACCTTTCCGTCTAAAGGCGTACAGGTACCAGAAAATTTACTGAAAAGATTACAAACAACCATTATTGATAGTGAGGATGCGCAACAAAATAGCGAATATAACTTGCTACGCATGCAAGCTGACGCAATGAAGGAAAATGCTTATCAACAAAATCCTTTCTTGAATGTCAATGTTATCGCTGAAGAAAGATTTGTTGACCACGTGAGAAGTCGTAACGAATCTTACATGGGAATGGAGGTAAAACTAAATGTCTTTGACCTCGATAAAATACTGAATGAAAAATCGCAATTAAAACTGTATGAAGCAACAAAAGGAAAGGCTGATTATAAATACAAAGAATCAACAGCAAAAATTAAAAATTTAAAATTAATTGCCAACTCAAATATGACTGAACTTATAGGGCTACATGAACAACGTAAGACAATGCGTTCGATAATTAAGAGCCAACAAAGGGAATATGAAATATCACAGTCCTCTTTCTATGAAATGGTGAACACGCTATTTGATATGTTAACAATGGAAAGACGCATAGCTGAATTAATGATTGCTGATATGAAAAACAAGATGGAATACATCCAATTAACAGGGAAACTCACTGAAATTGAAACGTTATCTAAATAAACTGAACAAAATCCCTAAAAAACTAAAAATATTCCTAGGTATCACATCCCTATTTGTCGGGTACATTATATTAGCCAAGATAGAAATATCCTCTCCAGGTGAGGGGATTATTTCAGGAGTCTCCAACCGGCTAGAAATAGTGAGTCCTGCATCTGGGTTTATTAATCAATTTGCTATTAAAACCGGTGATAAGGTAGAAAAAGACCAAATTTTATTTTCCTATACGAATTTAGATGCATTTCATCAAGAAAAAACCTTAACCAATCTTGTTACTTTTGCTAATGAACGCATTAATGAACTAGAAGAAAATAAAAAACTATTAAATAAGATCCTCGATGGAAGTATAAATACAGAATCCGAATATTTTTTCTTTGCAAAGGGCCTGCAAAGCAAAACGTTAAGTGCTTATAGAGAGCTCTATGGCCACATTCTCTTACACATGGAGATAAGCAATTTAAAGGACAAATATATCTCACAAATAAAAGAATCCAGTGAATTAGATAATCAGATTAATATTTTAAAAAAGAAGGCCTCACTGTTGAAAAATGCAAGAGCACCTGAAATTGAAAAACTCAATAATAATGCTGAAATCAGCCGCACCACTGCGCTGATAACATCTGGTGAATTAAATGCTCAAGGGCTATTACGAGAAATTTCACTGTTAGAAAAGAAATATACCGCGCGGCTTATCGGTGAAATACAAGAAAATGAAACGCTACTTAATCGGCTAAAAAAAGAGAGATTGGAAAACAGCGGACAGATGGAACTACTTCGCAATAAAATAAGAGCGAACAGTGTGTTATCGCCAGCGGATGGCGTTGTATTAAGTATCGAAAAAGATTTAGAAAAAGGCTCTTACGTTGAAGCCTCAAATTTAGTCATGGTAATAAAAAAACAACAAGATACACGGGTCATTGAAGGAAAAGTATTAGCGAAATATCGTCCTTTTATAACACAACAGTTGCCTGCAAAAATTGTGGTGAACTCCCCTGGATTTAAAAAAATCATTAACGGTAAAGTCACAAAAATCAGTGCTGACTCCTTTAGTGACAGGGAACGAGCTAACCAAGAACGCTATTATTCCGTACAAATTACACCGGAACAAAATACTGTGCTCCTTCCAGAACATGATGGCCTACCAGTGATGCTCTATATCTCGAGTAAAGAGATTTCAGTGCTTCATTATTTAACCGCATTAATTAGCGATAATATTACATTTAACGTTTGGTGACTTATGTTAGGTTTTATTTCTGCATTATCCGCTGCCGTAGCAACTATGACATTATTGATGGCCGTACTTTTAGCAAATGTGTTGTCAAGTACGATGGCTGCTGAAAAAAACAAAGGCAAAGCGGCATTTGTCGGAATTGATGATAATAATACAGAGACGTCTTCGTCTATAAATAATGGAAGTCACAAAGGTAATGACATCATGAAGTCGTTAATATTTAGCCATGACACCATCAAATTCGTTGATAGTAAAAAAGTTAAATCTATCGATATTTATTGCAGTTATGGAAATAACATCTCTTTTGATATAGCAATGACCTACACCATTTATAACACAGTATTAATTAAAAAAAGCACGCCTAATGTACACATTAAAGCCTTGAAACCTATTGAAGATAATCAAGGTGTTAACGCTTGCTTCCTGAAGAGTGAAGAAAATGAAAGAAAGTAGTTTCCATGATGCCATTAACCAATACTTTAAGATATTAGGAGAGCCATTTACTTCTCCAGCTCTATCGTATGATAATAAATATATATTAAATAATATTAATGAGTTTATTAATAATGATTTTTTCACTTATCAATATGTTTCTCTTTCTGATTTTAGTGACAAGAACCTACCAGCCCTTTTTATTATGGAGATAGAAAATGGAAAATACATTATTATTAAGAATCATAGGGGCCAGCTAACCAATCTAACAACCGACACCGCAATAACAAAACAACTAATTGAAAGTAAACACTTATTTTCATTCCAAGCGAGTGAAAACACATTAAATGAAGAGAGCATATACACATCACTGATTAAATTAACGCCAAAATCAAATTTATTTTCATTACCTTTAATCGTATTTGCGCTGTTATTACCTTTATACTCAAATCTTTTTAACTCACGATTAGTTTACAGTGAGTCAATAAGCTCACTTTTGTATATTAGTTTTATTTTCATTGTTGTTATTGGCTTAGAGTTTTTTATTAAACATATTATTCATGAACAGAACACAAAAAAAATAAAGCTTAACATCAGCACTTTTAACCGTTATTTCGTTAATTTATTAAAACAATCGAGTTGTAAAAGTGCCTCCATTAAGGTGAGGACCGCCGAAGCGTCGATCTTGCAGGTATGGGAAATCAAACCACAAATCATTTATGATATCGGATTAGCCATTTTATTTTCATTCTGCATTTTTGGCATGCTAGGTTTTTATTCATTATTGCTATTAAGCTATTACGCTGGACTTATCTTTCTATGCCTACATGTCCGCTTTCTTTCCTACAAAAATATGCTTCGAGCAAATACCTTAAACTATGAAAAATCAGCCATGTACTACTCCTTAGAACAGAAAAAACATGAGCTGTATTTCGCCAGAGATAACCACTTTAAGCAGTACATCAGTATAAAAACCAATGAAGATGAAAAAATAAAATTAAAACTGAATGAGGCCAACCACCATTGGATGGAAATCATCAAAGTAAATACGTTTTTATCCATGATTGTAATGTACGTGGCTAGCTATTTAGCTATTGGTGAAGGGAGTTTAAGTTTGGCTTCCGTTATCGCGGTCATGATCATTAATGGTCGACTTTCAGGTGCAATTACAAGTGCAATTAATCGCTTATTCATGGTGAAAACACATCTATTTCATATCAAATCCAGTATTGAGCAGCTAAAAAACAATCCACTCATCCATTTCAAAACTGATGGCATAACAATGAATTCGATAACGCATTTTAGTGCAAAAAATCTTAGCGTTAATATTCACGGTAAAACCATCATTAACCAGCTCAATATTGAAGCCAAATCTGGGGATGTTATCGGTATTACAGGTATTTCAGGAGTAGGAAAGACATCACTAATGAAAGCATTATGTGGGACTTCAGAATACTCATCAGGGGATATAGCAATCAATGGCATTGGTATCGATGAGATTTCCCAATCCTTTTTAACAGAAAAAATTGCCTACCATAATGGTATTTCAACATTCATTCATGGCAGTATTCGTGACAATTTTAACTTCTACGGTGTATTCGATAACAACATCATTGTCCGCCTTACCAAATTATGTTGCCCAACTTTACTGATTAGCAAAGAAACGTTAGATGATACACTCGTCACTGACATTGCTGCCTCTACAGGGGAAAAACAAAAGTTACAGCTCGTTCTTGCATTGATAAAACAACCTGAAATGATATTTCTAGACGAATCGACATCCTTTATGGCGACCTCTGATGCCCTCGCATTTCTACAATTAGTGAAACAAGAGTTTGAATTAGATAAATCAATTATTTTCTTTTCTACTCATGACTTAGGGCTGACCTCATTTTTTACGAAGCACATTGCGTTATCACCGAGCCATGTTAAACATATTAATGCCCCACAACCCCACAATGAAATTATCATTCCTAAAATTAGTTTAAGCTAATAAACAAAAACGCCCACTTGATAGTGGGCGCCTTGATTATATTTTTATGTCACATATTACAAGAACATAAAGAACACCATACCGACAATTGCCCCTGTCGTACCAAGGATAGTTTCCATGACAGTCCAAGTTTTGAGGGTTTGAGCTTCTGTCGCGCCAGTAAATTTCCCATACAGCCAGAAACCAGAGTCATTAACATGGCTTAGGATCAAAGACCCCCCTGAGATACAAACGGCTAACGCTGCCAATTGTGCACCTGAGTAGCCTAACTCACTGATAACAGGTAACACTAAACCTACCGCAGTTAAACATGCAACGGTTGCAGAACCTTGAATAACACGTACAGCACCTGCTAATACGAAACAAGCAACCGCTATCGGCAAGCCAGCACCAATTAAAGAGTCACCTAATGCAGGTCCCACACCGGAGTCCACTAAAATTTGTTTGAATACGCCACCCGCACCAGTCACAAGTAGAATGATCCCAGCAGGTTGGATAGCGGCAGAACAAATCGCCATGACTTTTTCTTTATCCATACCATAGCGGAAACCTAGGCCATAAATTGCCAGTAAACACGCTAACAGTAAGGCAGTGAAAGGGTGACCAATAAATTCTAACCAGTGCTCTAATGTAGAACCTTTTTCAACGACATGCGTACCGATGGTTTTTAAGCCCACTAATACCAATGGGAAAAGCACTAAGCACAGACTGAAACCAAAGCTTGGCATTTTGCCATGTTCTGTATTTGGTGCTTGATAATCAGCAGGGATATCAATATGAACATAATTACTGATAAATTTACCATATAACGGCCCTGCTAAAATCATGCCAGGGATAGCGGCACACAGACCAATTAAGATCATCCAGCCATAATCTGCCCCCATTTGTGATGCAACTAACATGGGTGTAGGCCCCGGTAATAAAAACGCTGCGGCGGCTGCAACACCCGCAAATAGAGGGATAGCCAGGCGAACAACGTTATGACCTGTACGGTTCGCTACTGCAAACACCACACCGATTAACAACACAATAGCTACATCAAAGAAGAGCGGTAGCGCACAAACCAGCCCTGCGACACCCACGGCATAATGCGCATTCTTTTCACCGAACAGGTTAAGTAGCTTATTCGCAATCTGATCTAATGCCCCTGTTTCATGTAAAATTTTACCGAACATTGCCCCGAGAGCGACTACGATAGCAAGGAAACCTAAGGTCCCCGCCATGCCTTTTTGCATGGTTTCAGTGATCTGCTGTACTGGCATGCCGGAGAATAAACCCGCCCCAATAGAAACGATCATGAGCGCGACAAAAGCGTGTAAACGAGCATACATCACTAAAAAGAGCAGTAAAACGACAGAGCCAACAGCCGTTAGCACGAGCGTTAGTGTGCTTAATGTTTCTGGGGTATTCATTAGTTATCTCCAGCGACAATCTTACGAATAGTAGAACACGTATTTTCAATCACGTTCTCTAAGGATGGGCGAATATCAACAGCCTGCACATCAGGTTCATCCGCACCAGGTTCTTGTAAAGCATCAAATTGCGATTTCAGCATTTCAGGCTTAAAAAAATGCCCTTTACGTGCTTTCAATCTCTCTTCAATAACAACCGCATCACCTTTTAGGTAAATAAAATAGAGGTTATGATTCCCCTCTCTTAAGATATCGCGATAGCTTTTTTTCAGTGCGGAGCTAACCACCAGCGATACCTTATTGGTTCTTTGCATTGCAAAAATGGCATTATTTAATGCGACTAACCAAGGTTTACGGTCCTCATCATTTAATGCGTGACCCGATGCCATTTTTAAAATATTTGATTTAGGGTGAAGGAAGTCACCATCAAGGAAGGCAGCCTGTAATTGCTGTGCAACACCGGCAGCAACAGCAGATTTACCACTACCCGATACCCCCATTAGTACAAATGTATAGTTTTGTTTTTGGGTATCATTCATAGGAAACTCCTCAGATATTCACTATTGTCCTGGCTTTAGTTAAAAACCGGCATTTGTTACCGGTAACAAGTTACGGGTAACATTATCATCAGTGCGGATTTATTTGGCAATCAAATTGGTGAAGAAGAGAACAGATCTGTGATGATACTCTCAATCTGACTTCAGAAGAGGCAGGTGAAGAACAAAGCAAAACTCGCAAATAAAAAACAAACAGCAATAGCAAAAAACAAAAAACAAAAAACAAAAAACAAAAAACAAAAAAGTATATTTAAACTTTATTGCTCGTCTTAAAACATTCCTCTAAATAATTCGTGTTGTCGCTAGGCGCCAAGCGAGTCAAGCCCTAGGAGCATACATAAGTATGTGACTAGGGTTGGCGAGTACAGGCAACAACGCGACAGCGCGAAGGATGACGAGGAATAATTAGATACTTTCGCCAGTAAGGACAGAAAACCCCACATCAAAATGCGTCCCCGTTAGCTTCTTGCCAGACATTCTCGCCAACAAGACTTCTGCCGCCTTACGTCCCATTTGGTCCCTTGGCGTCAAAATACTCGCCAGTTTTGGCGTCATTACTTGGCCAACATCATGGCCGTGGAAGCCCGAAATCGCGAGATCTTGTGGGATCTGAATCCCCAAACGCTGACATTCAAAAATAGCCCCTATTGCCAAGTCATCATTGGTACAAAATAAACCATCGGTATCTGGGTACTTAGCACGGCAATCGTGTAGTAATTGAGCGCCTAACGAATACGATGAGCTAGCCTGTGTCATCACATTTCGTGGTTCAAGATTGGCATCGAGCATGGCCTGCTCATAACCTTTCAAGCGGATAAAAGTACGTTCATCATGCCTTGCGCCTAAATACACAACCTTACGGCAGCCGCGCTCAATCATCGCCTGAGTCATTTGGCGAGACGCTTCAAAGTTATCGATACCCACCGCAATATCTAGGCAAGGAGAAATGCTATCCATAATCTCAACCACGGGGATCCCCGCAGTTTTAAGCATGCGTAGTGTGCGTTCTGTATGGGTTCGTTCAGCTAAAATCACGCCATCAATATTATAAGAAAGTAACGAAGTCAGCCGCTCTTCTTCTTTTTCGGGTAGATAGCCATAGTGAGCCAACATTGTCTGGTAGCCATGACGGTCTGTTACCGCTTCAATTCCACGGATCACTTCGGCAAAGACTTGGTTGGTTAATGAAGGAAGCAACACCCCGATGGCGTGGCTGGTTGCGTTCGATAAAATATCAGGGGCTTTATTCGGGATATACCCGGAAGCCTCCACCGCCTGAGCAATTTTATCACGCAAAGCCTCTGAAACCTGCTCTGGGTTTCGTAAAAAACGGCTCACCGTCATTTTCGTGACGCCAACTTGGTCGGCAACATCCTGTAGAGAAGGTCTTTTTTTCTTCATAAGTTCAAAGCGATATCCAATTCGTTAACGATAAACATGTTCTGCTATCTATTAATCGATAGCAATCTTTGTTACTGATTTACATCACATAAATGTCGAATTTTCCGAACAATGCGATTTTTATAGTTGACTCTCTATCATGACTCCGCTAATTTTCGCGCTATATAATTATTATTATAACGAGTAGATGAAATTAGACTATGGCGATCAATCGTAGACATTTTCTTAAATCCAGTGCTATCCTCACGGCTTTTTACTGCTTACCAAGCTTCACACAAACTCGCCCAGAAGTTGAAGCAGCGATATTCGGTAAACTCCCAACCCCCAAGGATATTCATCGCGTCATCAGCTCGGGGCCCCCTTCTGATTTACTGATGTTTGCCTTAGCGCCAGAAAAAATGGTGGGTTTCGCCTCTATTTCATTGAAAAAAGGGCAAACGGGCCTTTTTGCACCACAATGGCTTGAATTACCAGTTTATGGCCGTTTAGCGGGACGTGGAAGTACCCTTTCCCTTGAACAGCTGCTGTCCTATAACCCCGACTTAATTATTGACACTGGAAACATTGACGAAACTTATCGCTCTCAAGCGGAAAAGGTCGCCAAACAAACCCATGTGCCTTATTTGTTAATCGCAGGTGGCCTAAAAGACTCACCACAGCAACTAATGCAATTGGGTGAAATTTTAGGCGTTTTACCACAAGCACAACCATTGAGCCAACTTGCTCAACGCTATATTGATGATGCTGCCTTATTTGCTCATCAAAACCAACAGAAATCACTGAGTTTTTACCTTGCGAGAGGGTCAAAAGGTTTAGAAACCGGCGCTAAAGGCTCAATTCATACTGAAGCGATTGAAATGCTAGGCTTACGCAATGTGGTGGATATCCCTAATTTTCATGGCCTTACTACGGTTTCTATGGAGCAGCTCTACCAATGGAACCCTGACATCATTATAACGCAATATGACGAAGCCATTGAACTGATGACAAGTTCTGCATTATGGCAAGGGCTTGATGCTATTGCCAATCGCAAATTACTTGTATTTAGTGGTATGCCATTTGGTTGGTTAGATGGGCCTCCAGGCGTTAACCGCTTATTGGGGATGAGGCGGCTACAAAGCCATTTTGATAAAAACATTGCCAAGAATATTAAACAGGATATTGCTGAGTTTTTTACTCGCTTCTACCATTCATCATTAACGGCACAGCAAGTTGATTTGCTCATGGAAAAATCATGAATAATGTTTTGAACAAAAAGGGGAAATTCCTTTTATTGGTCATCATGTTACTAATTAGCTTTGTTATCGCGTTAACAAGTGGTAAGTACTCACTTACACTCAGTGAGCTTTATCGCCTATTTGCCAGCCAATTATCATCTCACAGTGAATTGAGTAACCCACGCCATGAAACCGTTTTTTGGCAAATACGTTTTCCACGCACATTAGCCGCTATTATTATTGGTGGAGGGCTAGCGATTGCAGGGGCGGCTTACCAAGGAATGTTTCGTAACCCACTGGTTTCTCCTGATATTCTAGGTGTTTCCGCGGGTGCTGGCGTGGGAGCCGTCATTGGTATTTTCTTCGGCCAATCTTTGTTTTACATTCAATTAAGTGCATTTATTGGTGGGCTAATCACTGTGACTTTAGTGTGCTTTATTGCCCGCCTAGCGCGGCAACATGACCCTATTTTATCTTTGGTTCTGGTCGGTGTTGCTATCAGTGCGTTGTGTGGTTCCGCCATCTCCTTAATGAAAATCCTCGCAGACCCCTACACCCAGTTGCCTTCCATCACTTTTTGGTTATTAGGTGGCTTGTCATCGATTACCCAAGCAGATTTAGTGTCAGTATTACCGCTGATGATTATCGGTATCATTCCACTATTATTATTGCGCTGGCGTATGAATTTACTCAGTTTATCGGATGAAGAAGCCAAAAGCCTTGGGATCAATGTCAGTTTAACCCGCGCTATTTTCATTATTTGTGCCACATTACTGACAGCAAGCGCGGTGTCGATCGCAGGAATTATTGGTTGGATTGGATTAATTGTTCCACACATCACTAGAATGATAGTGGGTGCTAACTTTCGCTATCAACTCCCGGCATCACTGGCCATTGGTGCCATCTTATTGCTAATTACTGACACCTTAGCACGGACTATTGCTGCGATTGAATTACCCATAGGCATTTTAACCTCCGCAATTGGCGCCCCCTTCTTTTTGGCTATTTTATTACAGGCAAGGCGGGTGAAATGAACATTCTGTCTTTGAAAAAGGTCGCAATTGGTTATCATGGCACTGCTATCATTGATGGTATTAACCTTTCATTACCGAAGGGGGAGATTAGCTGCTTGTTAGGCGCAAATGGCTGCGGTAAAACCACCTTAATGAAAACGTTACTGGGGCTATTACCCGCCATTAAAGGTGAAATCCGACTCAATGGGCAAAGCATTCAAGCCCTTAGACCCCGCGAAATAGCCAAAACTGTCGCTTATGTTCCCCAAGCCCATGATACCCCCTTTACTTTCACTGTACTTGATATGGTGATGATGGGTTTAACACCCCATATTTCAATATTTTCAGTTCCTAAAGAGGCCGAAAAAAACTTAGCATATCAACAACTAAAGCATCTGGGCATTGCACACTTAGCAACCCGTCTATACAGCACACTCAGTGGCGGAGAAAAACAATTAGTATTGATAGCAAGAGCCTTAATACAAAAACCATTACTTCTAATTATGGATGAGCCTGCCGCTAGCCTTGATTTTGGTAACCAAATTCGCTTACTTGAACAAATCGAAAAGCTTAAATCCCATGGCATGACAATATTGATGTCAACCCATCATCCACAGCATGCCGCAGCTATCGCTGACAACGTCATTTTGCTTGATAAGCGCAACAAAGCGAGGCAAGGGTTATCAAATAGTATGTTAACACTTACTAACTTGGCAGCACTTTACAATGTGGATGAGCGCAGCATTCAAGCTCACTTCCAGCTTCCATCAACGTTTTCTTATTAAGGTCAGGGATCATGTTAATTAATCAAATCGATTTTTCAAAAATGTACCAACAACACATGCAACAGACACAACGTAGCCGCAAAGAGCCAGAGCATTGGGATAAAAAAGCACAACAAATGGCACAAAACTGTGCTAATCCCCATGACCCATACTTAGTACGGTTTCGTGAACTCATGGATTTAACTGGTGCTGAAACCTTACTTGATGTCGGTTGCGGCCCCGGTTCCATAAGCCTTTGCCTCGCAAATGAATTTAAAGATGTGATTGGAATTGATTATAGCCGTGGCATGCTCGAAATGGCTGAACTACGAGCTAAAGAGCTCGCTATCCCACATGCACGCTTTGCACAACTCGCATGGGAAGATAGTTGGGATGCCCTGCCTTTAGTGGATATTTCAGTGGCATCGCGTTCAACGCTGGTTGATGATTTAAAAGCCGCATTGCTCAAGCTCAATCGCCAAACCAAGCTGCGGGTTTATACCACCCATACCATTAATCCAACGTTTATCGATGAGAATATTATTCGTACCATTGGTCGTGAAGTTATTCGTTTACCCACCTACATTTATGCAGTGAATATCTTGCATCAACTGGGGATTAATGCGCGCGTAGATTTCATTAAAACCCCCAATAAAGGTGGATTTGATAACTTTGAAGCTTTCGCTGAAAGTGTCAATTGGTCCCTTAAAAATATCACGCCAGAAGAAACCGCGATCCTACGTCAATATTATGATGAACAAACCGCTCTAGGCAAAACAATCCCTTATCCATCTAGAGATTGGGCGATGGTATCTTGGGATGTAGTCGATGAATCGGAACTGACATTATGATTTACGTACCCGATGCATTGATCGACCAACTGTTGCTAGATGACATCCAATATGGTGACCTCACCACACGGGCACTCGGCCTTCAATCCCAACTGGGTGTGATGACCTTTACCTCCAAATTTGGCGGCTGCATCAGTGGGATGATTATCGCCAAGCGTATGTTAGAAAAACTCGGTCTCATTTGTGACTGTCACTTTCAAGATGGCCAACAGGTTGAACCGCAAAGTGTTTTAATTCGTGCGACTGGGCCTATTGAAGCCTTACATCAAGGCTGGAAAGCAGTGCAAAACGTGCTTGAATGGTGTGGAGGTGTAAGTCACTACACCCAGCAAATGGTCAGTATTTTGCGTCAATATCAACCAGATGGGCAGCTTGCTTGCACCCGAAAAACCATTCCACAGACAAAGCCCCTTGCCTTAACTGCGATTTTGGCTGGGGGCGCTATTATTCATCGTGCAGGTAGTGCTGAAAGTGTCTTACTGTTCACCAATCATCGCCAATGTCTTGAAAGACCAGATGATTGGGCAGGTCATATTAAAACACTACGCCAAGCCGCCCCTGAAAAAATGATTATTGTTGAGGCTGATGACTACGAGCAAGCCATTCTCGCAATCAATGCGCAAGCCGATATTATCCAGCTGGATAAATTGCCCATCGAACAAATTCAGCGACTACAAGAACTCGCCAAGCAACAAAGTCGCCCTTGTCGACTATCCATTGCAGGTGGAATTAATTTAAAAACAATAGAAACATTCGCACAAACCGGGGTGCCATTATTAGTTACATCAGCCCCTTACTACGCTGCACCACGAGATATCAAAGTGAAGATTTTTAAGCAGTAACCAAAGAAGTTAGCGTCAAAGAGACCGTTTGCAAAAACAGCCTACCCCGTAGGCTGCATCCACTTATGGTTAATGACGCAAATCGTTATATAAAAAATAATATATCGCTATTTATGAAACTGGAAAGAGATAATGAAAATAAAACAAATTACCTATTTAGTCGGGATGGCTTTATTCACAGCACAAGGATACGCCGCCTCACCTAACACCGAAAAAAATACCGATGTGATGTCCGTTTGGAGTACCCCGCTTGCGGCTGATGCAAACATCATCACAGAAAATCAAATGAAACAGTTGAATAAAACTAACGTCGCACAGGCGCTGAGCACAATGCCAGGTGTTTCCATTCAAAAGTCAGGTAACCGCAATGAAACCCAAGTCAATGTACGTGGCTTTGACAGCCGCCAAGTGCCTATTTTCTTTGATGGTATACCTACTTATGTCCCTTATGATGGCACCCTTGACCTAGGTCGCTTTATGACTAGCGAGCTGGCCAGTGTTGAGCTATCCACCGGCTATACCTCTCTATTACAAGGCCCGAACCTAATGGGCGGAGCAATAAACCTAACCACCGCGACCCCTAAAAAACCCTTTGAAGCTAATATCAACTTGAACCAAGGCTTTACCCGAGGTGCTGATAATGCGCACAATATCAGTGCCCGCCTAGGTGGACGCAATGATCTAGGCTTTATCCAAGTGAGTGGCAGCCAATATAAACAACGTTTTATGGGAATACCGGGGTCTGAAAATAACAATCCATTAGCAGGAAATAATGGCCGTCGCCCAAATTCAGCTACTGACGACAAGCGCATGATGGTGAAAGTGGGATGGACACCTCGTGAAGCCGACGAATATGTCATTACCTATCTCAAACAAGATGGAGATAAAAATAGCCCCCCGAGTGTGACAAATACCAAGCCTCAAATATGGCAATGGCCTGCTTATGACAAAGAAAGTTTTTACTTCAATGGCACAACCCAAATAACCAATGATATCGCCTTACAGAGCCGCCTGTACCACGACACATTTAAGAATACACTCCATCAATATAGGTCTGTTAAAGACTATAAAGACGGTATCTATAACTACAGCCGTTATGACGACTACAGCAACGGGGCTGATATGCGTGTTGACTTCACCGTGCGTGAATTAGATATGCTGTCATTTGCTGCCCACTGGAAAGAAGATGTACACAGAGCTCGGTCAAAAAGAGATATTCCATTCGACCGCTATAAAGACAATACCTATTCAATCGCTACCGAGTACCAGTGGGTTGCTATGAACAATCTCGATATTATCGGAGGCATTGGCTATGACTGGCGCAAGAGTGCGGACGGCAAACGCTATGACTATAAATCAGGAGATTTTGAGAAATACGATGGTAACAGCCAGCATGCCTTCAACTGGGAAGTAATGGCTCGCTACCACTTAGAAAATGAAGATACAGTACAATTCTCGATATCAGAGAGAAGTCGTTTCCCAACACAAAAAGAGCGTTATACCAAAGAAAAAATGAAAAGTGACGATACTTTCGTCATTAATCCACATATCGATACAGAACGTGCACTTACCTATGATTTGACTTACAAGGGACATATCTCACCCACTTGGTCATATACTTCAAGTCTCTATTATAACCATGTCTCTGATGCCATAATGGCGCATCGTGTTGGTACGAATCAGAATGGTGGCTATATACTCGAAAATCGTAATAGCGGGAAAGTCGATTACTTTGGTATTGATTTCGGTACTACAGGTCAAATTACGGATTGGATGGAAGCCGGTTTAAGCTACGGCTATATTCACGCTGATCCTAAACACTACAGTGTAAAACACGTTGCCGAGTTACCTACCCACAAAGCCTTTGCTTGGGTGAAATTCACGCCATACGCCCCATTTAGCATCACCATTACCGAAGAAGCCAGAAGCTGGGCGTTTAACTATGTTGATGCCGAAAGCAAAGTTCGCGGCTATGCTAAAACTGACCTGCGCTTAGATTATGATTTTGGCCAAGGTATTTCTGTTAACACCTCAGTGAACAACTTATTCGATAAATCATATGAATATACTAATGGCTATATTGAAGAAGGCCGTAACTATTGGTTAGGTATTGAATACAAATATTAATCATTAATATATTAGGCAGAGAATTAAGTTCTTTGCCTAATATTTATTATAGAGTCTTAAATTAGTTAACATTGAAATGATTAAGTAAAAATACCTAGGATATTTCCCATAAAAAATACATTCCTATATCGGTTGATTTATATGGATTATTCTATCTTTTTAACTACAAATATGATTAACACCTAAATTTTATATCTTAAAATATAACATTATACAGTTTTAAGTAACAAATAGACTGTCAATTCAATAAATTTGCTAATTCATTACAAAAAAGCTCACCTCACAATACTTGCGGTTAATTGATTCCGTATTTAGACTATAAGTATAATAATAAAAGTTAAAACCATATACTTTATCTAAAATTAACTCCCTTAATTTAAATTTTCTATTAATCATTTTAATTAGAGAGAGCAAACAGTATTTATGATCGAAACACATGATTATACTATTGATGAAAAATATATTTTCGAACAGAAAACAAGTTTAATATACCTAAAAGATGATCGAAATCAAAATATTGAATTATCTAAGCCTGCGGCAAGATTATTAAATCAAATCATTCTATTAAATTTAAAAAAAGGAATTGCAACGCGTGATGAGCTCTTAACAAGTGTATGGGAAGAATATGGGCTGGTTGGCTCTAATAATAATTTAAATACTTATATTAGTGAGATAAGAAAAAAACTTGAACAAGTTGGTATCGACCCTAAGTCGATCGTTACTGTACCTAAAAAAGGCTTTCGTCTCGATAATCATATATTCATACATGAAAATGTAGAGACTGATAATAAAAATGTCACGGAAAATACTATTTATCTCAATGATAAATATGATTATATTGAAAACCCAGAATATTCCCCTCAACCAATTGATAACCCATTAGCGACTCAAACTTCGCTCATCACTACTATTGATAAACCATTAACCGCTATTGATAACATAGAAAATAACCATACACAAACAATGGATATTAATGAAACCTTACCTCTTCAATACGGTAAGGATGAAATAATAAAAAAAAGTGCTAAAAAACCTTTAAAAATATTACTCCTAGTTATTTCAACGCTTGCAATATGTTATTTAATCTATTTATTTACTCAACACCCAATGGATAAAACAGATCCAGCCAATAATTATCTTACTGTAAGCACAAATGAAAACTGTGTCATACAAATGCCGATTGATATGGTCGGTAATATTTCCAGCGATAATATTGCTATCGTAAATAAAAAACTGAATAAATACAACATACCATGTAATGAACCAAAGAGAATTATTCTTTTATCAGACTTAAATAAGTCCTACTCTATCGACAAAAACATATCTATTAGTATTTGCAAAGAAATCAATAAAAAATTTGATTGTATCTCAATCAATGATCAGAGGATTTAAATGAAAAAATATATTTTTGCTTCGTTATTTTTAATTGCAACAGCATCAACTGCATCACTCATGATCAAGAAAAGCAGTCATGATATCCAAATTTGCCACTCCGAAATATTATGGATTAAAGATAATAATACCCAAGATGGCTTAAGTTTAAAATCAAAAGTTAATGTCCAACTTTCCCCTGGTCAGCAAGGACGAATGAATATGTATGGTTATTTAAAAGATAATAGCCAAATTTACCGTTTAGATAGAGCTCTTTACTTTGATTATCAAAATGTTGACCATAAAGGTAACTATGCTGTCACGTTTACGTCATCATCAGTAACCAACTCAGATAATATCCCAGAGAAATTATTTTCTAACTTCATTCAATTAGAAAAAGATAAAATAAAATATTATGTCAACATTACTAAAATGGAAGACAATATTTATATCATCAAAGATGAATCCTATTCCGCTTTTACTTGCCAAGTTCAATAAAAAAAAAGCCTACCAACAATTACGTTTAAGTAGGCAAAACCGTCAACATGGGAAATGACGAATCTAAATATCTGTCTAAATCATGGAATAGTTAAAACAAGAGTAATACGACCACTAAATTTTCCTGGCGCAACAGTACCATTTGTTTTTAATGTTGACTCTACACGTACTGGCCAAACTTGATTCGCTCTGACTGACTGAACCAACCCTTTTGCTGCTGACTGGTTATTTAAGGTAACATGAGATTGCAACTCACCATTCGAACGTAAATAAACATTATCTTGCTGCAAATTGGATGAAACTTTCACACTCATATCCTGGTTACATTGGATATAAAATAGCCCAGTTTCAACATCGCCGTTTAACTCATCCGCATTTAAAGGGCCGTGATCTAATTCAAGAGTATTCGCATTACCCGTCGGAGAAGTAAAATAGCATTTTCCTGCTGGAGGAGGTGCTATTCCGCAAATCCCTCCTGGTAATATTTTACCTTGACTCCCTTTTGATGTAGCTAAAAATATCCCTACACATTCATCCGTCGTAATTGCCCCACTATGTTGGCTCTTCCCTGTTCTCGGAAAAGAAAGACCACAAATCGCATTAGCATCTCTGATAATTGCCGCCATTGTCGTATAAGTTGCAAAATTCACATCACACGACCAATCTGCACGAGAAGCGATACCACCGGCCTCTTTCCCTGAATGTAAGTGGTTAATCGTAAAATAACACCTTTTAGCACCAGTAGAACCAAGTACCGATTGACATGGGTTACCTTCATAAGGGGAACTTTCCTTCCAGTATTCCATTACAAAATGGTAAATATTTTCATACTTAGATAATGATTCAACTTCTTCCACATAAGAAAAATATGTCGAACCGTAACTTCCCAAACCAAAGAACAAAAATGGTATGGCTAATAATAATTGTTGAATTCGTTTTCCCATTTCAGATCTCTTTATATTCATTTTAACGTTTTGATATCAGCACCAGATAAGGTTCTGAGAATGAAATTACTCGTACTCAAATAAGAAAGTGGCTATTGCGGCAATCCGCCCTGTTTTAATTTGTTTATTATTGATTGCTTCAGGGGTTGCCTTGAGAAAAGTATTAAATTTCAGTTCATTTTTCCCAGCCTGAATAATTGGTACTAGCGAAGAAAACTTATTCACTTTAATTTCTTCACCGCTAGCTAGCTCAATGCCAATCCCTAATCCAGGGTTGTGTTCCGTATCTGTTAATGCCAAATATCCTGACATTTGCCTATGTTCCGCTCCGGTAAACTTCACTTTCATTTTTTTCGCAATAGTTAAGTCGCAATTAGATAATACCAACGTTAACTCTCTGCGAGGCAATTGATAAGTCGGGTCGTAAATATCTAATAACCGAATATCGCCAAAATCGACTTCCATCATTTTATTTTCCGGCAAAACAACACAAGGTGAATTCACCAGTGTCCCTTTCACTTTGACATTATTTTTAGCTGCAAAGACAACATTGCTACTTAAAAATGCCGTACTTATCGAAGCAAACAATATCCCGATTAATAGTGAGGTCGTTTTTTTCATTATTGATACTCCACAACCATAGTGCCATTAGCAATAAAATCACCAGTCTTTAGTTCGTTATTACCATTTCTGACTAATACGGCCCAAAGTACACCAGGAGAACTAGGATTAATGAGGTATTTCTTACCTAATTCCAATTCGGTATCCGAAAGCTGGAATTTTACTGCAAGATTATTAATGCCAGTATTTAACCCATTTATATCAAAATCACTTTTTATTCCATCTAACATCAGATACATAGACCAGTTATTTTTATTTTCACCACATTGGATCTGGTAATTAACTTGCCTTTTTTGGTCATTACCTTGGATTGATTTTATTGATACATTACCAAAATCAACTTCAATATCTTTACCATCATCAATATGACAAGGTGGCGGTGTAATCAAATTACCTTTAATACTAATTTTTGTTTCATAGTCCTTCGCGGCTGATGTAAAAGATAAGATGGCACTGAGTAACACTAACCCAATTATATTATTAGCAATCTTCATATCTCAGCCCCTTATTGATACTCGACTTTCAACGTTGCATTTGCCGTAAAACTTTTTGCGGGTAAATCTGTACCGTTTTTTTTCACTAATACAGCATACAATTTCAATGGATTTGCAAAGTTAAAAGCCCTTTTCTTTTTCAGTGGGAAATCGCTGGTGTCTGCTTTAAATAATACCGCAAGGTTATCAATATCCGTTTTTAATAGGCGCTGATCAAAACTTGCTGATATTCCCTCAATAAAAATGTTCAATTTAGGTTGAACACCATCTTTACACATCACAGTGTAATCAATAGGTGCTTTATAAACCTCATCTTGAACACGTGTTGTTAATACATCGCCAAAATCAATTTCTATTGTTTGCCCATTATTAATTGAACAAGGCTTTGATAGTACTTCTCCTTTAATATCAATGTATAGGAATCCAGAAAAACCAAATACACTCGATATCTGTAAAGTGAGCAAGAACACAAATACCTTTGTTAATGTTTTAATAGACATCATGGCGTCAAACCTTATTTTCTTGGCAGCACTGAGCATTCAGCTGACTGACAGCTAAATTTCAAATCCATTGTTCCGCCGAAGTCATTGAGATAAACCAAAGTTGGAGATGAACCTAAATCCCCAGCAACTTTGCCTAAACCCGCCTCACTAAAAGGCGCAACCATTACAGGTTCAAAATTTTGAACTTCAGTATTACCTTTTTTCAGTTTCGTAATAGATAAAAAGTAAGGTGATGGATTTTTCACAATATAACTCGCGCCCTGCTTAAGAATTTTTATCTCATTTTCTTGAGGGATCACTTCCATTCTATCTTTAATTGCAATTGCTGCTGGGCGGTAAAAAAGCTTAATTTTTGTCTGTAACGCAATTTGCAATACATTCACTTTCTCACTACGTGGTGGGATCTCTCTCACATTTAAGTAGTAAACACTTTCCCTATCTTTAGGTAACTGCGCTACTGCAGGGATTGCCTGTATTTTAATTTGGCTTTTAGAATTAGCTTCAATACGATGCACAGGAGGTGTCACAATAAAAGGTGAATTTACTTTTTCATCTTTGTCATTTTCTATCCATGCCTGAGCTAAATACGGGCTAGTTAAATGTTCGTTAGTCAGTCCCATACCGACTGTTTTGTCTTGTTCATTATAAATAATTCGCGTTCTATCTAGTGCAATCGCTGAATAAGCCGATTGTGCTAATAAAGAAAGACTTATCGCTGTTACAATTTGAACTTTATTTATAAGTTTCATATTTTCACCGTTGACGTTAAAACATATTTATAATTATTTGCATGGTAATAACATTGTATTTTCCATGCCACTTTCTATTTTTTCAGGTAATTGAATTTGACAAGATGAATTATTTCCCCAAGTCACTTCAAGAACATCTGATGGGTTAATACCCGCTAAGTAAATAAATCCATTATCTGAAACGATACCAACTTCAACACTCTTTTCATTTTTAACGGATGCACCAAATGGTGGATAACTATTATTTGCAAGATGAATTGTTCCCAATATTTTTTCACCTTGAATGACATTAAACTTCCGGTATCCAATAGCCCCTTCCGTTAATGTCGCGTGCTGTGTCGATTGAACTGCTTCTGCATTATCTGGCACACTATTTAAATCTATTCGAATATTATTGCGGTTATAATCCATAACACTGGTAATAACGGCTTTACCGTATCGATTCGTGCGTATTGGTGTTACCCCTGTTTGCACAGGAATATCAGCTACGCCATTCGTATCCAACAGTATCCTTGACCCACCATTGATTGAAGTATTACGGTGTAAAGCACCACCTTCTTGGGTCATGGTCAGTCCCCCTTTCAACTGCATCGAAAGAGTAGATTGATTATCTTGAATATAAGTTCCACTCAAATTAAGTTGTGCGGTATCACCATCGTAGTTATACATACCAGATGTTGTGACCTTGTCTTTATCCCATGTACCCGCTGAAATAGAATAAGTACTACGTTCATTTATACGGTCATAATAGTTAACGTTATGGCTGCTTGTATTTCTTGAATAAGACCCCGAGTAACTAATACTCGCTTGATTATTATCCAACGGTACATTTAAATTCAGATAAACTCCGTCATCATCATTTTGATCTGATTTTGTTTTGTAAGCTGTTAAGCTAAGACTTAAATTTTTTATTTTCCCCAAATCAAAATAATTAGAAACTGTTAGATTATATTGATCCGATGATGACCTATTCCAATAAGTTTGATGTGAGTAATTTAAATACATATTAGTATTATATTCAGGGAATGCAGTACCAAATATAATAGTATAAAGCTCTTTACCACTATCAACCGTACTTTCATTATAGCGACGGTCAATAAATTGGCTCATGCTCATATAATTTTTTTCAGAAAAACGATAG
Source organism: Providencia rettgeri (assembly GCF_023205015.1). Lineage (NCBI taxonomy): Bacteria > Pseudomonadati > Pseudomonadota > Gammaproteobacteria > Enterobacterales > Morganellaceae > Providencia > Providencia rettgeri. Next base: position 473,163 of record NZ_CP096258.1, on the reverse strand, counting down.
CCTGCGAATGTAATTTGGCTGTTAATATCATCAAATTGTTTAGAATAAGTGACGTTATATGAATTACCCGTCAAGGTTTGGTTATTTTCGGTTCTACCCATTTCAGCACGAGAGATACTTAAGTTCCCTGACAATACGCCAAATGGTGCTAAATCACGCCCTAAACCAATCGCAATATTTTGATATTCTGATGAACCAAGAACACCACCGTAAATAGTTGTATTGTTAGTTACACCCCATGATAAGGACCCCAAACTAAATGCAGGACCTTGAGTATCATGTTCATTTTTAGTCGGTTTACCAACGACAAACTGGTAAATAAGCTGACCGGGCCGAGTCAAAGTCCCTAAACGAGATGTTTCTACCTTATAGTGAGTCACACTACCATCTTGTTCTTGAATAGAAACATCTAACGTACCACCACCAAAAGAGTTCACATCCTGAATACGAAATGGCCCAGGACTTACATCTTTTTGATAAATAATACGATCATCCTGCTTCACAATGACGGTCGCATTAGTTTTGGCAACCCCCGCAATTTCAGGTGCATAGCCTTGCAAACGCGGTGGTAACATAGATTCATTGGTTTCTAAACTAGCACCAATATAACGAATACTGTCAAACAGCGTTGAAGACAGGTATTGTTCACCAAATGTTAACCTTGAATTTAAGGAACGTATGGCTCGATACGCATATAATTGGTTCCATGACCATGATTGGCCGCCTTTATTTAATTGGCCTTTTTGCGTTTGCCAATCACCTCTAAAACGCCAAGCGCCAATATTTGTTCCCATTGTTCCTGTCGCTGTGATACCTGAATCTGTTCCTTTGTCACCCGTTTCTTTTTTAACCACCCGACCTGTCGCATTGTAGTCGATAAATGCACCTAGAATGCCATCATCCCAACGTGACGGAGGATCCCAATTCGGGTCTTCATATTCCATATAAGCTTGAGGGATGCTAATTTCGACAATATTTTTTGCAAGATCACCTTGAGTCCGCATTTCTGGTACAGACCGAATATCTAAACATTTTCCATCAAGTAACCAAGTTACTTTATTACTCCATTCAGGTTTTAATCCGAGTTGCTCATATAATTCAGGTGTAATACAAGCTAATGATATTTTCTCATCATAATTAGGTGTAAAGAATATAATGGATTGCTCCATGGAGATTTTGACTTTATTTACCGAAATAGCTAAAGAATAATTTCCAGGTGGAATATAATTGGCATGAGAAAACTTACTAAAATCGACATTTTCAGTGCTGTCTGCTTCTAAAAAATCAGTATTAAAATCAACTGCCTCTTCAGAAAATGCAACCATCGGCGTTAATATTAAAAGCATTAATTTTGTAATTAAATTGAGTTTCATGCTTTTCATTCAACTATGCCGCCTATCAGACTAAAAATGAAAAAAGAAGGTAGAAACATATGGCGTCATTAATACGCCACATGTTTTTACTTAACTAAGCTTGAACTTATTGGTAAATAATTTTGAAGTTAGCAACAGTGTTAAAACTACCTGTTGTTGCTTTCGCGTCCGCTGCTTCATTACCTTTAACATACGCAGAGAAGTGCAGTGTCGTTTCTTTACCATCACCCGCATTTAATGCATATCCATCACCAGTACCTGGGAATGCTTTACCAAATTCAACAACTTTGTCAGCACCATTAGTGATTACAATACCGGCATTTTTAACTTTTCCACCTAAGCCAAGTAGATCACCGGTAAAACCTTGGAAACCGGAAATAGTTGGGCCAGTAAAGGTGATTTTGGCGTTTTTATACGTTTCAGTTGAACAGTTCTTCAATACGATATCGAAATCTCTGTTATCTGAACGGTATTGGTTAGATGTCAGTTCATGTAATGCAATTTCACCAAACTCAACTAATTGTTTTAAGTTGTTTGCATCAATTGAACATGGAACATCATTAATAAAACCAGTGAAGCGAACTTCACCTTGTGAACTTTCAACTGTTGGTGGAGTTACTGGATCTTCAGCCACTGCAACACCAGAAATACCAACACCTAAACCTAAAGCCAGAGTTAACGCTAATTTATTCAGTTTCATAAACATTTCCTTTAAATGAGTAGGAAGTAGCTACCTCTTTTCTGATTTTTATTGATAAGGAATCAATTTTATTTTTTTGATTACTTAACAGTGAAATTTTTCCGTCATCCAACATCATTAATTTCATTCAGATTAGAGGTGAATATATAAATAAGATCCTTTTCATCTATAATTTTTAAAATACCTAAAATTTTTAATTCTTTATTTTCTATTCAATATTAATTATTCCCATAAGGGGTAATTTGCCAAAATTGATATAGAAATAGAAAATGACTTTTTACACATGCCTTCCGATACTTTCTGATATCAATTCTACATATTCGATATTTATTGTCAAAACGAACACATAATTAGAGTTAATGCAGAATAAAATAACATCAAAGCTATAAGGCGAAAAATATAAAATTAAAATAGCATCAAAATATACATTTCAAATATATTACTTAGAAAAACTTATATAAAAACCTCATTCCTCACTTACAAATATCTCAAAATACGTCAAATTACAGATAGTTTTATATCGAAACTTAAATCTATAAATAAATACAAAAACGGAATTTAAAACTAAATGTTACGAAAAATCACAGCAAACATCTAAAAAGACAGGAAAAACAGCAACAAAAAGAATATTAAAAATTAAGGTTAAGATAAGTCTTAATTGAAATTACATCAAATTGAAACATAATATTTCAATTAATTGTTCGCAATGCGTTACGCTTTTATCATGTATTTGTTTAATATTTGTTTCTATTTCCCTATTTAATTTTAAATATCCTTTTTTATATTTTTCATTACCCTCATTTGCTTTCTTTATTAATCAAAAAAATACTTAGCAAGGTTAAAATTTTTTGATGGCAATGCTTTCATTTCTTGATTCTCTATAGTTCAAGAAACTGTGATAAACTTGTGAACAGTAAACATTTGCATTTTTCAACGGGTGGGTCAGTAAAATGGAAAAGATGAGTGAAAAAAAAGTTCTTGCGATGGCTGAACATATTTGCCAGTCAAGAGGCGTCAGATTGACACCACAAAGAGAAACGGTATTGCGCCTGATAGCACAGCAACATGGTGCAATCAGCGCTTATGATTTACTCGACCTGCTACGTGAAATTGAACCTCAAGCTAAACCCCCTACGGTTTATCGTGGCCTTGAGTTTTTAATGGAGCAAGGTTTTATCCATAAAATTGAATCAACAAACAGCTATGTCGTCTGCCATCATTTTGATAACCCAAGCCATATTTCTGTTATGTTGATTTGCGACCATTGTGGAAGCGTAACGGAAAGTGACTGTACAACAATAGAAGCTGCCATTATTAATTTAGCCGACGAACACCAATTCCGCTTAAGACATACCGTGGTGGAAAACCATGGCTTGTGTAAGAGTTGTGACGAAGTGAATAGCTGCCAAGATCACGAACATTGTCATCATAACCACGAACAACCTATAACAGCAAAAAAGAAATAAATTGCTGTATTGCTAAAGAGTTTGATGAATACAGAGAGAAGAGAAAAAATATAAGACAGGAAATAAAACAGGCAGACCTCAAAATAAAGTAATGAAATCTGCCTGCCGTAGTCATTCCTGAGTGTAACCTACCATGACGCCTGGCTACTCACGGAAATTAATACCAATCACTGTTACGGATAACCCCAACAGCTAAACCTTCAATAGTGAAGTTTTGCTGGCGTAAATCAACAACAATAGGTTCGAATTCTGGGTTTTCTGCTATTAACTCAACGCGGTTACCCTGTTGCTTAAAACGTTTAACCGTAACTTCATCTTCGATACGAGCGACAACCACTTGCCCGTTGTGTACATTTTGCGTTTTATGCACAGCTAATAAATCGCCATCCATAATACCAATATCTTTCATGGACATCCCGTTCACACGCAATAAAAAATCTGCATGTGGTTTAAACAGCTCAGGGTCAACTTGATAGTGGCTCTCAATATGTTCCTGCGCTAATAATGGTTCGCCAGCGGCAACACGCCCAATCAGAGGTAACCCCTGATCTTCGGTTTCTTCTTCAAGAAGCAGACGAATACCTCGGGATGCGCCTGAAACAATTTCAATAACCCCTTTGCGTGCTAAGGCCTTTAAATGTTCTTCTGCCGCATTAGGCGAACGAAAACCAAGGCTTGCTGCTATCTCAGCACGTGTAGGTGGCATACCTGTCTGCGAAATGTGATCTCGCACCAGATCGTAAACCTGCTGTTGTCGAGCCGTCAGTGCTTTCATTCCGTTCCCCTGTTTGTTTATACAGTCAAGCTGTGAGTATATACAGGTAAATGAAGATTTGGAACAGTTAAATAGCTCAATTTAAGCATTTGTTATCGATTTACTCTCTTTTTCCCGATGGAGTAACCAAACACCTTAACCAGTGAAATAGCGTTGCCATAATACCAGCGCCCAAATGAACAAAGCTAAACCGATACTCACAAATACCGCAGCAGAACCAATATCTTTAGCTCTCCCTGAAAGCTCATGATATTCACTACCAATACGATCAACCACAGCCTCTACCGCGCTATTCAATAATTCGACTATTGCCACCAGCACAACTGAGCTTACTAACAGGATTCTATCTATGTAACTGATATCTAAATAAAATGCGATAAAAATTGCGATAATTGCCGCAACGGATTCCTGCCTAAATGCGGCCTCATTAACCCAAGCTGCCTTCAAACCTTTAAGGGAATACCCCGCAGCTTTAATCACTCGCGTGAAGCCCTTAACTTGACTCGCCATATTTATTCCTTAAAAAATACAAACAATAATCGATTTTTACGGTCAAAGTGAATTGTCAGTAACAGATCTAACCAGGTATTTCTGGTATGATTGCGCAGCATTGTTAACAAGAGGCTATAATCATTTATGTCACTATGGCGTAAAATATATTACAACACGTTGAATTTGCCACTTAAATTATTGGTAAAAAGTAAACTAATTCCTTCGGATCCCGTCACTGAGTTGCAGCTTGATGTCAACAGGCCAACTCTGTACGTATTACCTTATCATTCGAAGTCTGACCTCCTCACGCTACGGCATCAATGCTTAGCTATCGGTCTGCCAGACCCGCTAGTCGACAATGATATCAATGGAACGAAGCTTCCGGCTTACGTTTTTATCGATGATGGTCCACGTGTTTTTCGCTATTATTCACCGAATCCACGTAAAGATTCAGTAAAAACATTCCATGCTTATTTAGATTTGCACAAAAACAATCCAAATCTAGATATTCAAATGCTACCTGCATCCGTGATGTTTGGGCGTTCACCTGGGCGTGAAGGCCATACTCCAGCACCGCCACTGAAGCTGTTAAACGGTATCCAAAAATTCTTTGCCGTTTTATGGTTAGGGCGTGACAGCTTCGTGCGTTTATCTCCGATTGTCTCAATTGGGAAAATGGCGCAAGACCACGGTACAGATACCATCATTGCCAACAAACTCGCTCGTGTCGCGCGTATTCACTATTCGCGCCAACGCTTAGCTGCAGTTGGGCCAAAACTACCCGCCCGTTATGAGCTGTTTAATAAGCTATTAACGTCAAAAGCGATTGAAAAAGCCGTTGAAGACGAAGCGCGCAGTAAAAAAATCCCACTTAAAAAAGCTCAGCAAAATGCCGTTGGGATGATGGAAGAAATTGCGGCCAATTTCTCTTATGAGGCAGTTCGTTTAACCGATAGAGTTCTTAGTTGGACTTGGAACCGCCTTTATCAAGGTATCAATGTTCAGCACGCTGAACGGGTTCGCCAACTCGCACAAGACGGCCATGAAATCGTTTATGTTCCCTCTCACCGCAGCCATATGGACTACTTACTGCTCTCATATGTGCTATACCATCAAGGGCTAGTACCGCCTCATATCGCAGCGGGGATCAATCTTAATTTCTGGCCAGCAGGGCCAATTTTCCGTCGCTTAGGGGCCTTTTTTATTCGCAGAACGTTTAAAGGAAACAAACTGTATTCGACTGTTTTCCGCGAATATTTAAGTGAACTGTTTGCACGTGGTTACTCCATCGAATACTTTGTGGAAGGTGGGCGCTCACGTACCGGACGTTTATTACAACCGAAGACGGGCACCCTTTCAATGACGTTACAAGCGATGTTGCGCGGTGACTCACGCCCTATTACCATTGTTCCTATCTATATTGGGTATGAACATGTCATGGAAGTGGGAACTTACGCCAAAGAACTTCGTGGTGCAGAAAAAGAGAAAGAAGGATTTTTCTCCATGGTTCGCGGGTTACGTAAATTACGCAACTTAGGTCAAGGATATGTTAACTTCGGTCAACCTATTTCTTTACCTCATTACCTCAATCAGCGCGTACCTGATTGGCGCGACTCTATCGACCCTATCGAACCACAAAGGCCAACCTGGTTAAACCCAACGGTCAGTTCGTTAGCCGATAACATTATGGTTAATATTAATAATGCAGCCGCAGCCAATGCGATTAACCTCTGTGCAACCGCATTGCTGGCATCTCGTCAACGCTCGCTCACTCGTGAGCAACTGGTTGAACAAGTCGAATGTTACCTGCAATTATTACGCAACGTGCCATACACCGCAGATGCAACAACCCCAAATAAAACAGCCGAGCAATTGTTAGAACATGCTTTGCAAATGGATAAATTCGAAGTCGAAAAAGACAGTATGGGGGATATTATTATTCTTCCTCGCGAAAATGCCGTCTTAATGACCTATTATCGTAACAATATCCATCATTTATTGGTATTACCATCACTCATAACTAGCATTGTGCTACACCATGAGCGCATTAGTCGCCAAGATATTCACTATCAAGTCGGTCAAATTTACCCATTCTTAAAAGCAGAACTGTTTATGCGTTATAACAGTGATGAGCTACATGAAGCGGTAGATACGCTGATCGATGAACTGAATAACCAAAAGTTAATTTGCTTAAAAGAAGACGATATTGTGGTGTTAAACCCTCGCCGTATTCGTCCATTACAGCTTTTAGCTGCTGGTGTACGTGAAACTTTGCAACGTTATGCAATCACATTGTCATTACTCAATGCGAGCCCAGAAATCAGCCGTAGTACACTGGAAAAACAAAGTCGTATCCTTGCGCAGCGTCTTTCTGTTTTGCATGGTATTAATGCACCTGAGTTCTTTGATAAAGCGGTATTCTCGACGTTAGTCGATACCCTCAGAGAAGAAGGCTACATTGACAATAATGAAAATGATATTTTTGTTACCAATGCACAGAAACTGTATGCCGTTCTGGCCCGTTTAATGTCACCGGAGATCCGCTTGACAATTGAAAGTGTTAGCCAGGACGATGAGTTTGCGGAAAAAAAGCCAAGTGAAAGCACGCAATCTCTGGAGCAAAAGAAAAGCTAATCACGTTTTCTCAGGTTAATAAAACAAAAAGGTCATGTTAGAAATAACATGACCTTTTTGTTTTGGCTCAATGGATGTAATTCAAAAATAACTGATAAAAATACCAATAAACAAAATTAAACCAACAAAGTTATTATTCATAAAAGCTTTAAAGCAAGGCGCACGTTCACGATTAGCCATTAATTGCTGCTGATAGATAAATAACCCCGCAACTAACACTAATGAAATATAATAAAGGGTTCCTAAGCCTGCCAGTGAGCCTATTACCAATAATAAGGCAACCATCAGGAATTGTAGTGCGCCAATAATTAGTTTGTCATATTGCCCGAATAAAATCGCGGTTGATTTCACACCAATTTTTAAATCATCATCACGGTCTACCATCGCGTACTGAGTATCGTAGATCACAGACCAGATAATATTCACTAAAAACAGTAACCAACAAACAGCAGGCAACGTTTCACCAACAGCAGAGAAAGACATTGGGATTGACCAACCAAAAGCCGCCCCTAATACCACTTGAGGTAAGTTACTGACTCTCTTAACGAAAGGATAAACCCATGCCAGGGCCAAACCGGCAACTGACAACCAAATAGTCATTGAATTGAGTGTTAAAACCAGCAGGAAAGAAAGACCAACAAGGCTTGCAAACAATATTTTTGCTTCTTTTTCAGTCACATCACCACTCGGGAGAGGGCGATGTTTAGTCCGCTCTACGTGGCCATCAAAATGGCGATCAGCAAAGTCATTAATGACGCAGCCAGCGGCACGCATAAAAAATACACCAGCAGTAAAGACGATTAAAAGATGTAAACTTGGCGTACCTTGAGCCGCAATCCATAATGCCCAATACGTCGGCCACAATAGCAACAGTGAACCAATGGGTCTATCAATACGCATTAAACGGCTGTATGCATGCCATTTACTTAGCGTCATACTTCCCTCCACTTTGTCGTGCTCCTTTTCGAATTCCATCATACTTCAAATTGGGTATATTTTAATACCACTAACCTCTGCAACTTACTGATTTATATTTGTTGGCATAGTGTCATTGCAGAGACCTGAAAATTCAAAATACTTAGGATAGTTAACGATATGCAGGTGATTCAGGTAAAAATATTTCTGTTAATAATAAAGGTTTATCCGATAGCCTTAACCGAGAACAACGCACCCAACGATTCGCGCAAGAACCAATATGGATATAATCTCGAGTTAAACGATCGCTGCTAAATAAATAGCGCCCTAATGGCACCCTTCCAATATCCACCAATTGCTGGTCATCATCGGTCAGGGTTTCTTCAGGGATGATAGTTCGGCCCAGTAACCAAGGGATGCCATCCCCATACATGACAACTTCTCTGACCCAATAGCGCTGGCTTTTAGGTAAAGACTGTACTTCATTCTCACTTAGCTTATCTTGCGATACATAGCACTCTAAATAAGGTATCACAGCCACTTGCTGGCTATGCAGCTCAAAACGCTTTGTCATTGAGCCATGTTCTAATAGCCAATCTAATATATTAGCAGGCACTATTTTATCGTTTTTATCGTTCTCCGCCAGCCAATGAATCGGCTGAGAAGTAAAAAGCGTTTCATCCATTACTTAAAATTCCACCATGAATAACATGGTTATGATTTACTGTATTTCTTACGCAATAGGATATCACGTTGTTTTACGACAAGGTTAAAGTTAGCTAACAATTTATATAAAAAGTCACATTTTCAACACAAAATGTAAAAATATAGTGAAAAATATTTTAACTACTCGCAAGTTACCGATAATAATAAAATTTATTAATATCATAACAAATTACATTTTATTGATTGAAAAACGACCTATTTAACAATGGTCAGTTGAACAATATAAGGCAGGAACTCCCTGCCTTATATTGACGTATTTAAATAATACGTTGTTAACTTATCGCCAAGCTTTATAGCTGTTAATCAGACCATTGGTCGAGCTATCATGGCTACTCACCGTATCACTATTTTCTAATTCAGGCAGGATACGGCTTGCGAGCTGTTTACCTAATTCCACACCCCATTGGTCGAAAGTGAAAATGTTTAAAATCGCCCCTTGAGTGAAAATTTTGTGCTCATACATCGCAATCAATGCACCTAACGAATAAGGTGTAATTGATTTCAATAAGATGGAGTTAGTTGGACGGTTACCTTCAAACACCTTATAAGGCGCAACATATTCCATATCCGCGACATTTTTACCTTGTGCAGCAAACTCGGCATCGACCACCTCACGCGTTTTACCAAACGCTAATGCTTCGGTTTGTGCAAAGAAATTCGATAATAATTTTTCATGGTGATCCCCTAATGGATTATGTGTTACCGCTGGCGCGATAAAATCACACGGGATCATCTTCGTTCCTTGGTGGATCAACTGATAAAACGCATGTTGGCCATTGGTACCCGGCTCACCCCAAATAATCGGGCCTGTTTGATAAGTAACAGGTTTTCCATCACGGTCAATATATTTACCGTTCGATTCCATATTGCCTTGTTGGAAGTAAGCGGCAAAACGATGCATGTATTGGTCGTATGGCAGAATCGCTTCAGTTTCTGCTTCAAAAAAATTGTTATACCAAATGCCAATCAAACCTAACAATACAGGGATGTTCTTTTCGAATGGTGTTTGAGTGAAATGTTTATCCATGGCATGAGCACCGTCCAATAATTGAACGAAATTATCAAAGCCAACTGATAAAATAATCGATAAACCAATCGCTGACCATAATGAATATCGGCCACCAACCCAATCCCAAAATTCAAACATATTGTTGGTATCAATACCAAACTTCGCGACTTCTTCGCCATTCGTTGAAAGTGCCACAAAATGCTTAGCCACTTGGCTTTCATCTTTTGCTGCTGCCAAGAACCAATCACGAGCAGAATGCGCATTCGTCATGGTTTCTTGCGTTGTAAACGTTTTTGATGCAATTAAAAACAGTGTCGTTTCTGGATTTAATTTTTTCAACGTTTCTGCAATTTGCGTACCATCCACATTCGATACAAAATGCATGTTTAGGTGGTTTTTATATGGACGCAATGCTTCTGTGACCATAAATGGGCCAAGGTCTGAACCACCAATACCGATATTCACCACATCAGTAATCGCTTTACCGGTGTAACCCTTCCAATCACCGCTGATAATACGCTGACTAAATTGCTGCATTTTATCCAATACCGCATTTACTTCAGGCATGACATCTTTGCCATCAACATAAACCGGAGTATTATCGCGGTTACGCAAAGCAGTATGTAGCACTGCACGGTCTTCAGTACGGTTAATTTTCTCACCTTGGAACATGCTATTAATGGCATTTTCTAACTCTGTTTCTTTTGCTAGGGCCAATAAATGTTCCAATGTTTCTTGGGTAATTCTATTTTTGGAGAAATCCACTAAGATTTGACCATCGAACGTCGCCGAAAAATGAGTAAAGCGGTCTTGATCCTGTGCAAACAAATCGCGCATATGAACATTTTTCATTTGCGCAAAATGTTGCTCTAGCGCCCGCCATGCCGCCGTTTGGCTTGGATTAATACTTCTCATGGATAACACTCTCCAAATAATTTTAAATAGAAATAGATTGTACCCCGTCACAAAAACGAGACTTATCGGTTTTCTGCGTTATATTGATATTCCCCAATTCTACCCAACTTTTCCAGACTTAATTGCCCCTTTTATTGAAATACGCACTTTCAATGTCATGCAGCTTGAAAACGATGAGCATACAAAAGTATGTGATTCGGCTAGCTGAACGCAGTCAACACCCATGCAGCTTGAAGTATGACGAGTATGGCGGGTATATTGAGAAAACCGATAATAAATACCCCATCATTAGAATTACTGATTTCCTTCGATTCTTGATTGACGCAATCCTATTTACCCGATAAATCTATATAAAGATAAGATTTAACCACAGGGATTGACACCATGAATATCACAGCATCTTCAGCAGACAACCACCAGTATGTTATCGCCAAATTTGGCGGCACCAGCGTCGCTAACTTTGACGCGATGAACAACAGCGCCAATATTGTACTTTCCAACCCAAATGTACGCGTTGTGGTACTTTCAGCTTCTGCTGGCATTACCAATTTATTAATCGAGCTGGCCGAAGGATGCGATGCAGATAAACGCAATGAACTGCTGAAAAAAGTGAAGGATATTCAATACGCAATTATTGATAACCTACAAACTGCTGATGTTATTCGTGAAGAAATCAATCGCTTACTCGATAATATTGCACATTTAGCTGATTCGGCAGCTTTAGCTACCTCTGATGCATTAACAGATGAAATGGTGAGCCATGGCGAATTAATGTCAACCTTACTATTTGTTGAAGTACTGCGCCAACGCAACGCCAACTCCCAATGGTTCGATGTACGCAAAGTAATGAGAACCAATGACAGTTTTGGCCGTGCTGAACCTGACGTTGCTCAGCTACAAGCCTTGTCAGAACAGCAACTTATGCCACGCCTCGCGGAGTCCGTGGTGATCACTCAAGGGTTTATTGGCCGTGATGAAAAAGGGCGTACAACAACGCTTGGTCGTGGTGGAAGTGACTACACCGCGGCGCTATTAGCCGAGGTACTTAATTTATCACGTGTCGATATTTGGACTGATGTTCCCGGAATTTACACCACTGACCCTCGCGTTGTACCGAGTGCACAGCGAATTGATGAAATTGCCTTCGATGAAGCGGCTGAAATGGCAACTTTTGGTGCAAAAATTTTGCATCCAGCAACATTACTTCCTGCTGTACGCGCAGGGATCCCTGTTTTTGTTGGTTCAAGTAAAGCCCCTGAAGCTGGCGGCACCATTGTGTGTGATAAAACCACAAATCCACCGCAATTTAGGGCATTAGCACTGCGCCGCAAACAAACACTACTCACCTTGCATAGCCTAAAAATGCTGCACGCGCGCGGTTTCTTAGCAGAAATTTTCACCATTTTACTGCGCCACAATATTTCAGTGGATTTAATTACGACTTCAGAGGTCAGTGTCGCCCTAACCTTAGACACAACGGGTTCAACGGGAACTAACGGCAGTTTACTCACCAATGCGCTAATGACCGAGCTATCCGCATTATGTCGTGTTGAAGTGGAAGAGGATTTAGCGCTCGTCGCAATCATAGGTAATGAACTGTCGCAAGTGAATGGTCTCGGAAGACAAATTTTTGGCGCACTTGAGTCATTCAATATTCGCATGATCAGCTATGGCGCAAGTAGCCACAATATTTGTTTATTAGTACCTGGAAATGATGCTGAAGAGATCGTTCGTACCTTGCACAGTAACTTATTCGAATAGTGTGGAAACTTGATCAAAATACCAGAAGGCGATCATTTCGATCGCCTTCTATATTATACAACTAATCCTCTCTAGCATTTTTGCTGGGTTGCGCAACACTACCAGTGTATTGCAACATTTTTCCCGTCACGCCTTTATTCTGTTTTAAAAGCGCCAAATTTCCTTTTGCCGTTTCATTACCGAGTTCTACCGCTCGTTCAAACCACATTACCGAGCGGAAAATATTTTTTTCACCGCCCTCGCCTCGTGCATACATCACCGCAAGGTTATTTTGAGCATCGCTATTCTTTTTAAATGCCGCTTTTTCCAGTAATTGCCGTGCTGTGTGTGTGTCCTTCGCCACACCCGTTCCTGTTAAATAAAAGATAGCTAACTGGTTTTGCGCTTCGATGTTATTTTCTTGAGCAATCAGCAACCAACTCAAAATGTCATTCACATCAACATTTTTCAGCTCACCAGACACATACAGTTCCGCCAACTTAATTTGAGCCGCTTTACTATCACTGTTGGCAAGTGATACATACCACTCAATAGCCTTTTCTGGGTCTTTTTTAACGCCACCCAACCCTTTTTCATAGAATTCAGCCACTTTCATTCCTGCATCTTGGGATTTATTTTGTGCAGCACGTTCATACCAGATAAAGGCTTCAGCAAGGTCTTTACCAACGCCATTGCCTTGTTCATAAGCTTTCGCAATAGCCAATTGAGCCGCAATATTGTTCTGTTGCGCCGCGCGTTTATACCAGTACATCGCCTGGTAGCTATTCTTTTCTATTGCGCTATGACCCTCTTGATAAAAATCCCCCATATTCAGTTGCGCTGTTGCAGAGCCCATATTGGCGGCTTGGCGATATAAGTAAATCGCCATTTCATCATCCAGTTCTACGCCTTCACCATTTTCATACATCACCGCTAAATTATTCACTGCGGCGGCAATATTATTGCCCGCACTTCTTTCATACCATTCACGCGCCTTTTGGTAGTCAATACCACCACCTAGCCCATCATGATAAAATAGCCCCATGGCAAACTGTGCGTTAGCGTGTTCTTGCTCTGCGGCTTCTGCATACCATGCTTTTGCTTGTTTTAAATTTTGCTCAACCCCAATACCATGTTCATATAAGTAACCCATCGCATATTGGCAATAAGCATCGCCTTTTTCGGCACCTCGGCGATACCATTTTTCCGCTTGTTGGTATTTTTCCTGGTTTTGCAGCAACATTCCTAAATAATAGTCCCCATCCGTATTATCTCGGTCAGCCACCTTTTTAAACCAGCGATAAGCCTCTTTCTCATTGACGGCTAAAAACTCAGTCCCATCCATATAAGCAAGCCCAACATCTACCATCGCCTCTTCATCACCAGCATGCGCTCGCTTTAATTTGGCTTTGAATTCATCAGACATAGGCGTACTTTTAGACTGTGCCTGTAGTGTATCCGGTTTATTTTTCGTCGAAGGCGCTTCAATCGCATTGCCAGCTTGTGCAAGGGAAATAGCGCTAACATAGAGAACTAACAGAAAAGAACGTAATTTCATCACCATGACCTATTTATTGGCGTTATGTCATTAACATATCATTCCAATAAAAAATTCATAAGGGATATAGGCTGAAAAAATAGAATTACAACGGAATTATAAAAAACGGAGGAGACGCCAGCTTCTAACTGAAACTATAGTCTCCTTAATAAGCCACAGTACTTAATTAACGCGGTAGCCACCGTGTTTGCTGGCAAATAAATTAAATTTACCCCACTCAATTAGCAGGGCTTCCAATGTACGGTGGCTAATCTTACACAGTTCAGAGATCTGAGAAACGACAAAGTGGTTTTCGCTCACCAGCTCTGGTGAAAATACTTCGGCAATCCATTCACACTCTTTTGTAGTCACCAGCCAACCATCATTGGTCGAGAATTTATGCACGGGTACCATACCGTCTTTAGGGCTTTCTTGAGATAACAGCTTATTTTCATCGAATTGGGCTTGATGAAAAGCCGTAATCTCTTCCTCTGAAGGGACAGGTTCTACCGCTAAATTTTCTTCTAAAAACAGATAGATTTCTTCTGCTCTCGCAGGTGTTAGCTCACTTCTTAACCAAATCTGATTAAAACAGTGCTCACCCAATGAATCATCGGTATCAAGCTTGTCCATGATCTGTAACACACTCATCATGGCACTCACCGCATCCTCACTCATCATAAAAGTTTCAGGTGCCGCGCTGTTTTGGATCTGATAAGGAAAAACCGCCGAGCGTGGCAGCTCTTCTTCAATAATAAATTCATAGCTCATCATTGGACCCCTCTAATGTATTACCTATAAGATGGTGCCGGATACATGAAAAATCAATATATTGATTTGGTTTTAATCTTCAGGATCATAAGCTAAGTTTGGTGCTAGCCAACGCTCTAACTCTGTCACCGACATCCCTTTGCGTTTTGCATAATCCTCAATTTGGTCTTTTTGTAGCTGAGCTACCGCAAAATACTTACTTTCTGGATGACTAAAATACCAGCCAGATACTGAGGCACCCGGCCACATCGCATAAGAACTGGTGAGCTGCATACCAATTTTAGCTTCCACATCAAGTAACTGCCAAATTTTTGCCTTTTCTGTATGCTCAGGGCAAGCTGGGTACCCCGGTGCAGGACGGGTTCCTTGGTAATTTTCACGAATAAGTTCTTCATTACTCAAGTTTTCATCAGCTGCGTAACCCCAGTAACGCACACGAACTTGTTGGTGTAAATATTCAGCAAACGCTTCCGCTAGCCTATCCGCCAGCGCTTTCACCATGATTTTATTATAATCATCATGCTGTTGTTCATATGCATCAGCAAGCGCATCTTCTTCTAAGCCCCCAGTCACAGCGAAAGCACCAATATAGTCGGATTTACCGCTATCTTTTGGCGCAACAAAGTCTGATAGACAATAGTTTGGAAATTCCGTTTTTAAGGTTTGTTGGCGTAAATTCAGCCCCATCACTTGCACCTGATTTCGCGACTCATCGGTATAAATTTCCACATCATCCCCGACACGGTTCGCAGGAAACAGGCCAAAAATACCTTTTGGTGTTAATAAGCCGTCTTTGTCTAGCTTATCTAACATATTATTTGCATCTTTCAATAGTTTACGAGCTTCAGAACCCACCACTTCATCTTCTAAAATCCGTGGGTATTTCCCCGCTAGAGACCATGTCATAAAAAATGGCGTCCAGTCTATATAGCTTCTTAAGGTTGAAATAGGCGCTGTGACTTCTTGAATACCAAGGAATTTTGGTACCGGTGGTTGGTAACTTTGCCAATCAATCTTAACGGCATTCGCTCGCGCCACATCCAGTGACACAGGCGGTGTTTTTGGCCTTCTACGGCCATGTTGCTGACGAACAGTTTCATATTCACGGCGAGTACGCGCCACAAAATCTGCTTTTTGTGTTTCTGATAATAATGCAGCCACCACTCCCACGGTGCGTGAAGCATTTTGCACGTAAGTCGTTGGCCCACTATAGTTCTGCTCAATTTTTACAGCGGTATGTGCTTTTGATGTTGTTGCTCCACCTATCAATAATGGCAAGGTAAATCCTTGTCTTTCCATCTCTTTTGCCACATGCACCATTTCATCAAGCGATGGCGTGATCAACCCAGACAAACCAATGATATCAACGTTCTCTTCGCGTGCTGTTTTTAGAATAGTTTCACACGGAACCATTACACCTAAGTCAATGATTTCATAGTTATTACATTGCAATACAACCCCAACGATATTTTTACCAATATCATGAACATCGCCTTTTACAGTCGCGAGCAAAACTTTTCCTGCACTACTACCTGATTGCTTAAGTTCTTGAATATAAGGCTCTAAATAGGCAACTGCTTGTTTCATCACACGGGCAGATTTCACCACTTGAGGTAAGAACATTTTGCCCTCCCCAAATAGGTCACCAACCACATTCATACCGTTCATTAAAGGGCCTTCAATCACTTCAATTGGGCTCGAAGCACGCTGACGAGCTTCCTCTGTATCTTCAATGATAAATTCGGTAATCCCTTTCACTAATGCGTACTCAAGGCGCTTTTCTACTTCCCAACTACGCCATTCTGCTTGTTGAATTTGTTGCTCTCCGGCCCCTGCTCCACGGTATTTTTCCGCCAGCTCAAGCAAACGTTCTGTACTGTCATCACGGCGGTTTAAAATCACATCTTCAACAGCGTCTTTTAATTCCTCGGGTAAATCATCATAGATGGCAAGCTGCCCTGCATTAACGATCCCCATATCCATTCCATTACGAATGGCGTAATACAAGAAAACAGCATGAATTGCTTCACGGACAGGGTCATTCCCTCTAAATGAAAAGGAGACGTTGGAAACCCCACCAGAAATCATCGCATGCGGTAATTGAGCCTTGATATCCTTACAGACTTCAATAAAATCAACTGCATAATTATTATGTTCTTCGATTCCGGTAGCTACGGCAAAAATATTCGGGTCAAAAATAATATCTTCAGGTGGGAAGCCCACCTCTTCGGTAAGGATTTGATAAGCCCGGCGGCAAATTTCAATTTTCCGCTCACGTGTATCTGCTTGACCAACTTCGTCAAATGCCATGACGACCACGGCAGCACCATATTTACGCAATAATTTAGCGTGCTCAATAAATGCCTCAATCCCCTCTTTCATTGAGATTGAGTTAACTATCCCCTTACCTTGTATACACTTAAGCCCGGCCTCAATCACTTCCCATTTTGAGGAGTCAATCATGATAGGCACACGAGCAATATCTGGCTCACCAGCAATCAGATTCAAGAAACGTACCATCGCTGCGTGGGAGTCCAGCATCCCCTCATCCATATTGATGTCAATAATTTGCGCACCATTTTCTACTTGCTGACGCGCCACATCTAAGGCTTCTTGGTAATTTTCTTCTTTAATCAATCGTTTGAATTTTGCCGAACCAGTCACGTTGGTTCTTTCCCCAACGTTCACAAACAATGATTTTTCGCCAATATTTAGCGGTTCTAAACCAGATAAACGACATTCAACAGGGAGTGACGGTAATTGACGTGGTTCGATGCCTTTTACTGCTTCTGCCATTTTTTTGATATGTAATGGCGTCGTTCCACAGCATCCACCAACAATATTCAAAAACCCTGCAGTGGCCCACTCATGAATTTGTTCAGCCATATTTTGTGCATCAAGGTCATACTCTCCGAACGCATTTGGTAGGCCTGCGTTGGGATGCGCACTGACATAACATTCAGCAATCCTTGATAATTCAGAAACATATTGACGAAGCTCATCAGGGCCTAGCGCACAGTTCAAGCCAAATGATATCGGTTGTGCATGGCGCAATGAGTTATAAAAAGCTTCCGTTGTTTGCCCTGATAATGTACGACCAGAAGCATCCGTGATCGTCCCCGAGATCATAATTGGCAAAGCAATGCCTAAAGCCTCCAGCTCGGTTTCAACTGCAAAGATCGCGGCTTTTGCATTTAATGTGTCGAAAATGGTTTCGATCATGATCAGATCCACACCGCCTTTCACTAAGGATCGTGTAGATTCGCGATAAGCTTCAACGAGCTGATCAAAAGTGATATTGCGATAAGCCGGATCATTTACATCAGGAGAAATAGACGCGGTACGGTTTGTCGGGCCTAATACGCCAGCGACATAGCGCGGTTGGTCAGGGGTTTTACGTGTCCACTCGTCAGCACATTCACGGGCAAGGCGCGCAGCAACTTCGTTAATTTCAGCGGAAAGGGATTCCATTTTATAATCAGCCATCGCAATGGATGTTGAGTTAAAAGTATTGGTTTCAACAATATCCGCCCCAGCTTCAAAATATTGAGAATGAATATCTCGAATGATATCTGGTTGAGTTAAGACTAATAGGTCGTTATTTCCCTTTAGATCACTCGGCCAATCCGCAAATCGTTCACCGCGAAACTGGGCTTCCGACAACTTATGTTGTTGGATCATTGTTCCCATTGCACCATCTAATACCAATATACGTTTTTTTAATTCTTGTTCTAATTGATTAACTTTTGCGGACACTGCACTGCCCTCCTAAAATGGAACACTGAGAAATAAGTCAAATTTTTACTTTTAACATCCTATCATAACTTCTCATGCGAAAATTCGCTGTTATGATGAGAGTTTTTCAAGGTTGCACAAGAGCACACTTTTCACTGATCCGATGAGTATTTTCAGGTGAAATAGTTCATAATAGAAGCTAAATGACAGTCAGGAGAGACTTAATGGCAACGGCACCAATTACTAAGAAACTTAAAAAAGCAAAAGGGCCGGCGAGTGGCGCAGCTGCAGCAGGACAAGTACAATCATTAAGTCGTGGCTTAACACTGTTGGAATATATTTCCGAATCAACAGGGGGGATCGCCCTCACAGACCTTGCGATGCAAGCTGGCTTACCAAACTCAACAACACACCGCCTATTAATGACATTAGAACAACATGGTTTTGTTCGTCAAACGGGTGATTTAGGCCTATGGGTTATTGCTTCTCATGCTTTTATCATTGGTAGTAGCTTCTTAGAAAGTCGCAATTTATTAGCCCTTGTTCACCCGATACTGCGCCGCTTAATGGATGAATCAGGGGAAACCGTCAACTTAGCGATCCTAGACCATACCGAGTACGATGCCGTTATTGTTGACCAAGTACAATGCAATGCGCTAATGAGAATGTCAGCTCCGATTGGTGGAAAACTGCCATTACACGCCTCGGGGGCAGGTAAAGCATTCATTGCTAACTTACCGGAAGATAAACTAGTTCCACTTTTAAGCCGTAAAGGTTTACATGCTTATACGCCTTATACATTAACTAACCCATCAGCCTTAAAAGAGAATTTACAACAGGCAAAAAAACAAGGTTTTTCTTATGATGACGAAGAACATGCTTTAGGGTTACGTTGTATTGGGGCTTGTATTTATGATGAGCACAAAGAAGCGTTTGCAGCCATTTCTATTTCAGGCCCATTATCTCGTATCACGGATGATCGTATTACTGAGTTGGGTGCTATGGTTATTAAGGCGGCAAAAGAAATCAGTCATGAATATGGTGCAAACCGCTAGATAAACAGTGAAAGTGAAATACTAGCAGCCTGTATTTCACTTAACCTCACAAAGCTTTTTACTGCCCTCTAGTCACCTTGCTGATTTGTTGAAATAGTAGGCAACTTCTGGGCCTTTTCAAATAACTTAAATTTTTGCATATCACGGTACTTTTCAATGAGTGCCAACGCGATAGCCTCTGTTTCAGCATCCGCTTGTCCTTCAATATCTCGAGGCCGAAAATGCAATTGGAAAGCTCGCAATATTTTTTTCGTCTGTGGATCTAACTTACCTGATAACGGCATGGTTGAATAACCATAATAATTAAGCGCTTTTTGAACGCGTAACACATTAGCAGGTTCATTCACATTACGTCCCGCTAGAAATTTAGTCACTATTTTAGGGTCTGGCCAAGCGCCTATTCCATGTTGAGCAAGGCGTTGCCATGGAAATGCCTTACCTGGATCTTGCTTGCGCAGTGGAGCAATATCACTGTGACCAATAATATTCTCCGGGGGAATGTTATACCGCCGCATAATATCTTGGATGAGTGGGATCAAGGCAACAATTTGCGCTTCATTATAAGGGGCCCAATGCAGTTTTCCTTTTACATCCTTTTGCAATCCTGCATTGACGATTTCAATTCCAATAGAAGTATCATTCAGACCATTATGCTGTCGCCAATAACTTTCTCCTGCATGCCATGATTTTAACGATTCAGGAACAAGTTGTAATACAACAGGCTGGCCATTTTTAGTTTCAGGTACACTTGGAATAAGATAGTGAGAGCTCACTTTACCCTGTGTTAATGTAGCTATAGAACGCACATCATCAGAGACTGTGTAGTGAATAACGACATATTGAATACGTTGACTACTATTTTTTGATGGATAACGGTTATCAAGGTAGTAACCTTTATTCGAGGCCGAACAGCCTATTAGCAAAAAGGTAAATAATATCCCTATATACTTGAACATCGAGCCATAACCTTAATCTATTATTCATTAAGCTTTATTTAAGCATTGTGTCATCAGCAATACTATCAATTTTCATGCATCGACAACGCTGCAATGCCTTTTATTCAGAAGAATACAGATACAAGATAATGAAATAAACTTTTAAATACATTGAGTTAAAACCTTTTAGTTCAAATAACAAACAAAAGGCTTTAATATTTACTAGAACGATCTCTTTATCTAAAATGACAAGAAACATTGGAAGAAACAGAGATAAACTCCAGAGAACTTATCATGATGAGCACGAATAAGTTCCGCCTTAAAAATAAAGGACATTGAATTGATTATTTTTATTTCTAGAATTTAGTTTCAAATTATTTTCAATTTTAAGTATTTACTATAAAATTTATTTTTCGACCGTTCTAACAATTTAATCGCCTAGTTCCCTATATGTATAAGTCACAACCCATTCTTATACTGAATATTTAAAAAATAAATTAGTTAGAATAATTTCATAAAGGTACAATAAAAAAACTTATTTTGGTTACTTCTAACTCATTTTTTCATACTCAACCTGCTTAACAATAATTTTAGTAATTTCATTAATATCGATATCTAAAAAAATCACGATTTCAATCAGTTTATCTAAACTCAACTTATTAATACCTAACTCATATCGTGATACTTGCTGTTGACTCAAATGAATAATTGAGCCTAGCTCATTTCCTGATAACCCTTTACTCACTCTAGCTTTCCGTAAATGATTACCTAATAATGCATAAACATTTTTATTTTTAGCGATATGCATAACCATCTCCTAAATTTAAATAAGAAAAATAATTTAGCTAGTATTACTCATTATAAAATTAATTATCACCATTTAAAATAGTTATGAACAATCAAAGGTGGCAAGATTAATAGGCAAGCATCATTTTTATATACAAAAAAAAGAGACTCCAGTCGTATTTATAAAGCAATCTATTGCTTTATAAAAGTTTTTCCATTTTTAGTATAAAATAATATTTATATATTTTTTTTTGATCAAATCGATAATTTAATATATTTTTACATTTTAAATGTTACTAGCAATAATTGGTAACCAATAAAAATACTTGTATGATTTTCATTATTAAACTATTTTCTATGTATTGATTTTATACATACATAAACTTTGAATTTACTTATTTCTTTATATCAAAAAAATAGGTTAATAATCTGATCTGGGTCTAAAAACAACAATCCCAGACTTTCCTTTTAAATAATCACTCAATTCAATATCAATAACCTGAAGATTTCCACGGTGTGAAGAAGCATTTCTAAATATTGTCTTATTCCCCCTACGTATTACAACCCCCACATGGCTGACATCTAATCCATTACCCCTTGAGTAAATCCCAATGTAATCACCTGTTTTTAACTTCATCAGCAAATCATCATCGACATATTTTACTGGAATGTAGCTTATTAATCTATTTTTGATGGGCAATCCAGATATATACCTCTCATTGTGATTTTTTAAATTAAGTCGTTTATTTACCTTAACTGCCTGTAAACTTATTTCATTGGTAATATCGACCGCAATCGCTTCAGGCCCTTGCACCCAATCAGAAAAAAAATGCCGACGATATTTAAATGCAATATTTTGGTTGACATAACGAATATTGATTAAGTTCAAAACGAACTGGTCATAGCTTTTAGAACGCTTAAAAGCTTCGGTGTACTCTATAAATGTCATACAGTCCATTTCTTTCAAATTAATGACTAATTTTTCAGCTGATAGCGGACTCATATTCAATGTTTGATTATTATAAGGCGTCGTTAAAAAAAATTGAGTCAATGCATCAATTTTGTCTGCTTGTGATGCATTATGTGATTGCATCGCTGCTTGCTCATTAAAAACGCCAGCTAAAATTTTATATGACCCCGAAGTTAAAACTACTTCAGCTCTTACCAAACTGGCCAATAGCAATACAAATGCAGCTATAGCTAACCTTAACATTCCTGCGCTCTTTTCATTGGTACAACCTAACTTTGTACAATTATCTAATTGAATTTGATGATAAAACCATCAAAAAAAACACTATAGCATGCTTGTTTGTCTATTTTCCACACTATCCATACCATAATATAAATTTGATTCAGATCACAGATAGCTTCGAATATTCATTTTCCATATTGCAACGCCTACATTTTCATTGAACAATGTTACCGGTAACATTGATGCTATAGTACTCGAGCAAATAACGATAGACACGATCCAAATCGACTTGCAGTTTGATTCATCTTTTTACTGCGCTATGGAGCAATTATCATGAGCATGACCACCTCTAAAGTGACAAATCCTTCGGTGATCAATAAAGAACTTGATCGCATCACTCAACGTATCATTTCTCGTTCCGTGAAAACTCGAGCCGCTTATCTCAAGAAAATAGAGCAGGCTCGTAGTATGACTGTCCATCGAGCATCATTAGCTTGTGGTAACCTTGCCCATGGTTTTGCAGCCTGTCAAAGTGAAGAAAAACAAATTCTTAAAAGCATGACCCGCTCTGATATTGCTATCATCAATTCCTACAATGATATGCTTTCAGCGCACCGCCCATACGATAAGTATCCAGAACAACTCAAAAAAGCATTATTAGAAGCAGGTTCTATTGGCCAAGTCGCTGCGGGTGTTCCCGCAATGTGCGATGGTGTAACCCAAGGTCAAGATGGGATGGAGTTATCGATGTTAAGTCGAGATGTCATTGCCATGTCAACCGCTATTGGCCTATCCCACAATATGTTTGATGGCGCACTCTATTTAGGCATTTGCGACAAAATTGTTCCTGGTTTAATGCTTGGTGCGCTTTCATTCGGCCACCTTCCTGCAATATTTGTTCCTGCAGGCCCAATGGCTACGGGTTTACCAAATAAAGAAAAAGTGCGCATTCGGCAGCTGTATGCTGAAGGCAAGGTTGATAGACTCGCTTTATTAGAGGCTGAGGCAGCGTCTTACCATGGGATAGGCACCTGTACTTTCTATGGTACGGCTAACTCGAATCAAATGATGATGGAAGTGATGGGGTTGCATCTACCCGGTGCATCATTTGTATCCCCCGATTCACCACTACGAGATGCATTAACAGAAGCCGCCGCACGACAAATTACACGTTTAACTGAGCAGTCAGGTCAGTATTTACCTATTGGTCAATTGGTTGACGAAAAAGTGATTGTTAACGGTATCGTCGCATTACTCGCGACGGGAGGCTCAACTAACTTAACCATGCATCTTGTGGCTATAGCAAGAGCCGCAGGGATCATTATCAATTGGGATGATTTTTCTGATATTTCTGCCATTGTTCCACTTATTTGCCGTATCTATCCTAATGGCCAAGCAGATATCAACCAATTCCAAGCTGCGGGTGGCGTAGCTTTGCTTATCCGCCAGCTATTACAAAAAGGTTTATTGCATAACGATGTCCATACTGTCGCAGGATTTGGACTAACAAATTACACCTTGGAACCTTGGTTAAACAATGGCCAACTTGCATGGCGAGAAGGACCAGAGTCCTCATTCAATCTGGATGTTATTGCTGATATAGACCGCCCTTTCTCTCCTCATGGAGGCACAAAATTACTGTCTGGTAATTTAGGTCGCGCTGTGATGAAAACATCAGCGGTTCCTGAAGAGAATCAGATTATCGAAGCGCCTGCGGTCGTATTTAACAATCAAAATGAGATTGCTACACACTTTGAAGCCGGTGAACTCAATAAAGATTGCATCATCGTTGTTCGCTTCCAAGGGCCATCCGCAAATGGCATGCCAGAACTGCATAAGTTAATGCCGCCACTAGGTGTTCTTATGGATAAAGGCTACAAAGTCGCGCTCGTTACTGATGGTCGCTTATCTGGAGCATCCGGCAAAGTGCCATCCGCAATTCATGTCACGCCTGAGGCTTACAATGGTGGACTGTTAGCAAAAGTAAAAAATGGCGATATTATTAGGGTAAATGCATTGACGGGAGAATTGCAATTACGGGTTGATGAAGAAGAACTCAATAAACGCCAACCCTTTGAGGCTGATTTAACCGCTGAGCGTAGTGGCTGTGGCAGAGAGCTTTTCGGGGCATTAAGAAGACACTTATCAGGTGCCGAAGAAGGCGCTTGTAGCATTGATTTTTAATCTATTTTCATTGAATAGGAATAGAAAATGAATAATTGGAAAATGACCGCTGAAAGCGTATTAAAACAAGGCCCTGTCGTCCCTGTTATTGTTATTAAAAAATTAGAACAAGCGGTTCCTCTTGCAAAAGCATTAGTCAAAGGTGGTGTTAACGTTTTAGAAGTCACGTTACGCACTGAATGTGCTATTAATGCTATTCGTCTTATTGCAAAAGAAGTACCTGAAGCGATTATTGGCGCAGGCACTGTTATCAATGCAAAACAACTTACTGAAGTCACTGAAGCTGGAGCACAGTTTGCAATCAGCCCCGGCTTAACGGATGAGTTGCTCAATGCCGCCACTAAAGGGAATATTCCTTTAATTCCAGGTATTTCAACCGTTTCTGAACTTATGCTTGGTATGCAATATGGCTTAAAAGCGTTTAAATTTTTTCCAGCAGAAGCCAACGGTGGGGTTAAAGCGTTAAAAGCCATTGCCGGCCCTTTCTCACAAGTCAAATTTTGCCCAACGGGTGGAATATCGCTAGCTAATTACCTCAGTTATTTAGAATTAGATAGCGTTCTGTGCATTGGTGGTTCTTGGCTCGTTCCTGAAGATGCACTGAATTCAGGTAATTACGAAAAAATTACCCAACTTGCACAAGAAGCGGTACAAGGCGCAAAAAAATAGCGCCCAAAAAACGGCTCAGTCACTTACTGGGTCGTTTTTAACTCCCTTTAATTAATACTATTGTAATTATGCAACCTCATTGGGTTTCTGACAAAAACGTAATTCTTCACGGTAGGCATAAACATCTTCTACGTGCCCGGCTAAAATCCTATTTTGTAGTTTTTTCCAATAATCCGCTGCAAATAAATCTGCATGATCTTGCTGCAAATAATGACGAATTTTCTCATTTTGGCAAATAAAAGAAGCAAACTCTTCAGGAAAAACATCTTGTTCACCAATGCTATACCATGGCTCACTCGATAACTCTTGCTCAGGGTATAATGGCTCAGGAATTTTACGAAAATTCACCTCTGTCATATAACAGATTTCATCATAATCATAAAAAACAACACGGCCATGACGCGTTACGCCAAAATTTTTAAACAACATATCCCCGGGAAAAATATTTGCGGCCGCTAATTGCTTAATCGCCCAGCCATATTCATTTAATGCATTATGTAATTGTGCGTCAGTAGCATTATCCATATAGATATTCAATGGGATCATCTTTCTTTCCATGTACAGATGACGAATCAATATGTTATCACCTAGATCTTCAATTTGAGATGGAGCCTCTTTCAGTAACTCCGCCATCAATTCATCGCTGATAGAAGATTTGCTAATCACAAAATTTTCAAACTCTTGGGTATCAGCCATCCGGCCAACTCTATCGTGCTCTTTAACCAAACGATAGCATTCTAAAACCCGTTCTCGTGTTACCTGCTTTTGTGGTGCAAATTGGTCTTTAATAATTTTAAAAACACGGTCAAATGAAGGCGATGTAAAGACTAACATCACCATTCCTTTCACACCTGGAGCGACAGTAAATTGCTCTCGTGAAAAATTAATATAGGCGAGATACTCTCTGTAGTACTCTGTTTTTCCATGCTTTTGACAGCCAATTGCCATATATAATTCCGCAATTGACTTGCTCGGTAAAATCTCCCTCAACCAAAAAACCAGAGCTGCTGGAAAAGGGGCATACACCATAAAATAGGACCGAGCAAAACCAAACACAATACTGGCTTCATCAAACTCAGTTAAACAGGTATCGATATAAATGTACTGACCATCATCATGATGAATAGGGAGTAAGAATGGGTAAACCTCATCATTAATATAAATTTTACCAACTAACCAAGCTGCCTTATTACGATAAAATAGCTCATTTGCGATATGTAAGCTGACTTTTTGGTTTTCAATATCGGGAAATCTTGTTTTCAATACATTGATAATGCAATGAATATCGAAATCCAGATTCCGCCACTTTAGCCTGAGAGGTAATCCACTTAACATCGTAAACAATAATCCCTCTAAATTATTATTAACAACATATTCGCGAGATAACGGCCTAGGCGAAATAGAAAAGCGCCTCGCAGGCTGAGACGTAAAAATAAATAGGTTATCTTGTGTCAGCTCTCGATGCTGAAATAGCCGACAATAAACGGAATTAAAAAAGCTTTCTGCTATTTCAAACCTTGGGTAATCTGGTAATAAAGTTTTATAAATATTTTTTATCTGTGCCAGTTTATCGGGTGTTAACGATTGTACTAACCCCATAAACTGTAGCTGAGCGACGACTAAGCCAACATGATGGTCATACAATTGAATTCGTCTTTTCATCGCATGCTGAATAGCATGCCAATCTGCCTGTTCAAACCTTTCTTGTGCACCTGAGGTTATTTCAAGGAAGCGACCATATTGCGCATCAAAACCCTGTAAAATGGTCTGCGCTATTATCTGTTCTGTCGTCAATATCATAACCACTCCTATAAGAATACAGACTCGCATTGAATAAAAAACAGGCACTAAACGTGCCTGAAAAATTAACAGATATAGCTAACCAATAAAGACACCAGAAACACCGATTGAAAGGAAAATAATCTAACTAGAATTGCTCTTCTTCAGTTGAGCCAGTTAAAGCCGTCACTGATGAAGCCCCTCCTTGAATAACGGTTGTCACTTTATCAAAATAGCCTGTTCCTACCTCTTGCTGATGTGAAGAGAAGGTATAGCCTTTATTCATTGCTGCAAACTCACACTCTTGAACTTTTTCAACATAATGTTTCATGCCCTCACCTTGTGCGTAGGAATGAGCCAAATCAAACATGTTGAACCACATGCTGTGAATACCGGC
This sequence comes from Providencia rettgeri, assembly GCF_023205015.1. Taxonomy (NCBI): domain Bacteria; kingdom Pseudomonadati; phylum Pseudomonadota; class Gammaproteobacteria; order Enterobacterales; family Morganellaceae; genus Providencia; species Providencia rettgeri. Next base: position 445,378 of record NZ_CP096258.1, on the reverse strand, counting down.
TAACGTAATGAATTGGAAACGATAACCCATCGCTGAAAGTTCGTCTTGGAAGCGGGCGATTGTGCTGTCATCTAAATTCTTTTTCCAATTGAATGATGGAGAACAGTTATAAGCCAATAACTTACCTGGATATTTAGCATGAATAGCCTCAGCGAACTGTCTTGCTGCCTCAAGGTCAGGCTTCGACGTTTCACACCAAACTAGGTCTGCATAAGGTGCATAAGCTAGCCCGCGGCTAATCGCTTGCTCAATTCCTGCTTTGGTACGGAAAAAGCCTTCAGAGGTGCGTTCTCCTGTAACAAATTCTGCATCATAAGCATCGCAGTCAGATGTGAGAAGATCCGCAGCATCCGCATCCGTTCTAGCAACCAAGATAGTTGGTACACCTGAAACATCCGCAGCTAAACGAGCTGCAACCAGTTTTTGAATTGCTTCCTGGGTAGGCACAAGAACTTTCCCCCCCATATGGCCACATTTTTTAACTGCGGCTAATTGGTCTTCAAAATGGACGGCTGCAGCCCCCGCTTCTATCATATTTTTCATTAGTTCGAAGGCATTTAATACGCCACCAAAGCCCGCTTCCGCATCCGCGATAATCGGTAAAAAATAATCAATATACTCTTTATTGTCAGGGCCAATACCATTCGCCCACTGAATTTGGTCTGCACGACGAAATGTATTATTAATTTTCTTAACTACTGATGGCACTGAATCAACAGGGTAAAGTGATTGGTCTGGATACATACTCGATGACGTATTTGCATCCGCAGCAACCTGCCAACCTGATAAATAAATAGCTTCAATACCTGCTTTCGCTTGCTGTAGCGCTTGCCCACCCGTTAAAGCGCCCAGTGCATTTACATAACCTTTCTTTGAACCACCATGTAATTGATCCCAAAAACGCTCTGCGCCTTTGCGTGCTAAAGAGTGTTCAATATTCACAGAACCACGTAATTTCACCACTTCTTCGGCTGTATATGGGCGAGTAATACCTTTCCAACGTGGTTTTTTCCATTCATTTTCTAATTGGGCAATTTGTTCTAAGCGCGATGTTGTCATGATCCACTTCCTTTATAAGAATATGTAGGGTTATCGAATTTTTTCTTTGCTATAGCTAGTCTAATAATTGGTATCCGGGGATAGTTAAGAACTCAATAAGTTCATCCTGTGTTGTAATCCGCCTCATCAGTTCCGCAGCTTCACGAAAACGACCACTTTGAAAACGCTGGTCACCAAGTTCTTTTTGAATAACTTGTAATTCCTCATCCAGCATTTCTTCAAATAAGGTCTTAGTCACTTTCTCACCGGTGGACAGTGTTTTACCGTGACGGATCCACTGCCAAATTGAAGTCCGTGAAATTTCTGCTGTCGCAGCATCTTCCATCAAACCATAGATGGGTACACAACCATTCCCTGAGATCCATGCTTCGATATATTGAACCGCAACACGAATGTTAGCTCGCATGCCTGCTTCTGTTCGCTCACCGGCACAAGGCTCTAATAGCTGGCCAGCCGTGATTTCTTCGTCAAAATCACGGGATACATGTAGCTGGTTTTGCTGATCACCAAGAGCTTGATTAAACACGCTCATAACAGTATCCGCTAAGCCCGGATGTGCAATCCAAGAGCCATCATGCCCATTTTTGGCTTCTAACTCTTTGTCTGCTTTTACTTTCGCTAAAATAATTTCATTTTCTTGAGGATCTTTACTGGGTATAAAAGCAGACATTCCCCCCATCGCAAATGCACCACGACGATGACACGTTTTAATTAATAAGCGCGAATAAGCACTTAAAAATGATTGTGTCATTGTGACAACTTGGCGGTCTGGCAAAACACGATCTGCGTGCTCTTTCAGCGTTTTGATATAACTAAATATGTAGTCCCAACGTCCACAATTCAGCCCCACGATGTGGTGGCGCATGTGGTATAAGATTTCATCCATTTGAAATACTGCGGGTAATGTTTCAATTAGTACGGTTGCTTTAATCGTACCCCGAGGTATCCCCACCAAATCTTCAGCCATACTAAAGACATCGCTCCACCATTTTGCTTCCTCCCAAGATTCAAGTTTTGGGATGTAAAAATAAGGGCCACTTCCTTTTTTTAATAACGCTTCATAGTTATTAAAGAAGTAAATAGCGAAATCAAATAGGCCACCAGGGATCGGCTTCTCTCCTGATAAAACGTGTTTTTCATCTAAATGAAGGCCACGAACACGAGCAATCAAAACAGCAGGATTAGATTTTAATTGGTAGACCTTTCCACTTTCATTGGTATAAGAAATATCACCACGAATCGAATCCCTTAAGTTGACTTGACCATCGATCAATCTTTCCCATGAAGGAGACAGAGAATCCTCAAAGTCCGCCATAAATACTTTTACGTTAGCATTTAAAGCATTAATAACCATTTTACGTTCGACCGGCCCAGTAATTTCGACACGGCGATCTTGCAAATCTGCTGGGATACCTTGAATCTTCCAATTTGATTTTTTTATGGAATCAAATTCCGAAATAAAATCAGGCAAAGAGCCAGCATCGATCTTTTGCTGCCTGAGCACCCTATCTTTTAATAATTTCTCTCTACGAGGAAGAAACTCTTCAACTAATTTAGAAAGAAACACAATAGAATCAATAGATAAAACTTGATTTTCTAGCTGTTCAATATTCTTTGTGAATGTTAATTCCGATATAGGTAGTTGCTGCTCCATCGACCAAACCCTCATTCATCGTTGACTATGAATTAAGCATAAGATCAAAACAAAAATAAATCAAAAACGATTTCCATTTTATTTTAATAAACAAATAAGCCATTGATAATAATGTGCTTTTGAATAATAAATAAATTGACTACCCATTCCTTTGCTTTAAATAAAATGTTAAATAGCCGTTAAATCAACTAATTATAAGAAGCTGTACTTTTGAAATTTTTCGTTGGAAATAAAAAAAGCAGCTAATAAATAGCTGCTTTCAGACTAGCTTTGACACCTGTTTTTACGATATAAGCCTAATTTAAACTGGTACAACCAGCAAAAACACTTATTTTATTGTCATTACTAAATTTATATTTCTTTTTTTAATCTAGTGTTGGTTCCATATTAGTAAGATCAAAAGGTGTGATCTGATACACATAATAATTCAACCAATTTGAAAACAATAAATGCCCATGGCTACGCCAATTCACCATTGGAGGGTTATTGGGATCATCATTTTTGAAATAATTGCATGGGATCTGAGGCGAAATTCCAGCATCTATATCACGCCAATATTCTTGTGCTAGCGTATCTCCATCATATTCGGGATGACCTGTCACAAATGCTAACCGTTTGTCTTTTGACCCAAACAAATAAGCACCTGCCTCCTGTGAGCTTGCTAAAATCTCCAGATCAGTATGCTGACGAATAAGATCTTCAGGAAAATCGGCATAACGAGAGTGAGGCGCATAAAATGACCCATCAAACCCTCTTGTCAGTAAAGCATATGGCTCTAACGTATCATGTTGGTATATACCTGATAGTTTTTCTTCTCTGGTCCATTTAGGTAAGTCATACAACACCTTTAAAGCCGCTTGCACAGCCCAACAAACAAAAAGGGTTGATGTGACATGTTCCTTCGCCCAAGCTATTACCTTTTCTATTTGCTGCCAGTATAGCACGTCATTAAACTCTACCAGTCCTAGTGGAGCACCCGTTACAATTAAGCCATCAAAATTCTGATCCTGTATGTCTTCAAAATCACAATAAAAGGTATTTAAGTGCTCTGTTGGAGTATTTTTTGACTCTCGTTGATCAATTCGTAATAGTTGAATATCAACCTGTAATGGTGTGTTTGACAGTAAACGAAGAAACTGATTTTCAGTTTCTATCTTTTTCGGCATCAAATTGAGTATCAATACTTTCAAGGGACGGATCTCTTGATGACTAGCTCTTGTTGTTGTCATAACAAAAACATTTTCTTCTCTCAAGAAATTAACTGCCGGTAGTTCATCTGGTAAACGAATAGGCATCATTCATCTCCCTCTTCCGTTTATACGTTTAGACTTCTAGAATGCCAAATAATCTAACTAATGTTATTCGTCTTGTCGAGTGTTTCAAGGTTAAATGAAATAATTTCAAGCACTAGAACTTATTACTCATTCTCAACCAGTATATCCGACAATCAACTTATTGATTTCCCATATTTTATATTGAGAGTGACTCATTTTTATTATCTACAAATAATAAGAAGGCTTTTACATAATTTATACTCAATAATTAGCTTTAAAATCCACAATCTCCACTATCTCAATTAGTTAACTCATTCTGTAATACCAGTAAGTTGTTACTCACAACTTTGGTACAAACCCTTATATCGGCTTCAATAATAGATAATCACCAGATAATTATATCCAGTTAATTTTACTGGAATTAACTACGATTAAATCAATAATACGTGAGCTGTTACTCACTACTTTGGTTCCAGACCTTCCATTCACAGTAGTAATAGATAACCACCACACCATATCCAGTTGGTTTTATTAAAATTAAAAATGACTAATTAAATAATAAGTGAGCTGTTACTCACTACTTTAGTTCCAGACCTTCCATTCATGGCGCTAGTAGATAATCACTACCACACCATATTGTAGTGATATAGTTAATTTTATTGCACTCGACTAATTAAGAAACAAGTGAGCTGTTACTCACTACTTTGTATCATGAACTTCCATTTGCGACTGTTATATTCATGATTACGATGGTTATATTCATGACTAATCGCCCTGCGTAGAAGGATTAAATTAAGTGAGCCGTTAAAAGAAAGAAGTGGGAGTTGGGAGTTGGGAGTTGGGAGTTGGGAGTTGGGAGTTGGGATATTAAGGAACTTCACTTCTAACATCAACAATTAGTTCGTTACCCCTAAACGCAAAAAAGCCACCCAATGGGTGGCTTCTTCACTAATTTAATGTCTGGCAGTTCCCTACTCTCACATGGGGAGACCCCACACTACCATCGGCGCTACGGCGTTTCACTGCTGAGTTCGGCATGGGGTCAGGTGGGACCACCGCGCTATTGCCGCCAGACAAATTCTGTTTGTTCCCGTTTAATGTCACTTTTATGCACTAAACCAAAACATCAATCTCAAACAAGCTGTGTGTCCTTCACCTCTCGGCTTCTCACTCGCTATCAAAAACAACCCAATCTCTCTAAAACACCTTCGGTGTTGTCAGGTTAAGCCTCACGGTTCATTAGTATTGGTTAGCTCAACATATCGCTATGCTTACACACCCAACCTATCAACGTCTTAGTCTTAAACGTTCCTTTAGGACCCTTAAAGGGTCAGGGAAGACTCATCTCAAGGCAAGTTTCCCGCTTAGATGCTTTCAGCGGTTATCTCTTCCGCACTTAGCTACCGGGCAATGCCATTGGCATGACAACCCGAACACCAGTGGTGCGTCCACTCCGGTCCTCTCGTACTAGGAGCAGCCCCTTTCAATCTTCCAACGCCCACGGCAGATAGGGACCGAACTGTCTCACGACGTTCTAAACCCAGCTCGCGTACCACTTTAAACGGCGAACAGCCGTACCCTTGGGACCTACTTCAGCCCCAGGATGTGATGAGCCGACATCGAGGTGCCAAACACCGCCGTCGATATGAACTCTTGGGCGGTATCAGCCTGTTATCCCCGGAGTACCTTTTATCCGTTGAGCGATGGCCCTTCCATTCAGAACCACCGGATCACTAAGACCTACTTTCGTACCTGCTCGAGCCGTCACTCTCGCAGTCAAGCTGGCTTATGCCTTTGCACTAACCGCATGATGTCCGACCATGCTTAGCCAACCTTCGTGCTCCTCCGTTACTCTTTGGGAGGAGACCGCCCCAGTCAAACTACCCACCAGACACTGTCCGCACCCCGGATAACGGGGCAACGTTAGAACATCAAACATTAAAGGGTGGTATTTCAAGGTTGGCTCCACGCAGACTGGCGTCCACGCTTCGAAGCCTCCCACCTATCCTACACATCAAGGCTCAATGTTCAGTGTCAAGCTATAGTAAAGGTTCACGGGGTCTTTCCGTCTTGCCGCGGGTACACTGCATCTTCACAGCGAGTTCAATTTCACTGAGTCTCGGGTGGAGACAGCCTGGCCATCATTACGCCATTCGTGCAGGTCGGAACTTACCCGACAAGGAATTTCGCTACCTTAGGACCGTTATAGTTACGGCCGCCGTTTACTGGGGCTTCGATCAAGAGCTTCTCCTTACGGATAACCCCATCAATTAACCTTCCAGCACCGGGCAGGCGTCACACCGTATACGTCCACTTTCGTGTTTGCACAGTGCTGTGTTTTTAATAAACAGTTGCAGCCAGCTGGTATCTGCGACTGGCTTCAGCTCCATCCGCGAGGGACTTCACCTAGCGCCAGCGTGCCTTCTCCCGAAGTTACGGCACCATTTTGCCTAGTTCCTTCACCCGAGTTCTCTCAAGCGCCTGAGTATTCTCTACCTGACCACCTGTGTCGGTTTGGGGTACGATTAATGATAATCTAGAGCTTAGAGGCTTTTCCTGGAAGCGGGGCATGAGCTACTTCATCACCGTAGTGACTCGTCATCGAACCTCAGCATGTAGTGAACCGGATTTGCCTAATTCACCTGCCTACATTCTTAAACCGGGACAACCGTCGCCCGGATAGCCTAGCCTTCTCCGTCCCCCCATCGCAATTATCACCAGTACGGGAATATTAACCCGTTTCCCATCGACTACGCATTTCTGCCTCGCCTTAGGGGTCGACTCACCCTGCCCCGATTAACGTTGGACAGGAACCCTTGGTCTTCCGGCGTGCGGGTTTTTCACCCGCATTATCGTTACTTATGTCAGCATTCGCACTTCTGATACCTCCAGCATACCTCACAGTACACCTTCACAGGCTTACAGAACGCTCCCCTACCCAACAATATTTACATATCGCTGCCGCAGCTTCGGTGCATAGTTTAGCCCCGTTACATCTTCCGCGCAGGCCGACTCGACCAGTGAGCTATTACGCTTTCTTTAAATGATGGCTGCTTCTAAGCCAACATCCTGGCTGTCTGAGCCTTCCCACTTCGTTTCCCACTTAACTATGACTTTGGGACCTTAGCTGGCGGTCTGGGTTGTTTCCCTCTTCACGACGAACGTTAGCACCCGCCGTGTGTCTCCCGTGATAACATTCTTCGGTATTCGTAGTTTGCATCGAGTTGGTAAGTCGGGATGACCCCCTAGTCGAAACAGTGCTCTACCCCCGAAGATGAGTTCACGAGGCGCTACCTAAATAGCTTTCGGGGAGAACCAGCTATCTCCCGGTTTGATTGGCCTTTCACCCCCAGCCACAAGTCATCCGCTAATTTTTCAACATTAGTCGGTTCGGTCCTCCAGTTAGTGTTACCCAACCTTCAACCTGCCCATGGCTAGATCACCGGGTTTCGGGTCTATACCCTGCAACTCATTCGCCCAGTTAAGACTCGGTTTCCCTACGGCTCCCCTATACGGTTAACCTTGCTACAGAATATAAGTCGCTGACCCATTATACAAAAGGTACGCAGTCACCCTGATAAATCAAGGCTCCCACTGCTTGTACGTACACGGTTTCAGGTTCTATTTCACTCCCCTCGCCGGGGTTCTTTTCGCCTTTCCCTCACGGTACTGGTTCACTATCGGTCAATCAGGAGTATTTAGCCTTGGAGGATGGTCCCCCCATATTCAGACAGGATAACACGTGTCCCGCCCTACTCGTCGAGTTCACAACACTAACACCTTCGGATACGGGGCTATCACCCTTTACTGCCGGACTTTCCAGACCGTTCTCCTGATGCTAATGCTGATTAAGACTCTGGGCTGCTCCCCGTTCGCTCGCCGCTACTAGGGGAATCTCGGTTGATTTCTTTTCCTCGGGGTACTGAGATGTTTCAGTTCCCCCGGTTCGCTTCGTTTGACTATGTATTCATCAAACGATAGTGCAACGAATTGCACTGGGTTTCCCCATTCGGAAATCGTCGGTTGTAACGGTTCATATCACCTTACCGACGCTTATCGCAGATTAGCACGTCCTTCATCGCCTCTGATTGCCTAGGCATCCACCGTGTACGCTTAGTCGCTTAACCTCACAACCCGAAGGCGTCTTCTTACAACGAGTGACTGTGCTTCATGATTTCGGCGTTAGTCCGTGCGCGCAATGCTCACGTACTTAAAGTACGCTGCGCTTGCTGTGCGCGGGCTGCCTTGAACTCATTTCGCTCGTCGACTCGATAGTTCAAAGTACACTATTCAAGTTGAGATTTTTGAGAGACTCTCACATTGTTTAAGCGATAAACAATGTGCGTTGTTTTCAATTTTCAGCTTGTTCCAGATTGTTAAAGAGCATAATTGTTAAACCAACTATTAAAATAATTGGCTTAATCATTATTGGGGACATCGTCTTTCACTCGATATCGGCGCAATTGGCGTCCCCTAGGGGATTCGAACCCCTGTTACCGCCGTGAAAGGGCGGTGTCCTAGGCCTCTAGACGAAGGGGACACAAGATATTGCACTTACTGCGCGGTATCTCATGTAAGCCCTATTCTTTCGAATAAGTCTCCCACGTATAGCCTATTGCTCTACTTTCTATCAGACAATCTGTGTGAGCACTTCACAAAAACACTTCAATGGTAAGGAGGTGATCCAACCGCAGGTTCCCCTACGGTTACCTTGTTACGACTTCACCCCAGTCATGAATCACAAAGTGGTAAGCGCCCTCCCGAAGGTTAAGCTACCTACTTCTTTTGCAACCCACTCCCATGGTGTGACGGGCGGTGTGTACAAGGCCCGGGAACGTATTCACCGTAGCATTCTGATCTACGATTACTAGCGATTCCGACTTCATGGAGTCGAGTTGCAGACTCCAATCCGGACTACGACGTACTTTATGAGTTCCGCTTGCTCTCGCGAGGTCGCTTCTCTTTGTATACGCCATTGTAGCACGTGTGTAGCCCTACTCGTAAGGGCCATGATGACTTGACGTCATCCCCACCTTCCTCCGGTTTATCACCGGCAGTCTCCTTTGAGTTCCCGACCGAATCGCTGGCAACAAAGGATAAGGGTTGCGCTCGTTGCGGGACTTAACCCAACATTTCACAACACGAGCTGACGACAGCCATGCAGCACCTGTCTCAGAGTTCCCGAAGGCACCAAAGCATCTCTGCTAAGTTCTCTGGATGTCAAGAGTAGGTAAGGTTCTTCGCGTTGCATCGAATTAAACCACATGCTCCACCGCTTGTGCGGGCCCCCGTCAATTCATTTGAGTTTTAACCTTGCGGCCGTACTCCCCAGGCGGTCGATTTAACGCGTTAGCTCCGAAAGCCACTCCTCAAGGGAACAACCTTCAAATCGACATCGTTTACAGCGTGGACTACCAGGGTATCTAATCCTGTTTGCTCCCCACGCTTTCGCACCTGAGCGTCAGTCTTTGTCCAGGGGGCCGCCTTCGCCACCGGTATTCCTCCACATCTCTACGCATTTCACCGCTACACATGGAATTCTACCCCCCTCTACAAGACTCTAGCTGACCAGTCTTAGATGCCATTCCCAGGTTAAGCCCGGGGATTTCACATCTAACTTAATCAACCGCCTGCGTGCGCTTTACGCCCAGTAATTCCGATTAACGCTTGCACCCTCCGTATTACCGCGGCTGCTGGCACGGAGTTAGCCGGTGCTTCTTCTGTCGGTAACGTCAATCGTTGTTGATATTAGCAACAACGCCTTCCTCCCGACTGAAAGTACTTTACAACCCTAGGGCCTTCTTCATACACGCGGCATGGCTGCATCAGGCTTGCGCCCATTGTGCAATATTCCCCACTGCTGCCTCCCGTAGGAGTCTGGGCCGTGTCTCAGTCCCAGTGTGGCTGATCATCCTCTCAGACCAGCTAGGGATCGTCGCCTAGGTGAGCCATTACCCCACCTACTAGCTAATCCCATATGGGTTCATCCGATAGCGCAAGGACCGAAGTTCCCCTGCTTTGCTCCTAAGAGATTATGCGGTATTAGCCACCGTTTCCAGTGGTTATCCCCCTCTATCGGGCAGATCCCCATACATTACTCACCCGTCCGCCGCTCGTCAGCGGGAAGCAAGCTTCCCCTGTTACCGCTCGACTTGCATGTGTTAGGCCTGCCGCCAGCGTTCAATCTGAGCCATGATCAAACTCTTCAATTAAAAGTGTTTGATGCTCAAAGAATGTCTTACTGACCGTAACGTTCTTTTGTTCGGCTAACTTTGTCGGCTTCGCATCGCTTCCCCTCGCCGTACCTAAGTACTGCCTCGGGTTATCTCTGCTTGCCTTCGCGTTATCCTTCCAAAATAAGCGTTACTACCTTATTTCATATATATGAATTAACGTGTTAGTCACTCTTCAAGACTTAAAATCAAATATTTTTTTGATAGTGTCCTGTGAGTGCCCACACAGATTGTCTGATAAATTGTTAAAGAGCGTTGCGACTAATCTTTCGATTTTCGACTTCGAGGTCGTTGTCGCGAGGAGGCGTATATTACGTTTTCCTCCGTGAGAGTCAAGCAATTTTTTGCTTTTTCTTTTCAGAATCTCTCGCTGCCGTTTCAGTGTTCATCGCGCTTTGCGTTGTCTTGTTCCCGGTCAGTGGATGCGCATTATAGGGAGTCAGAAAAATCTGGCAACCCCTTTTTTGCATTATTTTGTTCAACTGCTGCATTCCACAGCAAAACCCCCACTTATACCGACTTATACACCAAGTTATCCACAACATGAAAATAATTTAAAAATTACCGCGCATTACGCAAACGTTTGCGTTACAATTGGCTCGAAATTTCAGCATTGATTTTGTTTTTATGTTCTGAAATTGTTAGTGACTTATATATTGTTATAGGGAAAGCGGGCTAATTCCGCTTGGCTTTCATCAATAGATATAATAGGTATATAAGAAAAGCTCTTTGAGTTTTTACTGACTGATATTCGTTATTGCCTTATTTATTCAAATCCAAGGGATCTATCTCATGCAACTGCTTCGTCCTATTCGTCGTGCCCTGCTTAGTGTGTCTGATAAAACAGGGGTTGTTGAATTCGCTAAGGCGTTATCTCAACGTGGTGTTGAGCTTCTATCTACTGGCGGTACTGCAAAGTTACTCGCTGAGTCAGGATTAAACGTAACTGAAGTTTCAGATTACACAGGGTTTCCTGAAATGATGGATGGCCGAGTGAAAACATTGCACCCAAAAGTGCATGGCGGAATTTTAGGGCGTCGCGGTACAGATGATGCCATCATGCAACAACATGACATCGCGCCTATCGATATGGTCGTTGTTAATCTATACCCATTTGCCCAAACCGTGGCAAAACCAAATTGCACCCTTGAAGATGCTGTAGAGAATATTGATATTGGCGGCCCGACCATGGTGCGCTCCGCGGCTAAAAATCATAAAGATGTCGCAATTGTGGTAAATAGTAATGACTATCAAACCATCATTGATGAGATGGATAACCACGAGAACTCACTAAATTGGTCGACTCGGTTTGACCTCGCAATTAAAGCTTTTGAACACACTGCAGCTTATGACAGCATGATTGCGAATTACTTTGGTGAATTAGTTGCCCCTTATTACGGTGATACGACTCAGCCTTCCGGCCGCTTCCCTCGCACTTTGAATTTAAACTTTATAAAAAAACAAGATATGCGTTATGGAGAAAACAGCCATCAAGATGCGGCTTTCTATATAGAAGAAAATCCAAAAGAAGCGTCTATTGCAACTGCGCAGCAGATCCAAGGTAAAGCCCTGTCTTATAATAATATCGCTGATACTGATGCAGCTCTTGAATGTGTTAAATCATTCAAAGAACCTGCTTGTGTAATTGTCAAACATGCAAACCCTTGTGGTGTTGCTATCGGAGATTCTATTCATACAGCTTATGATAATGCATTCAAAACTGACCCAACTTCGGCTTTTGGTGGCATTATTGCTTTTAACCGTCAATTAGATAAAGAAACCGCTCAAGCGATTATTGAACGTCAGTTTGTGGAAGTCATTATTGCGCCTTCTGTTGCTAAAGATGCATTGCCTATTCTTGAAACTAAACAAAACGTCCGCGTACTTGAATGTGGCGAATGGAGCAAACCCGTTGCAGGTTTAGACTTTAAACGCGTAAATGGCGGTTTATTAGTGCAAGACCGTGACTTAGGAATGGTTGAAAAAGAAGAACTTCGCGTTGTAACTAAGCGCCAACCCACTGAACGCGAGCTAAAAGATGCGTTATTCTGTTGGAAAGTCGCGAAATTTGTAAAATCCAATGCAATCGTTTATGCCAAAAATGATATGACTATCGGTATTGGCGCAGGGCAAATGAGCCGTGTGTATTCTGCAAAAATCGCAGGTATTAAAGCCGCAGATGAAGGTCTAGAAGTCGCTGGCTGTGCGATGGCCTCAGATGCCTTTTTCCCATTCCGTGATGGTATTGATGCCGCGGCAGCTGTTGGCGTAACTTGTGTTATCCAACCTGGCGGTTCTATTCGCGATGATGAAGTGATTGCAGCCGCAAATGAACATGGTATTGCCATGCTTTTCACTAATATGCGTCATTTCCGTCACTAATTATTAGGAGCCTAGTCATGAATATTTTAATTATTGGTGGTGGTGGTCGTGAACATGCATTGGCATGGAAAGCTGCGCAATCACCTTTAGCGGAAAAAGTCTATGTTGCCCCAGGTAATGCAGGAACAGCATTAGAACCTACACTCGAAAACGTGAATATTTCGGCAACAGATATTGATGGGCTGCTCCAATTCGCTAAAGAAAAACAAATTGATTTAACGATTGTCGGCCCTGAAGCACCATTAGTTATTGGTGTTGTAGATGCATTTAAAGCCGCTGGTTTAACTATTTTTGGCCCAACCCAAGGTGCTGCACAGCTTGAGGGTTCAAAAGCATTTACCAAAGATTTTTTAGCTCGTCACAATATTCCAACTGCCGCTTATGAAAATTTTACTGAAATAGAGCCCGCTTTGGCTTACTTAGATAAAGTCGGTGCGCCTATTGTAATTAAGGCTGACGGCCTTGCCGCGGGGAAAGGCGTTATCGTTGCCATGACCCTACAAGAAGCAAAAGAAGCTGTTCACGATATGTTAGCGGGAAATGCCTTTGGTGATGCAGGGCATCGTATTGTTATCGAAGAGTTTCTTGATGGTGAAGAAGCGAGTTTCATCGTTATGGTAGATGGTGAAAATGTCATTCCAATGGCAACTAGCCAAGATCATAAACGTGTCGGTGATGGTGATACAGGTTTAAATACAGGTGGAATGGGCGCTTACTCCCCAGCTCCTGTTGTCACAGATGAAATACACCAACGCGTGATGGAACAAGTTATTTATCCAACGGTTAAAGGTATGGATCAGGAAGGAAACCGCTATCAAGGCTTCTTATACGCTGGATTAATGATTGATAAAGCAGGTAACCCAAAAGTTATCGAATTCAACTGCCGTTTTGGCGACCCTGAAACTCAACCTATTATGATGCGTTTGCAATCGGACTTAGTCGCTTTATGTTTAGCGGGGGCAAAAGGTGAGCTGGCAGGTAAAGATTCATTATGGGATGAGCGCCCTGCTTTAGGGGTAGTAATTGCTGCAGGTGGTTACCCAGGCGACTACCACAATGGCGATATAATTTCGGGTTTACCAACTACTGAAGCGGCTGATAGTAAAGTTTTCCATGCGGGTACTCGCATGAAAGATGGAGAAGTCGTGACTGCCGGTGGTCGCGTCCTATGCGTAACAGCATTAGGTAATGATATCGCTAAAGCCCAAGCAAAAGCTTATGAAGTGGCAAAAACCATTCACTGGAATAATAGCTTCTACCGCAACGATATCGGCTACCGTGCTATCGCTCGTATAAAATAATACAAAGTACTAAACCATTCCCTGAGCTGATAAGAGGAAACTTTTATCAGCTTTTTTATTTTCTATTTTTTGAATTTGTTTTTGCCTTTGACCATTCACACAGACAATGGCTCTAAGTATTTCGAATCACAGCAAAGCTCCAAGAGAGAGAATCTCTAGGAGCATACATAAGTATGTGACTAGAGTGAGCGAACGTAGCAATATAGCTGTGATTCGAAAGACGACGAGCGATTATTTATAAGCTATCTTTAGAAGGTTGCCAGCGGCAAAAATCGGTATCAGCTACCATCAAAAGCTGATTTCCCTCTGAAGACTCCAACCACGCTAAATTTAACTGCGAATGCCACACTTTCGCACGGCTCTGTAACCAATTTTCAGCATAGGGCTCGAAGGTTATTTCTCGCACATCACCTTCACAGGTGGTCACTTTACCTTGTTGCCAGCGACCTTGATAGAGTTTGACGCCACCAACAATAAGCGCAGTGTTTGTCTCAAGTACTCGTTCAGCTTCAAAGCGCCAACGCGTGATGTCATCTGTTGAAAGCGATGTTTTATGGCCATCTTGGGCGCGCTGCATAAAAACAACGTCATTGTTTTTATCGAAGCGTAATTGTTCGGTGATATCACCATTTTTTTGGTTCAAGATTTGGCTGCGAATTTGCCAGAGTTTACCGGAGCGGTATTCGAAGAAATTAACGGAAGTGTCTGTGCCTTTATAGGGGCTATAAACCACCATTAAGACGAGTGGTTGGCTTTGTGCATTATTCAGCCGCCACATACGAATGACGCCATCATCAGCAATAAAACCACTTGCACTAAACTCAGGCAGCTTTGGTGCATTAGAAGAACAGGCGCTTAGCATTGAGATGACTCCCAATACCAGCAACCCTTTTTGAATAAACAAAAGGGGGAGTTTTTTACCCCCTCTGGTAATTCGTCTGTACAATGTTCTTATTTTACAGCTTCTTTCAGTGCTTTACCGGCAGAGAAAGCAGGTACTGTTGTAGCAGGAATTTGGATTTCTGCTTTAGTTTGTGGGTTACGACCAGTACGTGCAGCACGATGGCTAACTTTAAAAGTACCGAAACCGACCAGTTGGACTTGCTCGCCTTTTTTCAGCGTTTCAGAAATAGCATTCAGAGTAGATTCTAATGCTGCTTTTGCCTGAACTTTGGTCAGGTCCGCTGATTCTGCGATAGCATCAACTAATTCAGTCTTATTCATAAATTATCCTTACACAGTGTGTTTATCGTTTGCAAAGCATCGAGTGCGTCGGATATGCCAAATTGACAGCCCCTGATACACGCCCCCGATAGCCACTTCTTCTCGCCCCTAAATGTAGACCAGAGTAGGGGCAAATGTGAAGTCTTAGTACTCAGCATTACTGCGTCAAGTCACGTTTTCGATAATGAAAATGCAAAAATCAGCTTAAAGTAATACCTATGTTGCTCACCCCCGCTTCGCGGAGGTCAGATTTTAATCCTTTAATTAACTCTAAGTCGCGCTCTTCACAAGCTGCCAGTAAACGGAAAATGTCCCACTGGATATCCCACTCTTCTTCAACGGCCGGGATTTCTTTGAGTTCTTCTTCTGTCATTTCCCGCCCTGCTTGAGTCATTTCGAGCATGGCAACTGTACGAATGGATGCTTCGCTAACCAATATTGCGTGTTCGAGGGTTTCACCACTCAATTTCGAATGAATAATTTCACCCAATGCAATACAGGCATCAATAGCTGGATACACACCATACATATCGAAATCATCCGCTGATGGGATAATTTCTTCTAATTTTTCTAACTGACTGTCGAAATTGACTTTGCTATCTTTAATGACCAAAGTTTCCCAAACTAAATCAAGGATGGAACGATAAACTTTTGCATCGGCAAATTCAGTTTGCAGACAAAACATCTGAAAGTTGGGATACATTCTTTCACATAAGCTTGCCATGAAAGTCGTGTGTTGCCAGCTTTCTAATTTTTCCAACCTCAAATGAATGGGATTTCTTAACATAATTTCTGACTCATCAATCTTAATACTTCGCAGTTTACCTGAAAATCTGTCAATGCCACATATTTTGCTGATAATTAGCTGATTTTCTCATTCATTCGCTTAAAAAACGTTCGATTTGATGCAATTCCGTCAGCAAAACGTGTTGGCTCAGGCAACCTATACCCTTTTAGACACTGCCTAACCCATTCTAAGGAAGACGAAAAACCGACTTTATGTCCCGGAGAAACATATAATGGTTTGCAGCGTTTTTTGCTCCGCAGCACCCAACCAAGTTGATTTTCACCTGCCATTAACGGCTGAACACTTTCGGGGTCTTCATTTAACTCATCGGCATCACCACATAAACGGCTTTTTGCTACACCAATTGTGGCAATGTTCGCTTGTAACCCAAAATGGCAGGCAACACCAAACCGTCGAGGGTGTGCAATCCCTTGTCCATCCACAAGCACTAATTCAGGTTTATTTTGTATTTTTTCCCACGCGGCCATTAGGCCAGGTACTTCGCGAAAAGAAAGTAACCCCGGTATATAAGGCAATTGCGTCGGTATTCTTGCTATTTGATACTCAACAAGTTCTAGCTGTGGCCAAGAGAGTACAGCCACCACAGCACGCGTAATCGCACCTTGCTGCTCAAAGCCCACATCCGCCCCACCAATCAGTTTGAGGGGAGGAAATTCATCATGCAAAATGATTTTTGAGGCTTGGCTAGTTTGTTCTGTTCGTAACCGTTGGGTATCTAAAACCATCATGCGTCCATTGCTTATGAGATTTAATTATTCTTAATCATAGATGATAATGGTGTACTTACAAGATCCTATAAATACACCATAAATCAAGAACATCAATAAATGATAATTATTGATGATATTGGCGGGATAAACGGTGAACAGCATCCACAAATGCACCTGCATGCTCAGGTGGAACATCCTGATGGATACCATGGCCTAAATTGAATACATGCCCTTCACCTTGACCGAAGCCCGACAGAATATTTTGTACTTCTTCTTCTATACGCGCAGGTGGTGCGTACAACATGGATGGGTCCATATTTCCTTGCAGGGCAACTTTATCACCAACACGACGACGAGCATCGGCAATTTCAGTCGTCCAATCAAGGCCTAATGCATCACAACCCGTTGCTGCCATTTCTTCTAACCACTGACCGCCACCTTTAGTGAATAAGGTCACAGGCACACGGCGACCATCATTTTCACGAATTAAGCCATCAATAATTTTATGCATATAATTCAGTGAAAACTGTAAATAATCACGCTTAGTTAATACGCCACCCCATGTATCAAAAATCATCACAGACTGTGCACCAGCACGAATTTGCGCATTCAAGTATAAAATGACGCTATCTGCCAGTTTATCCAATAACAAATGCAATGAATTCGGATCTTCGTACATCATCTTTTTGATTTTAGTGAAGGCTTTGCTGCTACCGCCTTCCACCATATAAGTCGCCAGAGTCCACGGACTACCAGAGAAACCAATGAGTGGCACATTACCGTTAAGGGCTTTGCGTATGGCACGAACGGCGTCCATCACATAACCAAGTTCCATTTCAGGATCAGGGATAGGGATATTTTTTACATCCGTTGCGCTCATAATCGGTTTATGGAAACGCGGGCCTTCTCCCGTTTCAAAATATAGCCCAAGCCCCATTGCATCAGGGATGGTAAGAATATCAGAAAATAAAATTGCAGCGTCTAATGGAAAACGACGTAATGGCTGCAATGTTACTTCACAAGCCAATTCGGTGTTTTTGCACAGAGCAATAAAATCACCAGCTTCCGCGCGTGTTGCTTTATATTCAGGCAGGTAACGCCCTGCTTGACGCATCATCCATACAGGGGTCACATCTACAGGCTGACGTAGCAAAGCACGTAGATAGCGGTCATTTTTTAACTCAGTCATTATTTACTCCATTATTATAAGTGGCCGCCGCAAGTGGCTAAGAGCGAAGTTCATTATTGTATCATGTTAATGATAACAATATCAGCGCTGTGCTATTCGCCCGTTTCATATTCACTTTGACGACACAATGCGACCGTATCTTCAATCAAACGCCTAGCTATTGTATCTGCCGGTGGG
The DNA here is from genome assembly GCF_023205015.1 of Providencia rettgeri. NCBI lineage: Bacteria > Pseudomonadati > Pseudomonadota > Gammaproteobacteria > Enterobacterales > Morganellaceae > Providencia > Providencia rettgeri. Next base: position 427,367 of record NZ_CP096258.1, on the reverse strand, counting down.
ATCAACGGTAAATCATCGTAATGATACCAATTTGCACTCACCAGTTCCTTCGGGTCGACTTTAATATCACCACTCTCATAGTCCGCAAGAAACCCCATCATTAAGGAATGAGGAAAAGGCCAAGGCTGTGAAGAAACATAGCGGATATTTTTTACTTTAATATGGCTCTCTTCCATGACTTCGCGCATGACTGCTTCTTCTAACGTTTCGCCAACCTCGACAAAACCAGCAAGAACCGTAAATAACGGGTTTTGCGAATGGCGTCGGTGCTGAGCTAATAGAATATGGTCATCACGGCGGATCCCCACGATAATGCAAGGGGCGATCTGCGGGTAATAACGCTCATGACAATGATCACACAAACATGCCCACTCTGTTTCACTATGGCGCATTGCGGTACCGCAATAGCCACAATAGCGGTGAGAGCGATAGAATTCTGCTAATTGCACACCTCGCCCAGCGAGGCGAAATAAGCCTTCATCTTGCGCAGCAACAATACGGGGAGAAGCCATATCTGATGGCATTTTTTCGGCTATCAACCAGACGATTTCCCCTTGCCACTCACCAATGGGTGTTGCTGTTTTTCCTTCTAACAAATAGTCCTTTGCCATACCTCGAGGAATGTCTCCATGAGGTAACCACAAACGCCCGGAAAAACAGATAAACCACCAACCACTTTCTGTTCCTGATAATTTTAACTTATTCATTTTTCACGTCTTTTGTCAGTTTTTATTGTCGGTAAAATAAATCTATTAATGACACAATATACTTTTTTGACACAAAGTCATTCAAACGTTTGTTTCATTGTTTTTCTTTAGCAATTTTGACACTTTTTAGACGTTCCATTCCATAAAATGTCTAAAAACTGTCATAAAAGGATCAACTAACTGTCACGTCTTAAAATTAGGATGCTAAGTAACCAATACGGTTCACCGTTCTTCAAAAGTGAGAAAATAATGAAAACTATCGTTCCTGCGATTTTACTATCATTGACCGCATCCAGTGTGACATTAGCTGCCGAGACTAATTTAACAGAATTAATCAATGCAGCGAAAAAAGAAGGACAAGTTTACAGCGTTGGGATGCCTGATACTTGGGCGAACTGGAAAGGAACTTGGCAAGACTTAGCAACACAATATGGCTTGAAGCATCAAGATACCGATATGAGTTCCGCCCAAGAAATTGCCAAATTTGCTGCTGAAAAAAATAATGCGACAGCAGATATTGGTGATGTCGGTGCTTCTTTTGGGCCTGTTGCCGTGCTAAAAGGAGTAACTCAGCCTTATAAACCAACAACTTGGTCACAAATTCCTGATTGGGCAAAAGATAAAGACGGTCATTGGGCTTTAGCCTATACGGGGTCTATCGCTTTTATGATCAATAATGATTTAGTAAAAGATGCACCGAAAAGCTGGGATGACCTACTCAAAGGGAAATATAAAGTCACCGTTGGGGATGTTGGCATCGCTGCACAAGCGAATAACGCTGTACTGGCTGCTGCATTTGCGCGTGGTGGGGATGAAAACAACCTAAAGCCTGCCATTGAATTTTTTGCTGAACTCGCCAAACAAAAACGCCTATCCGTTAATGACCCAACTGTCGCAAATATCGAAAAAGGTGAAGTCGAAGTTGGCATATTATGGGACTTTAACGCACTGAATTACCGTGATCAGATCAATCGCGATCGCTTTACGGTTGTGATCCCATCTGATGGCTCTGTAATTTCAGGTTACACCACTATCATCAATAAATTTGCCAAAAACCCTAACGCAGCGAAGCTAGCTCGTGAGTTTATTTTCAGTGATAAAGGGCAAATTAACCTTGCTGAAGGTTATGCACGACCAATTCGTGCACAATATTTAACGTTACCTGATGATATTAAAGCCAAATTATTACCTGAAGAACAGTATAAAAATGTTCAGCCAATTAAAAATGCTGAAGGTTGGGAAAAGTCATCTCGTAATCTCCCTAAAATGTGGCAACAGCAAGTTTTGATCCACCAGCAGTAATTTAATGAATTGATTTTAGGAAAAATTAATGTCTGAAAAAGTCATACTTGTTGTCCTAGACGGTTTAAGTTATTCAGTAGCCCATCACTGTATGGGCTATCTCAACGGCTTAGTCAAAGCCGACAGCGCAACATGTTACCAATTAGAGTGTGAGCTTCCTTCGATGTCTCGTCCTTTATATGAATGCATACTAACAGGCGTTCCTCCGATCAAAAGCGGTATTGTGAATAACCAAATTGTCCGTTTATCCCATTTTGACAGCATATTTTCTCTCGCGCGCCTTGCCGGCAAAACGACCGCTGCCGCTGCTTATTATTGGGTGAGTGAACTGTATAACCGGGCACCTTTTGTTGCCTTACGAGACCGTTTCACCCACGATGATTCACTCGCTATCCAACACGGCTGCTTTTATCAAGCAGACCATTACCCTGATGACCATTTATTTGTCGATGCGGAATATTTACGGACTCAATTTAACCCTGATTTTTTATTGATCCACCCTATGAACATAGATGATACAGGGCATAAGTTTGGCTTTGATTCCCCACAATACCGTAATGCAGCACGCCATGCAGATATTATCCTGTCGAATTATATTCCTACATGGGTTGAGCAAGGTTATCAAATTCTGATCACGAGTGACCATGGGATGAACAATGATCGTAGCCATGGTGGAACGCTCCCCGAAGAGTGCTTAGTACCATTGTTTGTGATCGGCTCGCAGTTTTCTCATCAACCCTGCAATATTGAGCAAACTGCAATTTGCGGAACCATTTGTCACTTACTTGGTGCCAACTCTCTCGATAAACCAGTTTGTGATGCGCTGTTACGAGGAGATTTGTAATGGCTGATATCCCTGCTCCCTGTGAACAGACATACCAACAACAGGGAAAAACTGCCATGTTGAAAAAATGTTTTGCTCGTTTTCACTGGCGAGCCGCACTGCTACTTTTGCCATTCTTTGTGTTGTTTAGTCTATTCCAAATCGCCCCAATGATTTGGGTGCTCATTAATAGCTTTATCTACGAAGAAACATGGTCATTCGGTAACTATCTTGAAGTATTCAATAATGATTTTTACTTGCAAGCGTTTGAAAACACGTTATGGCTTTCCGTTATTTGTAGTGTGATTGGCTTATTGATTTCCAGTATCACGGCATTTTCCATTTATAAAATGCAAGGGAAAATTCGCCGAATAATGATCTCCTTCACCACCATGGCCAGCAATTTCAGCGGGGTTCCCCTTGCTTTCGCATTCATTATTATTTTGGGCTTCAATGGGGCGATTACCTTACAACTCAAATCATGGGGAATTATCGAAGATTTTAATATATACAGCGCAAGTGGCTTGATGCTGTTGTATGTGTATTTTCAGATCCCATTAGGTGTGTTGTTGCTCTACCCCGCCTTTGACGCACTAAAACCGGAGTGGGAAGACGCAGCGAAAACGATGGGTGCAAGTAAGCTAACCTATTGGTTGAAAGTCGCTATTCCAGTGCTTTCTCCTGCTTTACTTGGCACTTTTATTATCCTAATTGCGAATGCAATGGGCGCATACGCCAGTACTTATGCGTTAACGAGTGGTAATTACAACCTTGTGACTATCCGAATTGCCAGTTTAGTTTCCGGTGATTTATTTCTCGAGCCGAATATGGCTGCTGCGTTATCAATGCTACTTATCGCTATCTTAGCTTTTATAACTGCCATCCATCATTGGTTAATCAAGCGGAGCTACCATGCAAAATAATAATGCGATTAGCCCAGCCATAACCAATGGCAATAAATCCTCTGGGTTATGGCTGCATAAATTAGTACTAATCTGTGTTGCTAGCTTATTAGCGCTACCGATTATCGCCACATTTTTGTATTCCATCGCAACCTCTTGGGGGGCCACAGTGCTACCTGACGCCTTGTCCATAAAATGGTATCTACAATTATGGCAAGACCCGCGTTTTCTTATGGCGTTTGGTCGTTCATTGATTATTTGCTTTGGTACATTACTGGTTAGCACATTAATTATTTTACCGATGACGTTTGCCGTATTTTATCGGTTCCCCAAACTCAAAGGGATAATGGATTTACTGATTATTTTACCCTTTGCGATCCCACCGGTGGTCTCATCGGTAGGTTTGTTGCAAATATTTGCTGATGAACCATTCATGTTAGTTGGCACACCTTGGATCCTGATTGGTACCTATTTCACCATCACGTTACCTTTTATGTATCGTGCGCTTGCGAATAGCTTCCAAGGCATTAATTTGCAAGACTTAATGGATGCTGCACATTTACTCGGTGCCAGTACATTCCAAGCCTTCATGATGATTGTGTTACCGAATATTCGCAAAGGTATGTTGGTTTCATTATTAATTTCATTTTCATTTTTAATGGGTGAATTTGTGTTTGCCAATATCCTTGTGGGAACACGTTATGAAACTTTGCAAATCTATCTTTTCAATATGCGACAAACCAGCGGACACTTCACTTCTGCCCTGGTGATGTCTTATTTTCTATTTACCTTATTGCTGACGTGGTTAGCAATGCGATTAAATCGTTCAGGAGATGAATGATGAGTTATGTTATTGCAGAAAATTTAGCCAAATCTTTTGGCACTAATCAGGTATTTGCTGATATTCAATTTACTATCGAAAAAGGTGAATTTATTACCCTACTAGGGCCAAGTGGTTGCGGAAAGTCTACCTTATTACGCTGTATTGCAGGGCTTGAACAACTTAATCATGGTGAACTTTATATTAATCGCCAGAATGTAACCCACCAAGCCGCGCAACAACGCGGAGTGGGTATGGTGTTCCAAAGTTATGCTTTATTTCCCAATATGACTGTGGTTGACAATATCGCGTTTGGTTTAAAAATGCGTAAAATTGATAGCCAAGCGAGATCTAAAGCAGTCGCTGAAGTGATTGAATTAGTTGAATTGCAAGGCAAAGAACAACAATTTCCCCATCAACTGTCAGGGGGGCAGCGCCAACGCGTTGCGCTAGCAAGAGCATTGGTGATGAAACCGCAAATTTTGTTACTTGATGAGCCGCTTTCCGCTCTTGATGCACGCATTCGCAAGCACTTGCGCCAGCAAATCCGCCAAATTCAACGTGAGTTAGGCTTAACCACAATTTTTGTTACTCATGATCAAGATGAAGCGATGATTATGTCTGATCGTATTTTTCTTATGAATAAAGGCCAGATAGTACAAAGTGGTACAGCTGAGAATATTTATACCCAACCAGCAACAGAGTTTGTTGCTCGGTTTATGGGGCATTACAACCTTGTTGATTCAGAAAAAGCCAATACAATGCTAGGCCTTGATTTGCAAGGCACATTGGCTATCCGTCCTGAGTCTATATATGTCAAAGAAGCTGGCCGACAGTATGGTAGCCATATTTCTCACCCTGTTGATGCCGTGATATTGGATCATCAGTTGCTCGGCAATATCATTCGTTATAGTGTGAATACCCCCGCAGGTGACATGACCGTGGATTTACTTAACCGCTCATCTGAGCGTTTATTTGAACCAGGAACTCACCTTGAACTTATGTTTAATAAAAATGAAATTCGCACACTTAGTTAATCAGTGAATAGGAATATAATGCAAAACCAACTGGCCATTTTTGATTTAGATGATACGTTAATTCAAGGTGATAGTAGCGTATTGTGGACACAATATCTGTGGGACAGGCAAATTATCAGTGACCCACAGTTTGTGGAAGCGGATAAAGCCATGATGGCGCAATATAATGCAGGCACATTAGATATGCCGACTTACTTACGTTTTAACCTGCAGACTCTCGCCAATGTGAAAGCTGATCAAGTGGATATCTGGTTGGATGATTTTGTACAAAGTGTGATTTTACCGCGAGTCTACCCTGAAGCGATTAGAACGATCGCACATTATCGAGCCAAAGGGATCCCCATTATTGTGATCTCCGCAACGGTTTCATTTATTGTGAAAAAGATTGCGGATCAACTGGGTGCAGACGTCGCCATGGGGATCGATATCAAGCAACAAGATGGCTGCTACACCACAGAAATCGACGGTATACCAACCTTTAAAGAAGGCAAAGTCAAACGCCTATTAGGCTGGATACGCTACCAGCCAATCACTGATGCCTATGTTTATTTTTATACTGACTCTGCTAATGACTTACCTATGTGTCAATTTGCTGACGAAACCTTTATCGTCAACGGTGACCCTCGCCTCCTCCAAGCCGCCAATGAAAACAACTGGCCGCAATATCAGTGGAATTTATAAATCTTATTTTTATCTCAGCCTTGATTTCAATTTTTTAGGTTTTAACTAACTTGCCTTTCAAAGGTTCCTCTAAATTATTCGTGCTAGAGGAAGGAGATGAATAGAATTATCCCGATAAGCATACATAGTATGTGACTTGGGGAGCCGAGTGCAGCCAACGCACTTATCGCGCGAAGAATGACGAGGAAATAGTCTTATTCCACTTTGATTTCCTCTTTCCTCTAAATTATTCAAGTGAGAAGAAGACGGCAAACAAGGATATCCCAAGGAGCATACATAAGTATGTGACTTGGGGAGCCGAGTGCAGCCAACGCACTTATCGCTTGAAGAATAACGAGGAAAGCTTATACTGAAACCTCTTGTCGGAGTGCCTAGCATGCAATGCATCAGGCTGAGACCGTTAATTCGGGATCCGCGGAACCTGATCGGGTTAATACCCGCGAAGGGAACAAGAGTAATCACTCAGCGTCATTTCACCCCATTAGATTTGGTGAAAAATTCAGCGCAAGCCTTTTTATTACTCCTCCGAACTCCTGACAAGCAACTTTCTTTCGATAAACCCGCTACACACTAAACTGTGATAGCCGTGACAATGTCAGGAAATTGCTATGTCCAATAATACAGAACAAAATATCATCCCTACTGCTGATTTATCGCCACAAGCAGCACCCGCTCGCACCCGTAAAGCTCAACGTGATGCCGCTGAAAATTTTATTAATACCGTTTCTGGCGTTTCGTTTCCTAATTCACAGCGCATTTATTTACAAGGTTCTAGAGACGATATCCAAGTCCCGATGCGAGAAATCCAACTCTCTCAAACCTTGATCGGGGGCGATAAAGACAACCCACAATTTGAAGATAACGAACCTGTTCCTATCTATGATACATCTGGCCCTTACGGCGACCCAGTCTCTGAATTAAATGTCCATAAAGGCCTTAAAAAAATTCGTGCGCCATGGATAAGTGAACGTGCTGATACCGTACCTGTCGAAAATTTAAGCTCCGATTTTACCCAACAACGTCTTGCTGATGCAGGCCTTGACCATCTGCGCTTTAACAACCGCCCCCACCCATTAAAAGCCCAACCTAACAAATGTGTTACCCAATTACACTATGCACGAAAAGGTATCGTAACCCCTGAAATGGAGTTTATTGCCATCCGTGAAAATATGGGGCGTGAACGCATTCGTGGCGAAGTTTTATTACAACAACACCCAGGCCAAAGCTTTGGCGCAAATTTACCGGAAAATATTACCCCTGAATTTGTTCGCCAAGAAGTGGCTGCGGGCCGCGCCATCATCCCTGCTAATATTAACCATCCCGAATCAGAACCGATGATCATTGGCCGTAATTTCTTGGTTAAAGTGAATGCCAACATTGGTAACTCCTCGGTCACTTCCTCCATTGAAGAGGAAGTGGAAAAACTGATTTGGTCGACGCGTTGGGGCGCAGATACGGTCATGGATTTATCCACTGGCCGTTATATTCACGAAACTCGCGAATGGATTTTACGTAATAGCCCTGTGCCGATTGGTACAGTACCTATCTACCAAGCACTCGAAAAAGTGAACGGTGTCGCCGAAAATCTCACATGGGAAATGTTCCGTGACACATTATTAGAGCAAGCCGAGCAAGGGGTCGATTACTTCACTATCCATGCTGGCGTATTACTACGCTATGTGCCAATGACCGCTAAACGCCTAACGGGGATTGTTTCTCGTGGTGGTTCTATCATGGCTAAATGGTGTTTATCTCATCACCAAGAAAACTTTTTATATGAAAACTTCCGCGAAATTTGTGAAATTTGTGCCGCTTACGACGTTTCCTTATCATTAGGGGATGGCCTGCGCCCAGGTTCAATCCAAGACGCCAACGATGAAGCACAATTTGCCGAATTACATACCCTTGGTGAGTTAACCAAAATTGCGTGGGAATATGATGTTCAAGTGATGATCGAAGGCCCTGGTCACGTGCCAATGCAGATGATCCGCCGTAATATGACGGAAGAGTTGGAGCACTGCCACGAAGCGCCATTCTATACATTAGGTCCTCTAACGACGGATATCGCACCAGGTTATGACCATTTTACCTCTGGGATTGGTGCGGCCATGATCGGCTGGTTTGGTTGTGCAATGCTGTGCTACGTCACCCCGAAAGAACATTTGGGTTTACCAAACAAAGACGATGTTAAACAAGGGCTAATCACTTATAAGATCGCAGCCCACGCCGCTGACCTTGCCAAAGGCCATCCAGGTGCGCAAATTCGTGATAATGCCATGTCCAAGGCACGTTTTGAGTTCCGTTGGGAAGACCAATTTAACTTGGCATTAGACCCTGAAACTGCTCGCAAATATCACGATGAAACCTTGCCACAAGCTTCTGGAAAAATTGCCCATTTCTGCTCAATGTGCGGACCGAAATTCTGTTCGATGAAGATTTCCCAAGAAGTCCGTGATTACGCTGCCCAAAAAGAAGCCACTGAAAAAGAAGCGGGTATGGAACAGATGTCAGAGGCCTTTCGTGCTCACGGCAGCGAACTGTACCATGGCGCAGAGATTGTGAATACAGAGGTCACTGATAATGAAAAAATCGCCTAACGCTATTATCACGCCAACGTCACCCTTTCCAGAGACCGAACAACGCCTTGGGCTTTACCCTGTCGTTGATTCCGTTGAATGGATTGAACGCCTGCTTAATGCAGGTGTTTCCACAATCCAATTGCGCATCAAAGACAAAGCAGATGCCGATGTGCGTGATGATATTCAAAAAGCCATCGCTTTGGGTAAAAAGCATAACGCGCGGTTATTTATCAATGACTACTGGCGCTTAGCGGTTGAATTCGGTGCTTATGGCGTACATTTGGGCCAAGAAGATTTAGAAACGACCGACTTACTGGCAATACACCAAGCTGGGCTACGGTTAGGAATATCAACGCATGATGAGCATGAACTGGCTATCGCAAAATCTGTGCGTCCTTCTTACATTGCGATGGGGCATATCTTTCCAACACAAACCAAAGAGATGCCATCTTCACCTCAGGGCTTGGAAACACTTAAAGCCATGGTGGAAGCCACGCCTGATTACCCAACGGTCGCCATTGGGGGGATTTCCATTGAGAAAGTCCCCGCAGTGCTAGCAACTGGAGTGGGCAGCGTCGCGCTGGTCAGTGCGATCACCAAAGCCGATGATTGGCGCGCTGCAACAGAAACCTTGCTGAATTTAATTGAGCAAAATTACGCCAACTAGTCGATTTTTAATCACAAAATTAGCCCTGTTTTATCATCATAAAAACAGGGTTAGTGATGATTTGAGGAATTCAATCATGTTAAGTGACCAAGAATTCATGCGTTACAGCCGCCAGCTATTACTTGAAGACATCAGCCCCGAGGGGCAACAAAAACTGAAAAATAGCAAAGTCCTCATTGTCGGCTTAGGGGGTTTAGGCTCACCCGCTTCCCTTTATTTAACTGGTGCTGGTGTCGGCGAATTGTGGTTAGCTGACCACGATGATTTACATGTTTCTAATTTACAACGACAAGTTCTTTACGATACAGACAACATTTCCCAATCTAAAGCACAGCTTGCCGCAGATAGATTGCATCAACTCAATCCGTTGGTAAAAACCCATGTTGTCGCACAGAAGTTGGATGTTGAGACGTTAATTCCCTTAGCTGAACAAGTCGATTTAGTCCTTGATTGCTGCGATAACATGGCCACCCGTCACGCGGTCAATGCCGCTTGTGTCATGACCAATACCCCCTTAGTTAGCGGTAGTGCGGTTGGGTTTGGTGGCCAATTAATGGTGTTAGAGCCGCCATTTAGTACGGGTTGCTACGCCTGCTTATACCCCGACCAAAATGAACCCGAACGCAATTGCCGAACGGCTGGTGTACTTGGCCCCGTCGTCGGGGTGATCGGGACTTTACAATCACTGGAAGCCATCAAATTACTCGTCGGCCTTCCCTCTTCACTGAGCGGTAAACTGCGTTTATTCGATGGTAAGCAGCAACAATGGAATACATTGCAATTAACGCCATCATTGCAATGTCCAATCTGTCGGGAAGAAACATGCATATCATAATTAACGACCAACCCATGGAATTCGACGCCCCACTGACGGTTAATCAATTATTTTCCACTCTCAACCGCCCTATAGTGGGAACCGCACTTGCTATCAACCAAGTGATCATTCCTAAAAGTCAGTGGGATTCACATCTCATTAATGACCAAGACAATATCTTGTTATTTCAAGCTATCGCTGGGGGCTAATGATGTTAAAGATCGCAGATTTAACTTTTCACTCACGCCTGTTTACTGGAACAGGTAAATTTGCCAGCGCCAACCTAATGCAAGATGCCATTGCGGCCTCAGGCAGTCAATTAGTGACAATGGCAATGAAACGTATTGACTTACGTGGGCAAGATGATGGCATTCTACAACCTCTGCAAGAACTGGGTGTGAAACTATTACCGAATACGTCAGGGGCGAAAAATGCCCAAGAGGCGGTGTTTGCTGCGCGCCTAGCTCGAGAAGCCCTCGGTACTCATTGGGTCAAACTCGAAATTCATCCAGATATGCGTTATTTGCTACCGGATCCCATTGAGACATTACTCGCCGCAGAGCAGCTCGTTAAAGAGGGATTTGTTGTATTGCCTTATTGCAGCGCAGACCCGGTGTTATGCCGTCGTTTAGAAGAGGTTGGCTGTGCTGCTGTTATGCCATTAGGGGCACCGATTGGCACAAACAAAGGCTTAGCAACTAAAGAAATGCTTCGTATCATTATTGAACAAGCTTCTGTGCCAGTCGTCGTCGATGCGGGAATCGGTGCTCCAAGCCATGCGGCAGAAGCGATTGAAATGGGGGCGGATGCCGTTTTAGTTAATACTGCAATCGCGGTAGCGAAGCAACCTGTACTTATGGCAAAAGCGTTTAAATTGGCTGTCGAAGCAGCTGAATTGGCCTATCAAAGTGGGTTAGCTGCACCGAAGCAACAGGCGAAAGCATCCAGTCCGTTAACCAGTTTCTTAGGGGCCTTATCATGATCCCAAGTTTCCAAGAACGCTTACAAGCGCTGGATTGGGACGATACGACACTGCGGATAAACAGTAAAACCGCTGTCGATGTGGAACACGCTTTGGCGGCAGACATACTCACACTCGATGATTTTATGGCACTGCTTTCCCCTGCTGCCCGTCCCTATATTGAACTAATGGCACAAAAGGCTCAGAAGCTCACCCGCCAGCGCTTTGGCCATGCCGTTGGATTTTACGTGCCACTTTATTTATCGAACTTATGCGCAAATGATTGTACTTATTGCGGTTTTTCGATGAGTAATAAAATCAAACGTAAAACCCTAAATGACGACGAAATCATTAATGAGTGCGAAACCATTCGCAAAATTGGTTTTGATAGCTTATTGCTGGTCACCGGAGAACACCAAAGTAAAGTGGGTATGGACTACTTTCGCCACACACTCCCCATCATTCGCCCTTATTTCAGTTCCTTAATGATGGAAGTGCAGCCATTAAGCACAGAGGAATATAAAGAGTTGAAAACGTTGGGGTTAGACGGTGTGATGGTCTATCAAGAAACCTACCATGAGCCCACCTATCAGCTACATCATCTCAAAGGTAAAAAGCAGGATTTTCACTGGCGCCTAGCCACTCCAGAGCGTTTAGGGGAAGCAGGTATAGATAAAATCGGCCTTGGTGCGTTAATTGGTTTATCAAACAGTTGGCGTACCGATTGCTATATGGTTGCAGAACATTTGTTGTACCTACAGCAATACTACTGGCAAAGTCGTTATTCTATCTCATTCCCTCGCTTGCGCCCTTGTGCGGGGGGCGTTGAACCGGCATCTCTGATGAGTGAGGCGGAATTAGTGCAATTAATTTGTGCTTTTCGCTTACTCGCACCGAATGTTGAGCTTTCCCTCTCAACCCGTGAATCACCTTATTTCCGTGATCACGTGGTGCCATTGGCAATTAACAACGTCAGTGCCGGCTCAAAAACCCAGCCGGGTGGCTATGCAGATACCAAAGAAGAGTTAGAACAGTTTTCCCCAAATGATAACCGCAGTGCTACACAAGTCGCACATGCCCTTGTGCAAGCCGGTTTACAGCCCGTTTGGAAAGATTGGGATAGCTATTTAGGCCGTTAAATCTTGCGGGCTAACGCGATGTTAGCCCGCAAGTAACGATCAGTAAATGAATTCATATATAGTTTAATATCATTCATACTGTGCTACTAATCATAAAATATGAGCAATACTTATTGCCATCACTAGGAAAAAATCAATCATATTTTTAACTTTTTGTATTAATTACGTATTATATTCTTATTACGTAACATTATAAATATAAAAACTTAATAGAACATTACTTTATTGTTCTATTAAGTTATAACACCATAATAAAAGATATTTCAAAACCCATTACCTTTATACCATTATTCCACATAGAAAAAATTTACTATAGGAATATTTAATATGGGACACCCAAGTATTTATCCTTCAGGAACTACTATTTTCAATAAAGAAAAAACATTTAGTGGTTATACCCTTTTTAACGCACCTGGAAAAGGTGCGCTATTAATTGATATGAATGGTCGAGAAGTGCATTTATGGCAAGGAGTTGATGGTTTTCCTAATAAAATTTTACCTGGTGGATGTTTATTTGGTAGTCATGGTTTGCGATCACCTAAATATGGTGTTCAAGATCAAGTTGATTTAGTTCAATTTGATTGGGATGGTAACATTATATGGTCATTCAATAAATTAGAAAGAATACAAGATCCCAATCAAGAAATAATATGGATGGCAAGACAACATCATGATTTTCAACGTGATGGAAACCCCGTTGGTTATTACTCTCCTACATTAACATCACAAACCCATAGCGGAAATACTCTAATACTATGCCATAAGAATATTTACAAACCTGAAATATCAGATAAATGGCTACTTGATGATATTTTTATCGAAGTAGATTGGCAAGGTAATATTATCTGGCAATGGGCATTTAGCGATCACTTTTCAGAATTAAATTTCAGCGAAGAAGCTAGAAATGTTTTATATCGTAACCCAAATATGCGTAGTGCTGGTGGAGGCATGGGAGATTATCTACATATTAATACCATGTCTCGTATAGGACCAAATCTACATTATGATCATGGAGACGAACGTTTTCATCCTGATAATATTATTTGGGATTCTAGAGAAGCAAATATAATCGGAATAACTAGTCGAAAAACTGGAAAAATAGTTTGGCAATTAGGGCCCGATTATAACGACAAACAAGTTCATCATCTTGGTTGGATTATCGGACCTCATCATGCTCATATTATACCTCATGGCCTTCCAGGTGCAGGAAATCTGTTAATTTTTGATAATGGAGGTTGGGCTGGTTATGGAGCACCAAACCCTTCATCTGTATATGGCTTAAAAAATGCATGGCGAGATAGTTCTCGAGTATTAGAAATAAACCCAGTTACTCTCGAAATTATTTGGCAACATGATGCAGAAAAACTAGGTTTTGCATCTCCCATGGATTCGAGTCGATTCTATAGCCCATATGTAAGTAGCGCTCAGCGTCTACCAAATGGTAATACTTTAATTACCGAAGGCTCAAATGGGCGATTGATTGAAATAACAGCTGAACATGAGATTGTGTGGGAATATGTCTCACCTTACTGGCGAGAAGGAAAAAAACGCAATAATATGATCTATCGTGCTTATAGAATCCCTTATGATTGGATCCCTCAATTAGATATACCTGAAGAAAATAGCATAGCACCTACGGATGTCTCTCAATTTCGATTACCAAATGCAGCCCCTAAAGATACAATTACAGGAGTGTATATCGAAGGGATAATAAAACATAAAATTCCAGATGATGATATCTTATGTATTGCTCGCACTGGAGATAATCATTCCTCCAAAAAATCTGACATATTTTTCTTTTCCGATAAAATATATGAAATAGATAGTGAAACATTCGATTCAATTATTAATGAAAATAAAAATAATTTGATTTTCTTCGGTGCTAATTGGTGCAATAAATGTAAAGTATTGAATGAGTTATTACCTTCATTAGTGAAACTTTACTCAATAAATAAAATCAATTATCTCTCTGTAAATAATTCTGTTGAAATTCTTCAAAAGTATTCACTTAGAAGTATACCTATTATTGCAGTCTCAAATAATGGAAAATTAGTGGATAAACTCGTTGGATTACAGGATACAAAAACATATGTGAGCTTCCTCAATCAATATTTCGATAAAATAAGTTGAGGTTTATATATCATGTTGAAAAACAGTTTTTATTTACTTCTACTTCCAGTCATTATTTTTACAATTTGGTATATTACAACAACAATTGGAGGTGTTTCTCCTGTTATTTTTCCATCTATTCCGCAAGCATGGCATTCTTTGAATTTCCAATTATATTCTGGGCAATTATGGCAAGATATATCAATTAGTTTATCCCGAGTATTAATAGCCTTTGCTATCGCTGCTATTTTTGCTTTTTTTCTTGGTATTATCATGGCATTGTCGCTACGAACAAACCAAATTTTCAACCTAACATTAAATGCTATACGTCAAATCCCTCCACTAGCATGGATACCATTATTAATTTTATGGTTTGGGATTGGTGAAGTAACTAAAATTATTCTTATTATAAAAAGTGCCTTTTTCCCTATATTACTAAGTACCATCAATGGAATACAAACGACACCTATGACTTATATTGAATTAGGTAATCTTTATCAATTCAATCTCTGGCAAAAATTACGAAAAATTTATATTCCATCACTACTTCCCAACCTATTTACAGGTTTAAGGCTTGCAATGGGGTTATCTTGGGCAACAGTCGTTGCAGCAGAAATGATCGCAGCTAACTCAGGTATTGGCTATCGCATCAATGATGCCCGAATTATGCTAGATTCCCCAGTCGTTATAGTGGGTATTCTTGTTATCGGTATAGTCGGTTTATTATTAGATAAAATTTTATTAATTATATCTTATTACCTACTGCCATGGTTACGAACAGAAAGGAAATAAATATGCTATCAATCAAGCATGGATTTAAAAATTTTACTATCAATAATAAGTTACTTCCTGTTTTAGAAGATATTAACTTTCAAGTTCAACAAGGTGAATTTATTGCTATCGTTGGCCATAGTGGTTGTGGGAAAAGTACTTTACTGCGCATAATTGCAGGCTTAAACCAATTCAATAGTGGAAGTGTGCCTTTTAAAAATAAAGAGATAACCGAGCCAAATATAGAAAGAGGAATGATTTTTCAAGAAAATAGGCTTCTACCTTGGTTAACAATTGCCGATAATATTGCTTTTGGGTTAGATCATATAGATAAAAAAACGAAGAAAATTCTAGTTGAAAATTATTTAAAACTCGTAAACTTGACTGAGTTTGCGAATGCTTACCCCAAACAACTCTCAGGAGGAATGGCACAACGTGCGGCAATTGCCCGTACAATAATCACTCAGCCTGAATTATTGTTATTAGATGAACCGCTTGGCGCACTTGATGCTTTAACCAAAATTGAAATGCAACGAGAAATTTTATCTATCAAACAAGAAAAGCAACTGACTATGATTTTAGTTACCCATGATATTGAAGAGGCAATATATTTGGGAAATCGCGTAATTATTATGTCATCACGTCCTGGAAAGATAAAAAAAACAATTGATATTAATCTCCCTTATCCACGAAACCGTGGTAGTTCAGATTTTGCATATTATAAAAAAATTATTCTTCAAGAATTTTTTTACAATTCTGCGGAGCTTTTCGCAAGTGAATATGAAATCTAGAAGGAATATATCATGACATTATTAAATTATATCACTTTTCCTATCATCATATTCATTTCATTTAGTTTAGTTGGCTGTGGGGATGAAAAGCTGCCTGACAGGCAAAATAATGAAAAAATTGTTCGTATTGGCACAGCGGATAATAATGGTCGTTTAAGTGGTTTGCTCGGTTTAGCAAAACAGCTAGGATATCTTGAAGAAGAGCTACAAAAAGTTGATTACCAATATTCCATTTCTGGTTTTGCAGGAGCAGGTCCAGCCGTCAATGAAGGCCTAGCGACAAATGCTATTGATATTGCTGTTTATGCAGATTTTCCGGGAATTATAGCCACATCGAGAGGTGTTCCCTTAAAATTAATCATGTCAGAGGATTCTTCCATCAATGCTAATATCGCAGTAAGAAAAGATAGCAATATTCACTCGTTAGCTGACCTTAAAGGCAAGAAAGTTGCATTACCACGAGGAACGTATATGCAACGGTATTTCACGCTATTTATTGAACAACAAGGATATAAATTATCTGACTTCAATATTATTCAAATGACAAATGATGCTGAATCCGCATTATTAAACGGAGCAATTGATGCGATGGTATGGACTGAGCAAAGTACCGCCCGTTTAGAAAATAAATCTCCGACGATTACAACACTTTATTCAACCCGTACTGAACCTGAACTCTCAGGTATTTCTGTTATCGTAGGGCGAGAAGCATTCATAAATCAAAATGAGAAGGTGATTAAAGCAATGAATATTGCTTTATTAAAAGCAAGTAAATATGCGCAAAATAACCCCGATCAGGCAGAAATTTTACTTGCTAAAGAAAGCGATACTAATATTGAAATCATAAAAAAATACATGATTTTCATAGTATAGATAGTTTTTCTAAACGCTATTCCGTTAATATTACTGATAATGACATCCGTAAGTTAAAGCAAACTCAACAATTTTTGATTGATAACAAAATTATCACTAAGCCTATTGATATAAAAAATTGGGTTTATACTAAAAAATAAACGCCCAAATGAAATCACATCCCTTTTTATTTCTTTTCTAGCAAAGATTTTCCTTCATCTTTGCTTTTTTTATCAAAACATTAAGCTATGTTATCCCACTTGATCGTATTTTCTAAAATAAGTGCCAAGATAATGCCCATTAGTAGCCCATTCCCCAATAAAGAACTAAACATTGTTGGCAAAGAATTTAATACCGCAGCAGGTGCTGACATCAAGAAGATACCAATAAAAATAGGTAATGCGCGACGATAAATATTACGTGCATTCAGCTTCATATCTGCCAGAAATGAAAATGAAGAAAATAACAGGGGCAGATAAGTCGCCAACATGACTGCACTACCAATGGCTAACGGTAAAGAGCGAAAAAATTGAGTTAATACCGCAACGCCCCCCACACATAAGAAAATAAGGCTACCAATACTAAAAGAGATACGTGAACTATCTTTTGTTTGAGTAATTAAGCCAATGGATGAAACAAACGGTGAAAAAGGCACCACCCCTATTGGCGCGGCTAATATTGTGACGAACCCTGACATCATAAAACTGCGTCGATATAGAGACTTCGTCGGCAATGAATTGGGGTAAAACACATCAGTTCCTCGCATCGCTCCAAACGTATTGGATGTGTTTAATATCCCCGCCAAAATAGCCGTCAATACAATACTCATATTGACTTCATCGGAGCGACCTAATGGAAATAGCACCCATTCCCCTGATGAAACTGATGATATTGTGCTACCAAATAACCCACTATAAGCAAGCCATCCGGTAATTGTTCCAATCAATAATGCATATTTACTGATACTCATAGGTAAATAAATGATCATCCCGATGACAAATATCAGTATTGCGAGCGCTAAAAAGAAGACAGGGTAATTGACTGTAATATTTTCACTGCCAACACCAAATGGTAGTCCTAGCATTCCTTTTAAGAAAATAGTTACTAACTGGGCGCCAAGCAAAAACATGAATACGACTAAAACACCCGGTTTAAACAAACGCGCCAACCAACCGCCCAATCCACTCAAACCAATAAGAATAGTCACGACCCCAGACAAGAAAATACCAATAGCTAAACTCCAGCCGATAGTGCCAAGAGAAGTTCCTTGCATCGATTCTGATAATGTGACAGTCAAAATTGTTGCCCACCACAACCCTGTCGGCCCTTCCATTACTGAGCGCTTGTGCCCTAAGAATGCTTGCAATAAACAAGCCAGAGCTGTTAATAAGAAAGCATATTGGGTAATAACAAATGTGGTTTGTGGTGATAAATGAAAAGCGGACTGTAACGTCGGAGGAATAACAACCGTATTACAAAAGATAAAAAAGAACCATTGAAAACCTGAGATAATGTTATTTTTACTTATCGTAAAATTAGGCATATTGGTTCCTTGCTTCATATTTATGTATACATTTGCATGTTTTAAATTTGATTTTTTATCAAACTATGCAAAATAAATGGTATTGTTAATTTTATCATGACAAAAAAATCACTTGTATACCATTAAAACACCGCTTATTTTACAAATATGAAATTTACGATATTTTTCATTCATTAATCCAATTTATATATCTATAGTTAAACTCCCATAAAAACAACAACATACTTCAAAACCAAAACAACAAAAACCTCTCATATTTGATAATAAAAACACCAGTGAATGGTCACTTACCTTATAAAAACAACAATATGCACTATTAAACACCATTCTGAATTTTATATATATTGATAAAATAAAAAATATAAAGAATGAAAATATTATTTAAAATAATATCACTGAGCTATAAACCATGTATTTATAAATAGATCTAAGATAAGGAGGGAAAAATGTTTCTAACTAAAATAAAACATTTTTCATCTTTAATATCAATAAATTAACAACAAAAAAACTGAAGAGAACAACAACGTTCATTCTAATCCATTATTCAAATAATGCCACTATTAATTATCAATTTTATATTCTCACTAGCATTTCTTAGAAAAATGGCTCAGGTCTGATATTCAGAATATATTTAATTGTGATAAAAGAATAATACTGTGAAATGAAATTACAACCACAGATATAACTAATGTAAAACGCATTCTATAAGATGCTGGGGAATAAAAGAATGAATATTGTTGAGCGGTTTATTTCTTACACCAAAATTAACACCACCACTGATAGGGAAAAGGGCGCGGCAGGAATTATGCCTTCCTCAGAAGGACAACGCGTCCTTGCAAAGCAGCTGGTTCAAGAGCTAGAAGCTCTCGGCGTTGAAGATATTAAGCTGCGTGACACAGCCATTGTCACCGCAACGTTGCCATCTAACCTTGATTATGATGTGCCGACGGTTGCTTTCTTTGGCCACTTAGACACCAGTGCAGAACAAACCAATGACACTAAAGCACAAATCTTGCCATATACCGGTGAAGATTTGTGTATGAATAAAGAGCTTAATATTTATCTACGCAAGAGTGAGTTCCCTGAACTGGTGAATTATATCGGTGATGACATCATTGTCACTGATGGAACCAGCTTATTAGGTGCTGACGATAAAGCCGCTATTGCTTCTATCATGGATATGCTGCAATACTTTAAGCAGAACCCAGAGATTAAACACGGCACAATTAAAATTGGTTTTGTGCCGGATGAAGAGCAAGGGCTACGTGGCGCTAAAGTTTTCGATGTTAAAGAATTCGGTGCTGATTTTGCCTATACCCTCGACTGCTGTGGTATTGGTGAATTAGTTTATGAAAACTGGAACGCAGGTGATGCCGAAATCATCTTTACGGGTAAATCCGCACACCCAATGTCCGCAAAAGGTAAGCTGATCAACTCGTTACTAATGGCCCAGAAATTCATTGCCATGCTTCCGGGCGGAGAAGCGCCTGAATATACTGAAGGCCGTGAAGGTTATTATTGGGTGAAACAAATGTCAGGTAACAGCGCCCGTACTGTTTTAAAAATGGATGTGCGTGATTTTACCGAAGACGGCTATCGCAAACGTATGGCTTTCCTGAAGCAACTAGCTGAAAGTTGTGAAGGCTTATGGGGTAAAGAGAGTGTCGTTTGTAAATTATCCGATCGCTACTCTAACGTTTATAACAGCTTACAAGGTGACAATCGTTATCCAATCGATATCGCTGTTGATGCCTATCAAGCTTGTGGCATTACGCCAAAAGTCATCCCAATGCGTGGTGGCTATGACGGAGCTGCATTATCGCAAAATGGTTTACCTTGCCCTAACATCTTCACCGGAGCGCATAATTTCCATTCAATCTATGAATACCTGCCAGTGAAATCCCTTTACGCCGCCAGCGATGTACTAAAACAAGTGGTACAAATCACCGCAGAACGCTTCAAACCAGGAGCTAAAGCATGATCCCAATTCTAACGGTTCTGATTATCGTTGTTTTGGTTGCGCGGTTTATTTTGAAGGGATACAAAGCTGAACCAGTATTATTAATCGCTGGCTTAGTATTGATGATATTCACCCTAGCCCTTGGCTGGGGACCTATCCTCCCTAAAAATGTCGCCACCACCGGTATCACTTGGCTCGACCCCTTTGAAGTCATGAGAGATTTATTCAGTAGCCGTGCAGCGGATCTCGGTTTAATGATCATGGCATTGATGGGCTTTGCGCACTATATGGACCATATCGGTGCCAATGAAGCAGTGGTACGTGTCGCAACAAAACCCCTGAAAAATATGCGTTCACCTTATGTATTGCTATTTTTCTCTTTCTTGCTGGCGAGTATCTTGCAATTAGCCATTCCATCAGCGACAGGCTTAGCCGTACTGTTAATGGGAACCATGTTCCCAATTATGATAGGTTTGGGTCTATCGCCCGCTTCGGCTGCTGGGGTTATCGCAACATCTCTTGGGGTAGCCTACACACCAACTGCGATTGATGCTATCCGTGGTGCGAAAGCGGTCGATATGTCTGTCGTTGAATACGTACTTTACTACCAAGGGCCTGCAGCGTTAGCGACGGTATTAGTGGTCGGTATTACCCATATTTTCTGGCAACGTCACTGTGACCGTAAGCAAGGCTTTGTACCTGAGATAGGTAAAGCCATCCAGTCTCATGAAAAAGAAAAAGTGACCAAGTCAGTTCCTGGGTATTATGCACTTCTTCCTATGTTACCCATTATTATGGCGGTCGGAACATCCAATTTATTTTTTTCAGGTATTCACTTAGATGTCGTGACTATCGTACTGATTGCAATGGCAATCTGTATGGTGATTGAAACTCTTCGTGTACGTAACTTCAAACTGGTTTGTAATGGGTTCCAAACATTTCTAAATGGTATGGGTCATGCATTTAGTAATGTGGTTGGCTTATTGGTTGCCGCTGGGGTGTTCGCTCATGGTATTAAAGTCAGTGGAGCAATTGACCAACTGATTTTAGGTGCTGAATCCGTCGGCTTACCACCATTTGCCATGGCGATTGTGTTCGCCTTAGTCACTTTAGCTGCAGCAATCATCATGGGGTCAGGTAATGCACCGTTCTTGGCATTTGTGGAGTTAATTCCACAAATTGCACATAGTATGGGCGTTAACCCGATCGCGATGATTTTACCTATGCAACAAGCCTCACACATGGGTCGAGGTATGTCGCCTGTTGCGGGGGTTATTATTGCCGTATCCAGTGGCGCAAAACTGCAGCCGTTTGACGTAGTAAAACGAACCGCCGTGCCGTTGATGGTAGGTTTTGTGGCTCACTGTGCGATTATTGGTATTTTTTACTAATTACTATATTTACCATTCACATAATTAAAGCGGGACATATTCCCGCTTTTTACTTTTTCTAGCTAACCAATTCTAATGTTTACACTGGCAGTCTGAGGGGTCATCATGTTTGGGATCCGGGCAGCAAGAATCTATTGTCTTTTTTATAATATCAGACAACGTATTCACGGTATTTATAATGAGTGGCAAGTTTTCACAAACAGAGTCGCATTCTGAAAGTCTTCTATCCGGTTTTACTGGCGGTGTTAAACTATCACACAGTATTTCCTGTAAAACCAACGAGAAGTTTGCAATCCCAGTGGTGTAAATATACGCTCGACCGTCAGTTTCTTTAGCTAGGCGTTCATATTCTCGCGTCACGTTATCTCTATCCACCAAGGTCGGAAAGCGATCTAGATTGCTTGGGTTATCATCCGGTGTGCCTTGGTAGGTATACACCTTAATACCTCTTTCTTGAGCAACGGATATCGCTTCATTATTTTTTGCGATGGCAGCACGCGTGAGAATTCCACCGCCCCCCTCCATTCCTTCATCACCCAAGACAAAAATAGCCCTACGCGCATCATCTCGCCAGTCAAAATGCTTACTAATATCAATAACTGCCCGACATAAATCCTCTTTATTTCCAGCATGATCTCGCCCATCGGATTCTTTAAACGGTAATCTAGCTTGTAGGTCCCTTTCGTTCGCACCTATTTTGATTAAATATTCACTGGCAGATTGGTCAAACTTTGTGTTTGCCCAAGTCCCTTCGATACCTAAAAATGTCGCCCGAAGGTGGGATGGACACTTTGCTGATGCAGCTTCAATCGTCGCATCAATCTGTTTGCTCAAATCCCCTGCTTCATCAGACATTGAGCCACTCGTATCGATAACCACAACTAAATCTAATGCAATTTGCCCACTCCCTGTAACGATCTGAGATGTATTCATTACTCCTACTGAATTTGATAGTAATCCATAATAATCCGAAAGGTTGGTTTGATTTGTATCAGTCTGTTCATTTGTCTTTTTTTTATCCATCGCATATTCCTTTTATTTATTTCAATTAAATAGTTTAAAAATAAATTTTTATCATTGTTTTTATTACTATTTATCTTTAGTCGAACTAATTTATTATTACTTCTTTTTAGTGTTCGATATATTTCAAAAGTAGAAATACGTATTACATATTCAGATAAATGTGCGACATAAAAAGACTTTATGGGTGAGTTGGCTGGTGCTAACTGGAAAAAATTAAATTTATAAAATTATTAGATATAAAAAAAGCCAGTACCTTTTCGGCACTGGCTTCAATCAGAAATTTTACAGTGAAATCAGAAATTAGTTCTGATTGTCGCTGCTAAAACCTGCGTTTAATAGCTCAGCTAAATTCGCTGTTGCTTCATCTGCACTCACTTGTGGAGCTTCCACAACATCGTTCAGATGACGGCGACGGATACGGTCTTGGTGATACGCAAAACCAGTACCTGCTGGGATCAGACGTCCAACAATAACGTTTTCTTTCAGACCACGTAATTCATCACGTTTACCAGCAACGGCAGCTTCAGTCAGTACGCGTGTTGTTTCTTGGAACGATGCTGCTGAGATAAAGGATTCTGTTGCCAGAGATGCCTTAGTAATACCCAACAGATCACGAGCAAAGTTAGCTGGAATTTTACCTTCAGTTTCCAGTTTACGATTCGAAACTTTAACACGTGAGTACTCGACTTGTTCACCTTCGAGGAATTCAGAGCTTCCTGCATCCGCGATAGTCACTTTACGCAGCATCTGACGAACGATAACTTCGATGTGTTTATCGTTAATCTTAACGCCTTGTAAGCGGTAAACTTCCTGAACCTCGTTCGTGATATAACGCGTAACAGCATGGACACCACGCAGACGCAGAATATCGTGTGGAGATTCTGGACCATCGGAAACTACGTCACCGCGTTCAACAATCTCACCTTCGAACACGTTGAGCTGACGCCATTTAGGGATCATCTCTTCGTAAGGATCGCTGCCATCTAATGGCGTAATAACCAGACGACGCTTCCCTTTGGTTTCTTTACCAAACGAGATAATACCGCTGATTTCAGCCAAGATTGCAGGCTCTTTCGGACGACGTGCTTCAAACAAGTCAGCTACGCGTGGTAGACCACCCGTGATATCTTTAGTACCCACAGATTCTTGTGGAATACGTGCTAAGGTATCACCGACGTTAATAGCGATGCCATCATCTAACTGAACAATTGCTTTACCCGGTAAGAAGTACTGAGCAGGCATGTCTGTGTTAGGGATAAGAACATCGTTACCATTTGCGTCAATAACACGCAGAGCAGGACGCAGGTCTTTACCACCACTGGTACGTTCCGCAGTATCCAGAACAACGATTGAAGACAGACCGGTTAATTCGTCGGTCTGACGCGTCATTGTTTGACCATCAAGCATGTCAGAGAAGCTGATAATACCCGATACTTCACTGACGACTGGCATGGTATGTGGATCCCAGTTCGCAACAGTTTCACCGCCCGTTACTGCATCGCCATCGCCTTTCGTCAAGTGCGCACCGTAAGGGACTTTATAGCTTTCTTTCGTACGACCAAATTCATCAATCAGACGCAATTCTGTATTACGTGAAGTAATAACCAGTTTGCCTTCTGAGTTCGTTACGTATTTCGCGTTAACCAGTTTCAGAGTACCTGTGTTACGGACTTGAATACTAGATTCTGCCGCCGCACGAGATGCCGCACCCCCGATGTGGAACGTACGCATCGTTAACTGTGTACCCGGCTCACCGATTGACTGTGCCGCGATAACCCCGATAGCTTCACCTTTGTTGATGATATGACCACGAGCAAGGTCACGACCATAACAGTGAGCACACACACCGAAGTCAGTTTCACAACTTACAACTGAACGAACTTTAACGCTGTCGACTGAGTTAGCTTCTAACAGGTCACACAGTTTTTCGTGCAGTAATGTATTACGTGGAACCAGAATGTCTGCCGTTCCTGGGATCAGGATATCTTCTGCAGTCACACGACCCAGTACACGCTCACGCAGTGGTTCTTTAACGTCACCACCCTCGATAACCGGAGTCATCAGGATACCTTCGTGAGTTCCACAGTCGTCTTCAGTCACAACCAAGTCCTGTGCAACGTCAACTAAACGACGAGTCAGATAACCAGAGTTTGCTGTTTTTAATGCGGTATCGGCAAGACCTTTACGCGCACCATGCGTAGAAATAAAGTACTGGAGAACGTTCAGACCTTCACGGAAGTTTGCCGTGATTGGTGTTTCGATGATGGAGCCATCTGGCTTAGCCATCAGACCACGCATACCCGCTAACTGACGGATCTGAGCGGCGGAACCACGAGCACCGGAGTCGGCCATCATAAAGATACTGTTGAAAGAAACTTGTTGCTCTTCAACACCATCACGGTTAATAACCGCTTCAGTCGACAAGTTTTCCATCATCGCTTTAGCAACACGTTCGTTTGCCGCTGCCCAGATATCGATAACTTTGTTGTAACGTTCGCCTGCTGTAACCAGACCAGACTGGAACTGTTCCTGAATTTCTGCGACTTCCGCTTCTGCTTCGGCGATGATCCCAGCTTTTTTCTCTGGAATAACCATATCGTCGATACCAACTGATGCACCAGAGCGTGCTGCATAGGCAAAACCGGTATACATGATTTGGTCAGCAAAAATAACCGTAGGCTTCAGGCCCAGAACACGGTAACAGGTGTTCAGCATTTTGGAGATCGCTTTCTTACCTAACGCTTGGTTAACTAGCGCAAACGGCAGACCTTTTGGTACGATCATCCATAAAATTGCACGACCAACAGTGGTGTCAACTAAACCAGTATTGATAGTGATGTTACCTTCCGAATCTTTCACTTCTTCAGTGATACGGACTTTAACGCGGGCATGCAATGAAGCATGACCTGAACGGTAAACACGCTCAGCTTCTTTAGGACCGGCTAATACCATGCCCTCGCCTTTCGCGTTTACGCAGTCACGTGTCATGTAGTAAAGACCTAATACAACGTCCTGTGAAGGAACGATAATAGGCTCACCACTTGCAGGTGACAGGATGTTGTTGGTTGACATCATCAACGCACGTGCTTCTAACTGAGCTTCCAAAGTCAGAGGAACGTGTACCGCCATTTGGTCTCCATCGAAGTCGGCGTTATATGCCGCACAAACGAGTGGGTGCAATTGGATAGCTTTACCTTCGATCAGAATAGGTTCGAAAGCTTGGATACCCAGACGGTGAAGTGTTGGTGCACGGTTCAGCATGACTGGGTGTTCACGGATAACTTCATCCAAGATATCCCAAACAACCGCTTCTTCGCGCTCAACCATTTTCTTCGCAGCTTTAATGGTTGTTGCCAGACCACGTAATTCTAATTTGCCGTAGATGAATGGTTTGAATAATTCAAGAGCCATTTTCTTCGGCAGACCGCACTGATGCAGACGCAGGTATGGACCTACGGTGATAACAGAACGACCTGAGTAGTCAACACGCTTACCAAGTAAGTTCTGACGGAAACGACCTTGTTTACCTTTGATCATATCTGCCAAAGATTTCAGAGGGCGTTTGTTAGAACCTGTGATTGCGCGACCACGACGACCGTTATCTAACAGGGCGTCAACCGCTTCTTGCAACATACGTTTTTCGTTACGTACGATGATGTCTGGCGCAGCCAGATCCAGAAGACGTTTCAGACGGTTATTACGGTTGATTACGCGACGATACAGATCGTTCAGATCCGATGTTGCGAAACGACCACCATCGAGTGGAACTAATGGACGCAGATCCGGTGGTAATACTGGCAGCACGTTTAAGATCATCCACTCTGGTTTGTTACCAGATTGAATGAAGGCTTCCAGCAGTTTGATACGCTTGGTCAGCTTCTTACGCTTAGTTTCAGAGTTAGTTTCGTTTAACTCTTCGCGCAGCGTTTCACACTCGTTCTCAAGATCGAGGTTTTTCAGCAGGCCTTGGATTGCTTCCGCACCCATTTTCGCATCAAATTCGTCACCGAACTCTTCCAGCGCATCTAAGTATTGCTCTTCTGTCAGAATCTGTGCACGCTCAAGGCTAGTCATACCGCCTTCAACAACCACATATGATTCAAAGTACAGAACGCGTTCGATATCACGCAGTGGCATATCAAGCAGCAAACCGATACGGGATGGCAGTGATTTTAAGAACCAAATGTGTGCAGTCGGGGAGGCAAGTTCAATGTGACCCATGCGCTCACGACGGACTTTGGTCTGTGTAACTTCAACGCCACACTTCTCACAAATCACACCACGGTGTTTTAAACGCTTGTACTTACCGCACAGACATTCGTAGTCTTTTACTGGCCCGAAAATACGCGCACAGAAAAGACCGTCACGCTCAGGCTTGAACGTACGGTAGTTAATGGTTTCTGGCTTTTTAACTTCACCGAATGACCATGAACGGATCATATCAGGTGATGCCAGAGCAATCTTGATAGCATCAAACTCTTCGGTCTTGGTTTGCGCTTTCAGAAACTTTATTAAGTCTTTCACAAAATGCTCCTGTCGGAGTTAGACCTGTCAGGTGAGTGTTCAAAGACACTCTCCCCAAATCCCAGTGCTTACATGTGCCGGAAGGCGAACCTTCCGGCATAAAACGAATTACTCGTCTTCCAGCTCGATGTTGATACCCAGTGAACGGATCTCTTTCAGCAATACGTTGAAAGATTCCGGCATACCAGGTTCCATCTGATGGCTGCCATCGACGATGTTTTTATACATCTTCGTACGGCCGTTAACGTCATCCGATTTAACTGTAAGCATTTCTTGAAGAGTATAGGCTGCACCGTATGCTTCCAGTGCCCACACTTCCATCTCCCCGAAACGCTGACCACCGAACTGCGCTTTACCACCCAGCGGTTGCTGAGTAACCAAGCTATAAGAACCTGTTGAACGGGCATGCATCTTATCGTCAACCAAGTGGTTCAGTTTCAGCATGTACATATAACCAACGGTAACTTGACGCTCAAATTTCTCGCCAGTACGACCATCGAATAATGTAATCTGACCTGAAGTTGGCAGACCACCCAATTTCAGCAGTTCTTTGATTTCTTTCTCTTTCGCACCATCGAATACTGGTGTTGCAATTGGCATACCTTTTTTCAGGTTCTCAGCCAAACGCATAACTTCTTCGTCAGAGAAAGTATTCAAGTCAACTTTCTGGCGTGGATCATCACCTAAATCGTACGCTTTTTGGATAAACTCACGCAGTTTGGCAACTTCTTCTTGCTGTTTAAGCATAGCATTGATTTTCTCACCAATACCTTTCGCTGCCATCCCTAAGTGGGTTTCCAAAATCTGACCGATGTTCATACGTGATGGTACGCCCAGCGGGTTCAGAACGATGTCAACTGGGTTACCGTTTTCATCGTAAGGCATGTCTTCGACTGGGTTGATTTTTGAGATAACACCTTTGTTACCATGGCGACCCGCCATTTTATCACCCGGTTGAATTTGACGTTTAACCGCCAGATAAACCTTAACAATTTTCAGTACACCCGGTGCTAAGTCATCACCTTGAGTAATTTTACGACGTTTTGCATCGAGTTTTTTCTCGAACTCAGATTTCAGTTCGTCATACTGTTCGGCTAATTGCTCTAACTGGTTTTGCTTCTCTTCGTCTGCTAAAGATAACTCTAACCAACGATCGCGAGGCAGTTTGTCCAGTTTTTCAGCTTCAATTCCGCCGTTAACCAGTACAGAACGGATACGTGCAAACAGGCCAGCTTCGAAAATACGCAGCTCTTCTGTTAAGTCTTTCTTCGCATCGCGTAACTGAGTTTCTTCGATCTCCAATGCACGTTTGTCTTTCTCTACACCGTCACGGGTAAATACTTGTACGTCAATAACCGTACCAGATACACCGTTAGGAACACGTAAAGAAGAGTCTTTAACGTCCGATGCTTTTTCACCGAAGATAGCACGTAACAGTTTCTCTTCTGGCGTCAGCTGAGTTTCACCTTTAGGTGTTACTTTACCAACCAGAATGTCGCCGCCTTTCACTTCCGCACCAATATACACGATACCGGATTCGTCAAGTTTAGACAGAGCAGCTTCACCGACGTTTGGAATATCCGCAGTGATTTCTTCAGGCCCTAATTTAGTGTCACGAGACACACAAGAGAGCTCTTGAATGTGAATAGTTGTGAAACGGTCTTCTTGAACAACACGCTCAGAAACTAAGATGGAGTCTTCGAAGTTATAACCATTCCATGGCATGAATGCCACGCGCATGTTTTGGCCAAGTGCCAATTCGCCGAGGTCTGTTGACGGACCATCTGCTAACACATCACCACGTTCAACAGGTTCACCTAAAGATACGCAAGGCATCTGGCTAATACAGGTGTTCTGGTTAGAACGGGTATATTTAGTCAGGTTATAAATATCGATTCCAGCTTCGCCTGGGTACATCTCATCTTCGTTAACTTTGATAACGATACGAGACGCATCAACGTACTGAACTGAACCACCACGTCTTGCAACAGCAGTAACACCGGAGTCAACCGCTACTGCACGTTCCATACCAGTACCAACTAATGGTTTGTCAGCACGTAGAGTAGGAACCGCTTGACGTTGCATGTTCGCACCCATCAATGCACGGTTGGCGTCATCGTGTTCAAGGAATGGGATCAGAGACGCACCAACAGAAACAACCTGTTGAGTCGAAACGTCCATATATTCAACCTGTTCACGGCTGAATAAGCTTGATTCACCTTTGTTACGGCAAGTAATCAGTTCTTCAACGAAGCTACCATCATCACCTAAAACGGTGTTTGCCTGAGCAATGATGAAGTTACCTTCTTCAATCGCAGACAGATAATGGATTTCATCTGTAACTAAACCATCACGTACTAAACGGTATGGGGTTTCTAAGAAACCGTACTCATTGGTCTGTGCATAAACAGATAATGAGTTGATCAGACCAATGTTCGGACCTTCAGGTGTTTCGATAGGACAAACACGACCGTAGTGAGTTGGGTGAACGTCACGTACTTCGAAGCCCGCACGCTCACGAGTCAGACCACCAGGGCCTAACGCAGAGATACGACGTTTGTGCGTAATTTCAGACAGTGGGTTGTTCTGGTCCATAAATTGGGACAGCTGGCTAGAACCAAAGAACTCTTTCACTGCGGCTGAAATTGGTTTCGCGTTGATCATATCTTGTGGCATTAATGCATCGAGGTCGCCCAGAGAAAGACGCTCTTTCACTGCACGCTCAACACGAACCAGACCGACACGGAATTGGTTCTCTGCCATTTCACCAACAGAACGAATACGACGGTTACCTAAGTGGTCGATATCATCCACTTCGCCTTTACCGTTACGGATATCGATGAGTTTACGCATCACATCAATGATGTCTTCTTCACTCAGGATACCTGAACCTTCAATTTCTTCACGGTTCAGTGAACGGTTGAACTTCATACGACCTACAGCAGACAAGTCGTAACGGTCTTCAGAGAAGAACAGGTTCTCGAATAGGTTTTCTGCCGCTTCACGGGTCGGTGGCTCACCAGGACGCATCATGCGGTAGATTTCTACCAATGCACTCAGACGGTCGTTAGTTGGGTCGACACGAACGGTTTCAGAAATGTAAGCACCGTGGTCTAAGTCATTGGTAAACAATGTTTCGATTGTTTTATGACCAGACTGGCTCAGACGCGCCAACATGTCTAAAGAAAGTTCCATGTTTGCTGCACAAATCAGCTCACCGGTGCTTTCATCAATGTAGTCTCTAGCAACAACTTTACCTGCGATATATTCAACAGGCACTTCGATGCTATTGATTTCTTCTTTTTCTAACTGACGAATATGACGTGCAGTGATACGGCGGCCTTTTTCTACATAGACTTTACCGTTCGCTTCAATATCAAAAGAAGCCGTTTCACCACGTAGACGCTCAGGAACCAGCGTCATCATCAGTTTATTATCACGGATTTGGAATACAGTTTTTTCGAAGAATAGATTTAAGATTTCTTCTGTATTGTAATCCATTGCACGCAGAATAATGGTCGCAGGTAATTTACGGCGACGGTCAATACGTACAAACAGGTTATCTTTCGGGTCAAATTCGAAATCAAGCCATGAACCACGGTAAGGGATAATACGTGCGTTATAGAGCACTTTACCTGAAGAGTGTGTTTTACCTTTATCGCTGTCGAAGAATACACCCGGACTACGGTGTAACTGAGAAACGATAACACGCTCAGTACCGTTGATAACGAAAGTTCCGTTTTCAGTCATGAGTGGAATTTCACCCATGTAGACTTCTTGTTCTTTGATGTCTTTAACAGTTCCTTCCGGTGCTTCACGCTCATAAACGATGAGACGCAATTTCACACGCAAAGGCGCAGAGTAAGTTACACCGCGAATTTGACATTCTTTAACATCAAAAACAGGCTCGCCTAAACGATAGCTGACATATTGTAATTCAGCATTACCGCTATAGCTCTGAATTGGAAACACAGAACGGAAAGCAGCTTCCAGCCCATTCTGGCCATCAGGATCTTGCTCGATAAACTTCTGGAACGAGTCAAGTTGGATAGAAAGGAGATAAGGTATGTCCAAAACTTGTGGACGTTTACCAAAATCCTTACGAATACGTTTTTTCTCGGTATAGGAGTAAACCATAGGTTTCCTCAGCTCGTTGATCAGTGACCCAAGTGGTTAGCTCTTAGTATAAGAGACTGAACCGCAACGCGTTTTTTATAAGAAACGGAAAATGAATACTTTCCTTAATACTCATTGCTATTACTCTTAAATCATTTCATTGCGTTACTTTTGCTACCGAGCTACCCGAGCGGGTCGTAGCGAAGAACACAGTATATTAAGTCGTCAATAGAAAGAAGTATTGGAGGGTTGTTGTTAACATTAAAACTGCGTGAAAAGCTGTTAACACCCATCACGCTTTACAGCGCAAAAAGGCTGGTGATTAAAAAATCACCAGCCATCAGCCTAATTAGATTAGGCTGCGTTCTTGCAATTGAACTTATTTAAGTTCAACAGAAGCGCCTGCTTCTTCAAGAGATTTTTTCAGAGCTTCAGCTTCGTCTTTGCTCGCGCCTTCTTTGATGGTCGCTGGAGCAGACTCTACCATATCTTTAGCTTCTTTCAGGCCAAGACCGGTTGCGCCACGAACTGCTTTGATAACTGCAACTTTGTTACCGCCAACAGCTGACAGTACAACGTCAAATTCAGTTTTTTCTTCAGCAGCTTCAGCTGGGCCCGCAGCAACAGCAACAGCTGCAGCAGCAGAAACGCCGAATTTTTCTTCCATCATAGTAATCAGTTCAACAACGTCCATTACAGACATTTCTGCAACTGCATCAAGGATTTGGTCTTTAGTGATAGACATAACAAGTGTTCCTAAAATTCAGAAATAGTTTATACGTTAAAAAGCAACGAAGGAAAGGGCTTATGCAGCTTCTTTCTGATCGCGCAGAGCAGCCAGAGTACGAACCAATTTGCCTGCAGCGGCTTCTTTCATGGTTGACATCAGGCGTGCGATTGCTTCATCGTAAGTTGGGAGAGTTGCCAGACGATCGATATCTTTCGCTTGGATTAACTCACCTTCAAAGGCCGCAGCTTTAATCTCAAATGCTGGATTCGCTTTCGCGAACTCTTTGAACAAACGAGCGCCAGCGCCCGGGTGTTCGTTAGAGAAAGCAATTAAGGTTGGACCGACAAACACGTCTTTCAGTACGTCATAAGAAGTACCTTCAACAGCACGGCGGATCAGTGTGTTACGAACAACACGGATATAAACGCCTGCTTCGCGACCTGCTTTACGCAGTTCAGTCATTTTTGCTACAGTTACGCCGCGTGAATCAGCAACAACTGCAGAAAGCGCGCCTTTGGCTACTTCGCTGACTTCAGCAACAATCGCTTGTTTGTCTTGAAGATTTAGTGCCATTAGCTTCTTGCTCCTGGATTAACCGGGAAAACCCGGGACTCACATCACTCAAACACAACATTATGTAAGAGCGCTAAAACACGGTGAGCAGAATAGAATCCAGAATTAAATTCTAGGTATCTCTGTCACCGTCTACGCAGGTAAATTAAGTAGCTATCATAACTAATAAACCACACCTGCGGTCTTGGACGGGGTCTGGAAAGGCCAGACTCCATACCGAAATTCGTGGTTCGTTGAGTATATCGCTATACCCAACAAACTCAAGGCGTCAAATTTTATACAAATTTGACGCAAAGGTAAAGCCTAATTACCAATTAGCCAAAGCTATAGCAATTAAACTGTCGCTGACAGACCAGCTTGGTCAACAGCAACACCTGCACCCATAGTGGTGGACAGGCTAACTTTCTTGATGAAAACACCTTTAGCAGAAGCTGGTTTTGCTTTTTTCAGCGCGATCAGCAGTGCTTCTAAGTTTTCTTTCAGTTTGTCAGCGTCGAAATCAACTTTACCGATAGTGGTATGGATGATTCCGTTTTTGTCGTTACGGTAGCGAACCTGACCTGCTTTAGCATTGTTAACTGCTTCAGCAACGTTAGGAGTTACAGTACCAACTTTCGGGTTTGGCATCAGACCACGTGGGCCCAGAACTTGACCTAATTGGCCAACAACGCGCATTGCATCTGGAGAAGCAATAACAACGTCAAAGTCCATTTCACCAGCTTTGATTTTATCAGCCAGATCTTCCATACCTACCAGTTCAGCACCTGCAGCTTTAGCAGCTTCAGCGTTTGCGCCTTGTGCGAACACAGCAACGCGAACTGAACGACCAGTACCGTGTGGCAGTACAGTTGCACCGCGAACGTTTTGGTCAGATTTACGAGCATCGATGCCCAGGTTGATAGCTACGTCAACGCTTTCTACGAATTTAGCAGTTGCTAATTCTTTCAGCAGTGCAACGGCTTCGTTGATGTCGTACTGTTTAGTTGCATCAACTTTTTCACGGATATTGCGCATGCGCTTAGTCAGTTTAGCCATTGTCTTAGTCCTCCACTACCAGGCCCATGGAACGAGCAGTACCTTCAATTGAACGCATCATTGCGTCAAGATCAGCACCAGTCATGTCCGCAGCTTTAGTTTCAGCGATTTCGCGAATCTGAGCAGAGGTCACTTTACCAACTTTATCTTTGTTAGGCTTGCCTGAACCAGACTTAACGCCAGCTGCTTTTTTCAGCAGAACTGCTGCAGGTGGAGTTTTGGTAACGAAAGTGAAAGAACGGTCTGCGTAAACAGTAATAACAACAGGAATTGGTAAACCTTTTTCCAGGCTGTCTGTTTTTGCGTTGAACGCTTTACAGAATTCCATGATGTTAACACCTTGTTGACCCAGAGCTGGACCAACTGGTGGACTTGGGTTCGCCATACCAGCTGCAACTTGCAGCTTAACGTAGGCTTGAACTTTCTTAGCCATGATATTTCCTCTAGATGGGTGATAGCGCCTTACGGTTTGTAAGGCTCCCCGTTACATTAAACATGCCCCGCACGTTAATTGTGCCGAACATAAAAACAAAAGGCGCGAAATTGTAGTCAAATTTCACGCCTTTTGCAAGTCAGTTTTGTCGTTTAGATTAGGCTTTTTCTACCTGACCAAAATCCAATTCGACTGGAGTTGCACGACCAAAGATAGAAACAGAGACTTTTAAGCGGCTCTTTTCATAATCAATCTCTTCAACAACACCGTTAAAGTCAGCAAATGGGCCTTCGCTAACGCGAACCATTTCACCTGGTTCAAACAATGTTTTCGGACGTGGTTTATCACCAACTTGTTGTAAGCGGTTCATTATAGCATCAACTTCTTTATCGCTAATTGGCGCTGGACGATCTGACGTCCCGCCAATGAACCCCATTACACGCGGTACACTACGTACTAAGTGCCAAGAGTCATCATTCATGACCATTTGGACTAAGACATAGCCTGGGAAGAATTTACGTTCACTCTTACGGCGCTGACCGCTACGGATTTCAACAACTTCTTCTGTTGGAACCATAACTTCGCCAAAAGAATCTTCCATAGCATGTAATTTGATATGTTCACGTAAAGACTGTGCTACGCGACCTTCAAAACCAGAGAATGCCTGAATGACATACCAGCGCTTTTTAGGTGAATCGGACATTTAGAATAACCTCAGGCTTGTAATAAATGAAACTAAACGCACCAGAATACCATCTAGTCCCCACAGTATTAATGACATTACAGCCGTTACTGCAGCAACAATTAAAGTAGTTTGTAATGTTTCCTGGCGAGTAGGCCAAATGACTTTTCTCATCTCGACGCGAGCTTCGCGTGCAAACGCCAGTGTTGCTTTACCTTTTGTGGTCCATAAAGCGACAGCACCTGCAATAGCGACAACAGCCACAACTGCAAAAGCACGCAGCGCGAGATTATATTGACGGAAGTAATAATTACCAACAATAGCAATTATTAATAAGGCACAGACAATGACCCACTTGAAGATGTCTGCACTGCGTCCACTTCCTTGAGCTTCGCTATTCGCACTCATAATTCAACCTGTTACCATGAAGTATGTACAAAGCTTGCTTGTTTACAAAGGTAAGACAACCAAGCCAAACCAATAGAATATGCCAACATATCCCTCAATTACTACAAACTAAGCCTGCAAAAATTTGATAGGGATATCAATAGCATTACCTGCGATCTAAAAAGTAATTAGCCTTGTTAATGGAGGTAATTAGCGTTATTCGTTCTGCAAAAATAACAAGTTGCAGTAACATTTTATTTCGCAAGTACTACGTGTACGTCAGTACTATCACTTTACAAGTGCTACCCATTTCACAAGTGCTATTCCATTTTGCAGGAATTTCAGCATGCTCAGTAAATTTTTTAACTACACCAATCAAGAAAGTGACTTTCTTTTTGTGGCAGCAGTAAAATATACCATATCTTCCGAGCAAAACCTTAATAAATCTCATATAACTGCGCAAAGTAGCCCGCACAGTTATCAATTCGTTGTTTCAGAGCCTATCTCACCAATAATTATACAAATGATTGATGAGATAGGTTCTTAATTTTGCAACGTCTGAATTTTGCAACGTATAAAAAGGACGTCTATTAGACGCCCTTTTTTACTAAGTGGTTCTTTCTTATTCAGAAAGAGCGGTATTATGCAATGATTTTTGCAACAACACCCGCACCTACAGTACGGCCACCTTCACGGATTGCGAAACGTAAACCGTCGTCCATCGCGATTGGGTGGATCAGGGTAACGATCATGTTGATGTTATCACCTGGCATTACCATCTCTACGCCTTCTGGCAGTTCGATAGTACCTGTTACGTCAGTTGTACGGAAGTAGAACTGTGGACGGTAACCTTTGAAGAATGGAGTATGACGACCACCTTCATCTTTGCTCAGAATATAAACTTCTGATTCGAATTTAGTGTGTGGCTTGATTGAACCTGGTTTTGCCAGTACTTGACCACGTTGAATTTCTTCACGTTTAGTACCACGCAGCAGAACACCAACGTTCTCACCCGCACGACCTTCGTCCAGCAGTTTACGGAACATTTCAACGCCAGTACAAGTTGTTTTAACCGTGTCTTGAATACCAACGATTTCAACTTCTTCACCAACTTTGATGATACCACGCTCAACACGGCCTGTTACTACTGTACCACGACCTGAGATTGAGAATACGTCTTCGATTGGCAGCAGGAATGGCTTGTCAATTGCACGCTCTGGCTCTGGGATGTAGCTGTCCAGGTGCTCTGCTAATTCAACAATTTTCGCTTCCCACTCTGGGTTGCCTTCCAGCGCTTTCAGTGCTGAACCGCGAACAACTGGAGTGTCATCGCCTGGGAAATCGTACTGAGACAGAAGTTCACGAACTTCCATTTCAACTAATTCTAACAGCTCTTCGTCGTCTACCATGTCACATTTGTTCAGGAAAACGATGATGTAAGGAACGCCTACTTGGCGACCTAACAGGATGTGCTCACGCGTTTGTGGCATTGGGCCATCAGTCGCAGCAACAACCAGAATTGCACCGTCCATCTGAGCAGCACCAGTGATCATGTTTTTAACATAGTCGGCGTGTCCTGGGCAGTCTACGTGTGCGTAGTGGCGAGTTGGAGTATCATATTCTACGTGTGAAGTAGAGATGGTGATACCACGCGCTTTTTCTTCAGGTGCGTTATCGATTTGATCGAACGCACGAGCAGCACCGCCGTAAGTTTTTGCCAGAACAGTAGTGATAGCTGCTGTCAGAGTAGTTTTACCGTGGTCAACGTGGCCGATAGTACCAACGTTAACGTGCGGTTTTGAACGTTCAAATTTTTCTTTAGACACGACTCTATTCCTTATGGAGTTCCCTCTTCACGATAAAGAAGGAACTTAAATTAAAGTAGTTAACCGATAAAAATCGATTATTTAGCGTTACGAGCTTCGATTACAGCTTGTGCAACGTTGTTTGGTGCTTCATTGTACTTCAGGAACTCCATAGAGTATGAAGCACGACCTTGTGTCTGAGAACGCAGGTCAGTAGCATAACCGAACATTTCTGACAATGGTACTTGTGCACGAACGACTTTACCAGTAGGCAGGTCATCCATACCTTCAATCATACCACGACGACGGTTCAGGTCACCAATAACATCACCCATGTAGTCTTCTGGTGTTTCCACTTCAACTTTCATGATTGGCTCAAGCAGAACTGGTTTAGCTTTTTTGAAGCCATCTTTAAACGCGATTGAAGCCGCAAGTTTAAACGCCAATTCAGAGGAGTCAACATCATGGTAAGAACCGAAATGTAAACGAACACCCATGTTAACAACAGGGTAACCAGCTAATGGACCAGATTTCAGCTGCTCTTGGATACCTTTGTCAACGGCAGGGATGTATTCAGTTGGAATTACACCACCTTTGATGTCGTTGGCAAATTCGTAATCCATTTGAACGCCGTCTTTATCGTTTTTGTTCAGTGGGAACATATCGATAACGACATGACCGTACTGACCACGACCACCAGATTGTTTCGCGTGTTTACCTTCGATATCAGTCACTTTCATAGTGATTGCTTCACGGTAAGCAACTTGAGGTTTACCAACGTTCGCTTCAACTTTAAATTCACGACGCATACGGTCAACCAGAACATCCAAGTGTAATTCACCCATACCAGCGATGATAGTCTGATTAGTCTCTTCATCACTTGATACGCGGAATGATGGGTCTTCTTGAGCCAGACGGCCTAATGCGATACCCATTTTTTCTTGGTCAGCTTTTGTTTTTGGTTCGATTGCAACAGAGATTACTGGCTCTGGGAATTCCATACGCTCCAGGATGATTGGTGCATCAACAGCACATAAAGTATCACCTGTAGTTACGTCTTTCAGACCGATTGCAGCCGCGATGTCACCAGCGCGAACTTCTTTAATCTCTTCACGTTTGTTAGCGTGCATCTGTACGATACGGCCAAAACGTTCTTTCTTCGCTTTAACTGCGTTCAGTACTGTGTCACCTGAGTTAACAACACCAGAGTAAACACGGAAGAACGTTAAGTTACCAACGAATGGGTCGGTTGCAATTTTAAATGCTAATGATGAGAATGGCTCATCATCACTTGCGTGACGCTCAGCAGGAGTGTCTTTACCATCGTCCAGAATACCATTGATTGCAGGTACATCTGTTGGCGCAGGTAAGTAATCAATAACAGCATCCAGCATCGCCTGAACACCTTTGTTCTTAAATGCAGAACCACAGGTAACCAGGATAATTTCGCTTGCAAGAACACGTTGACGTAATGCAGCTTTAATTTCTGCTTCAGTCAGTTCTTCACCGCCCAGATATTTTTCCATCAGTTCTTCTGATGCTTCTGCTGCGGTTTCGATCAGGTTGTTGTGCCACTCTTCAGCTGCTTCTTGCATGTTTGCAGGGATATCTTCGTATTCGAAGGTAACGCCCTGGTCTTCATCGTTCCACTTGATTGCTTTCATTTTCAGCAAGTCAATAACACCAGTGAACGACTCTTCTGCGCCGACTGGTAATTGCAGTGGAACTGCATTAGCTGCTAAACGTGATTTTAATTGCTCAACAACACGTAAGAAGTTCGCACCCATACGGTCCATTTTGTTAACGAACGCGATACGTGGAACTTTATATTTGTTAGCCTGACGCCATACAGTTTCAGACTGTGGCTGAACACCACCAACCGCACAGTAAACCATTACTGCGCCATCGAGAACACGCATAGAACGTTCTACTTCGATGGTGAAGTCAACGTGTCCTGGGGTGTCGATGATGTTAACACGGTGTGGCTCATACTGTTTTGCCATACCAGACCAGAATGCAGTAGTCGCTGCAGATGTGATAGTAATACCACGCTCTTGCTCCTGCTCCATCCAGTCCATTGTTGCAGAACCTTCGTGAGTTTCACCAATTTTATGGTTTACACCAGTATAGAACAGAATACGTTCAGAAGTTGTGGTTTTACCGGCGTCGATGTGTGCACTGATACCGATATTACGATAACGTGCTATGGGCGTTTGACGGGCCATTTTTTCCTCTCTCGTGGGCGTTCAATGCTTCATATAAAGGGTAGCAAATGGCTACCCTGAGATACATCACTAATGTAGGTAAACAATCATTACCAACGGTAGTGTGCGAACGCCTTGTTAGCTTCTGCCATACGGTGAACGTCTTCACGTTTCTTAACAGCGGAACCTTTGTTCTCAGCAGCGTCTGATAATTCATTTGCCAGGCGAAGTGCCATAGATTTATCACCGCGTTTACGAGCAGCATCAACGATCCAACGCATTGCCAGGGCATTACGACGAACCGGGCGAACTTCAACTGGAACTTGGTAAGTTGAACCACCAACACGGCGGGATTTAACTTCCACAGTCGGACGCACGTTATCCAGTGCTAATTCGAATGCATCAAGTTCAGTTTTACCAGAACGCTGAGCAAGGGTCTCAAGTGCGTTATATACGATTGCTTCAGCAGTAGATTTTTTCCCGTCTACCATCAGGATATTTACAAATTTGGCCAGTAATTCTGATCCGAACTTAGGATCTGGAAGAATTTTACGTTGACCTATTACGCGACGACGTGGCATGGATATGACTCCGTTGTTAATTCAGGTTTGTCCAAAACTCTACGAGAGTATTTTGACATTAAGATTAAAATGTTTGGCCTTACTTAACGGAAATCCATTAAGCCTTAGGTTTCTTCGCGCCGTATTTAGAACGAGCTTGCTTACGGTCTTTAACACCAGAACAGTCCAGTGCACCGCGAACGGTGTGATAACGCACACCTGGTAAGTCTTTAACACGACCACCACGGATAAGGATAACGGAGTGCTCCTGCAAGTTGTGGCCTTCACCACCGATGTAGGAAGAAACTTCGAAACCGTTAGTTAAACGAACACGGCATACTTTACGTAATGCTGAGTTTGGTTTCTTAGGAGTGGTAGTATATACACGAGTACATACGCCACGTTTTTGCGGGCAAGCTTCCAGTGCTGGAACGTTGCTTTTCACAACTTTCGAGCTACGGGATTTGCGTACCAGCTGATTAATAGTTGCCATTATTAAAAAAGCTCCTGGTTTTATTGCTTCGTAAACACGGATTTTGACCCCGTTCGCCAACATGACGATACACGAGGACGCGAAATTTTATTGCTGACTGGCTCAGGTGTCAAGAAATATACAACTTTTAATGCCTTTATATAGCAAAATGTTGTTTTTGGACTTCTGTTAGCTTCACAAAACCTTGATATGTGATCACAGAAACGGTGGTTGAGAGGATATTTTGCAACCCGCGAGCGTTGATGTCGACATCCAAAGCATACAATTGCGCGCCTGTTTTTTGTAATGTCGCAAGAAAAGGCGACTGTGCGACTGCCGCAACCACGCCGTCCTGCATCAGTAAAACTACGTCTTCAGCCGTAATAAAACCGAGCACCGCAGAAAAATCACATTTAAATGGAGATGTTGCTAATGTATACAGCATAGAAAAGATCCTACTATAGATCAAAACCTAACCCAAGCTCAAAATTCGCACAGTAGATTAAAAATTAAGCACCACATCACATTCCGCTATTTTAGCTCTGATCTCTTTCTTGTTGAGAATTGTTGGTGTCACAACCCATTCACCATTCTCTCCCAACCCTCTTTCTTGTAACGAAGCACCGCAGAGATAAATTTTTTCAATGTCATATAGCGGCAATATTTTAAATGTTACGATGTAATCTCGGGCAAGCACTTCCGCAGGGTGTTGGTTTGCTAGAAGCTGATAGACTCCATCAGAGAGAAAAAACACCTGAATGTCTTCTGTCAGCGCTGAAGTTGCTAATAATGCATCTAGCCCTTCTCGGCCACTGGCATTTCCATGGGGCATGGTTGTAAAGACAAAAGCTATTTTTTTCACACGATACCTTGTATTGAGCTGTTCTTAGAATTGAATCGTTCGGTCTGTGGTTATCATCGCTTCCGCAAGGCTCCCTAACCCACTCATGATAAAGCCCTCAGCAAGGTTAGCCGTTGGAAGAGATAAACTCTGCGCTTGTTCTTGGTCAACCACTCCTCGACGTAACGCAGCGGAAACACAGATATGCATTTCACACCCAGATTGTTTTGCAAGTTCCTGCCAAGCTGCAACTAAATTAAATTCATCTGTTGCCGGTGATGTGAGCTGGTTCGCATTGAAAACCCCCTCTCGATAAAAAAAGAGTGTTTTCAATATATGCCCTTCTTCAAGAAGGGCTTTTGCAAATTGATACGCACTTGCTGCTTGTTGTGTACCGTAAGCGGGGCCAGTCACAACTAAGCAATAAGTTAACGAATTGATATTACTCATTCACCACTCTTAAATTGACGAATGTATAAGTACACGGTGTGTTTAGAAATATTCAGGCGATCTGCAACTTGGTTAATGGCATCTTTAATATCGAAAATGCCTTTTTCGTATAAGTTAAGAACCACTTGCTTATTTTTCGCATTATTAGAAACATTACGGTCACCGCCTACTTCTTCAATCGTATATTCGAGTGTTTGCGCGACAAGATCATCAACTGAAGAGGCGAAGTTCACATCGGAAGTAACTTCTTGTTTGGTTTCTGGAACAAACGATTGAATAATTTCAGAGAATGGCACATCTAGGTTCATATTAATGCATAGTAAGCCAATCACACGTTGTTTGCGGTTACGAATGGCAATAGTCACGGATTTCATTAAGTCGCCGCTTTTTGCTTTCGTAAAATAAGCTTTCGAAACATTCGATTCTTCGTCTGCCATATCATGCAACATTCTCAACGCAAGGTCTGTTATCGGTGAGCCGATTTTACGCCCAGTGTGCTGGCCATTTGCGATTCTGACTGCAGAGCAGTTTAGATCTTCTAAAGAGTGAAGAACAATTTCACAATGCCCACCAATTAGCATTGCCAGACCATCCACCGCGGCTTCATATGATTTTAAAATTTCATGGTCTGTCTCAGAAAATGGTTGGTTATCCAATATGTTAATATCGCTGAGATCGTGTGATTGTATAGAATCAGACATTTCAACATCATCCTTCTAATGTAAAAACTCATCCTGTTGACTAAAAAGGCGTTCATTATTCGACTATTTGGCCTTCATTACTTTGTTTGTAGCCAACAATTGTGATGATAAAAAATAAAATAGAGTCTTCTGAAGTTAAAACTCCAAGACGTTGCCGTCAAGCGAATGAATGCAAGACAGTCTGTTTTATCACAAGTTTTAAACAATTTGAGATTTTTTTTGATGAGAAAGACGAAAAAGCCCAAGGCATGAATGCATTGGGCTCAAAAATAGACTTAGCTAATACTTTGTGAGTGCTTATTTCGCGGCAGGTTTGATATCTAATAATTCAACATCAAAGACTAATGTTGAATTTGCAGGGATACCCGGCACGCCATTTTCACCATAAGCTAATTCAGCAGGGATCACTAACTGCATTTTCCCACCTTTTTTCAGGTTAACTAGACCTTCAGTCCAGCCTTTAATAACTGAATTTAATGGAATTGTCAGTGGCTCGTTACGTGAATATGAGCTGTCGAATTCAGTACCGTCAATCAGTGAACCTTTATAGTGAACTACGACAGTTTCATCTGCTTTAGGTTTCGCCCCTGTACCGTCTTTTTCAATTTTGTACAGTAAGCCAGATTTGGTTTTAACTACGCCTTTTTCTTTAGCGTATTTCTCGCGATATTCAGCACCTTTTTTCTCATTCGCTGCTGATTCGTCTTTCATTTTTTTGTCAGCGGCTTCTTTGACTTGGCCTTCAAATTGACGCAACGTTTCTTCAACTTCTGCATCGGTCATTTTGCTTTTGCCGTTAAATGCATCTTGGACACCAGCCAGTAATTGAGCTTTATCCAAATTAATACCGATTGTTTTCTGTTCTTCTAAAGAATTCTGCATGTAGCGACCTAAAGATGCGCCCAATGCATACGCATTACGCTCTTCTGCGTTTTTGAATGCGCTATTTTGTGCTTTGGCTTCCGCTGCCATCACTTGCGGAGCAGCAAAAGTAAATGCTAGCGTAGTTGCTAAAAGGCTTGCCTTAAACAGTGATTTCATCCTAGTCTCCGATAACTTTTCTTCGATTATATTCGAATAGCGAACTATTCGTTTTATGGGTAGGGCTCTTTAAGTTTAGACCCCGTTACCCCATTGAGTATTAAAAAAATATAATAACTACTGAGACCACATTAACAAAAAGTCGTTTCTTCGCCTATATCTTTAACTAAAACTTATCTATTGATTTGTAATGTTCAGTTATTATGATGGTTTAATTACGATATAAACGCTTAAGGAGAGTCGAATATGGACTCATCTGATACATTTGAACAACGTTTAGAACTTTTAGAAAGTAAAGTTGCCTTTCAAGAACTGGCTATTGAACAACTTAATCAGGTTATTACTGACCAGCAAATGCAAATGAGCCGCCTGCAAGAACATTTGCGCATTGTGGCTGAAAGACTGAAATCATCCCAAGATTCTCACTTGGCAAGACCTGAAGAAGAAACACCACCACCACACTATTGATTTTAAACGTAAAAAAGGAAGCTTTTGCTTCCTTTTTTTATAAACACTAATACAGCGCATTAGTGGCAGCCGCAACCGCCTTGTTTGTGACCATGCCCGTGACCTTCACCGCCACCACAGCAACCGCCTTCTGAACCGTGGCTATGACCGCCACCGCCACAGCAACCACCTTCGTGGTCGTGGTCATGGTCGTGACCGCCAGCGCCATGAACGTGGCCATGTGCGATTTCTTCTTCTGTTGCTTCACGGATAGCCATGATTTCAACATTAAACTTCAGGTTTTGACCTGCTAACATGTGGTTACCGTCAACGATAACTTCATCACCTTCGATACCTGTGATTTCAACAGGAACTGGGCCCATGTCAGTGTCAGCTAAGAAACGCATACCCACTTCTAACTCATCAACGCCCATAAATACATCTTTAGGAACACGTTGAACTAAGTTGTCATCGTATTGACCATATGCATCATCTGAAGCAACTTCAACATCGAAGTTTTCGCCGACAGAACGACCTTCTAATGCTTTTTCTAAACCTGAAATTAAAGACCCACGACCATGCAAATAGTCCATTGGCGCGCTTGCTGGCGACTCATCAACTAAAACACCGTCTTCTGTTCTTACTTGATAAGCCAAGCTGACCACCAAGTCTTTTGCTACTTTCATGACATCTCCTACTACCCGTAAGGGAAAAATTTTTTGCCAATTGTACCGAAAAACTATAGTGATGTATTGAGAATTGACAAATTTCTATTATTCAGGTGTAAAAATTCCAATAACTTGCTCTTTTTGTCTAACATGCTCCGTTGCTTCATCCCCTGCTTGGCGTTGTTGGTCACCGCAATTGACAC
Organism: Providencia rettgeri; assembly: GCF_023205015.1. Classification (NCBI taxonomy): domain Bacteria; kingdom Pseudomonadati; phylum Pseudomonadota; class Gammaproteobacteria; order Enterobacterales; family Morganellaceae; genus Providencia; species Providencia rettgeri. The sequence goes on along the minus strand of NZ_CP096258.1, from coordinate 382,623 downwards.
ACTCGACAACATCGATTTTATCTTCACGCCACATCATTAATGTGTCTTGTGACTTGCACTTAGGGCACGTCGCCCCAGCAATAAAGCGTTTACGTGTTGAAACCATTTCTAACCCTTATTGTTCATTGTTCCAGCTATGAGGCTGTCGATGTTCTCTTTGCATTTCTTTCTCAAAAAGCTCATTAAGTTCACGGCGTGCCTCTTTAATGCGTGAAATTTGCCCGCTGTCACTATTTTCATTCTCTGGGTAAATATCTCTAAGCATTTTCATGTCTAAACGGCGGAAATGCTGCTTCGCGCGATAAGCTTTATGAGGATGCATCCCCGTGCTAACAAGCGCTTTGCTTCCTAATTCAAGTGCGCTTGAGAATGTTTCACGGCTAAAATCAGTCACTCCACTTTGTAATAGCTCATGGGCCTCAAGACGACCTTTAGCACGTGCAATGATATGCAAGTTAGGGAAATTTTCTTGGCAAATTTGCACAATTTCCATCACTTCTTCCGGTACATCACTGGTGATCACAATAGATTTTGCTTTATCTGCTCCTGCTGAGCGCAATAATTGCAGCTCACGCGCATCACCATAATATACAGTATAGCCATAGCGGCGCATGGTACCAATTGCCGTAACATCTTGTTCTAGCACGGTGATTTTAACCTTGTTAGCCATCAATAAACGGCCAACCACTTGCCCCATGCGGCCAAAACCGACCAAAATAACATGCGGGTCATTGTCTTCCACAAACGGTTTTTCACTCGAGGCGGGTTGTTGATTATAACGGTAGTTCAAATAAGCATCTATCAGTTGCATCACAAGTGGCGTAGTCATCATGGAAAGTGTGACAACCACCAGCAGTAAGTCCATTTGCCATTCATTAATCACACTTGCCCCAAAGGCAGTTCCATAGATCACAAAAGCAAATTCACCGCCTTGGCTAAGTACCCCGGAAAATTGCGCTCTTGCACCATTTCGAAGCCGAGCCGCTAAACTCAAGCCGTAAAGCACCAACGCTTTGACTCCGACTAATACTGCAACAGCAATCAATACTTGTGGTAAATAAGCCCATAACACATCTAAGTTTAATGACATACCTACTGAGATAAAAAATAACCCCAATAATAACCCTTTAAATGGCTCGATATTAATTTCTAGTTCATGGCGAAACTCAGTTTCCGCTAACATGACTCCCGCCATAAAGGTGCCCAGTGCCATAGAAAACCCAAGGCTTTCCATAATGAGCGCAGAACCTAATACCACCAGCAATGCCGCAGCCGTAAAAATTTCATGAACGCCAGATTTCGCGGCAAGCCTGAACATCGGCCGTAATAAATAGCGGCCAACGACCCATAAGCCGGCGAATGCCACTACCTTCAAGCCAATTTTTTGCCAATCACTGGTTGCGGTGTCCCCGGCGAGCAATGGGATCAGTGCCATAATCGGGATCACGGCCATATCTTGAAATAACAAAACAGAGAAACCAAGTTGCCCACTTTCTTTATTGGACATCCCTTTTTCGTTCATCAACTGAAGCGCCATTGCCGTTGATGACATCGCCATTCCTAATCCACCGACAATGGCGGCTTGCCAAGAGAATTTGGCTAAAAATAACAGTGACGCCATGATAGCAGCGGTCACAACCACTTGAAGCGTACCAACACCGAAAATCGAGCGCCTAAGTTCCCATAATTTAGAAGGTTTGAGCTCTAACCCAATGAGAAACATCAGGAACACGACCCCCATCTCGGAGAAGTGTAAAATATCATCAACATTATGAATAAAGCCGAAAACAAATGGCCCAATTATGATCCCGGCAAGCAAATAACCGAGCACAGCACCTAAGCGGATTTTCTGTGCGATAGGCACCATTATTACCCCTGCACAGAGGAAAATAATAACGGACTCAAATAGCCCCAGTTCTGACATTAGGATAGTCCTCCCGCGCCTAGCGGTTGTTGCATCCATTGACGGTAATCATCGATAAGCTGTTCAAAGCGTTCTTTCGGTTGCCGACGAGCTGCATAAATAATGATTGGTTCTAACCACTGCATATCACACATTAATGCAGTCAATTCAAATGGGCGAAGTATTTCTGTGAGTGGGTAATGGTTATATCCATCATGTTGGTAAGCATGAACGGGCTCTCCGGTGGTGATCACCGAGCGCCAGTATTTGCCTTTTAATTTTTGGTACCCCACATCGGTAGCAAAACGGCGAGTTAACACACGGTCAAACCACTCTTTCAACAATGCAGGGCAACTATAAGTATAAAGGGGATGTTGAAAAACAATGATGTCGTGCTGGCACAATAATTTTTGTTCCGCGGTAACATCAATAAAATAATCCGGATAAATTGCGTATAAATCATGCAGGGTCACATGTTCAAGACCACGCACCGCATCAAGTAACGCCTTATTGGCTATAGACTCGTCGGGGTCCGGGTGAGCGTAGACCACCAGCACTTTTGGTGTATTTGACATCTTTCCCTCCTCAAAGGCGTGTCAGACGGAACATTTTCCGTTACCATGCAGCCTGCTATACTCGTCATACTTCACGTTGCGGTGTTGTTGACTACGCGCATTCGCGCTAGTCACCGACTTAAGTAGGCTCCTAGCAACTCATTTGCTTGTCGCCTAACCGCACCGTGAAAGATTTAGAGTATATACGTTGATAATTTAACATATTTTGAATAGACGGTTGCTATGATTGTTTTCTCTTCACTCCAAATTCGTCGAGGTGTCCGTGTTCTGTTGGACAATGCCACTGCGACTATTAACCCCGGCCAAAAAGTTGGTTTAGTGGGTAAAAACGGCTGCGGTAAATCGACCCTTCTTGCGTTATTAAAAGGCGAATTGCAAGCTGAAGCAGGTTCTGCAACCTTTCCAAGTAATTGGTCCATGGCATGGGTGAACCAAGAAACCCCAGCGCTTGATGTGCCCGCTCTTGAATATGTGATTGATGGCGACCGCGAGTTCCGAGCTTTAGAACAAAAACTTCAACAAGCTAATGAAAAAAATGATGGTCATGCCATCGCTATGGTTCATGGGCAGCTTGATGCCATTGATGCATGGACCATCCGTTCTCGCGCATCCAGTTTGCTACATGGTTTAGGTTTTAGTCAGTCACAACTAGATTCCCCAGTAAAATCATTTTCCGGTGGATGGCGGATGCGTTTGAACCTCGCGCAGGCACTGCTTTGCCGTTCTGACCTGTTGTTACTCGATGAGCCAACCAACCACCTTGATTTAGATGCAGTGATTTGGTTAGAAAAATGGTTAAAAAGCTACCAAGGCACCCTGATTTTGATTTCCCATGATAGGGATTTCCTCGACCCGATTATTGATAAAGTCCTGCATATCGAACAAGAAACGATGTTTGAATACACGGGTAACTATTCTTCTTTTGAGCGCCAACGTGCGACAAAACTCGCTCAGCAACAAGCGTTGTATGAGAGCCAACAAGCCAAAGCGGCGCATTTACAAAGTTATATTGACCGTTTTAGAGTGCAAGCGACGAAAGCCAAGCAAGCACAAAGCCGTATTAAGATGCTTGAAAGAATGGAAATGGTCGCTCCGGCTCATGTGGATAATCCATTCCATTTTTCATTCCGTAAACCAGAAAGCTTACCGAATCCATTATTGAAAATGGAAAAAGTCAGCGCTGGCTACGGTGAAAAAGTCATTTTGCAATCCATTAAACTAAACTTGGTACCAGGTTCACGCATCGGCCTACTGGGCCGAAATGGTGCGGGTAAATCCACATTAATTAAGATGTTAGCGGGTGATTTACCGCCATTACAGGGAGAAATCGCCCTCGCAAAAGGGATTAAACTGGGTTATTTCGCCCAGCACCAATTGGAGTATTTGCACCCTGAAGAATCACCTTTGCAGCATCTTGCTCGCCTTGCACCAGAGCAAACTGAGCAGCAATTACGCGACTATTTAGGGGGGTTTGGCTTTAAAGGCGACCAAGTGACAGACCCGAGCGGCCGTTTCTCTGGCGGTGAAAAAGCCCGTTTAGTGCTAGCGTTGATTGTATGGCAGCGTCCTAACTTACTGTTACTGGATGAGCCAACCAACCACTTGGATTTAGACATGCGCCAAGCACTTACCGAAGCCTTAATGGCCTTCGAAGGGGCTTTAGTTGTCGTTTCCCATGATAGGCATTTACTGCGCACCACCACCGATGAACTATATTTAGTCCATGGCGGTTCTGTCGAGCAATTTGATGGTGATTTAGAAGATTACCAACAATGGCTAGCAGAACAAAATAAGCTGGAATTACAACAGTTCCGTGACCGGCAAGAAAAAGACAAACCGGCGGCCGCTGCAACGGTTACAGCACAAGATAGAAAAGATCAAAAACGTCGTGAAGCTGAATTTCGTCAATTAACTCAGCCTATCCGTAAAAAAATTACGGAATTGGAAAAGCTGATGGATAAGCATTCCAATACCCTAAGTGACCTAGAAGCCAAACTTTCTGATGCTGCCATTTACGAACAAGATAAAAAAGCCGAATTGGCGGAATGCTTGAAAAAACAAACTGAACACAAAGCAGCTCTTGAAGAGGCCGAAATGGAGTGGATGGAATTGCAAGAGCAGTTAGAAGCTATGACTAGTGAGTTTGAATTAAATTAATTCGTTATAAAACATCACAATCCATTAAAATCACGAAAAGCTATCTTTTGATAGCTTTTCATTTTTATCATCACTGAATCTTATTCTTTCACACACATCACATAATACTGGCCATCAATAATTTCAGTGCCTTCCGTTTCGTGTTCAAAGCCAGGAAATTCGCTATCCCATGCTTGAAGGCTATTTAGATAGCCAATATGTGGACTATTTTTATCACCAAAACTTTCCCCTGATAGCAACATTGGAATGCCCGGTGGGTACGGAATAATCGAGTTTGCTGCGATACGACCGGCGAGTTTATCTAAAGGCACCGCCTCAACGCGGTTAGCAACAATTTCTTGATAGGCATCGCGTGGGCTCATCATCACTTGAGGGAGTTGCTCATAAGCTTGGTTTAACTGGCCTCCAGGGTTATTTTTCTGCAGATACACAAACATTTTATTCCCTAAATCACGTAACCCCATCTCACCATAAATTTCAGGTGCCGCTTCAACCACTTCAGGCAATACCTTTTTCAGTGCTGTATTATTGTCATAGTGGCGTTTAAACGATAGCAGCGCATTAACCAGCGTCCCCCATTTACCTTTTGTAATTCCCATTGAAAACAAGAACATAATTTGGAAATCAGTCGTCCGGGTTGGCACGATACCATAGTGATTTAACCATGCCGTGACTAGCGCTGCTGGGACTCCGCTATCCAGTAATTTACCATCATCCCCCATTCCTGGAGACAAGATACTGACCTTAATCGGGTCAAGCATCGCCCAATTTTCAGGGATATCTTTAAAACCGTGCCATTTATCTTCAGGGTTCATCACCCAGCAGCTTTGCTCTTTCATCAACAGTTCAACAGGGGCATCTTCAAAAGCATAGCGCTTACCTGTTGCTGGGTCTTTCACCATCTCTTGATTCCATGGTTTAAAGAACCACTCGTCGTCATTGATAAATTCTTTATATAGGTAGCCCAGTGATTGGCGAAAGTCGATAGCTTCACGGATCACTTCATCAGTAAGTGAACGTCCACTATTACCGTCCATCATGTCTGCGGCAATATCATTCGAAGCACAAATGGCATATAGCGGTGAAGTGGTCGCATGCATATGGTAGGCTTGGTTAAAACGATTAAAATCAATCGCATTACGGCCATTTCGAACGTGGATAAATGAAGCTTGCGAAAGTGCATTCAATAATTTATGCGTAGAGTGAGTCGCAAAAATGGTCGGCTCATCGTCTTTTCTGGGGTCATCACGCATCGCAAAATGGTCATGGTAGATAGGGTTAAAACGTGCGTAGCCGTACCATGCTTCATCGAAATGGATCCTATCCAATGATTTATCCAGCAAGTCTTGTACTTTACGTGCGTGATAACATACGCCATCGTAAGTACAGTTGGTGACAACGCTATATGCAGGACGTTTGCCTATTTTATCCGACGTTAATGGGTTTTTAGCGATTTTTTCAGCAATCGCTTCTGCGGTCATTTCTTGAGGGTAAATCGGACCAATGATGCCATAACGATTACGGCTTGGCGTCATATAAACCGGTTTTGCTCCGGTTAAAATCAAACCTTGCTCAATAGATTTGTGGCAGTTACGGTCAATGACAACAACATCATCATCTGTCATGCAAGCTTGCATAATTGTTCGGTTCGAACCGGATGTTCCCACAACCACGGAATAAGATTGGTCAGCCCCAAAAATACGTGCGGCATTTCTTTCACATTCACCAAATGCGCCGGTATGATCTAACAGTGAACCCACAGCAACCCGCTCGATACCAATATCTGTACGAAATAAATTTTCCCCAAAGAAATCATGATAGATGCGACCTGCGGGGGTTTTAGTGAACCCAACACCACCTTGATGCCCCGGAGCTGCCCATGAATATTCATGTACATCACTGTATTTAATCAAGCTTTTCATCAAAGGGGGTAATAAATTAGCACGGTAACGGATAATCGCGGCAAGGACACGGCCTGCAATAAAATCTGCAGAATCTTCTAAAATCCACGCAAATTCATCGACTTGTTCCATCATCTTACGGTCAAATGCCGTCAAGGCTTCTTCACGATCACTTAATAAAAAGACAGGGACATCTTCTTGCCTGCGATGAAGTTGGGTAATTAATTGATGTGCTTGCGTTTGTTCCTGCGTGTCTGACATATCACGGCCATATAACAAGCAGTCAATGCTGGTGTTTGACCGAATGTATGCCATCCCATCTTCAAAATTACGAATGATCACGGTTTCTACGTGCTCATCTTTAAGTTCACTGGCGAGTCTTGCTACGGCATGGCTAATAACGGAGTCGTCATCGGTTAATTCCGTATAAACTATGAGTGCTCTCATCAATAACTCCCTTTTAACTTTTTAAAATCAAAATACTTATGATATTAGTCTTAACGCAAATAAGGCTTGATTGCAAAGTTATCGATGAGGATCCTAGCCACCAATCATTCATCTAATTTATTAATCACTACTCTTGCATTCATAACCAATGACTTCGCTTTCGCTTCTCTTCGTTGTAATAACGCCATAAAGATCAAATCAGTAAGCGTATTTTGCGCAGTTCTTGATGATATTGACGAACTACGCCATTCATCTTCTTCTGCGATGCTTTCAAGAACATAATCCGCTAGTTGCCCCAATGGTGAATCACGATCACGCGTGATCGCAACGACGCACGCCCCTTGCTTACGTGCAATATTCGCGGCAGTTAGCATGTCTTTACGCCTACCTGTAAAAGAAATAACGATTTGTACATCATGAGTATTAAGCGTGAGGGCAGCCGCTATTTGCACATGATGGTCTGACTCCACTAGCGTTGTAATTCCAATTTTTTGTAATTTGTAACTTAAATCTTTTGCTGTTAATCCTGATCCTCCAATACCGACAATTTGAACTCTCTGTGATTGGTCTATTCGTTCAACAACTCTTTCAAATTGCTTGAAATCAATTAATTTTGTTGTTTCTGTAATTGAATGATTTTTTTCCATTGCCAATTTCTGAGCAACAACCATCAAGTTGTCATCAGGCGCAATACGATTATGTAGAGCGGAATGAGGCGCTCCTTCCTTAAATTGTTGGCGCCCGATAATCTCACTAAGCGCCAGTTTCAGAGCAGGATATCCCTTTAACCCAACTTTTTGGCTAAACTTAACGATAGCAGATTGGCTGACATCTAAAATTTCCGCTAGCTGCTGAGATGACAAGTTCAGCACATTTTCGGGATTTTCAAGGATAAATTGTGCAATTTTGCGTTGGTTTTCTGCTAATCGCGGTAATGAGTAAGTAATGATATCCAATAGTGTCATGACACCCTCTAGAGATTAACGTTCTTTTTTCGTTTCATAGAATAAATTAATAATAAATTATTCCTATTTTATTTGACCGATGACTTAAAAATAATTGTTGAAATTCAACCAACAACAGAAATCCCATCTGAATTAAGTAACAAAATATTCTTTTATATTCGCAAGTTAGAATAGATAACACCGTGATTTCAATCACACCAAGGGAATAAATAATTCCTTATTATTAGTACAATAACTGATTTAGGAGCAATTTTTATGACTATCGACTTAAGCAAGATGGTAACTGAAAGCCGTAATGCGGCCAGTACTAATATCGACCAACTCTCAACGGCTGAGATGCTGAAGGTCATTAATAATGAAGACAAACTCGTTCCGTTAGCGGTTGAAAAAGTGCTCCCTGAAATTGCCCAACTGGTTGATAAAGTCGCAGAAGCCTTTTTAAAAGGTGGTCGTCTGATTTACTCGGGTGCAGGCACATCGGGCCGTTTAGGTATTCTTGATGCTAGTGAGTGCCCGCCAACTTATGGTACGCCCCATGAACAAGTTGTAGGTTTAATTGCCGGTGGTCATCAAGCTATCTTCCGTGCCGTGGAAAATGCAGAAGATAAACCTGAACTGGGTGAACAAGACCTCAAAGACATTCAATTTAATGAGAATGATGTACTCGTCGGCATCGCAGCCAGTGGGCGTACTCCCTACGTGTTAGGCGCGCTCGCGTACGCACGCCAAGTTGGCGCCACCACCGCGGCTATCAGCTGTAACCCTAATAGCCCTGTGGCGAATAGTGCTGATATCGCCATCACGCCAGTTGTCGGCCCTGAAGTCGTTACGGGTTCCTCCCGCATGAAAGCAGGGACTGCACAAAAATTAGTACTGAACATGATCACCACTGGGGCGATGATCCGTATCGGTAAAGTATTTGGCAATTTGATGGTTGATGTGGAAGCCACCAACGCCAAATTGATTGAAAGACAAACAAAGATTGTGATGGAAGCGACACAATGCGATAGAAATACCGCAGAGTCTGCACTTCAACAATGTGATAGACACTGTAAAACCGCCATTTTAATGGTGTTATCTGGCTTGAATGCCGATGAAGCCCGCCAGTTACTTTCTAATAATAATGGCTTTATTCGTACAGCACTCAATATCGCTACCTCCGCTTAACCTGCGGATTTTATGAGATAAATAGCATGGCTAAAATAACAATAGAAATGATGCAGCAAGTTCTGCAACACGTTGGTGGTCGTCGTAATATTAAGTTAGCGGGCAACTGTATGACGCGCCTGCGCTTAACACTCAATGACGACCAGTTGGTCGATAAAGCCGCACTCAAACAAATCGCAGGAGTGCTTGGTGTTATTGAAAGTGATGAACAACTGCAAATCATCGTGGGCCCCGGCAAAGCACAAACTGCTGCGGATTTAATGAATCAATTGCTAGAAGGTGAAGACGACGACCATCAGGCAGCATCTTCCCCTCATGATCTGAAAGACATTGCTTCTGCAAATAAACAGCAACTGAAAAAGAAACAAACCAGTGCCGTTCACCGATTTTTATCAAAATTTGCCACGATATTTACCCCCTTAATTCCAGGTTTTATTGCTGCTGGCTTATTATTAGGTTTTGCAACACTGGCAAAACAGAGCTATTTCCCTGCAGGTCTCCCCACAAAACCTGAAGAGCAGACCCTACTCGTACATACTATTTTATATATGTCCGTATTTAGCAAAGGGCTGTTTAGCTTTCTAAGTATTCTTATTGGTTATAACACTCAAAAAGCCTTTGGCGGTAGCGCAGTAAATGGCGCCATCATCGCTTCACTGTTTGTTCTTGGCTACAACCCTGAAATAGCCAAAGGGTTCTATTCTGACATGAATAGCTTCTTCGGGTTAGCTATCGACCCAAGAGGTAACATTATTGGGGTCTTGATTGCCTGTATTTTTGGCGCATGGGTAGAAAAACAGGTACGTAAAATCATCCCAGCAAACCTTGATATGATTTTAACTTCAACAATTACCCTATTAATTGTTGGTGCTGCGGTGTTTATCTTCATCATGCCAATTGGCAGTTGGTTATTCTCAGGCATGTCATGGCTTTTTGTTCATTTAAACAGCAATCCATTCGGAACGGCAATACTTGCTGGGCTATTCTTAATTGCAGTAATGTTTGGCGTGCACCAAGGTTTTGTTCCGGTATATATGGCATTGGTTGAAACTCAAGGCTTTAACTCACTTTTCCCTATCCTAGCGATGGCAGGTGGTGGGCAAGTTGGTGCCGCAATGGCGTTGTATGTTAAAGCCGCAAAAGACTCAATATTACGCAACCAAATTCGTGGTGCTATCATTCCAGGTTTCTTAGGTGTCGGTGAGCCGCTGATCTACGGTGTCACCCTTCCGCGAATGAAACCGTTTGTCACAGCATGTTTAGGCGGTGCTGCGGGAGGTTTCTTTGTTGGCTTAGTCGCTTGGATGGGTTTACCGGTTGGTTTAAATACCGTGTTTGGCCCATCTGGCTTAGTCGCTATACCAATGATGACCTCTGCGGATGGCGTGGTCCCAGGGATGTTAGTTTATGTAGGCGGGTTACTCGTTTCCTACTTATTCGGTTTTATTTTTACTTATTTTTTCGGAACTAAGAACGTCGATTTAGATTAATAACTCGATCAAACAAAAAAGCAGCTAGTTGGCTGCTTTTTTATGAGTCTATAAACTACACTTTTATCAAAAAATCATTCCAACCAAATCAGGGGAACACACAAAGCCGTTAAAATTCCCATTACCCAGTTAAAAATAAACCAAGCACGGCGGCTACGCAAAAATAAGCTGATTAATGAACCAAACCCCATCCAGATTAAACCCGCCACTAAGTTAACTACCACGAATGCGATGCTCATCATTAAAATAGATTGGGTGAATAACTCACCGGGGAGACTAAATCCCCCTACAGCTCCTAAACCCATCATCCACGCTTTTGGGTTCAAAAACTGTAATAACCCCCCTTGATACCAAGTCACGCTTTTCGCGACTTCGCTATTGACCTTAAGTGGTGCATAATTAGCGGTGGCTGTTTTCCATGCGAGCCAAAGTAAATACAAGCTCCCAGCAATTTTTAATGCGATATGAATGGCAGGATAAAGCAGTAAAAGTGCGGCAATACCGAATGCAGAGAGATAAAGTATAGATTGCATACCTAACATAATACCAAGGCATAATACAATCGTATGACGAAAACCGTAATTTGCTGCACTTGACGTTAGCAACATATTGTTAGGGCCGGGAGTGACTGCAGCAATGAATAAAAACGTAAAAAGAGAAAAAACCAGCCCCAATGTCATTTATACTTTAGCCTCAAACTCAAATTTGTTTACTTGCATCACAAAAAAATAACAGTATGTTATGTGACTCACAAGAGTCTCCATTAAATAAAAATAAGGCTATGTCAGAAAACTTTCGTCCAATAAGTTGGGCTAAAAATCCACATCTTCAAACATTACTGCCAAGGATTTTCCGTAGAACACCGAAAATCAAACCGATATGGCAGCGGCTTGAATTGCCAGATGGCGATTTTATCGATCTCGCTTGGAGTGAAAAACCTGAGCTAGCAGCGCACAAGCCACGTTTAGTGATATTCCATGGCCTAGAAGGCAATTTTAAGAGTCCTTATGCCCACGGGATGCTAGAAGCTGCCCAAAAACATGGTTGGTTGGGGGTGATTATGCATTTTCGCGGTTGTAGTGGTGAACCCAATCGCCAACAGCGAATTTACCATTCAGGCGAAACCAGTGATGCTCGCTATTTCCTCCGTTGGTTAAAACAAACCTATGGTGATACGCCGACGGCCGCGGTCGGCTATTCCCTTGGTGGTAATATGTTAGCGTGCTATTTAGCTGAAAGCGGCCAAAATGCAGATGTCGATGCGGGTGTTGTTGTTTCTGCTCCTTTGATGTTAGAAGCCTGCTCTTTACGCATGGAAAAGGGCATTTCTCAATTTTATCAACGTTATTTGCTCAATAGCTTGAAACGCAATGCCACCCGAAAATTAGTGCGTTATCCAGGCTCACTACCCTTAAACCTCTTACAATTAAAGCAGCTTAAACGGATCCGTGAGTTTGATGATGTGATTACTGCACGTATTCATGGGTTTGATGATGCAACCGATTATTATCAAAAATGCAGCGCATTACCCAAATTAGCTTATATCACTAAACCAACGTTAATTATTCACGCCAAAGATGACCCATTTATGGCGCCTGAAGTTGTGCCTGATTTATCATTTTTACCCCACAATGTGGAATACCAAATGACAGAACATGGCGGGCACGTCGGCTTTGTGAGCGGTACATTGAGAAAACCGCAAATGTGGTTAGAAACCCGTATTCCTCAATGGTTAACGCCTTATTTAGATAAGGAAATAATGTGATTATTCCTTGGCAAGAACTTGAGCCTGAAACATTGGAAAACCTAATTGAAAGCTATGTTTTACGAGAAGGGACAGACTATGGCTCCCATGAAAAAAGCTTGCAAGATAAGGTTAACGATGTGAAACAGCAGTTAGTTTCTGGTGAAATTGTGCTAGTCTGGTCTGAATTGCATGAATCGGTTAATTTCATGCCTAAGGGAAGTTTTTCTTTATGATGTGTTTATTCCATGGTTCATTTTGACATCATCAGCAACCACAAATTAAGTGAGTGTTTTCCAACGCAACCATGTCGTAAACTATCAAATAAGACTCATAACCCTAACACCCGTTAATCCGCTTCATGCACTGTTGATTAAAATAGTGCTTATTAGCGCAACACAGGGAGTCTGCGATGTCCAAAAAGCACCCAATCATAGCCATCACCGGTTCAAGCGGTGCTGGCACAACCTCAACTAGCCAAGCATTTCGTAAAGTTTTTCACCAATTAAATATTCAACCGGCAACACTGGAAGGGGATAGCTTTCATCGCTATACACGTCCTGAAATGGATATGGCTATCCGTAAAGCCAGAGAACAAGGGCGGCACATCAGTTATTTTGGCCCCGAAGCGAATGATTTTGCTTTGCTTGAACAAACCTTAGTTGATTACGCAAAAACCGGCTGTGGGCAGTCCCGTAAATACCTACATACTTATGATGAAGCCGTACCTTATGGCTTGCAACCAGGGACATTCACCCCTTGGGAGCCGCTGCCAGACAAAACAGATATATTGTTTTATGAGGGGCTACATGGGGGCGTTGTGACGCCAGAACATAATGTTGCACAACATGTTGATTTGCTTGTCGGCGTTGTCCCTATTGTCAACCTAGAATGGATCCAAAAATTGATCCGCGATACCACAGAGCGAGGGCACTCTCGCGAAGCCGTCATGGACTCGGTTGTGCGTTCTATGGGGGACTATATTAATTACATCACGCCACAATTTTCTCGCACTCACATTAATTTCCAACGTGTTCCAACGGTAGACACATCTAACCCATTCTCAGCAAAAGCGATTCCGTCACAAGACGAAAGCTTTATTGTGATCCGTTTTCGTGGGCTAGAACAAATTGATTTCCCCTATTTGCTATCAATGATATCCGGCTCATTTATTTCCGCAATGAATACAATTGTCGTTCCTGGAGGGAAATTGGGGCTAGCGATGGAATTAATTATGGCGCCAATAGTCGAAAAATTAATTAATCAAAAGAACAACAATTAAATTATTTTTTGATTAATAAATAAGATGCTTATCATTAATTAAGATAAGCATCTTTCGATTCAAATATATTAGTAAATATTAAATTTATTTTTAGCTTTTTATTTCAAAGCTGTGTGTGACTTCAACGGTTTTCTCTAACATCAACGCCACCGAACAATATTTTTCTGCGGAAAGTTGAACCGCACGTTCGACCCCTTTTTCTGTTAATTCATTCCCAGCTACAATAAAATGCAAATGGATTTTTACAAAATAACGCGGGGCTTCTTCACGGCGCTGTGACGTTAACTTAACTTCACAATTAGTCACATCGTAACGACCCTTTTGTAAAATCGAAACGACATCAATCGCACTACAGCCACCTGCTGCCATGAGCACCATTTCCATTGGGCTTGGCGCTTTATCACCCGCATTCCCATCCATCATCACTTGGTGTCCAGACGCTGACTCACCTAAAAAAGAAAGCCCTTCAACCCACTTTACTCTTGCTTCCATTGTATTTCCCCTTGAAATGAAATCGACTTAAAGGCTACATTGTTCCATAGATATAATGAATGTTATATCAACTTTATTTGGCTGAAGCGATACAGGGGAGACTTTCTGTATTGAATATGCTACAAACAATACTTAGTTGATAGGATTAAGATCAAAACTCAACGGTTTAATTGATCATATTATAGTGTTGATATCAATTTGCGTTACCCAAAGCAATCAAAAACGCTGAACCAATCAGCTGTTAGATTATTTAAAGGTATATAAGGCAAATTAATATGCTAAGCTAGTGACTTTAAAGCCAGCCTTTCTAATTCGTTTTTCTGAATGGCTGCAATAACATACAGAGGATAACGCTAATGGTTCTCGGCAAGCCACAAACAGACCCTACTCTTGAATGGTTTTTGTCACACTGCCATATTCATAAATATCCATCCAAGAGCACTCTTATCCATCAGGGTGAGAAAGCAGAAACCCTTTACTATATCGTTAAAGGTTCGGTGGCTGTTTTAATTAAAGATGAAGAAGGCAAAGAAATGATCCTCTCTTACCTGAATCAAGGGGATTTCATTGGTGAGCTTGGGTTATTTGAAGAAGGGCAAGAACGCACTGCGTGGGTTAGAGCAAAAGTCGCCTGCGAAGTTGCTGAAATTTCTTACAAAAAATTCCGTCAATTGATTCAGGTAAACCCTGATATTTTAATGCGCCTTTCTGCGCAAATGGCTAGTCGCCTGCAAACCACGTCTGAAAAAGTGGGCAACCTCGCCTTCTTAGATGTGACAGGCCGTATAGCTCAAACCCTATTAAATTTAGCCAAACAACCCGATGCGATGACACATCCAGACGGTATGCAAATCAAAATTACCCGTCAGGAAATCGGCCAAATCGTGGGTTGTTCCCGTGAAACAGTTGGCCGTATTTTGAAAATGCTTGAAGATCAAAACCTGATCTCTGCACATGGTAAAACCATCGTTGTTTACGGCACCCGTTAATTAATATTTTAGCCAAACTTGGTTGGCTAGACTCTTAGTGTAAACAGCAATATATCGCTGTTTACACTTTTCTCTTGTACCCACTCCTCTATTAATTTTCAAGTATACTCGCGTTTTTTGATATTATTTAAAATATGCTTATATAAAATCATGGATAATTAATACATAATCATTCGGGAATTTATATATGCCCATTAATAGCAACCAAAACCACCAGTTTTCCTTGCCACAATCAGGAAATATTACGAATAGCGTTATTAACAACTTTCAACAAAATAAGGATTTTTTAAAGAAATTACAATATGCAAATTCCACATCTGAAAAATTCCCGGCATTAGAAAATAAAACTACAGAGTCGATGAAAAATACGCGAAATGTAAATTTTATATCTTCATTAAATATAGGAAGTTTGCTACCTAACACCCAGCCAACTTATAAGGTATTTGATCCTAAACATAAGATTGCTTTTGGAACTCAAAAAAATAAAAATATTGACATCCGCTCTATCGATTTCAAGGCTAGCCTTGATTTTTTTAAAAATATGCCTAGTTCTCAAGATCAGAGCTTAGTTTCTCGCTATCCCCTCATATTTAAAAATTCGAGAAAAATAGAAAAAAATTTTACCCCAGTAGAAGACCATTCAATTACCCATAAAACTCAGGAAGACTTACCAATGCAAACAACTAAAAAAACAACGTTGAAACCTCAACGTTTGTAGATTTTCATTTAAACCGTTCCGCAGGTACGCTATCTAATTTTAAATATAAAATAAAATCCATTCATGAAAAAAGTATTCGCAAGTTCAGAGATGTTTTTAAAACAAATAAAAAGAAAGAACTATGCGTTAAGTTTGAAAATGGAAAGGTTAAAATTACAGATGGGGCTACTATAGCTAGACAAGAGTTAATTAAAAAACACAATGAAATTAATAGCACTAAGGCTATAAGTAACTTAGTTTATACAGCTCAGCAGCAAAAATCAGATTTATTTAATAATTATAAATTCCTACTCAATGAAATGATCCGAGTTGAATCGGAAATTAATAAACTGATAAACAGAAAGTCAGAACCTGAAGAGGAAATCCACCCCATTTATCAAAATCATAAGCAGTTCAAAAAATTAAATATCATCGATATTATAGATTTCCCAATACCACCAAATGGTAAAATTCGCGATATTAATGTTATCTTCAATGATATGAGAGCAACCATCAGAATGCTGGAAGATGAATACAATAGTTTTAAACGAGTGATTGAAAAAGAAGAAAAAAATAAAGATGATAAAATCAAAAATACAAATAAAATATCCTCTTTTGAACTCACCCACTCATCAAGTAATGTAAGTTTAAGCTCATCCGGCTATCATTCTGATGATATAAATGATTATAAAGAAGAGCAAAAAAGCCAAATACCCAAACGAATCAAAATGTACGATTTTTCACAGGTTAAAAAAATAGAGCATCCAATTAAATCAAAAAAAAGCCATATTCCTCAGTTAATTAAAACTAATGGAGCATCAACGACGAATAAAACAGAAATACCTACTACAACAATGGACAGCTATTTACTAAATACAAGCTTAAAAAAACCGCTTTATCAAATTCCAGAACCTGGAAAAATTAGAAAGGCCGACAAAATTACCTATGGACACAGTGATTCAACCAATCGACTCCACAAAGGAGAGAGAGCAATCGTTAATTTACCTGAATACCTAAAAGCAACTAATGCTAGCTCCTTATTAATTAAGCAAACGCGATCATCTAGACTAAGACAACATCCGCCTATTAATAAAACTTCCCCAATTCATAAAGCAACCTCAATGACCCCAATGAAATTGAGTAAAATGGAAAAAGAAATAGAAAAAACGTCTAATAAATTAGAGCAACTTAATAGCAAGATGAAGAAAGAAATACAGCTTCAAAAAAATATTATTTTAAAATTAAATTAAACAAAAACAATTAAATAACATTAAAAAATAGATTGCAGAAAATATTTTCTGCAATCTTATCTCATGGTTAACTCAGCAATTTCCCGATCGCCGCATCTAATTTCGCCATACCGCTGTTGATTTCTTCTTCAGAAATGATCAGAGAAGGCGTAAAACGTAAAACATTCGTGCCAGCATTGAGCATCATCAGGCCTTCTACTGCACTAGCTTGCAGGATATCTTTCGAGCGGTTCAATAGTTTTCCGTCTAACTCCGCGCCAATTAATAATCCCATTCCTCTGATCTCAGAAAAGATGTGGTATTTATCATTCAATTTATTTAAATGAGCAACAAATAATTCACGACTCTTTTCAACACCATTTAATACTTCTTCAGTATTAATAATATCAAACGCTGCATTACCTACTGCACACGCTAAGGGATTGCCACCATAGGTGGTGCCGTGCGAACCGACTTCCATGGTTTTTGCCACTTCTTCAGTGGTGATCATTGCACTAATAGGGAAACCGCCACCCAATGCTTTTGCCGTAGTTAAAATATCAGGCACAACATTGTAATGCATATAAGAAAATAATTTGCCTGTTCGCCCCATACCGCTTTGCACTTCATCAAAAATCAGCAACGCGTTATTTTCATCACACAGTTTGCGTACACCTTGCAGAAATTCTGACGTTGCTGCGGTTACACCACCTTCGCCTTGCACTGGTTCGAGAACGACTGCACAGGTATTTTCGTCAATGACCGCTTTGACTGCATCAAGGTCATTAAAAGGTACATGAATAATATCCGCAGGCTTTGGCCCAAAACCATCCGCATATTTCGCTTGCCCACCAACCGAAACGGTAAATAATGTGCGCCCATGGAAAGCTTGTTTAAAAGCAATAATCTTAGTTTTATATGGGTTATATTTGGTGATAGCGTAACGACGCGCTAATTTAAATGCGGCTTCGTTCGCTTCTGAGCCGGAATTCACAAAAAATGCACGGTCAGCAAATGTCGCATTCGTGAGCTTTTGTGCTAACTTCAGCGCCTGCTCGTTGGTGAAAATATTGCTGACATGCCATAGCTTTTCGCTCTGTTCACGCACAGCCGACACCAAACTAGGGTGGCAATGCCCCAAAGCAAGAACCGCAATCCCACCAGCAAAATCAATATATTCTTTACCTTGCTGATCCCAAACACGGCTCCCTTCGCCTTTAACGGGAATAAATTCCGCTGGCGAAAATATAGGCAACATAACTTGATCAAAAGTCTGCCGATTTACTACTGATTGCTCTGACATACCCCTCACCTGCTCTTATTTAATGCGACAATGAAAATATAATCATTAAATATGAATAAAAAATCAAAAAAGAGCAATAGCAAAGGGCATAATATGCATAATTAATTTATTCTGAACCAGATTTATAAACTAATATTTTAGAAAATTATTGAGTAATTCATGGCCTTGCTCACTCAGAATGCTTTCAGGATGGAACTGAACGCCTTCTATAGGCAAGGTTTTGTGCCGTATTCCCATGATTTCATCAACATCACCATTGTTCAGTGACCACGCTGATACATCAAAAGAAACAGGAAGTGTCTCTGCCGCAATCACCAGTGAATGGTAGCGTGTTACTGTCAAGGGGCGGTTCAAGCCCTTGAAAACACCTTGATGGTTATGGTGGATAGCAGAGGTTTTACCGTGCATAACTTCTCGAGCTTTAACGACTGATGCACCAAATGCTTGCCCAATCGCTTGATGCCCTAAGCAAATCCCTAAAATGGGTAATTTACCTGCAAAGTATTTGATCGCCTCAAGGGAGATACCTGCCTCATCCGGTGTACATGGCCCAGGTGAAATCACAAGATGTGTAGGTGAAAGCTGTTCAATTTCTTCGATGGTAATTTCATCATTACGTTTTACAACAACTTCTGCCCCTAACTCACAAAAGTATTGGTATAAGTTGTAAGTAAAAGAATCGTAATTATCAATAAGTAAAAGCATATTAGCCTATCCGACTGATTTTTATCATTATATATTAATTCTTATGCATATTTTTATCGTGTTGGCAATCAGAACGATGATTAAAACACCATAAAAATAATAATGGCGGCTATCATAGCACAGCCAAAGCAGGAAAATAGCCTATTTAAGTCAATGATTGTTTTTTATCAGAGATAAATTTCCATATAAAAATCATGGAATTATATTTACACTCTTATAACAACCCCGTATTTTGATTAAGATTTACTTTAAATACAATGAAATAAAAGGCTGTTAAAAATGAGTAGAAGCTGACACATTTTAACGAAGAGCGTTCATGAAGGGACACACAAAGGGGGGAACGTGGTTTTTAATAAAAGTGGGTACGTTAAAGCAACTTACCCACTGTATTTGATATGATAGTTTTTAATCACTACCATTTTTAACCACTATGACGTTTTTAACCACTATGGCTTTTTAATTACTTCTGCAGAGATGATTGTAATAGGGTCAACTGGGACATTTTGATATGGCCCCACGTTTTCCGTTTTCACTTTAGAGATTTTATCTGCAACATCCATCCCTTTGACCACTTTACCAAATACAGCGTAACCAAAATCACGTTGTCCATGGTCTAAGAAAGCATTATCTGCGACATTGATGAAAAATTGACTCGTTGCACTGTCTTTATTCGCTGTACGCGCCATTGAGATAGTACCGCGTAAGTTACGTAAACCGTTATCTGCCTCGTTTTTAATCGGTTCACGGGTTTGTTTTTGTTGTAAATCTTTATCAAACGCACCGCCTTGGATCATAAATCCAGGAATAACACGGTGGAAAGTGGTTCCGTTGTAATAACCTTCATTAACATACTGAACGAAGTTTTCTGTCGTAACAGGGGCTTTTTTGCTATTCAGTTCTAATTCGATATCACCCGCCGACGTGACTAATTTAACATAAGTCTCACCCGCAGATAATGCAAGAGAAGATGCGCTCATTGCGCAGACGGCCAAAAGTGGCACAAAAATTCGTTTTAACATGTAAGATCCCTTTCGTTATAGCTCATTACAACTGCAATCAAGCAATTCTAGAGTGAAGCCAACAAGAATGCTGAAGATTTACCTATATTTACGCCAGAAAATAAAAACACACTAAATGCGCTAAATTCTAGACCAATTTCTGTAAAAGACGTCATCAATAATGGTTATTTTTCTATTATTACTATTTCACCCGCCCACAACATACAAAAATAAGGCTGGATTCAAAGGGAAAAGAGGTTGAGAGGATATTTCGAGTTGTCGTGAAGCGCTAAGCAAAGCTATAATCCCCGAGCCTTTTGAGGCTAACTCAGGGAGAACGACAAATGGCAATTAAAAATCATAACTACCAGATGGCAAAATTTGTCATCAGTGCACCCGATATCCGCCATCTACCTAAAGATACCGGAATTGAGGTGGCTTTTGCTGGCCGCTCTAATGCGGGGAAATCCAGTGCATTAAATGCATTAACACAGCAAAAAAGCTTAGCACGTACCAGTAAAACACCAGGAAGAACTCAGCTAATCAACCTATTTGAAGTTGAGGAAGGCGTTCGCCTTGTTGACCTTCCGGGCTATGGTTATGCCGAAGTTCCTGAAGAAATGAAACGTAAATGGCAGCAAGCACTCGGGGAATATCTCCAAAAAAGAGAATGTATTAAGGGGCTTGTTGTATTAATGGATATCCGTCATCCATTAAAAGACCTCGATATGCAAATGATTGAATGGTCTGTTGCAATGAATGTGCCCGTTTTAGTTTTGCTCACTAAAGCAGACAAACTTGCCTCTGGCGCAAGAAAGAAACAGTTAATGGAAGTTCGCCAAGCACTTGCTCCTCTTGAAGGGGATATTGAAGTGGAATACTTTTCAGCGCTGAAAAAGATTGGTGTCGATAAACTCCGCATTAAGCTAGATAGTTGGTATAACACACCAGCTTGATTTCTTTTATTGTGAGCCAGAAATGGCTCATTATTGCCTTATATCTTCTAATCCACTGAATTTTAGATAAAAAAATGCTCCAGTCAAAAAAACTTTGACTGGAGCAGCTAATATTCAGCTAAATCCGATTACGTGAAGTAAAAGGTCTGAAAGATAGAACATCTTACCTCTGTACCCTACACCTATTAATGTACTTTATTTTTCGCTCGAAAAAAAGCCTTTTTGTAATTTTTTTTCAAAGCTGCCCACGATTCAGCATAATAACACACATAAAATAAGACAAAAAACGGATTTTAATTACATATTTATGAGATGTATGTCGCATAAAAATGTTATCCATTTTCTGGCGTTTCACCATAAAATAATTGATTTATTGCAGAGTTAGATTAAATTTCTAGTAAATTATTTCAAACGCATAATTATCGGTTATGCCTTTATTGAAACATAAAAAAACCTCCAATAACGTCTTGGAGGTTTCTATATTCAATACAGTTAAAAATTAATGGGCTTCATCCCAGTTATCGCCAATCCCTACATCCACTTTTAATGGTACATCGAGTTTCATACTTTGTTCCATTAATGACTGAACTTGAGCTTGGACACGCTCTAGTTCAGATTCTTTGACCTCAAAGACCAATTCATCGTGAACCTGCATTAGCATGTCTGCATGCGGTTTTTCCGTTTGCAACCAATTATCAACGGCAATCATGGCTTTTTTAATGATATCCGCAGCGGTTCCTTGCATTGGCGCGTTGATCGCTTCGCGTTCCGCTGCTTTACGGCGCATCCCATTACTGGATTTAATATCTGCCAGATATAAACGGCGCCCCTCAAGTGTTTCAACATAGCCTTGTTCGGAAGCCTGTATACGTGTGTTTTCCATGTAACGTAATACACCAGGGTAACGTTCAAAGTAAAGATCCATATAGCGCTGCGCCTCACCACGAGGGATCCCTAATTGACGCGCTAAGCCAAACGCACTCATGCCATAGATAAGCCCGAAATTAATCGCTTTGGCACTGCGGCGTTGGTCACTAGTGACTTGTTCCAGTGGTACACCAAAGACTTCAGCGGCTGTTGCTTTATGGATATCTTTCCCTTCCGCAAATGCCGTTAATAGGCCTTTATCTTGGGATAAATGCGCCATAATACGCAATTCAATTTGTGAATAGTCCGCAGCCATCACTTTGTAGCCTTCACGTGCAACAAAGGCTTGGCGGATCCGACGCCCTTCTTCGGTTCTCACTGGGATGTTTTGTAAGTTAGGATCCCGAGAAGACAAACGCCCTGTTGCCGTGACAGCTTGGTGGTAAGAAGTATGAACGCGCTGAGTACGCGGGTTAATCATTAGCGGCAGTTTATCCGTGTACGTGGATTTCAATTTGGCTAAACTACGGTGCTCAAGCAATAATTTCGGCAATGCATGGTTCAGCGCCAATTCCTCAAGTACTTCTTCATTGGTCGATGCAGCCCCACTTGGCGTTTTCTTTATCACTGGCAATTGTAATTTTTCGAATAAAATCGTTTGCAATTGCTTTGGTGAAGCGAGGTTAAACTCTTCCCCTGCAAGTTCGAAAGCCTCTTTTTCCAATTCAGCTAAACGGGCAGTAATCACTTTTGACTGCGCTGCAAGTACGTTTGCATCAATTAAAACGCCTTTACGCTCCATACGCACTAACACAGGCACAAGTGGCATTTCAATATTTTGGAAAATATGATTAAGCTTTGGTTCTGCCTCTAATTGTGGATATAACGCGTGGTGCAATAATAACGTGACATCTGCATCTTCTGCCGCATAATTAGCGGCTTCTTCTAAGGCGATTTGGTTAAATGTTAGCTGTTTTTTGCCTTTCCCTGCAATCTCTTCAAAGCTCACCGTTTTGTGGTTCAAATGACGATCGGCCAAGCTGTCCATATCATGGCGTCCCATCCCCGCAACACTGTTTAATACATAGGATTCCAGCATGGTGTCATAACCAATGCCTTTTAATTCGATGTCATAATTCTCAAGAACTTCTGCATCATACTTCAAGTTTTGGCCAATTTTGAGGATGTTTTCACTCTCAAGAATAGGCTTCATAAGTTCCAAAACCTCTTTCAGAGGAAGCTGTACTGGCGCATCAAGGTAATCGTGGCCTAATGGTAAATAAGCGGCGTGCCCCGGTTCAATTGCAAATGACATTCCCACTAAACGAGCTTCTTGGGTATCTAAGCTATCGGTTTCAGTATCAAAAGCAAATAATGATGCTTTGCTTAATTTTTCAACCCAGCGCTCTAAATCGGCTTTTTCTAGGATCGTTTGGTAATTTTCGGCACACAATGTTGGCGCAGTTGGGGCTGATGGCTTCGCAGGTGATGTTGCTGGTGTTGGGCTTGCTTTCGCACTTGAGCCTTTACCCTCCATCCAAGTCCCATTTTCAACATCGGCTAGCCAACGTTTAAATTCATAACGACTGAATAATCGATGCAGTTTATCCACATCAGGTTGAGCAACTTTCAGCTCTTCACACGTTTTTTCCAGCTCAACATCCGTTTTAATGGTCGCTAATTGGTACGATAAAAAGGCAACATCACGGTTTTCCGCCATTTTAGGAGCTAACGTTTTAGAGCCTCTAAAACCTAATGGCGCGATAGCTTCAAGGTCATTATAAATTGCGTCTAAGCTACCAATACCTTGCAGTAAAGCGAGTGCTGTTTTTTCACCAACACCTGGCACGCCGGGAATGTTGTCTGATGAATCCCCCATTAAGGCTAAAAAGTCGATGATAAGTTCAGGGGGAACACCGTATTTTTCTTTGACTTCATCAGGCCCTAGAATAGTGTTATTCATGGTATTGATTAGCGTAATATTAGGTTCAACTAATTGCGCCATATCTTTATCGCCCGTACTGATTAACACAGGTATACCTTTTCGGCTTGCTTCACAGGCTAATGTCCCGATAACATCATCAGCCTCTACGCCTGAAACAACAAGTAAAGGCAACCCCATCGCTTCAACCATTTCATGCAATGGGCCGATTTGAGCGCGTAAATCATCAGGCATGGGTGGGCGATGAGACTTATAGCTTTCAAACAATTCATCACGAAATGTTTTTCCCTTCGCATCAAAGACAACCGCTACATGGCTAGGTTTATACTGCATAATTAAACTGCGTAGCATATTAAGCACGCCATACATTGCCCCTGTAGGCTCACCTGCACTATTAGTCAGTGGAGGAAATGCATGATAAGCACGGTATAGGTAAGAAGAACCATCAACCAAAATAAGGGGGTTTTCTGCAATCTGAGCCATAATCTGTCATCATCTTTTTAGTCAGGAACGAATGCTAATAGGATGCCATAATGTAGCCTCAGATACATCCCAAGTTTTATATTCTGCTTAGTTAGATAACTAAAAACACACCAAAATCATCCACTATTATGAGTACACCATTGATTACAGTTAATTAAAATTAATCACGCCGATTAACTAAGTATCTGACTAACATCCTGTGGATAAGCTTGTGTGTAAATTTATGTTACTCAGTAAATTCAACAAGTAACATGGCTATTAATAATATAAACAGAAAAGTAAAATCAAAGAGTTAGCACATAATTGAATGGATTTAACACACGTGAAAGAAAGTCTTAGAATTGTGGATATTACGAGAAGAAAATAGACGATGGTGAATATACCACCGTCTATGTACGATTACTTTTTACTGATTAAGAAGTTCACAACGTTAGAGAACTCTTTACCATAATCAGCCGCATTATCAACTGAGATACCGTTATTACGAACTTGGTATTTACCATCAACAAATAGTGCAGGAACACCGCGAAGTTTTAAGTCTTGCGCTGCGTTTTGCTGTTTTGCAACGATAGATTTCACGACAAAGCTATTTAACGCTGCATCATATTCTTCACCCGAGATACCTGCTTTGATAAAAGCATTACGGATATCAGCTTTACTATTGATAGTTTGCGTTTTTTGGATGCCTTCAAATAGGATAGGTGTCACTTTGTCTTCTGCTTTCAGGACAATCGCAACAGCCCAAGCTTGGGTTAAATCAGCGCCTAAAGGACCAAGAAAGTCAACGTGATAGCGTTCCATCTTCACGCCTTCTGGCAAGTTTTTCTCTACGGTTTGAGGCACTTTATACACACTCTCAAATTGATAACAGTGTGGGCAATAAAATGAGAAGAACTCCAGAACCTGTGGTAAATTTGGGACAGCTTTAACATCAGTATACTCTTTACCTTCCGTGTAGTTTGCCGCTGCAGCACTAAAAGACATGGCAATACCAAGCAAAGCCAACATAATTTTTTTCATAGACTACATTCTCCAAAAACAAAAACTTAAAAGTTAAAACTGAGGGGTTAACTGCAAAGGGGCGTCTTGCAACCGTTCAATTTGTTGATTAAATTCGAGCGATTGTTTTTGCCAAAAATCATCAGCTTGTAGCCATGAAAATGCTCTAGGAAACGCAGGGTCTTGCCAGCGGCGGATAACCCACCCGAGGTAATGTACCATGCGCATTGCTCTAAGAGGTTCAATAAGCTTCAGCTGTTTTACATCAAAATCACAAAACTCATTATACGTTTCTAATAACGTATCCAATTGAATGACTTGTTCTTGACGAGAACCATTAAGCAGCATCCAGATATCTTGGATTGCAGGCCCGTTTCGAGCATCATCAAAATCCACCATCCAAGCTTCATCGCGCCATAGAATATTACCTGGATGGCAATCACCTTGTAGGCGAATAGATGAATGTGAATCAGGCCATTGTAATTTTACTTGTGCAATCAATGCATCTAAAGATGCCATAAATTGGGCTTTATAACGTTCCGCAATCAAAGGACTCGATGCCATCACTTGGCGGGGTTGCGCCAAATATTCATCGACGCCTATTGTCGGACGAAATGCAAAATTTTTACGCTGACCAATTTGGTGTATACGCCCTAATAAGTGGCCTACACTTTCTAATTGAAACAAATTGTCGGTTTCATATTGCCTGCCACCGATACTCGGAAAGATTGCAAATATAAACCCACCAAATTCCAATACCGTTTGCCCTGCAAACTCAAGAGGTGCGGCTACAGATAAGCCTTCGTCTCGTAGTTCTAAAGTAAAATCGTGCTCTTCTTGAATTTGTGAGCGGTTCCAACGTTCAGGCCGATAAAATTTAACCACATAACGTTGCCGATTTTCGTCTTGGAACTGATAAACACGATTTTCGTAGCTATTTAATTCAAGTAGCCCTGATTCGGGGTAAACCCCAACTTCCATTAAGGCATCTAAAATTAAGTCAGGGGAAATTCCACTAAAATGGAAATTCGAATGTTCTATTTCATCCATCGCGCTTTAGTCTTTAATGATGCCACGGGCACGCAAAATAGCGGTTTTAAAGTCATCTTCATAATCTTTTTTTAAACCCGGGATCGCTTCATTGCTGTCCGAGCCACGCATTTTTAAATGATAAATCAGCACATCGTCTGTTAACTCAGATAAACTACCTTTAAAGCCGGCTTCATCAGCCAATTTTTGCAATAATTCTACCAAGTTTAAATCTGAATTATCTTTCCAGACAGGATGCAGAAGCTCAATAACTTCATTTAAGCGATGGCATTTCATGTTTATTCCTTTATCACGAATATTTGATACAAGTTACCAATAATCATACAAGAGAAAAAGCGAACTGTTGTCAATCTACGTAAAGTTTAACGGCAATACGCACGAATATTCATTGATTTTATAGCAAAATAGAATAAATTTTAGTAATTACTATACTCGAAAGTGTTTTATACGAATGTTGAAACATTTTCTTGAAGATATTCAAGGATATTGAACATGTCATTTCGTCAGTCAATAACCGGTGTGATACTCGCTGGTGGCCGAGGCACTCGAATGGGGGGGCAAGATAAAGGGTTGGTACTTTTATCGGGAAAGCCGCTTTATCAACATATTTTAGCACGCTTACAACCTCAAGTTGGCGAAGTACTCATCAATGCAAACCGTAATCAGGCACGTTACAGCGAAAGCCAATTGACCGTTATTTCTGACTTAAATAACCATTTTTCTGGCCCATTAGCAGGAATGCAATCTGCTTTGCACCACGCGACAACTGACTGGTTACTGTTTGTGCCTTGCGATGTTCCTGCATTTCCTCTTAATTTAGTGGAAAAAATGTTTAGTGAGAAAGAAAAACATTTAGCCTGCTACGCTTGTGATGCAGAACGAGAACACCCTACATTTGCTTTATTACATCGGTCACTAAAAACTCAACTCGATGATTACCTTGCAAGAGGTGACCGTAAATTAATGCTATTTATGCATGGAGTTAATGCAAAAGGCGTTATTTTCTCACCCGAGTCAGGTTCATTTGCGAATCTTAATACACTGGAAGATAGCCGTAACTGGGAGCTACAACAAAAAGAATCATGAAGCAAAATACTCTACCCCTACTTGGAATTACCGCTTACAGTGGCACAGGAAAAACGACCCTATTAAAAAAAGTTATTCCTCTGCTCAAGCAACGTAACGTACGCGTTGGTTTAATTAAACACACTCACCATGACATGGAGGTGGATAAACCAGGCAAGGACAGCTTTGAATTACGTAAAGCTGGTGCTGACCAAACGCTTGTTGCCAGTGAAAAACGCTGGGCACTGATGACTGAAACCCCCGACACGAATGAGATGGATCTACGCTATTTAGCCAGCCGTTTCGATCCCACTTCATTAGATCTGATCCTCGTTGAAGGGTTCAAACATGAAACGATCGACAAAATTGCCTTGTTCCGTTCTGAGGTGGGTAAGCCGTTAAACGGCTTAATTGATGACTATGTGGTTGCTGTTGCCAGCAATGAAATCATTGATACAAATGTGCCGCAGTTAGATATCAATAGCCCAGAACAAATTGCTGATTACATTGTGTCTTGGTGGCAAAAAAGTGTCTTGGTGGCAAAAAACAGTTAAATAGGCGCAACACGGTCATTGGTCATGCAAAAAAGAGATTGGCTGAATTGACCGTGTGAGTTCACATTTTCATGCTTTGCTGTTTGAATAATCCAAAAAGTTTAATTACAGTACTTGGAAATTAAGTTATTGGATTGTTACTGCACTTATCACGCAGGCAAAACCTGATTAGTCAATGAATTGTCATTGTGCTATCAGGTTTTTTTCGTTTCAGGGGAAACAAAATGCAGATCGCAAAAATTTTAAACAACAATGTGGTCGTTGCCCTAAATGAACAACAGCAAGAAATTGTCATCATGGGGCGTGGACTCGCCTTTCAAATGAAGGTTAATGACTTTATCGATCCTAAAAAAATAGAAAAAATCTTTGAGTTACGTAGCCATGAATTAACAAACCGATTAAGTGAACTGTTGAGCCAAATACCGATTTCTGTCATGCAAGTCTGTGACAAGATAATTGAAAATGCGAAAAGTAAACTTGGCAGCCTACATGAAAGCTTATATATCGTTTTAACTGATCACTGTAATTATGCAATTGAAAGACAACAAAAAGGCCTCGCTATCACTAATACTATGCTATGGGAAATTCAGCGACTTTATCCAAAAGAGTACCAGTTGGGGTTAGCGTCACTGGCCTTAATTAAGCAAGATTTAGAGATTGATTTACCCATCGATGAAGCTGGGTTTATCGCGTTACATTTCGTTAATGCGCAGCTTACAGGGGAAATGCCTGTTGTTATGCAAACGATGGACGTGATGCAAGAAATCATGAACATTGTGAAATATAACCTAAAAGTTGAGTACCATGCAGAAACATTAAGTTATCAACGCTTCGTTACTCATTTAAAGTTTTTTGCCCATCGCATGATGAGTAATACGCCAGTACCGAATGATGATGTTTCTATGCATCTTGTGATTAAAGAAAATTATGCCATTGCTTGGCAATGTGCCGAAAAAATAAGCCAGTTTTTACAGAAAAAATACCAACGCGACTTAACAGATGAAGAACGTATGTTTCTTACTATCCATATTGAGCGCGTGAGAAAAGAGAACGCGTTACCACAAAATTAAATTCGCTATTTAACTGACAACGAATAAAAACCGAATGGATTGTTACCACCAACTCATGGTGGGCAAAACCTGATTATCACTCGCCTCATTAGGCGAGTGTGCATCAGGTTTTTTTTTGCATATTCATTAATAGCGCTAGTGTTCATCATAAAGTGATAAAGGAATATTTATGAAGTACCAACCTTTAGCAGAGCAGATAATTAACGATGTAGGCGGCCAAGACAATATCGTCAATGTCATTCATTGTGCAACGCGTTTGCGTTTTAAGCTTAAAGAGATAAAAAAAGCCAACCCTGAGCATTTAAAGCAAAACTCAGAAGTGATTACCGTTGTTGAAAGCGGGGGCCAATTTCAGGTAGTTATTGGTAACCATGTACATGAGGTTTATAACGCAATAAACCAACTCATTGGCAAAGAAGATGTAACGACAGAACATTCCCTAAAAGAAAGCGGTCAGATAGCTAACGAGAAAAAAGACAAAGAAAATATTCTTAGCCATTTTATCGATATTGTCTCCAGTATATTCACACCAATACTCGGCGTGATGGCAGCCTCGGGGATTTTAAAAGGTTTCCTTTCTTTATCTGTCACTCTTAATTGGTTATCAGAACAAAGTGCCACTTATAAATTATGGTTTGCTGCCAGTGACTCATTATTTTATTTTTTCCCTTTAGTTCTCGGTTATACCGCGGGTAAAAAGTTTGGAGGAAGCCCATTCTTAACCATGGCAATTGGTGGTGCTTTAGTACACCCATCAATGATAGCGGCATTTCAACAAAGCCTTAATGGTTCGGCTACTGAATATTTTCTAGGTTTACCTGTTACATTCATTAATTATAGTACTTCGGTTATTCCTATTATCTTTGCAGCTTGGCTGAGTTGTTTATTAGAAAAGCAGCTGAATACTTTATTGCCTGCTGCGATGAAAAACTTCATCTCGCCACTCTTATGTTTACTGATTATCGTTCCTCTCACTTTCTTGGTTATTGGCCCATCAGCAACCTGGCTAAGCCTATTAATTGCAGATACTTTCCAAACTATTTATAACTTTACCCCCGTTATTGCTGGTGCATTTATGGGGGCGATTTGGCAGGTTTGTGTTATTTTCGGCCTACATTGGGGCATTGTTCCCATTAGCATCAATAATCTTAGTGTTTATGGACAAGATGCGCTGGTTCCATTGCTTCTTCCTGCCGTTGCGGGGCAAGTCGGTGCAGCACTTGGCGTCATGCTAGCCACTCGCAATGCAAAGATGCGGATTATGGCAGGCTCTTCCGTCACCGCAGGGATCTTTGGCATTACCGAACCCGCCGTTTATGGCGTCACTTTACCGCTGCGCCGTCCCTTTATTTTTGGCTGCATCGGTGGTGGTGTCGGTGGTGCAATCATCGGTTATAGCCAAACGCTGACCTACTCTTTTGGCTTAGTCAACATTTTCACTTTCACACAAATCATTCCTGAAAGTGGTTTCAATAATACCGTTTGGGGAGCGATTATTGGATCATTGCTTTCTTTTGTTTTTGCTTGCCTAGCAACGCGCCTCTTTGGGCTTAAACATGAAACTAAACTCATTCAACCTACCCATGTTCAAGCTCAACCCGTGACTGACAATGATATTTTGTCCCCTATGTCTGGGCACTCACTTCCACTAACAAATGTCCCTGATGAAACATTCGCCAGTGGATTACTCGGACAAGGTGCCGCCATTGTCCCAACTGTTGGCGCAGTCTATGCCCCATTCGATGGTGAAGTTGGCTCATTTTTTAAAACTGGCCATGCGCTAGGTCTATTAAGCCAAAGTGGAATTGAATTATTAATCCATGTTGGCATCGATACCGTAAAACTCGATGGGCTTTACTTTACCCCCCAAGTTAAACAAGGGGATACATTCAAAGCCGGTGACCTTCTTCTCACCTTTGAATTAGAGAAAATTATTGAGGCTGGTTATGACTTAACAACGCCAATCATTATTAGTAATAGTGATGATTACGCCGCCGTTGAAACAACCTTGCTGAACCAGACAATCAATTCTGGACTTACATTCATGACAGTTAATCCGAAATAAGGAATTAAAATGATGACCAAATTTCCGAATACCTTTTTATGGGGTGGCGCAATTGCAGCAAACCAAGCCGAAGGCGCATATTTAACGGCAGGGAAAGAATTAAGTACATCTGATGTTCAGCCAAATGGTATTTTTGGAGAGCTTGTTGAACGAAATGATAACGACCAATATATTAAAGATGTCGCTATCGATTTTTATCATCGCTATCCAGAGGATATCGCTCTTTTTGCTGAAATGGGCTTCACCTGCTTACGCACCTCTATTGCATGGAGCCGTATATTTCCACTTGGTGACGAATTAACAGCCAATGAAGACGGCCTCGCTTTTTACGATAGTTTATTTGATGAAATGGCGAAATATAACATTCAACCCGTTATTACTTTATCCCATTATGAAATGCCCTATCACCTAGTGACAGAGTATGGCGGTTGGGGAAACCGTAAAACAATTGAATTTTTCGAACGTTATGCACGTACCGTCTTTGAGCGCTATAAAGATAAAGTCAAACTGTGGCTGACATTCAATGAAATCAATATGTCTTTACATGCACCAATGACTGGCGTGGGCCTGCCTGAAAATAGTTCTCCTTCAGCAGTTTACCAAGCAATTCACCACCAGCTCGTTGCCAGTGCAAGAGTCACGAAAGCCTGCCATGACATTATTCCTGATGCCAAAATCGGTAATATGTTATTAGGGGGTCTTGTTTATCCATTAACTTGTAAACCTGATGATGTGTGGGAAACCCTGACGGAAAATCGTAAATGGCTGTTTTTTGGTGATGTACAGTGTAGAGGGCAATACCCAGGCTATATGCTGCGTTATTTTAAAGACCAGCAAATTAATATAACGATTACAGAAGAAGATAAACGCGATTTACAGCATACCGTGGACTTTATCTCATTCAGTTATTATATGACGGGTTGCGTGACTGCGGATAAAGATGAATATGAGAAAAAACGCGGAAATATTCTCAGCATGGTTCCAAACCCTCATTTAGAAAGTTCAGAGTGGGGGTGGCAAATAGATCCCAAAGGGATGAGAACACTTTTAAATTTATTATGGGATAGATACCAAAAACCATTATTTATTGTTGAAAATGGATTAGGCGCTATTGATGAAATAACGCCTGAAGGAGAAATTATTGATGATTATCGTATTCAATATATCAACGACCATTTAGTTCAGATACATGAAGCCATCCAAGATGGTGTAGACATTATGGGCTATACCAGTTGGGGGCCGATTGATATTGTTAGCGCATCCAAAGCTGAAATGTCAAAACGCTATGGTTTTATTCATGTTGACCGTGACAACCAAGGTAATGGCTCTCTCGAAAGAAAACGTAAAAAAAGCTTTTATTGGTATCAAAGTATTATTAAGAGCCAAGGAGAGTTATTACGCTAATAAAATAAATACCTCAATATAATAAAAAATATCTCGGGATAATTTATTTATCTCGAGAGCCCTTAGATTAAAAAGACAACTGCATAAACCCATTATCTACTATTGGGTTAAGGCAAACTATTGCTAATAGGTTATTTCCGACATGAATAAAAAATTATTATTCTCTTTGTTATTTTTAACGTTACCTGCTATCGCGAATGAGCAACAATGGAATGGAACTGTTTTAGGCTTTGAGCCCGCCCCTAAAGGAATATTTGGCGATATGTTAGGAATACGTCCTATATTATCCGACCACGGTTTTTCATTTCACAGCAATTATTTGAGCCAAGTCGCCTATAATGCAGGGGGTGGCTACAATAATGATAAACATACTGCTTATATCGACCAATTTGCTTTTACATTCACACAAGACCTTGAACGTTGGACAGGTATTCCAGATGCCCGTATTGAAGGAAATATTGTCAATCGAAACCATGAAGACAACCTGACCATTAAACGCCTGCAAGACCCTCGAGTACCGAATAACGACCTTGCACAAGAAAGCTATGGGGGCGGCTCCATAACACGATTAGGATGGCTAACCTTCGCTCGTAGCTTTGATGACCGCCGACTAACCTGGCGTATTGGTATGATGAATAAAGTACAAGAGTTCGACCAAATTATTCCTTGTGATTTCCAATTACTCAGCCAATGTGGCGGAAAATCAGCTAACGCCCTGACATGGAGTAACTGGAATATTCACACTTGGGGAACAACGGTTAGCTATAAAATCACCCCCGGAATCACCATCAAAACAGGGGTTATGGAACAAAATCCTCAAGCAACGGATAGAAGCCATGCGTGGAGTTGGTCAACCAAAGGCAGTAAAGGCATTTTATTACCTTTAGAAATTGAAAACCGCACTTTCGTCAATGGGTTGCCTGGTGCCTATAACCTAGGGTTATTATATACCAATGCCAAACAGCATGACCTCTATAAAGATAAAAGCTACAACCACACATGGTTTGCCTATGGCGGAATGAACCAACAGTTAACTCGCCATCAAGACGATGAAAATCGAGGATTAAGTCTATCGGTTAGTGGCAGTTACCACGATGAGCGCAGTAATTTCATGAATTATGTTGTCTCAAGCTCCCTTCGCTACCGCGGGGCTTTTGATGCCAGACCTGAAGATTGGATTGGCCTCGGTGTTTCCTATATTGAGCTTAGTGACCACTTTGCAAAAAACCAAAAAATACAAAATAAGCAGTTAGGGATCACCGATTATAATGATCCGTTATATCATCCTATTACTTCAAACGCATTAAACGCAGAACTCTATTATCGCTTTAAGCCTGTTCATTGGTTGGAACTCCAACCAAGTATGCAGTATTGGCATCAACCGGGCGGTGTCAAAAGAACATCAGATGCGTGGGTCTTGGGTTTGAAAACGGTTTTAACGTTTTAAATGATATTACCGTTTATTTTATCTCTATCGATAAAGGGAGTTCCCCACTCCCTTTATCGCCAATAAATTAGCATTCCGCTTATTATTTTTTTATTATAGTTAGACACATTATCTTTGCTGTTTTTCTCCTTCTATAATATTAAGCAGACGACTTTATGACCCGCACGCAGCGCCTACTCACATTATTGCAGATACTCAAAGAGAATCGCTATCCGATTACGGCAGAAGCACTTTCATCACAACTGCAGGTCAGCGTTCGCTCGATCTATCGGGATATAGAATCCTTACGCGACCAAGGTGCTGAGATTATTGGTGAAGCCGGTATTGGCTACCAATTAAAAACGGGCCTGTTATTACCGCCTTTAACTTTTGATGAAAATGAGCTCGAAGCCTTAATATTAGGTTTACGTTGGGTAAAAAGTAATACAGACACTGAACTAAAAAGCTCAGCAATACGAGCGATAAGTAAGATTAATGCGGTGGTGGCAGGTCATTCACAGAAAATCCTAAATCAAAATACCTTATTTGCCCCAACCACCCATTTCTATGAAATTAATGACACGATAGCTAAAGATTTGCGTTTAAGCTTGCGAGAAGAGTGCAAAGCTCAAATGACTTACCTGGATGGACAAAATCAACCTAGCAAACGCACTATTTGGCCAATTGCGATTGGTTATATGAAAGATTCACAAGTTTTGGCCGCTTGGTGTGAATTACGTGAAAGTTACCGCCACTTCCGTTTAGACCGCATTCAATCTTATCAGGCACTTTCAGATAAGCTACCTTACCCCAAAAATTACCTACTAGAACGTTGGCAAAAAGAAGTATTGTGCGTCTCTCCTGACAATTTCTGACACTCGACTCCCTTATAGTAAGCGCTCAACTTCATATAA
The DNA here is from genome assembly GCF_023205015.1 of Providencia rettgeri. Taxonomy (NCBI): domain Bacteria; kingdom Pseudomonadati; phylum Pseudomonadota; class Gammaproteobacteria; order Enterobacterales; family Morganellaceae; genus Providencia; species Providencia rettgeri. The sequence continues at coordinate 347,784 of NZ_CP096258.1, read as the reverse complement.
GGAAATCACCATGAGCGAACTGGTTCTGTTTACTAATTCAATGTCACGCGGTAATACTGTCGACCTACTTTTAAAAATTTTAGACATTCCTTACAAACGTGTTGAATTAGGTTATGGCGCGGATATGCACACTGCTGAATATCTTGCAATTAATCCCATGGCAAAAGTCCCTGCGCTTGTTGATGGTGATGCCATTGTCACTGAAACTGCCGCCATTTGCTTATATTTAGCAGATAAGTTTATTGAAAAAGGGTTAGCACCGGCCTTGAGCGACCCTAAACGTGCAGATTACTACCGTTGGTTCCTATTTACTGCTGGGCCAATTGAATCTGCCTTTACCATCAATAATTTAGGCATTCAATTAGACGAAGAGCAACAAAAATCTTCTGGCTTTGGTTCTATCGAGCGCGCCATGGCGTGTTTAGAAGTGGGTTTAAACAATGCTAAACCGTTTATTTGTGGCGAGCAATTTACGGCTGTCGATGTGTATATCGGCGCATTTGTGATGTTTTTAGTTAAATACCAAGTCATGGAAACCACCCCTGCGATGCAAAAATACCTTGATAGCTTAGCGGCCATTCCTGCGATTGCTGAACTGTTGGCAAAATAATGCCAAAAAAAAGCTAAGTTCAGATGAACTTAGCTTTTAATTTAAGATAACCAATGGATCAACGCATGGTCACAAATTCTTCCGCTGCGGTTGGGTGAATAGCAACAGTATTATCAAAATCTTTTTTGGTTGCGCCCATTTTTAATGCAACCGCGAAGCCTTGTAACATTTCATCCATACCGAATCCAATGCCATGAATACCAACGATTTTTTCATCGTCGCCAACACAAACTAGCTTCATACGGCAAGGCTGACGATGCGAAGTAACCGCGGTGTACATGGCTGTGAAAGATGACTTATAGCATTTAACTTTATCAGCGCCATATTTTTCAATTGCTTCTGGTTCAGTTAAACCAACAGTGCCAATTGGTGGGTGTGAGAATACCACCGTTGGAATATTACTGTAATCTAAGTGCTCATCCGGTTTATTATTAAATAAACGCTCAGATAAACGACGGCCAGCCGCAACCGCAACTGGGGTTAATTCAACCGCGCCAGTGTTATCACCCACCGCGTAGACACCCGGTACATTGGTGTTCTGGTATTTATCAACCTTGATATAGCCTTTTTCATTCAGTGCGACACCTGTGGCTTCAATATTCAGGTTATCAGTCATTGGTTCACGGCCAATTGCCCAAATTAATGCGTCTACCGTTTGTTCTTGGCCATTTTCCAATTTCAATGTCAGTGAACCATCTGAATTTTTCACGACTTCTTTTGGAATTGATTCTGTGTGCAGTTTTGGCCCTTCCGTATTCATGACTTCCACTAATGTTTCAACAATAAGTGGGTCAAATGAGCGTAACGGGGCGTGTTTACGCACGAATAAATGCGCTTCTGCACCTAAGCCATTTAATACACCTGCGAGTTCAACGGCAATATAACCAGCTCCCACAACCGCAACACGTTTTGGTAAGGCTTCAAGTTCAAAGAAGCCATCAGAAGTCATGCCATATTCTGCACCTGGGATAGCAGGGATCACCGGACGCCCGCCAGTTGCAATCAAAATATGGTCTGCCGTGTAGGTTTCACCATTTACCTCAACAGTATGGGCATCAATAAAACGTGCAAAACCATTGATAACATCGACTTTGTTATTGCCTAAGACACGGTCATAAGATTGGTGAATACGATCAATGTAAGCAGTACGGCTATCAATCAATGTTTTCCAATCAAAACGATTAATTGTCGCATCAAAACCATAATCAGGACCATAATTGCGAATAGCTTCAGAAATTTGTGCCGCATGCCACATCACCTTTTTCGGCACGCAGCCCACGTTAACACAAGTTCCACCTAATGCTTTCGCCTCAATTAAGGCACATTTTTGCCCATACATTGCTGCACGGTTCATCGACGCAATACCACCGCTTCCGCCACCAATTGCGATATAGTCGTAATGTTTGCTCATAATTTGGTTATTCCCATTGATTGAATGATTTATGAATGCATTTTCTCGCATCATGCTATTGATTGTCATGATATAAATAGCGCTTTTAGATAGGTAAAGCCTATTGATTTAATCGACGTTACCTATCAAAAATACCGTTTACTCTGGCACAATCCAGTCAACTAACGTATGTCCTGTACCTTCTGGGACGAGTGTTTTATGTAACCACGGCAGCACATTCTTCATTTGCTGCTCAAGTTTCCAAGGTGGGTTAATCACTATCATACCAGACGCTGTCATTCCACGTTGGTCGCTATCAGGGCGTACCGCCAATTCAATTTGTAGTATTTTACGAATGCCCGTTGCTTCTAATTGATTGACCATGCGCTTAATTTGTTGCCGTAATACAACAGGATACCAAATTGCATAAGTTCCTGTTGCAAAGCGTTTATAGCCTTCTACCACCCCTTTCACTACTGCTTCATAATCCGTCTTCATCTCATAAGGAGGATCCAACAGCGCAAAACCACGTCGACTCTGTGGGGGTAATTTCGATTTCAGTTGTTGATATCCATCTTCCTTGAAAACTTGCGCGCGGTTATCCCGTGAAAATTCGGTGCGCAATAATGGATAATCGCTCGAATGTAATTCAGTTAATACCAGTTTATCGTGTTCACGTAATAAATATTTTGCTAATAATGGTGAACCTGGGTAATAGCGTAAGCGCCCATTATCATTCAATTGGCGCACAATATTCATGTACGGTAATAATTCCTCAGGTAAATCAGGTTGCTCCCAAATGCGCGCAATCCCTTCAAGATATTCACCTGTTTTTTCTGCATGCTCCCCCGTTAATTGATAACGGCCAGCACCTGAATGTGTATCTAAATACAGAAACGGTTTTTCTTTCTCTTTCAGAGATTCAATAATCAAGCTCTGTACTGTGTGTTTTAACACATCAGCATGGTTGCCTGCGTGAAAGCTGTGACGATAACTTAACATGTAACGTTTGTTTCCTGAGGAAATTCAATACTAGCCACTAAGATGACTATTATTAAATAGGTTCTTTAAAGATAGCCCTTTTGAACAAAAAATAGACCGGATTTATTCATCCGCGTCATTATAGCTAAAATTAACTACAAATGTCATAACCATAGCTGTGTTAAAATTCACATGACCGAAAAGAAATAAAACGCTATCCTAAGCACAAATTTTAAAATAAACAGAGGTAAATGATGAATAAAATACTCCTTACAACTAGTATTTGTATTTCTTTTTTTACGAGCGCATCAGTAATGGCAGCAAAAACACAAAATGGCTGCGAAATAAAAAAACAACGCATTGAAGAGCAAATTAATTACGCTAAACAACATGGAAATCAACATCGAGTTAAAGGCTTAGAAGAAGCACTCGATAATGTGAATCGTTATTGCACTCCAGAATCTTTATACCGAGATAGCCAAAAAGAGGTGGCTGAAAAAACAGAAAAAGTACAAGAGCGCGAAGCTGAGTTGCAGGAAGAAAAATTAAAAGGTGATGACAGAAGCAAAATTAAAAAGCGTGAAAGAAAACTCGCGGAAGCACAAGCCGAGTTAAAAGAAGCTCAAGCTGAACTGCAAGTTTATAAAGATGCGCTTTAATTTCTAATGTCCCTTTTCCTCTGATTAATTAGCTAGTTGCTTTGACTTTATACAAACGTTCCAATGGCTATTTATCTCTTAAAATAGTCATTGGGATGAAGTTACTAGCCAATTTAAGCTATAGTATTATGCATATTATTCATTTATAGGCATTAAATAGGTCGAAAAGTCAGACAATTTTTAGTTGCGGGAAAAGGGGATTAAATGTCGAATACGCAGGAAGAAGAACAAAAAGATACCAATAAACTGAAAGCAACACTGAATAGAAGTATTGATGGCAGTAAAAAAGCAGTGACCTTCTCAATGCGCGTTGTGAACTTTATTTGTGCAATTCCTTTTATTGCTCATATCATTCGTACCGTGCAACGCTTTAACGACCGAATGGGGAACCAGTTTGGAGCTGCGATCACTTATTTCTCCTTTCTCTCTTTAATCCCCGTTTTAATGTTTTCATTCGCTGCTGCCGGTTTTGTATTAGCTAGTAATCCTGAATTACTTGAAAAATTAGTTCGTGGAATTTCTGCAAATATTACTGATCCGACACTCGCAAATACATTAGAAAGAACAATAGATACCGCCATCCGTCAACGTACAACCGTTGGGCTGACAGGGTTAGCTTTAGCAGTCTACTCAGGGGTTAATTGGGTTAATAACTTACGTTTAGCTATTTTGGCGCAATCTCGCCCTGTATGGGAACGTAATGAAGATGAACATGAAAATATTATCTTCCGCTATATTCGCGACTTCTTTGCTTTAATTGGCCTACTTATTGCCTTAGTTGTGACAATTACGCTGACCTCTGTTGCTGGCTCTGCACAAGCAACGATTGTCAGTACACTTGGACTAGGCGGTATAGAATGGCTGAAACCGGCTTGGACACTCATTGGTTTAACGATATCAATTACGGCTAACTTCCTATTATTTCTGTGGATTTTTTGGATCCTGCCGCGCATGCAACATCGCCGTAGGTCACTCTTTAAAGGAACATTACTGGCAGCCATTGGGTTTGAAATCATTAAATCCATCATGACCTGGATTTTGCCTAACCTTGCATCCTCACCTTCCGGTGCTGCATTTGGTTCAGTGCTTGGGCTAATGGCATTCTTCTATTTCTTTGCGCGTTTAACTTTATTTTGTGCAGCTTGGATAGCCACTGATGAGCCAAAAGGTTCATTGGATAACGAAATGGTTAAATAGCAACTTATTGAGGGCGGTGATGCAACCCGCCCCACCACGCTTAAAACTAGCGTTTCATTTCTTCTGCTAACGTTCTAACCAATAAAGACGCTGGCATCTCGCGAGCTTTCGCCACACTCTGCCCCGCCCAATATGCCGAAAATTCATCGCTACCTGATTTGATTGCTGCTGCATTAAGCTGCTTACCAATATCATAAACCAATGGATAATCAGGTAATTGACTTGTCTCATAGCCGTTACCTGCTCGAATAAATTGATTAATAATCCCTCTCGCTGGACGCCCTGAAATTGCAGACGTTAGTTGCGTGTGATCCCCAGTTTGTTGCTTAATCTTAGCTCGATAGCCTGCGTTCGCGGCAGATTCAGGACAAAGCAAAAATGCAGTGCCTAATTGAGCGGCAGCAGCACCGCAATCTAAAGCCATATTAATACCTTGCCCATCCATCATGCCACCAGCCGCAATCACTGGTAAATCAATATGTTGAGATATTAACGTCACTAATTCATAAGTGGTCAGTTCTTCATCTAAAGCCTGCAAATCAAACATACCTCGATGCCCTCCCGCCTCAATACCTTGTGCAACAACAGCGTCAATCCCAGCCAATTCAACTTGTTGTGCTTCATGCAAATTGGTTGCGGTCGCCATGGTATAAATCCCATGTTGTTTCAATTTCTGGATTACCTCGAAGGATGGAATATTAAAATGGAAACTTACGACTGCAGGTTTTGTTGCAAGCAACACAGATAACATTTCTGAGTTATCTAAAAAAGTGTCATAAATTTCATTGAGATAAGCAGGGGGATGCTCATTAAATTGGGTAAAGTAAGGGGTTAAATACTGGATCCACGCTTGTTCATTCGTGGGATGACGCTTCGCAGGTAAATGGCAAAATAAATTGACGTTGAATGCTTTACTTGTCAGAGCTTGCGTTTGAATAATCAATTGGCGAGCTTGTTCCACTGAATTTGCACCTAGGCCTAGTGAGCCAAGCCCGCCCGCCTCTGAAACTGCAGCGGCTAGCGCTGGGGTGGAAACGCCTGCCATCGGAGCTTGTATAATGGGATAACGCAAGCCTAACCGTTGTAAAAATGTATTCACGTTGTTCATGCTATTTCCTTTACATCAATATCTGGGTACATTTTATGTTCTTATATCTAGAGTAAACATAGCACCAAATTTATATAAAAAGAAAAAACACTGACCCTAGTATGGCTGCCATATTACCCATTTCAGCGCATTTTAAACGTACATTGGTTCGTATGAATATGATTAAGATGGCATGTATCCTCATCTTAATCATTTAATAATGAGATTATTATGACCACCTCTATTCAACAACTCGAAAATTTAACTTGTGGTGTCGTCCTTTACTACCATAATCAAACCCAAAATAGCGTAGGAACCTTCTGCGCCAGAGGAGCAGATCTTGAAGGTGCGCCCCTCACTGTTGATACACCGCTGCGAATCGCCAGTAACACAAAGACATTTACTGCGGCTGCAATTTTACGTCTTACTGAAATGGGGAAACTTAGTATTGATGATGCAATATCTGAATATATTGACCCACAATATGATGCGCTGCTCAGTACCCAATATAACACTCGTGCTATCACCATCCGCCATTTACTGGAGCACAGCAGTGGCCTGCTAGACCATGCTGATGGTGACTATCTCAAAGCCGTTCTTAAACAGCCTAATTATGTTTGGAGCCGAACAGAGCAGGTCGAGATGTACATGGGTAAACAATTTCCAACGTTTTCGCCTTCAGAGTCCTTTATCTATTCAGATACTGGGTATATTTTGCTCGGTGATATTATTGAACGAATCACAGGGCAATCCCTTGGCCTAGCCGTTAGGGAACTTTTGCATTTCAACTCTATTGGCCTTGAAAGCGCCTATTGGGAGTCATTAGAGCCGCCCCCTAAAATCGCGGCTCCCCGGGCTCGCCAATACTTAGGTAAATGGGATGGCACTCATGTTCACGCTTCCATGGATGCCTATGGCGGTGGTGGTTTAGTTATGTCATCGAAACAAATGGCGATATTTCTAGAAGCGCTGTTTGAGGGAAATATTTTTTCATCACCAAATACGCTAGAGACTATGCTAAGTATGGGTTCTCATGATGGCGCAGAAAATTACAGATTGGGCATCATGGTGAATGTTGTCAATGGCATCACCTTGTATTCCCATTTAGGTTTTTGGGGCTCGGTAGCCTATTACGCACCAAAAGCAAAAACCAGTGCGGCAGGGTTTGTTGATGATAGAGAATCACGAGAGACGCTGATCCACGTTATTGAATCAATATTAAGCCAACAACATGAAATGAAAAAATAGCCACTGGATATTCAATGGCTATCTTTCGTATTTCTATCTTTTCATATTTATTGTGCAGTAGATTTTTCTTCTACAGGTGAAGCGGATGCGGCTTCTGTTGATACTGGCGCTGCAATTTGAGGCCATAGCACCTTGGTAAATTTCTGGCGAATTTGTTCTGCATCCATCATTTGTTTATCTTTTGGCTGCGCTAATACAAACGCTGCCTCTTGAGATAATAACCGACGAGCTTCCATATTCACCTGTTCAAGGCTTTGTGACGCCAAGAAAGATTGCCTTAACCGCTGATACTGTTCAGGAGCAATATCAACCACCCCATTTTGTTGAGAAATTAAACGTTGGCTAATCAGAACGTCGGTACTCGTGCGCGCATAAGCGGCAAACAACTGCGATAACTGCACCTGTTTCTCTTTGAGCATGTCGTCAAATAACTCAGGCGCAATACCATTTTGGTTAATCGATGCAAGCTCACTCGCGACAATGTCTGTCACCGCCGCCATTTTTTCAGGCGCTGCCGTGACCGTTAATGTACAACTGGCTTTTTGATATTGCACACGACAATCTAACCCCGGAACGACTTCCCCTTGACTAAACTTTTGATTGAACGCTTTTTGCAAGGAGCGATAAACCGCTTCACGCGCTAAGTCACTGGACCAATAACGCAGTAAGACATTTGAGTCTTTAATGGGTAGCCAATCAATATCCCAAATTAATGAAAGCGTGTCCTGTGCAGGTTGTTCCTGCAAAATATCAATAGATTGCGGTTTTACTGACGATAACACGGCAACAGAAACCGGTTCAGAGCGCCGACCTTCTAATGAAGAGAAATTTTGTGAAATTGAATCAGATAACATTCGAGCATCCACATGGCCCGCGACATACAATGTCATGACATCCGGTGTATACCATTTTTGATAAAAAGAGTTCACACTTTCAAGCGCCACAACATCATTCGGTTTTTGGCCTGGGTCATACCCCATCATCGTTGACCCCTTTAAACGCGCTCGCCAAACGGGATCGTTGGCATTTAAAGGGAGTGTTGCTACGGGTACGTTTTGAGCGGTTAAACCATTATGTAACGTCGTTTCTGTATACTCCGCACCTGCAACAGAAGTTGCAAGCCAATTGAGCGCTTGCTTAATTAGGTCTGGGCGATTATTAGGTAAACTTAAGCTATAAATAGTATAGTCATAGGAAACAACAGCGGGTGGAATAGGCATGTCAGGGTCTGCTGCCTGACGCCAAAATTCTTGTAATGTTGCAGTTGGAAACGCTTCTGTTTGATGAAACAACGCCATTTTAGGAATGAGATAACTGTATCCTTTCTCGCTCGCTTTTTCTGTTAATGAGCCTGCTTTTATTGCTAATCTGAGCTGGATACGGTCATTTGGACGTTGTGGTGTTTGTAATAATTGCCAGCTAAAGCCATTTTCTAGCTTTCCTTGCTGCCATGCTGGATCAGGTTGTAAAGACTCAGCCACCGCTAAATGCGAGACGGAGAATAATACAACACTAATGATATACCGAACTTTCAAGCCCTGCATGTAAACCCCTATGTGTTTTATATCTTTATATTTAACCGCGAATAACGACAGATAAATTAACGAAAAACGCGAACTTATCGGGTTAAACGATATAGTTTGGCTTTATTCCATTTTTCATTGTCACCACTATAACGATATTAGACCATAAAGCTGAGTTCATGTTCATGGCTTAGTCTGATTTTTGCTGTTTTCTTTGACGATTATACCCTTTTGCAAGTAAACCGAGCTCATCGTCATGATGATATTCAGACACAGTAATTTGATTAACTTCAGAATTTGTCTGTAACTCAATTGCGATTTTTCGCAGTGGTCTTACTATCATACGGCTGACGCACCACGTCATTCCAATAGCAATAATGAGTACTAACAGCAAATAAGTGGTTGTCATCAAAGCAAGTGTATTTAATGCGAACCGATAAACACGGTTAGGGTCAACCTGTAATGTTAAATACCCTTGAGGCTTCGCTTGCAACACAACATTACCATAGGCGTACAGCGGCACGGTCATTTCGACAGGGATCCCCACAAAATGAGTCACCCAATTAGGTATCGGCTTAGGCGTTGCAAAGCTTAGATTCATTACCGTTGTGCCATCAACCGTAATAATCGCATTTCCCATAATACCCGATGTTTTTAAACTTATCAGCAACCGTTTGACTTCGTTAAGATCGGAGCTTAGCAATGAATCTGTTAATGGTTCTTGAATTTGCACTACAGCGTTACTGAGTTGGTCTAAATAATCTTGCTTACGTTGTTCAACTAAGTAACTGAATTGAATAGCTAAAAAAAGCGCAAGTGATAGCAACGTAATCATAAAGAATACGACCATACTTTTTAATGTTAGTGAGCGTTGGACTCGGGTATTCATTTGGCCACAACCTTTCTAATCAAGCAGCTTTTTAAAGAAAACGGGAACATCAGCCAGTATACTTGATTTTATCTGCAAAAGAGTAGCTTAAAAAGAAAGATTGGGTATTTAGGACAAACAACATGTTAAAACTGATTAAAGGCATACTTGAATAAAAAACGGCAGAAAATTAGCCTTTTCTGCCGTTTCACACATTAACTCATAACAATCATCTGCTTTTCATCTTCATCAACCGCAAAACATGCAACCAACTGTTGGTTATATTCCTTCAATGTTGGCTGGAGCTGCGTACACTGACCAAATGCTCTACGACAACGCGCGGCGAATGCGCACCCCGGTGGTGGGTTCAAGGGACTTGGCAACTCTCCCGTTAATTTAATACGTTCGCGCCGAGCGTCTGGATTCAACCTTGGTGTCGCGGATAATAACGCTTGGGTATAAGGATGAAGAGGGTTATTAAAAATCTGCTCTTTTGTCCCTTTTTCCACACAGCGGCCTAAATACATCACCATGACTTCATCAGCAATATGCTCTACCACCGATAAATCGTGTGAAATAAACACATAAGATAAACCTAAGTCTTGCTGTAGATCCATCATCAGATTTAATACTTGAGCACGAACAGAAACATCCAGAGCGGAAACAGGTTCATCTGCAACCACGATGTCAGGGTCAAGCATTAAACCACGTGCTATCGCGATACGTTGACGTTGACCACCAGAAAACATATGAGGGTATCGGCTATAGTGCTCTGTTTTCAAGCCCACTTTAGCCATCATGGAGAGCACTTTTTCTTTACGCTGCTCTTTCGATAGCGAAGTATTAATCAATAGCGGCTCTTCCAAAATTTGCCCCACCTTTTTACGTGGGTTTAGCGAGCCATAAGGGTTTTGAAAAACAATTTGGATTTTTTGACGGCGTAGCTTCTCTGCAGACTTATCTTTTATTAACAAGTCTTGGCCTTGATAATACAACTCGCCTTCAGAAGGTTGCTCAATCATGGTTAATAAACGACCCAATGTCGATTTACCACAACCGGACTCCCCAACCACTGCCAGTGTTTTACCTCTTTCTAGTTCAAAAGAGACTCCATCCAATGCTTTTAAGGTTTTCTCGGCAGCAAAAACCCCTCTTTTGACGGAATAATATTTTTTCAAATCCACAGCTTTAAGTAATGGAGTATATTGTTTGTCACTCATAGTGTTGGCCTCCCCATATCATCCAGTGGCATATGGCATTTGACTTGGCGATCACCAACGGTTTGTAACATTGGCTCTTCTTGACGGCATATCTCCGTTGCATACGGACAACGTGGGTTCAATAAACAGCCCACTGGCCTATCGTATTTTCCGGGAACCACACCGGGAAGTGAGGCTAAACGTGATTTATTTGTCGCAAATTCCGGCAAGGCACGTAGTAGCGCTTGTGTATAAGGATGGCGAGGGTGTTTAAAAATATCACTCGCTTTGGCGGACTCAACCACCTGCCCTGCATACATTACAATTATGTGATGTGCCGCTTCTGCTACTAAAGCGAGGTCATGAGTGATAAGCACTAATGCCATATTTTCTTGTTGCTGCAATTCCAACAACAATTCAATGATTTGGGCTTGAATAGTAACATCTAGCGCTGTTGTCGGTTCATCCGCAATCAATAATTTAGGTCGACATGCTATCGCCATCGCAATCATCACTCGCTGGCTCATCCCACCAGACAACTGGTGAGGATACACATCTAAACGTGATTGTGGGTCAGGGATCCCCACCATATCTAACAGGTCAATAGCCCGCTGTTTGCGTGTACTTTTGCTCCCGCCTTGATGCACTTTCAATGCTTCAATGATCTGATACCCCACGGTAAAACAAGGGTTTAAACTGGTCATCGGATCTTGGAAAATCATCGCAACATCGGCACCAACAATCTGCCTACGTTCTTTTTCAGGGATCGACAGCAAATCACGTCCATCAAATTTTAATGAATCTGCCATCACTTTTCCGGGGTAATCGATCAATCCCATAATCGCGAGTGAACTCACCGATTTACCTGAACCCGACTCACCAACAATACCAACGACCTGGCCTTTATCAACGCTATAGCTGATGCGGTCAACGGCGCGAAACGGTGCTTTTTCGTCTCCGAAATGTACCGAAAGTTGTTCTACATTTAACAATGCCATTTGGTTACCTCATCACTGCTTGAGTTTTGGATCAAATGCATCACGTAACCCATCACCCATCAGGTTGAACGCAAGCACCGTCAATAAAATTGCTAATCCAGGAAAAGTCACTACCCACCATGCGCTTTGTGCAAATTGCAACACATCAGACAGCATCGTTCCCCATTCAGGAGTTGGTGGCTGTGCGCCCATTCCGAGGAAACCCAAAGCAGCCATATCTAAAATGGCATTCGAAAAACCTAAAGAGGCCTGTACAATCAAAGGTGCCAAACAGTTAGGTAAAATATTGATGAACATTTGACGAGCCGCTCCCGCACCCGCAACTCGAGAGGCAGTGACATAATCACGGTTGACTTCCACCAGTACAGCCGCACGCGTCAGCCTGATGTAATGTGGCAAAGCAACAAACGTCAAAGCAATAGAAGCATTAACAATGGACGGGCCAAAAATGGCCACCAGCACCAACGCTAATAATAGGCTCGGTAATGCCAACATGATGTCAACTACACGCATGATTAACGCATCAACAACACCACCAAAATATCCCGCGATCACCCCAATGGTGACACCCATAATTAATGATAAAACAACGACTAAGCAGCCTACTAGCAATGACAAACGTGCGCCATACATTAAGCGGGAAAGTAAATCACGCCCAACATCATCTGTCCCTAAAATAAACTGCCAACTTCCCCCATCTTCCCAAACTGGTGGAACAAGTAAAAAATCACGAAATTGCTCATCAGGTGCGTGAGGCGCCAATACCCCCGCAAAAATCGCAATCAGCACCATCAGGATAATATAGAACATCCCGACAACGGCCCCTTTGTTACGCTTAAAATAGTGCCAAAACTCTTGCAATGGTGTCATCGGCTGCGGGGCGCTGACAACAGTTGGCTCAGTAGATTGAGACATTTAGCGCTCCTTATTTCTTATGACGAATACGTGGGTTTACAATGCCATACAGCACGTCGACCACTAAGTTTACGAGTATGATCAGTGTAGCTACCAGCAAGACTCCCCCTTGTACTACAGGGTAGTCACGGCGCTGTAACCCTTCGATTAACCAGCGTCCTAATCCAGGCCATGAGAAAATAGTTTCTGTTAAAATAGCCCCCGCTAACATCACCCCAACCTGTAAGCCAATTACCGTGACTACGGGTAATAATGCGTTGCGTAATGCGTGAATTAAAATGACGCGCGCGCGGCCAAGGCCTTTAGCCCGTGCGGTACGAATATAGTCTTCTCCCAACACTTCCAACATTGACGAGCGAGTCATACGCACAATAACGGCTAATGGGATCGTTCCTAAAACAATAGACGGCAATATTAAGTGTTCTACCGCATCAATAAAATCACCATCCTCCCCCCAAATTAGGGTATCAATAAGCATAAAACCGGTTAGAGGCTGGGAGTCATCCAGAAAAACGGTATCACTGACTCGGCCAGCTACTGGGGTGAGGTCTAACTGCACCGACACAAGCATGATGAGCATGATCCCCCACCAGAAGATAGGCATTGAGTAACCCGTTAAAGAAAGGCCGATGGCAGTATGGTCAAAAATTGACCCACGTTTTACTGCCGCTAAAACCCCAACAGGGATCCCAACAGAAACCGCAAAAATCATGGCGCAGGTAGCTAGTTCGACTGTCGCTAAAAAACGCGGTAAAAACTCTTCCCACACACCAATACGGCTTTTTAGGGAAATCCCTAAATCACCATGAAATATCCCATTGATGTAATGGAGATATTGCTTCCAAAGTGGCTGATCAAGCCCTAGTTCAGCCATTAAATAAGCATGCCTTTCAGGGGATAATCCCCTTTCACCAGCCATGATCATCACCGGGTCACCCGGGATCATGTGGACAAAAGCAAAGGTTAATAATGTAATACCGATAAACGTGGGGATCACAAGCCCCAATCGTCGGAGGATAAATTGCAACATATCCTGAATCTCTTTAATAATGCCGTTGACGGCTCTTAGTCCGTTTGGCTACTCAGAAAATCGCTTTTCCGGGTGCTCACAAACAACTTAACTTTTCCGCTTCTTCTAGAGAAGAAAACGCCCTCCGCTCTAAACCAGCAACGAAGGGCATAGACAGATTAGATACGATTACTTCTCAATATCGACGTTTTCGAAGTGGTGTTTCCCTAGTGGGTCAACCACATAGCCTTTGACTTCTTTACGTACTGGCTCGAACACCGTGGAGTGTGCAATAATGAGAGCTGGCGCCTGCTCATTCATCACAACTTGCGCTTGCTTATACAGTTCGACTCGTTTGTCGTGATCTGCAGTTTGGCGCGCAGGTTGGATCAAGTTTTCAAAGCTTTCATTACACCATTTTGAGTAGTTAGAACCTTGCTCTTTTGCGGCGCAGCTAAATAAGGTTGCGAAGAAGTTATCAGGGTCCCCATTGTCACCCGTCCACCCCATCATTACCGTTTGTGGCTCGCCATCTTTCGCACGTTTGAGGTATTCGCCCCACTCATAGCTGACAACTTTTGATTTAACGCCAACTTTTGCCCAGTCTGCTTGGATCATTTCCGCCATACGGCGTGCATTTGGGTTATATGGTCGTTGAACAGGCATCGCCCACAGGTCTATCTCAAAACCATTCGGGAAACCCGCTTCTGCTAATAAGGCTTTCGCTTTTTCAGGATTATATTCGTAATCGTTCACAGCATCGTTATAGCCCCACATTGTCGGTGGGATAAGGTTTTTCGCTTTTTGGCCTGCACCTTGATAAACCGCTTCGATAATTGCATCTTTGTTCACCGCCATAGACAGCGCTTGGCGAACTTTTTGATTATCTAACGGTTTTTTCTCGACATTATAAGAGAGGTAACCGACGTTTAGGCCTGGTTGCTCCATTAACGTAATGTCTTTATCTTGCTTCATACGCTCTAAATCAGCCGGATTTGGATATGGCATGACTTGGCATTCATTTTTTTGCAGTTTTGCATAACGAACGGAAGCATCTGGCGTGATAGAGAAGACTAAACGGTCAAGTTTAGGTTTTGTGCCCCAATATTGGTCGTTGGCTTTATAAAGAATACGGGAGTCTTTCTGATACTGTTGCAGAACAAATGGGCCTGTTCCGATTGGGTTTAAGTCTACTTTTTCTGGCGTACCCGCTTTCAACATCTGATCTGCATATTCAGCAGAAAGAATGGATGCGAAGTCCATTGCCATATCGGCTAAGAATGGAGATTCTGGACGAGTTAACGTAATTTTTACGGTGTTATCATCGACTTTTTCAACTTTATCGATAATTTTATCCATATCCATTCCCATAAAGTATTCATAGCTGCCACCTGAAACTTTATGGTATGGGTGATTTGCATCTTTTTGACGCATAAATGTATAGATGACATCGTCCGCATTCAAATCACGGCTTGGCTTAAATTCTTTATTCGAGTGCCATTTGACACCTTTACGTAGATGGAAAGTATATTCTTTACCATCATCACTCACTTCCCAGCTTTCCGCTAGGCCCGGTTCAATTTCCGTCGTTCCTAATTTGAATTCCACTAAGCGGTTATACAGTGGGATTGAACTTGCATCATAGGTTGTTCCTGACGTGAACAACTGCGGGTTAAAGCCCTCTGGGGAACCTTCTGAACAATAAACTAACGTTTTTGCCTGTACTGATGCTGATACTGCTAATGCTGCCAATGTAAGCCCTACAGTCAGTAAACCTGTCTTTTTAATAGAGCGCATCTGTATGCTCCTATGGTGTTCATGTTGTTTTGCTTGATGCCTAAATCCGTCATAAAAACGACAGATGTAGTATCTGTATTTTTTGTTATTCATTGTGCAATTAATCAACTGTTACTCACTTCGTCAATAGCCACATTTATGACTCACCTACAATCTATGTAACATATTAGAAACAATTAGCATCGCAATTTAGCTTAAAATTTTACAGTATAGGACAAGGTGCAGGCGTTATAACCATATAATTCGTAGTGAATAGGGTTTTATGTTGCGGTTATTTATTTTTATATTTGTGATTAAGTGCTGAATTACTGAACGAATATAGTGCTTTTATTAGTGTAGTGCGAAATAAAACACTAAAGAGAATTGATATGGAAATTATTTTAGTATGTAATAATTTAGTTTGTTTTATAAGCAAATAAAAAACATTCAGCTGACTATGCTAAACAAAATTTTAACTAACTGATAACTTAAAGAATAAAATAACACTGATAAGAGTTTGTATTCTATTTGCCCAAATACAGAATATGCTTTAATACCAACGATAAAAGCTACAATTGCCTAGTATTAATTCGGCCATTCCTGAATGATGCAATTGCCTATCTTAACCCTATGATTTAACTAATAATGAACCCTTACCTGAAGACCTGTACTCATTGAATTCACCAACAGCTGGTCAGTTTGCCAAATTGGAGTTTCAGCAAATAAATGATATGACAAACGCCCTATTTGGCCTTTAGCTCCGACTCTACCACCCAGCAATAGATTTTCTTTCCAAAAGGTTCCTCTATCATTTGATGTTGTTCCTAAACCTAACGAGGTATATAAAGCCAGATATGGCCATGGGCTCTGCCAGAGGACCTCACTTTGTAGCTTTAAACTATTATCCCCCATATCAAAGGGCTCGCCCCCTCCAATAAAACCGCTAACGCCCCCAAAACCAATAAATGACTCTTGCTCTAATAAAACATCTAACTTATCACGACTTAATTGCACATCAAGTTGGCTTTCATATTGAAAAGGAGAAGCCACCCTCATTGCAGAAGCCGAGATTTGTATAACCTGTGGCTTATTTAAACCTGTAACTTGCTGTGCATTTGCACCAAACCAGCTAGTTCCTTGTTTATACTTTAATGCCATTAAAGCGCTACCCTGTAAAAAGCTAACCTGATGAGTCAACTCACCGATAATGTAATGAGCCAAACGTTGTTGTGTTCGTAAGTGTAGATTAGCCAAAAATGTGTCACTCTTTTGGCTTTCAGACCCTAGGCTTAATGAAGTCATCGCGTTTTCTGTTCGCTTTAATAAATACTCGGCTTGTAATAATAAGAAACCATGATGCTGCTGCAGAGGTAAAACAACATCATTGCTAGCAATGACCGTTTTATTTTTCTGGTATCCACTCAATATTGAAAACAACCAGTATTGATAAGGAAGAGAATAAAACAACATGGCTGATTTCACTTCGGTCTCTTCAGTGTTACTAAATTGACGGCTAATATTTGAATATAGAAAATCATTTAGTAGCAAAGGATTAGCAACCATAAAAGTATGGCTAACTGTATTTGTATTGCCTACCTGATGGGCCATTGAGTGTGACTCAAAGGAGAGAGTACCTTGAAATTCTCGCCGGTGCTGGCCTAACACTATAATTTGAGTGGCGTTTTCATGCTTATCATCTGCAATTAATTTGACTTGAAAAGGGATTAAAGATGCATTTTGTAAGTTGTGCAAACCTTGCTCAACTTGTCGCAGATTAAGCGCATCCCCTAGTTGAAAAGGAAATATATGTTGAAGTGATTTATATTCTACCTGCTCATGTTGATAAACCACTGAAGAAACTGTTCCTGCTATTATTTTTGCTTGCAGGATACCAAATAGAAAAGTTTGCTCTGGGTAATACAAGTAAGAGGTCAAATAGCCTGCATGAACTAACTCTGCCGTAATGTCATCCGCATATTTAAGCAAGCCTTGTTCATCAATGCACTGGCCTTCTATCTTTTGCCGCCATTTATTCACTTGGCTACGAGCGATTTCTTTTACTTGCTCAAGCCCAATGAAATGTACTTGATTCATCATGATACAAGTAGAGGGGACTTGGATAATGCCATTTGGAGGCGCTATAGGCGTGCTATAAGCTTTAAAACCAATAATGGTACAAAAACTGAATAAGAAGCAGCAAAGATGTATCGATAAAACGTTATCAACTTTCATTAACGAGTCCTTGTAATGAAAAAGCGTTTTTACCTAAAACAACATGAGTGAGTCAGCTTATATATCAACAGAGATAGGTGATTGAGTGCAAGCCAAGTTAGTCTGAAATAGTTGAGGTGAAAAATAGGAAGGGGTAAAAATGAAAAAACCCACCTCAATGAGGTGGGTTTTAGAATTTGGTCGGCGAGAGAGGATTCGAACCTCCGACCCACTGGTCCCAAACCAGTTGCGCTACCAAGCTGCGCTACTCGCCGAAAACGGTGTGAATAATACTGCCAAGAACGGAGGTCGTCAACCCATTTTTCGCCAATTCTGTTCGTTTGCCGATAAAACCACCAAAATGGTAAGGTTTATATGCAACTCGCCTTATTTAAAGCAAAAAATAAGCACTAAAATATTTTAGTGCTTATTTATCAAACAGGTTAGAGTTTATAAAAATAGCATTAACAACACGCTAATAACTCAATTTTAAGCCTATTGCAGTAAAGAAATATCCGCTACTCTTAAGAATAACTCACGTAACTGGCTTAATAGTGTCAAACGGTTAATACGAACCGCTTGGTCTTCATCCATTACCATCACATTTGCAAAGAATTCATCCACGATATCGCGTAAAGAAGCTAATTCAACTAAAGCCTCTTGATAATTCCTTTCTGCAAACATTGGCGCAAGCTTATCTTGTAATACCACAACGTGAGTCGCCAGTTTGACTTCTTCAGGCATTTTTAGAACAGAGGCTAAAACGTTGTCCGCAAGTTTTTCTTCTGATTTGCTCAGAATATTGGAAACACGTTTATTTGCCGCTGCAAGAGCCTGTGCTTCGTCTAATGAACGGAAGTGAGTAACGGCTTTCACTCGTGCATCAAAGTCAGCTGGTTGTGTTGGGTGACGAGCTAATACCGCTTGAATGGTATCAATGCTATAGCCTAATTCTTGATACCAAGAACGGAAACGGCCAAGCATGAACTCAACAACGTCACTCACCACATTGTCATTGGTTAATTTATCACCGTATAAGCGAGCCGCTTCTTCTGTCATTTCAACGAGATCAAGCTGATAGCCTTTTTCAACGATAATGCGTAAGACGCCTAACGCAGCACGGCGCAGAGCAAATGGGTCTTTATCGCCTTTAGGATGTTGACCGATACCAAAAATACCCGCAAGCGTATCCATTTTTTCAGCCAGTGCTAATGCAGCTGAAACGTCAGTTGATGGAAGTGCATCCCCTGAGAAACGCGGTTGGTACTGCTCTTTTAAAGCTAATGCAACATCTTCTGACTCACCATCATGGCGTGCGTAGTGCATTCCCATAACGCCTTGAGTGTCTGTGAACTCAAACACCATGTTAGTCATTAAGTCACATTTCGCTAATAAGCCAGCTCGTGTAGCATGATTGACATCCGCACCAATTTTGCTCGCAATCCAGCCAGCTAATGCTTCTAAACGGTCGGTTTTATCACGCAGTGTACCTAATTGTTTCTGGAACAATACGGTTTCTAGGCGTGGTAAGTTATCTTCCAAACGTTGTTTACGGTCAGTCTTAAAGAAAAATTCGGCATCCGCTAAACGTGGACGCACAACTTTTTCGTTACCTGAAATGATTTGCTGAGGGTCAGAAGACTCAATATTGGCCACAAAGATAAAGTTAGGCATTAGCTTGCCAGTCTTATCATAAACTGGGAAATATTTTTGGTCCCCTTTCATGGTGTAAACGAGCGCTTCTGAAGGAACCTCTAAGAATTTCTCTTCAAATTTAGCCGTTAAAACGACTGGCCATTCAACCAATGACGTCACTTCTTCAAGCAAGCTATCTGTTAAGTCAGCTTGGCCACCAAGAGCCTGAGCTGCTTTTTCCGCATCTGCTTTAATAACCGCTTTACGTTCTGCGTAATCCGCCATGACTTTACCGCGTTCACGTAAAATGGCTGGATATTGTTCCGCATTATCAATAGTAAATTCAGATTCACCCATGAAACGGTGACCACGAATCGTGCGCCCGCTCTTGATACCTAAGATTTCACCATCAATAACATCGCTACCTAGTAGTAATGTGACGGTATGAACAGGACGAACGAATTGAGTGTCTTTATCAGCCCAGCGCATTAATTTAGGAATGGGTAGTTTTGCGAGCGCGCGGCTAGTCATATCAACCAATAATTCGCTGACAGCCTGCCCTTTTACTTGAGCACGATACAGTAGCCATTCGCCTTTATCGGTCGTCAAACGCTCAGCTTGATCAACGGTAATACCACAACCACGAGCCCAGCCTTCAGCGGCTTTAGTCGGTTGGCCATCTGGACCAAACGCCTGAGAGATAGCAGGGCCGCGTTTTTCAACTTCACGGTCTGGCTGTGAAGCCGCTAAATCAGCGACTTTAAGTGCTAGACGACGAGGGGCAGCAAACCACGTTACTGCACCATGAGCGATATCAGCACCATCAAGTTCAGCCGTAAAATTTGCAGCAAATGATTCAGCTAATGAACGAAGAGCCTTCGGCGGTAACTCTTCGGTGCCGATTTCCACAAGGAAAGTCTGTTGAGTCATGACAGCCTCTTAGTTCTTATGACACATAGGGAATCCAAGCGCTTCACGAGAAGCATAGTACGCTTCTGCAACCCCTTTAGTTAGGGTACGAATACGTAAAATATAGCGTTGGCGTTCAGTAACAGAAATGGCTTTACGTGCATCGAGTAGGTTGAAAGTATGAGCCGCTTTCAAAATACGTTCGTATGCAGGTAGTGGAAGTGGTGTTTCCAAAGCCAGCAAGTGTTGAGCTTCTTTTTCATACTCTTCAAAACATTTGAAAAGAAAATCTACATTTGCGTATTCGAAGTTATAGGTTGATTGCTCAACTTCGTTTTGATGATAAATATCACCATAGGTGGTTTTACCCAATGGGCCATCACACCAGACAAGGTCATACACGCTGTCCACGCCTTGAATATACATAGCTAAGCGTTCTAGGCCGTATGTAATTTCACCCGTTACCGGTTTACATTCAAGACCACCGACCTGCTGGAAGTAAGTAAA
This sequence comes from Providencia rettgeri, assembly GCF_023205015.1. Taxonomy (NCBI): domain Bacteria; kingdom Pseudomonadati; phylum Pseudomonadota; class Gammaproteobacteria; order Enterobacterales; family Morganellaceae; genus Providencia; species Providencia rettgeri. Next base: position 327,062 of record NZ_CP096258.1, on the reverse strand, counting down.
CTGAGTCACTTCCATCCCGTTAAGCCATACTTCCCAACCTAATCCCCAAGCCCCTAGGGTTGGGTTTTCCCAGTTATCTTCAACAAAGCGAATGTCGTGAACGGTTGGGTCAACACCTAATTCTTTTAAAGAGCCTAGGTATAATTCTTGGATATTGTCGGGTGATGGTTTAATGATCACCTGAAACTGATAATAGTGTTGTAGACGGTTTGGGTTTTCACCATAACGACCATCAGTAGGTCGACGAGATGGTTGAACATAAGCCGCAGCAATAGGCTCAGGGCCTAATGCACGCAAACACGTCATTGGGTGAGAAGTTCCGGCGCCGACTTCCATGTCCAATGGTTGAACAATGGTACAGCCTTGACGCGCCCAGTAGTCCTGTAATGTCAGGATTAGACCTTGGAAGGTCTTGGTATCAAACTTTTGCATGTTAGATCCGCACGCGATACGTAAAATTTAATGAAAGTACGCCAGTATACCCTTTGACCGCAAGATATACAGCATTGAATATGTCTGTATTTATTCTAAAAATAAAAAAAAATACTTTCACCCCTTTCAAGCTGGTTATTTATACAGTATAAATGGTTTGTTTTTTGAAACAAGGTTATCGAAACTGTAAAAAGGATGAAAAATGGGTACTTCTCTGACACGTTGCCATTGGGTTAATCAAGACCCTGAATATATCGCTTATCACGACCATGAATGGGGTAAACCCAATTATAGCAACTTAGCATTATTTGAAATGCTTTGCCTTGAAGGCCAGCAAGCCGGGCTATCTTGGTACACCATTTTAAAAAAACGCCAAGGATATCGTGATTTATTTCATCATTTCGATCCTACAAAAATCGCATTAATGAATGAGAATGATGTTGAGCGACTTATGCAAGACACTCGAATTATCCGTAACCGACTCAAAATTAATGCGATTATCGCGAATGCAAAAGCCTATTTAGCGATGCAAGACAATGGTGAAGATTTTTCTACTTTTCTTTGGCAATTTGTTGATGGCCGCCCCATTGTCAATGCTTGGGAAAATTCGTCGCAAGTTCCTACGGAAACTGAAACGTCTAAGCTTCTTTCCAAAGCACTTAAAAAACATGGTTTTAAATTTGTAGGTTCAATCACTTGTTATGCATTTATGCAAGCGACTGGCATGGTAAATGACCATTTAATGCATTGTTGCCAATTTAAATAAATTAGTTTTTATCAGTGTAACTTACCAAAGAAAAAGAAAAATAAACCACCATTGCATTAACATTGCAATATTTTAACTCGGCCAACTATAAACTTTCGATATTTTAAATTAAAAAAAGATGTGAATGGGTGGTTGAACTCTGAGAAGTAGCAGAGTATGTTTTAAATTCCATTAACAATCTAATAAATATATGTGAATAAATGCGATGATATTTTCTAAATTTGGTAATAAATTTGCCCAAAATTCAGGCATTTCATTATTAATGAAAGACTTGAATGACGGCATAAGAACCCCTGGCTCCATTATGTTAGGGGGTGGCAATCCAGCTCATATCCCTGAAATGGATAAGTATTTCCAAGATCTATTAGCAGAAATGTGTGCTAATGGCCAATTGACGGACACTTTATGTAATTATGATGGTCCTCAAGGTAAAGATGCCATGTTGAAAGCGCTTGCAGCAACGCTAAAAGCAAAACTAGGTTGGAATATTAGCGCGAAAAATATTGCCCTATCTAACGGCAGCCAGAGTGCTTTTTTCTATCTATTTAACTTGCTAGCCGGTCGCTTTGAAGATGGTATCACTCGTAAAGTCCTCTTCCCTCTTGCCCCTGAATATGTCGGTTATGCAGACTCAGGGCTAGACGACGACTTATTTGTGGCTAATAAACCGCAAATTGAGTTTTTACCTAATGGTCAATTTAAGTACCGTGTAGATTTTAATACTTTAGAAGTGACTGATGACATTGGTGTTATTTGCGTATCTCGCCCAACAAACCCAACTGGTAATGTCATTACAGATGAAGAAGTTGAGCATTTAGACAAACTAGCTAAACAACATAATATCCCATTATTAATAGACAATGCTTATGGCGTTCCTTTCCCCGGCATTATCTTCAGCGAAGCTACGCCATTTTGGAACGAAAATGTCATTCTTTGTATGAGTTTATCTAAACTTGGTTTACCTGGAACTCGATGCGGCATTATCATCGCTAATGAAGAAATCATTGAAGCCGTTAGCAACATGAACGGCATTATCAGCCTTGCTCCAGGTGGCATAGGCCCTGCACTTGCGTTAGAAATGCTTAAGAAAGATGACCTTATCTCATTATCTAAGAATGTCATTGGCCCTTTTTATAAGCAACGAGTGGAAGAAGCCATCGAAATTATTCGCCGCTATATTCCAGAAGATAAATGTTTAATTCATAAGCCTGAAGGTGCTATTTTTCTTTGGTTATGGTTTAAAGGCTTGCCAATTAATAGCTTAGAATTATACCAACGCTTAAAAAAACGTGGTGTATTGATGGTTCCTGGCCACTACTTCTTTCCCGGTATCGAACAAGATTGGCCACATGCACATCAATGTATGCGCATGAACTATGTCCCTGAACCAGAAAAAATTGAACAGGGGATCAAGATATTAGCTGAAGAACTAGAAAAAGCGTATCAAGAAGTAACCTGTTAGGTTGCTAAATAACAAAGGGCTTTTAACCCTGTCATTGCAATTTTTAGGTAAAAAAAAGCCCTTTCATATAGAAAGGGCTAAAATTAGCGAGAACTCCGTAATTGAAATCAAATTAATTTTTCAATACGAATATCATTCAGAACCATTAGAACATCTTTTCAATTTGGTTATTGCTTGAACAAAAGCACTTTTTGCCCCTATATATCGTGATACTTTTTAATGGCCTTCTTCTACATCCATCAGAATACTCACCTATCCAATTGAAAAACAAGCCTTAAACAGTGTTAGTTATTCATCAAATGGATTATCACATTTAACTAAACAGCCCAAAATAAAATGGCCAGCAATTGAGGCGAAATAATCCTTAAAAACATCGCTAATGGATAAACTGTTGCATAAGATAATGCGGGCGCGCCGCTGGTCGCATGAATATTATTTGCGAATGCTAATGCAGGCGGATCCGTCATGGAACCCGCTAGCACCCCGCAAAGGCTCAGATAGTTCATTTTGCCAAAAATTCGAGCGACAACACCTGTAATAAATAGCGGCACAAACGTGATCAATAACCCATAGCCAATCCACGTCAGCCCATCGCCTTTAATTAAAGTATCAATGAAGCCACCACCAGAATTGAGCCCTACCACAGCGAGGAACATGACAATTCCCAGCTCTCTCAACGCCAAATTTGCACTCGGAGGCATAAACCAATATAAACGCCCGATCGTCCCTATACGGCCTAGAATTAATGCAACAACTAATGGACCTCCCGCTAATCCAAGTTTTAGCGCTGCAGGAAAACCTGGAACAAAAACAGGTATTGACCCCAGTACAACCCCAAGCCCTATTCCAAGGAACACAGGTAACATTTGAACTTGCTGTAGTTTTTGTTTCGCATTGCCTAACAAAGCAGTGACAGCTTCAATTGACTCAGGACGCCCAACAATATTTAAAATATCGCCAAATTGTAAAACTGAATTGTTATTAGCCACTAAATCAATACCCGTACGATTTAATCGTGTAACAACAACGTCATATTTTTGTTTTAAATTTAAGTCTTTAAGCCTTTTACTTAATACGGCATCATTCGTGACTACTACACGAACGGAATGCAAAATAGAGCTTGATGTCGAAAGGGATGCATCAACTTCCTCACCTAATATTAAGCGAACTTTATTTAAATCGTCTTTCAAACCAACAACGTGCAATAGATCCCCTAAATGGATCTCTGTTGTGGGCTGAGGGACAACAAGCATATCTCCACGTTTTAATCTTGAACAAACAATCGCTTCGCTACCAAGTAGTGGGATGTCTTGCATCATTAAGCCATCAAGATTAGCGTTACGAATGGCAATATTCATAGTCTGCAGAGAGTCGCGCTGTTGAAAGTTAGAACTATTAAATGCGGAAGCTTCTTTATCTACTGAGATCCTAAAAATAATGCGTACTAACCACATCACTAATAATATGCCACAAATCCCCATAGGATATGCCATGGCATAACCCATCCCCATCTGGTCAACAAGGTTAGGATCAGAGCCTAAATCAGATAAAATTTGCTGACCAGCACCTAAAGATGGGGTATTCGTGACTGCACCTGAAAAAATACCTAAAATAATAGGTAATGGGATATTCGCAACTTTATATATAATTGCCGTTACCACCGCACCTAAGACAACCACCATTAGTGCGAAGCCATTTAATTTTAGGCCAGAAACACGTAAAGAAGAGAAAAAACCAGGCCCGACCTGAATACCAATCGTGTATACAAACAGTATCAAGCCAAACTCTTGAATAAAATGCAGCATGTCTTTATTCAGTTGTAAGCCGTAACTTTGGGCAAAATGCCCAACGATGATCCCCCCAAATAGGACACCACCAATACCCAGCCCAACACTACGGATTTTCCAATTACCAATCCATAGCCCTAAAGCAGCAGCTAACGCCAACAAACTTACAGTAAGAGCTAACTCACTCATAGACCACATCCTTTTGACGACAAGTTACCCATTAAACACACCCAAATAGGCGATAAAACAGACTACTGAATCGATTATGCCAAATAGCCTGAGGGTAATATGTGCCATAGAGCACAGTTCAGAATGAATAAATGACCTATTTTTTTAGAATTTTCAAACTGATAACAAATATAAAATAGTATGTCTTTATTTCTTAACGTTATTTACCATTCATCGAATAGATACTGAAGGTAAACATTTTTAGTTAATAGCTACAAGAAAACTATTAACTAAAAAAATACATACAGTTAAATAAAATAATAATATGACGCCATTATTGTGAATTTCTTGTTTTTCGTTATTATAAGTCAACATTAGGAATAACAAGCTAAATACAGGTTAACGACGTCTATGCCGAGTTTAATTTCAATACGATTCTGTTTCCTTATCGCACCTCTTATTTTGAGTGGTTGCTCGAGTATTATGACTCATGCGGGCCCGTCAGAAGGTTATTACCCTGGTTCTAAAAATAGTATTAAAATGATTAAAGATGATGAAACGGGTTGGGTCATCAAACCTTTACTTGCTATTGATTTACCTTTTTCTGTTGTTATGGATACTCTTTTAATTCCTTTAGATTACGCCAAATCAGATAATGACGATAAAGCTGACTCCCCCAAAAAACGTATAGAAGAACTTGAAAATAAAGATAAAACGAAAAAGTAGTCCAGAAGTAATCGAACGTTTATAATTAAAATATGATTGTGTACTAAATGTATTTGTTAATACATTATTTTTAACCTAACTAAGTTCTGGCAAATCATTTATGTAATATTACTTTAATTATTAATTTATTATGACAAGAATTTTTCTTAACTTTAAATATTCTATTTGTAAGCATCTACATGTTCTACATGTAAATAATTAACAATTAAATGATTGAGTTTTTTATTGGAATATAATAAAAACAATTACGAATAAAAAAGTCAATCCTAACTTTTTTATCCGTTATTATAGTAATCTGATTATTTTATTTGCCGCTTTAAACCCGTTTCTACGGTATAAATCTGTCTAAATCCATCAATATCACGCATGAATGCGATCAACTCATCATTAGGTGAAAATACAACGGCATCGGCAACAGGGGCAAGCTCCGTCCATTCTGTTAGTTTTTGCATAGTTCCAGTCACAACATGACAATACATGACGCTATTATCACGAATAAAGCAGATGTGCTCTCCTTTACTATCCCAGTTAAAAGCAGACTGAAGTGGCGAAGAACCGTGTGTTATTTGCCTTTGTGTTCCAGTTAGCGTATCAACTAACCATAATTGAGCATTACCGTCATCATCATTCATCAAACAAGCGATTGATTTACCATCTGGAGAAGTTCTAAGCCAATGTCGAGGTTGTTTTGCTAAACCAGGAAATTTTTTATCCTGTGTATAAGTTAAGCGCCTTTGCAGTATCCCCCTAGGAGGGGAAGGCATGCTCGATTCTGTTCCTTGGATAGGAAATTCCCCTGCAATCATGTAATCCTCAAGCTGTGAAGGCAAATCAACAATGTAGATCTCAGGAATAATTTCACCATTTGTAGAATGAGTATCACCAATAAATACCAAGGCTCTTTCCTGCCATTCCCCACTCTGTTTTTGATAGCCTTTTTGACCTACCCAACCCTCTTCGTATGCACGGCTAATTTCATCACTGTTAGCTTTAGGCTGCGGTGTAGTCTGGGTCACAACACAACAAAAGTAGTCACCATTATATTCTCGAACATGTTTTTTGGGGTTTACATTGATAGGACCGATAGGTACAGCAATCGCAACATTCCGTTGATCTAATTGCACATCTAATTCGTGCATAACATGGTCGTTATATGTAAAACTCAGCCACTTTCCGTCTGGACTGAAAACGTGAACATGAGTGCCCCCACGTAACGCCCCCACTAAATAAGGAGGAGTAATACACATTGCATCAATGGAGTGGGCGACGTTTAATTGCTCGTCTTTAACATACACCCCTCTCCGGTGGTGAAAATCATATTGCCACTGATCATCTGGGTACTCAGGGCCATGTATAAACGCATATTGAATTGGTGGTTGAGGACTTACAGTTACCACCCCCACGTGAGCCCCATGACTTGCACGATAAACCTCAACAACTTGCCGTGTTTTTACATGAATTTTTTCTATAGATAAACCTGTAAAAGAACTACCATTTGGTCGTATATCGTACGCTAACCACTGGCTATCTGGAGTCCAGACATTAATGTTCGTTAGTTGATGGCTTCGCTCATCATGCGTTAAACGTGTTTCTTTATAGGGCAATTTATTATTCAATCTGTTATCCTTTGACATCATTTAATATCGCTATCGGATTATTTTAACTAATCTAGTTTAACCAACACTAGAAAATCTCAGTCGAGAAGTTTCACAAGTAATATTACCCTTTAGCAACAACCTTAGTCTTGAACAAAACTACCATGTTATTAAGTGTACTTTATATTATTGGTATCACCGCAGAAGCCATGACGGGTGCGCTTGCCGCTGGCAGGCGAAAAATGGATGTCTTTGGTGTCATCATTATTGCGTCTGCGACAGCAATTGGCGGTGGTTCCGTACGTGATATGTTACTTGGCCATTACCCCTTAGGCTGGGTGGAACACCCTGAGTATATCCTGACTGTTGCAGGCGCTGCTATTGTGACAATTTGGATAGCTCCGATGATGAAACATTTACGTCGATTGTTCCTCATATTAGATGCTATCGGGCTAATTGTGTTTTCTATACTGGGTGCCCAAATTGCCCTCGATATGCACTATAGCCCAATCATCGCTGCTATTGCAGCCGTAATTACTGGCGTTTTTGGCGGTGTGTTAAGAGACATGCTGTGTAATACAATCCCTTTAGTTTTCCAAAAAGAGGTCTATGCTGGCGTCTCTTTCGCTGCCGCTTGGATCTATATTGGCCTATTACAAACTCCTCTGCCTAAAGACATCGTGGTAATTATCACACTCGTTGTTGGTTTAAGCGCAAGGCTAATCGCCATTCGTTATCGTCTTGGTCTACCTATTTTCAATTACGAAAACCAAGATTAACCTAGTTCAGCAAAAGATCGTCAGCCATTAATAGTTTGCGATTGATGGCTGAATAGCTTTCATATCAGACAAGATACGTAAAATAGATTGAATTTCCGGCTCTGCCAACCAATTAGCCAGTTTTTTCCTTTGTAATTCTGTCAAATTTATACTATTAACCCATGAGGGGTCATACAGCATACCTATGTCAGTCACTTTTCCTACTTGTACCTTAGGCAGTGGAATTGCCAAACCTTTTAACCAAAACCAAATAGGTTGAGCCTTTGCCATTTTCAGTTGCTTTACTAACAGTTGGTGCTTTTTCCCTTTAGGTAAATCGTTTTGCCATTGCTCTGACAACCAAGTTGTTAGTTGAGTAAGGTTATGGCTCTCAGCCCACTGGCGCCACGTCGCTTCATTTATCCCTCGAATACTGAGTTGTTTGCCTAACCATGTTAACCTCGCTACAAATTGCTGCGAGCAAGATTCCGTATAAGTCAGGCAACTGAGCGCATGAAACTGCGTTAAGCTTGATGTATCTGGGTATTCACGTTTCTCTCGCCGCCAAACAATGTCTTCAATTTTTGGACTTCCGAGACCTGAAAGAGAGACAAGTATTTTATCTCCAACAAGTAAATTCCGCTTTGACCATGATGATAATGATCCAGCATTTACCTTTGAAATAGTTTTTGAGTCAATATTGATGGGGATGATTTCAGCAACGACACTAACTCTTCCTGTCCTGCCAACATTAAATTTGAGCTTAGTTACCTCTGATAGCACACTGCGCAATGGGTATTTCCATGCAATCGCCCAGCTATTTTGTTTTGATTGCCAAGCTGATGCCGCTGGCGCTGGAAAATTTTTAAGCACTATGCCATCGGTCGCAAATGGTAATTGGCCTTGATAATAGAATTCCCTTAGTTGCTTAGCTTGGGTTTTACTTTCAATTTTATGGCTATATTGCTCAGCAAGCGGGAAACCTATCTCAGAAAGTAATGTTAATTGTGTTTTTGGGTTTGCATCTCCCGCAGGCCACGCCCAGATAAAAATACCAATATTTTCTTCAAGAGCAGTTGGGGGACTTTTTCGCATTAACCACCCTGCAACCTTATTGCGTGCGTTTACTCCCCCCCTTTTAGCTTGAATGTGCTTATTCATACGCCAAAATAACTCCCCTTGGAGCACAAGCGTACCTGAATATTTAATTTGTTTGGGTATTGCAGGAATGAAATCTGCTTTTGCTCGCCACTCGATTCCTTCAACGCTATTTCCCCGGCTGATCATGGAAATAAGCTTGCCATTCTTGTAAACCAACGTTACCGCAACACCGTCGATTTTAGGTTGCAACCAGATGTTTTTACGTGTTTCTATCCATCTATAAACATCTAATTCATTGAGTTTCTTCAAGCCTGTATGAGGAATAGGATGCCTCATTAACTGTAATTTTTCGGGAAATTGCACGTCGGGTAATTCTTCAGGAAGCTGCTGACAGCGTTGCAGAGAACGCCATAAATTAAATAACTGATCATAAGCTTCATCACTAATAGGACTGCTACCAGCCAAACGATAAGATTGGTTCCACAACTGTAATTGTTTTCCTAACCTGTGACTCTCCCGCTTAATTATTTGACTATTTTGTTCTTCACACTGTTCATTAATAGCACTTTGCTGCGCGGCTTGGGCAAAATTAATACACACCATGACGCCCAAAATTAACCCACCCAACCTATAAGATGACGCTAACCAATAACCATAAAAAATATAAACCATAACTATTCCTTGTTATTACTAATCCATTGTAATGCTATATTTCAAAGCATTTTTCCGATTCACTAAGCATGAAATATCTTTTTTCTGTCTTCATCTCCAAAAGAGATTATTTGCAAAAAGCGTCGCAAAACGAATGTTGTTTTCATGAGTAATAAGTTAATTTCTCGAACCTGTTCACAATTTAGCGATGAATCAAATTCATTTAATTAAAATTCATGATTTATTGATATCGCTGCATGTTGATGCAAGTACGTGTATACTATGTCGGGTTTATCACCATCTTTTATGTTTAATCCTCGACTATTCAAGAAATCATCATGATACAAGGCACGTTATATATTGTTTCTGCCCCTAGTGGTGCAGGGAAATCAAGTCTGATTCAGGCTTTATTAAAAACACAACCATTGTATGACACACAGGTTTCCGTTTCTCATACAACTCGAGCCGCACGTCCAGGGGAAGTCCATGGCGAGCACTATTTCTTTGTATCTGAAACTGATTTTTTACAAATGGTCGACAAAGGCGAGTTCTTAGAGCATGCCTGCGTTTTTGGAAATTATTATGGGACGTCCAAACCCATCATTGAAGATGTATTAAATAGTGGTGTAGATGTTTTTCTTGATATCGATTGGCAGGGAGCCCAACAAATTAGGGATAAAATGCCAGAAGCACGCAGTATTTTTATTCTCCCACCATCAAAAGATGAACTTTATCGTAGGCTACGTGGACGTGGGCAAGACAGCGATGAAGTTATAGAAAAGCGTATGTCACAAGCGGTAGGTGAAATTGAACATTTCAACGAGTATGATTACCTTATTGTTAATGATGATTTCAATACCGCGCTAAGCGATTTACAATCTATCATCCGTACTGAGCGTTTAAAGTTAGCGCGTCAAATTCAGCGACATGATGCTTTAATCAGCAAATTACTAGCAGACTGAGAATAGTTTCAGTATCATATCAGGTCATTTTTTTATTTCTTTGGAGTAGCACACTTATGGCACGCGTAACTGTTCAAGACGCAGTAGAAAAAATTGGTAACCGTTTTGACCTCGTATTGGTTGCGGCACGTAGAGCTCGTCAGTTACAAACGGGTGGAAAAGACCCTTTAGTTCCTGAAGAAAATGATAAATATACTGTTATCGCATTGCGTGAAGTAGAAGAAGGTTTAATCAACGGTCACATTTTAGATGTGCGTGAGCGCCAAGAGCAGCAAGAGCAAGAAGCAGCTGAAATGCAAGCAGTTTCTGCAATCGCTGAAGGTCGTCGCTAATCACTAAGGTGGGTCTGCCTTGTATCTGTTTGAGAGCCTTAATTTAGTCATTCAAAAGTATCTTCCTAAAGAACAAATTGAATTACTAAGAAAAGCCTATGTTGTTGCACGGGATGCCCACGAAGGACAGACCCGTTCGAGTGGTGAGCCTTATATTACTCACCCAGTTGCTGTTGCTTGTATTCTTGCTGAAATGCGTTTGGACCATGAAACACTGATGGCTGCGCTACTTCATGATGTGATTGAAGATACTCCAGCGACATTTCAAGACATAGAAGAATTGTTTGGTACCACCGTCGCCGGTCTCGTTGAAGGTGTTTCCAAACTAGACAAGCTCAACTTTCGCGACAAAAAAGAAGCTCAAGCAGAAAACTTCCGCAAAATGATCATGGCGATGGTAAAAGACATCCGTGTCATTTTGATAAAACTGGCAGACCGTACTCACAATATGCGCACGTTAGGGTCACTCAGGCCCGATAAGCGTCGGCGCATTGCACGTGAAACCCTTGAAATATATAGCCCGTTAGCCCATAGGCTAGGTATACACCACATCAAAACAGAGCTTGAAGAGCTTGGTTTTGAGGCGTTGTATCCCAACCGTTATCGCGTTATCAAAGAAGTGGTTAAAGCCGCTCGCGGTAACCGAAAAGAGATGATCCAAAAAATTCTCTCGGAAATTGACGGTAGGCTTACTGAGGCGGGTGTTCCTTGTCGCGTCAGTGGCAGAGAAAAACATCTTTATTCCATCTATCGCAAAATGCACCAAAAAGAGCAACGTTTCCATTCCATTATGGATATCTATGCTTTTAGAGTAATAGTGAAAGATGTGGATACTTGCTACCGTGTTTTAGGTCAGATGCATAGTTTATACAAGCCGCGTCCGGGCCGTATTAAAGACTATATTGCCATCCCTAAAGCCAATGGCTATCAGTCGCTACATACCTCACTTATTGGGCCGCATGGTGTGCCTGTCGAAGTGCAAATTCGCACAGAAGACATGGACCAAATGGCTGAAATGGGGGTTGCTGCACATTGGGCCTATAAAGAGCAAGGTGAACAAGGTACAACGGCACAAGTTAGAGCTCAACGTTGGATGCAAAGCCTACTTGAGTTGCAACAAAGTGCAGGTAGCTCGTTTGAATTTATTGAAAGCGTTAAATCGGATCTATTTCCAGATGAAATCTACGTTTTCACTCCAGAAGGCCGTATTGTTGAATTACCTACTGGTGCAACACCTGTTGATTTTGCATATGCGGTACACACGGATATTGGCCATGCTTGCGTGGGGGCTCGTGTTGACCGTCAGCCTTACCCACTTTCGCAATCCCTGACGAGTGGCCAAACTGTTGAAATTATCACTGCACCGGGCGCTAGGCCGAACGCAGCTTGGCTAAATTTTGTCGTTAGCTCAAAAGCTCGCGCCAAAATACGCCAATTATTAAAGAATTTAAAACGCGAAGATTCTATTAACTTAGGTCGCCGTTTACTCAACCATGCCCTAGGGGCAGGAAATAAACTCACTGATATCCCTCAAACCAATATTGATGCAGAATTAGCACGCATGAAGCTGCACTCTATCGATGATTTGCTTGCTGAAATTGGGTTGGGTAATGCAATGAGTGTGGTTGTCGCACGTAATCTACAAAACAATCCACAAAATGCACCAGAAGAACAAGTGTTAGTTGAAAGCCGGAATAAACTGTCTATTAAGGGTGCAGATGGTGTTTTAATCACCTTTGCAAAATGTTGTCGCCCTATTCCTGGTGACCCAATTGTTGCACATATTAGTCCTGGCAAAGGTCTGGTTATCCACCATGAGTCTTGCCGAAATATCCGTGGGTATCAGAAAGAACCTGATAAATTTATGGCAGTTGAATGGGACAATGACACCGACACCGACTTTATCGCTGAAATTAAAGTGGATATGATTAACCATCAAGGCGCTTTAGCGAATTTAACCGCCGCTATTAATGACGCTAACTCAAGTATTCAAAGTATGAATACAGAAGAAAAAGATGGCCGTGTATATTGTGCCTTTATTCGCCTTACGACTAAAAACCGTGTTCAATTGGCAAATGTGATGCGAAAAATCCGTATTATGCCTGACGTTCTACGTGTTAGCCGAAACCGTAATTAACGACCATACTTGATTAATCACTATGAATGAACGCCGCTACCGCCGCATTTGCCAAATGATGGCGATGCGGCAGCCTGACCTAACTCTCTGCCTCGAAGAAATTCATAAACCGCACAATGTTTCTGCCATTGTACGCAGTGCGGATGCGGTAGGGATCCATCAAATTCATGCTATTTGGCCTGACCAACAAGTCAAACTGTCCGTTTCTTCTGCTGCAGGGAGTAATAGTTGGGTTAAAATTATTTCACACGCATCGACCGAAGAAGCCATTTCCCAAATAAAATCACAAAACATGCAGGTTTTGGCAACTAACTTGTCGGAACATGCCGTTGATTTTCGTGAAATTGATTATACTTTGCCAACTTGTATTATGATGGGGCAAGAGAAAACAGGGATTTCACAACAAGCCCTCGCACTGGCGGATAAACACATTATCATTCCAATGGCGGGTATGGTGCAATCTTTGAATGTTTCCGTCGCTTCTGCATTAATTCTGTATGAAGCCCAAAGGCAGCGGCAACAAGCGGGAATGTACGATCGTGAACATTGCTTGCTCTCACCAGATGAACAACAAGCTTGGTTATTTGAAGGCGGTTACCCTGTACTGGCTGAAGTCGCTAAACGTAAGGGGCTTCCTCGGCCATTGATTAATAACCAAGGGCAAATTGAAGCTGATGAGACGTGGTGGGCACAAATGCAATTAACCGAAAAAATGAAAAGACGGCAGTTTGGTTAAATAGAAGGAAATAACATGAATAATGGGCTACTTGATACCATTTCACTGACCTCATTGCATGGTGTTGGTGCAAGTCAGTCAGAAAAAATGCGTAAAATCGGTTTGAACACCGTTCAAGACCTTCTTCTTCATTTCCCTTTGCGCTATGAAGACCATACTCGTTTATATCAAATAAAAGATCTTCTTCCCGGCACGACAGCAACGATCACGGGCGAAGTCCTGCAAACTAAAGTCGTCTTCGGCCGAAAAAGAATGATGACTTGCTTAATTTCCGATGGAACAGGCAACCTCACCTTACGTTTTTTCAATTTCTCAGCAGCAATGAAAAATAACTTAGCAGAAGGAAGACAGGTTACCGCCTATGGGGAAGTTCGCAGAGGAAATACAGGACCGGAAATCATTCACCCTGAATATAAAGTGTCTAAAGACCCCAGCAATATCAGCTTGCAAGAGAATTTAACACCCGTATATCCAACCACTGAAGGTGTTCGCCAAGCGACTTTACGCAAAGTCATGGAACAAGCGCTCGGGCTACTGGATAGCGGGAAAATAAAAGAATTACTTCCTGAAGAGCTTAGCCGTGGAATGATAAGCTTACCAGATGCTATTCGCTTATTACACAATCCACCACCGAATGTGGCACTGAGCGAGCTAGAAAAAGGCCATCATCCGGCACAAAAGCGGCTAGTCCTCGAAGAACTACTCGCTCACCATCTAAGCATGTTAGCTATCCGCGCAGGTAATGAACGCCTATATGCGGAACCATTAGTGACAAGTGGTCAATTAAAATCTCAGTTACTTGCACAATTACCGTTTTCACCAACAGACGCACAAAACCGTGTTGTTAGTGAAGTTGAAGCAGACCTCGCTAAAAACGCCCCTATGATGCGTTTGATTCAAGGGGATGTGGGATCAGGGAAAACCCTCGTTGCAGCCTTAGCCGCCGTTTGTGCCATCGAGAATGGCAAACAAGTGGCGCTGATGGCTCCCACGGAAATTCTTGCAGAGCAACATGCCAATACGTTCAAACAGTGGTTAGAACCTTTAGGTGTCAAAGTAGGTTGGCTTGCGGGTAAACAAAAGGGTAAGGCACGTCAGACTCAGCAAGATGCCATCGCAAGTGGAGAGGTCGCGATGGTTGTTGGAACACACGCTATTTTCCAAGAGCAAGTGAGCTTTAAAGCTCTGGGGCTTGTTATCATTGATGAACAACATCGCTTTGGCGTTCATCAGCGGCTCGCTCTGCGTGAAAAAGGTGAGCAGCAAGGGTACCACCCTCATCAATTAATCATGACCGCTACGCCAATCCCACGGACGCTGGCGATGACAGCCTATGCAGACTTAGATACCTCGGTCATCGACGAGCTACCTCCAGGACGAACCCCCGTCACCACTGTCGCCATACCGGACACTCGCCGTAATGATATTATTGAGCGTGTTCGCCAAGCCTGTATTGAAGAAGGCCGCCAAGCCTATTGGGTCTGCACACTCATTGAAGACTCTGAATTATTAGAAGCGCAAGCAGCTCAAGTGACCAGCGAAGAGCTCGCACTGGCATTACCTGAATTGAAAGTCGGTTTAGTTCATGGTCGAATGAAACCCGCTGAAAAGCAAAGTATTATGGCGGCTTTTAAACAGAATGAAATTCAACTGCTGGTTGCTACGACGGTTATTGAAGTCGGTGTGGATGTGCCAAATGCAAGTTTAATGATTATTGATAACCCTGAACGCCTTGGTTTGGCTCAGTTACACCAACTAAGAGGGCGGGTCGGCCGTGGAGCTATCGCGTCTCACTGTGTCTTATTGTACAAGACACCGTTAACCCATACCGCTAAACAAAGACTACAAGTGTTGCGGGACAGCAATGATGGCTTTGTTATCGCACAAAAAGATCTCGAAATTCGCGGGCCAGGGGAATTATTAGGCACTAGACAAACAGGAAATGCAGAATTTAAAGTCGCAGATTTGTTGCGTGACCAATACATGTTGCCAGAAGTGCAACGCCTTGCTCGCCATATTCAACAAAATCACCCCGAAAATGCACAACAACTTATTGAGCGTTGGTTACCTGAGCGAGAGCAGTACAGCCACGCTTAAGTTTTATATCTTCTTTTTATTCGTTCCCTAAAATGAAAATTGCCGTGAATATTTTCACGGCAATACCTGCTTTACTTGATTTATTATAAAATGAAAGTTAACCAGCAATCGTTGGGAATAATGGCAGCATCAGATACAGTTTAATCACTATCGCATTAACAATATCAATGAAGAATGCCCCAACCATTGGTACAACCAAGAATGCTAAGTGAGATGGACCTAATCTATCCGTAACAGCTTGCATATTCGCAATCGCTGTTGGTGTCGCACCAAGACCAAACCCACAATGACCTGCAGCTAAGATTGCAGCGTCATAGTTTTTGCCCATCACGCGGAAAGTCACAAAAATAGCATATCCCGCCATCACACAAGCCTGTACAGCAAGAATGATAATCATTGGGATTGCAAGTGATGCTAATTCCCACAGCTTCAAGCTCATGAGTGCCATTGCTAAGAATAATGAGAGGCTCACGTTACCCATGACAGAAACAGCGCGGTCGAATACTCGGTAAAAACCAAGCAGTGATAAGCTGTTACTTAAAATGACACCAACAAAAAGTACGCAGACAAACTTAGGCAATGCGAAAGGAGTATCGGCTAATTCGCCTGCAATAAAACTTCCCACCAATAGACAAATAGCGATCAGTGCAATAGTTTCAATTAAAACCATTGAAGTGATCATGCGCCCAGATTGTGGTTTCTCAAATGCAGTTGGAACGTCTTTATCATCATCAGCCGTTCCTGGCGTTGGAATATTACGCGTTAGAAAACGTGCAACAGGCCCGCCGATTAAACCACCGAGAACAAGTCCAAATGTAGCACACGCCATTGCAACTTCTGTTGCACTTTGGAAACCATAGCTTTCAGTGAAAATTTTCCCCCATGCCGCACCAGTTCCATGACCACCCGATAAGGTAACTGAACCAGCTAATAGCCCCATGAGAGGGTCTAATCCCAATAATTCAGCAAGAGCAATCCCTACCGTATTTTGGACAAGCAATAAACCAACAACCACAAAAATGAAGATAAACAATGCCTTACCACCAGCCTTCAAACTAGCAAGGTTGGCATTAAGACCAATTGTGGCAAAAAATGCCAGCATCATAGGTTCTTGCAGTGATAAGTCAAAAGAAAGGCTCCAGTCAAATAATTGTTTAAGCAATAAAAGACTAAAAGCTACTAACAACCCACCCGCAACAGGTTCAGGGATTGTATATTTTTCAAGGAAAGGAACTGATTTGACCAGTTTACGCCCAAGTAATAGTACTAAGGTAGCTGCTACCAGTGTACCGTAGACATCGAGATGATACATTCACGTACCTCGTCTGTTGTTAAAATTATCAAAAACTAGTAAGACGTTAATTTCTTCCTTAAAACGCCAAAAGCAGGTTATAGGATTAGAAAAAAAAACTGTTATAAATACAAGTTAAAAGATATAAAAATGTGACAGCCTTATTTAACATTGATCAATATTTTTTACGCGCAAACGATTGCTTTTTAATTTCGACACATTACAATGCGTTTTTTGTTGGCGAGAAATGAAGGCAATGAATACTGCGACGTCTGAAAAACAAACTACTGAAGCGACCATACAAACGCAAAGCGAACTCATCTATAAATTAGAAGACCGCCCACCACTGCCCCAAGCCTTGTTTGCCGCTGGGCAACATCTTCTGGCGATGTTTGTTGCGGTGATTACCCCTGCGATGCTGATTTGTCAGGCATTAGGACTACCAGCTCACGATACCCAGCGCATCATTAGTATGTCTTTATTTGCCTCCGGTATTGCTTCTTTAATTCAGATCCGTGCATGGGGCCCTATTGGCTCAGGCCTGCTTTCGATTCAAGGAACCAGTTTTAACTTTGTTGCACCTTTAATCATGGGGGGTGTTGCACTTAAGCAAGGTGGCGCTGATATCCCGTCGATGATGGCAGCCTTATTCGGCACATTGCTAGTTGCAGCACTCACCGAAGTGATTCTTTCTCGCTTCTTACATCTAGCCCGTCGAGTCATTACACCACTGGTTTCAGGTGTTGTTGTCATGATTATCGGCCTATCCTTGATTCAAGTAGGGTTAACATCCATTGGCGGTGGCTATGGTGCGATTAGCGATAACACCTTCGGTTCACCAGACTATTTGATTTTGGCTGGGGTTGTTTTAGCGGTTATTATTTTACTTAATCGGCAGAAAAACCCTTACTTACGTGTCGCATCTTTAGTCATTGCTATGGCTGTTGGTTATATTGCAGCTTGGTGGATGGACATGTTGCCAAATGCGCAACCAATGGAAGCCAACCAGCCAATTATTACTGTCCCTGAGCCCTTTTATTATGGCTTATCCTTCGACTGGAACCTGTTGATCCCATTAATTCTTATTTTTATGGTGACTTCCTTAGAAACGATAGGTGATATTACCGCCACTTCTGATGTATCTGAGCAACCGGTTCGCGGCCCTTTGTACATGAAACGTATCAAAGGTGGCGTACTTGCTAATGGTTTGAACTCGATGGTTTCTGCGGTATTTAATACTTTCCCTAACTCTTGCTTTGGGCAAAACAACGGTGTTATCCAGTTAACTGGGGTGGCAAGTCGCTATGTCGGCTACATTGTCGCTTTAATGTTAGTGCTATTGGGGCTGTTCCCTGCGGTTGCAGGCTTCGTGCAACAAATTCCCGAACCTGTGCTGGGCGGAGCAACCATTGTAATGTTTGGTACCATTGCCGCTTCAGGTGTACGCATTGTATCTCGTGAACCGCTCAATCGCCGGGCTATCATGATTATTGCGCTTTCCCTCGCAGTGGGTATGGGCGTTTCACAGCAACCTTTGATTTTGCAATTCGCACCTGACTGGCTAAAAACATTGTTTTCTTCTGGTATTGCTGCGGGTGGTTTAACTGCAATTGTTCTGAATTTAGTCTTCCCTCTCGAAAAATAACCTTCATTCTAGCCGCCAGTGTTGAACACTCTGGCGGTTTTTCTGTATCCTGTCCTTAAATTGTCGCTATATTAGGCAGTCTCTTCCTGTGTCTATTCGTCAACAAACCAAAGGAGCAGTAAACTGTGAAATGGTTAATCAAACTTACTACCTATGCACTTCTGTTACTGCTGCTATTGTTTATTTTTACTTATATCGGGCTGCAAACCCGTTGGGGTGCATCCTACTCCAGTCAATTTTTAAGTAAGTTCACTGACTATGATATTGATGTGGGAATTATGGGACATGAATTTTCTAACCCCGGTGAATTCATTTTCCAAGATGTCAAATTAGCGAATAAAAACAGTGACCTCTCTTTAGACTCACGGCAAATCGTGCTTGATGTTAATTGGCGAAATCTATTTAGCGGTACGGCAATCAAACGTTTGGTTATTACTCAAGGAACATTATCGACAACTGTCACACCTGATACGATACTGCTACCTATTTCCGCGAATATTTTGCAATTTGAAAATAGCCAAATCACGCTTAAAAAAGACAATGATACTGTGCAAGTCACTGGCTTCACGGGGGGAATTACCCCTTGGAAACCCGATGAAAACTCCCCTTTTGGTTACGGTGATTTTCGATTTACCGCTAACCAATTAAAATTTAATGACCTTTCATTCAAGAATGTTGCCATTACCGGTAAATTGCAGCAGCAAGGAACAGAAATAAGTCAAGCAAGTGCCTACCTAAATAATGGCTATATTGCGGGGGCTGGGAAGGTACTTAAGGATGGCGCTATCACGGTAGATTCCCTCACCATGAATAAAGTCGGCTGGGAAAATAAAGTTGATTTCGATTCACTATTTGATGCAATAACGAGTGAAAAATCATTGCAGATCAAAAAA
This sequence comes from Providencia rettgeri, assembly GCF_023205015.1. Classification (NCBI taxonomy): domain Bacteria; kingdom Pseudomonadati; phylum Pseudomonadota; class Gammaproteobacteria; order Enterobacterales; family Morganellaceae; genus Providencia; species Providencia rettgeri. Next base: position 307,523 of record NZ_CP096258.1, on the reverse strand, counting down.
GTAGAGTTAACCAACATTGATATTCAAGGGAAGGATTGGGCACTCTCTGGCCTAAGCACCGAAATTGACCAACTCAGCTTCGTGAGAGGGGGCTGGACTAGTTCCGAAAGCAACATTCGTTTTAATGTTGACCAATTTGTCGTAAAAGACCAGCAACTCAGTACCTTAATTGGTGATCTGAAAATTAACGGTGACAACCTGAATATCAATAAGTTATCCGGTTACTATAATAAAGGCGTCTTTAACCTAAGTGGTTCTTGGCAGCGCAATGACCGAATACTGACTATCGACGAAGGCAAACTAGCGGGTATCTTATATACTTTGCCTGAAAATTGGCTATCATTCTTTGCAGAGCCTACACCGCCTTGGTTATCTGGTTTAAGCATCAAAAAATTCACCCTTTCTCAATCACTTTTGATGAATATCCAACCACAGTTTCCCTTTGAGCTGACCGCGCTCAGCGGCAATATTGAAAATATCGATTTAATAAGACAAAAGCAGTGGGGAGTTTGGAGCGGTAAAGCGACATTCACTGCAGATAGCGGCACAATTAACCAAGTTCTTGTACGCCGCCCGTTTATTGAAGTGCGTCAAAGTGGTAAGTCCTCAGCCGCTGCGAGCTTAACAGTCAGTACCGATAAAGGCATCAGTAAGGTTGGCTTGCTGGTAAAACAAGAACCAAAAAAAGTCCCCTTCTTACTGAGAGCATCGGGTTCGAATATTGATCTCGTTGATTTAAACCAATGGGGCTGGGCAGGCTTTCCCGCTCAAGTTATTGGTGATTTTGATGCGACATTACAAGGGGATTTACTCGCCCCATCAGTAGAAAAAAGTTTGAATGGGGAGTTGATGGCAGTCCCATTGCAAGGCAAACGCCTATTCCGTACCGTTGTTAATGGGGTTGTCACTTCTTCAGTAGAGTCCGAAGCCGATTTACAGCCTACCGAGCCTTCATTAGTAGAGCCGCTCCCCGCACTTAGTAATCCATAGAAATACAAAAGGCAGGTCAATCATACCTGCCTTTATCTTTTAATTTTCAATGAACAACATTACTTTACTGGCGCTACAGGTAGCACCATATAGACACCACTGAATACTGCGCCCACTTTGCCATCAGGGTTACTAACCTCGACTTTCAGCTTTACCCGCGCTTTACTGCCGCGCGCTAAACGGTCAAGGTCACCGCTCATATTTGCTAAGTCCGCTGTCGCTGTCGGCCTGCCGCTTACGGGCTTACCATAACGAATACTGGCATCGACCAACACTATATCGCCACCAAGCTGGTGTTCTTGCATTAACAGCCAAATCAGCCCCCATCCCGTCAAGGTAGCTAATGAAAATTGGCTTCCTGCAAATATCGTTTCATGAGGATTTTGGTTGCCCGCTTCCGGCATGGTGGTAATAAAACGAGTTCCTGTGTATTGGTCAACTCGAACCCCCATTTTCTCACTCAATGGAATGTACTTATACCACGCTTGTTGTAGCTCACCACACCAATCGGGACGATGTAGAATTTGGTCTAGCGTCTCAATGGGTTTAATCATCAAATAGTGGCGTACAGGCGTTTTTAACTGCCCAGCGACTTGGCCACGGTTCTCAAAACCCATTTTGTCGAAAAAGGGGACGGCTTCTTCACGAACGCTCGACACAATGCGTTTTACGCCTTCTTGCCGCGCAACGGATTCGAGAGCCATGATAATTAATTTGCCGAGTCCTTTACCTTGCATGGCAGGGTTAACGGCTAAAAAACGGATAGCCCCCTCATTATCTGCATTGATATATAAGCGGCCAATGGCAAGGATACGGTTTTTATCATCCACAACCATTTGATGGTGTGCGGTTAAATCATATCCATCTTTTTCTGAACCAAGGGGCTGATTAAACGGTTTTCGCAACATTTCCCAGCGAAAATGGTAATAAGTTGCGAATTCAATATCATCTTTCGGTGTACGTAAATGGTACATCGCTTCCCCCTTTAAAAATGGCTTCACACTTGTAGCCAGAAGGTAACAGGGCCATCATTGGTTAAATTTACTTGCATATCGGCAGCAAATTCCCCCGTTTGTGTTTCAATCCCTTGTAGCCGGCTTTGTTCAACGAAGTATTGATACAAGGTATCTGCTTTTTCAGGTTCGACTCCCCCTGAAAAACTTGGCCGCATACCTTTTTTGGTGTCAGCAGCTAAAGTAAATTGAGAAACCACCAATAGGCTACCTCCCGCTTGCTGAACGTTGAGATTCATTTTCCCTTGTTCATCGCTAAAAATACGGTAGCCTAATACTTTTTCACACAAACGCTTGGCTTTCTGCTCATCATCATCTTTTTCAACACCAAGTAAAACCAACAACCCAGTATTTATTTGCCCTACTATTTTCTGATCAACAACCACACTCGCTTGAGTGACTCTCTGGATTAATGCAATCATGATGACTCTTTACAAAAAGATGGAGCAACGTTCGCCGTTGCCCCACGATAAAATCAGGATGTTATTCAACTTCAGCACTAAAATCGTAAGTGCGGAAATATTCAGGAATGGTGTCTTTATTCACGACATGAATACTGCGAATACCAAGAGCTTCTGCAGCTTTTATATTTTCCTCGACATCATCAAAGAAAATAGCATCTGCTGCATCAAAATCTTCTGATTGCAGCACATATTTGTAAATTTCAGGATCAGGCTTACGCATGCCTAAATCTTGGGAGAGATATAAAAAATCAGAGGAAGCTGCAATTTCTGGGTAGTGTGCTGGCCAGTAGTCTAGATGTAGACGGTTGGTATTCGATAAAACGACCACTCGGTGCCCTTGTTCACGAAGGCGCTCCATAATATCAATGACTTCAGGTCGTAATGAAATAAAAATAGCGTGCCAGCCTTCAGCAAAATCTTCAAAGCTTAGTGTTATGCCTATTTCTTCACAAAGCAGTTCAGCAAACTCGATGTCTGAAATTTTTCCACACTCATGTAATTGAAAGATATTACCAAAAGTAAAACGTGATTTGATTTCTTCACTTGGTGTACCACTGAGCTCAGACCATTTATCAAATACACGATTAAAGTCGATATCAATAATCACATTACCCATATCGAAGATATACAGCATAAATTTTCCTCATTGTTATTCACTAAATTTACTTTAATCATTATTCATGCAACTGAACAGCCCTAATTAGTGATAATTCACGTTATTTTGTCAATTTATCGATTAAGCAACCCGCACTTAGCTCAATTAACGAGCAGCAAACTGGGCAATTTGTTCCATTAAAGAGAAAATATTTTTTATCCTAAAGGTGCTATTTCACACCACACTATCGGCTTTTGATACTAAATGTTAAGTCCCACCATAGGCTTTTTGCATAATGACTTACACGTAGCAAGTTACACATAAGCAATGTCAGCTGATATCCATGCATTATCAGTAATCAATAAATCTTAAAATATAAAAGTCATACTATGAAAGTAGATAAAACAATCTCTTGGCCGATTGTTATTCTATGGGGAAGCTTATTTTTAATTCCATTATTTAATAATCTCTCCCTGAATTTAAATATCGACCTAGCAACAAAAACTATTGAACATTTTCAATCTATTACTCTAATTTTTTGTGCTTTTTTCACTTGGTTTTATATGAAACCATTACAGCAAAAAAGTCAGGAAATGAAACTATTTTGGTTATGGGCAACTATCTGGTGGGCAACATTATTTGGCAGAGGAACAAATTGGGGACGCGAATTTTTCCCTAATTTAGATCACATCTATTTTAGACTCGTTTCTGTCGTCTTGATTGGCAGTTTAGTTTTGATGCTATTCGCTTCTCCATTAAGAAAAAGTATTGTTTTTCACCTAAAAAATACAGCGATTCCACTTTGGAGCTTACTACTGACCCTTTGTGCTTTTTTGATTTCAGATAGTGTTGAACACCATCGGTTCCTGAGTTCCATTTTTCTACATCATGCTGAGCTACAAAGCCTTATTGAAGAATTGTACGAAATCCCTTTAATTATCGGACTATTTATTTCATCACTGTATTTTATGAAGAAAGACAAGTCGTTATAAACCTTATCAATAAATAAGGCGCCGAAAGGCGCCTTACACACATCACGACAATAATGTAATAAACAATATCACGTAACGATAATTAGTCTTCTTTAGAACGGTTTGCACGACGGCGATCGTTCTCAGTCAAGTGGCGTTTACGCAGACGGATAGACTGCGGAGTCACTTCAACTAACTCGTCATCATCAATGAACTCAAGTGCTTGTTCCAGAGTCATTTTGATTGGTGGTGACAGAGTCGTTGCTTCGTCAGTACCTGACGCACGCATGTTAGTCAGTTTTTTACCTGTTAAGCAGTTAACGGTTAAGTCGTTAGAACGTGAGTGAATACCAATGATTTGGCCTTCATACACTTCAGCACCGTGACCTAAGAACAATTTACCGCGATCTTGCAGGCTGTACAGTGCGTAAGCAACCGCTTTACCTTGACCGTTGGAGATCAGAACGCCGTTTTGACGGCCACCGATTTCACCTGGGCGAACATCGTCGTAATGACTGAATGTTGAGTACAGTAAACCCGTACCTGATGTCATTGTCATGAATTCAGTACGGAAGCCAATCAGACCACGGCTTGGGATCACGTAGTCAAGACGTACGCGGCCTTTACCGTCTGGCATCATGTCGCGCAGGTCACCTTTACGTTCACCTAAAGCTTTCATGATGTCGCCTTGGTGCTGTTCTTCAACGTCTAAAGTCACTTGTTCAAATGGCTCTTGTTTACGGCCATCGATTTCACGAATGATAACTTTTGGACGAGATACGGCTAATTCAAAACCTTCACGACGCATGTTTTCAATCAGAACAGATAAGTGAAGCTCACCACGACCAGAAACGCGGAATGCGTCTGGATCTTGAGTTTCTTCAACGCGCAGTGCAACGTTGTGAACCAGTTCTTTATTCAAGCGGTCAAGGATCTGACGTGAAGTCACGAACTTACCTTCTTTACCGCAGAATGGTGAGGTGTTAACACAATAGAACATGCTAACAGTTGGCTCATCAACCGCTAACGCAGGCAATGCTTCAACGCTACCGACTTGGCAAATGGTGTCCGAAATATTCAGTTCACCTAAACCTGTCAGAGCAACGATATCACCCGCTTCCGCTTGTTGTGAGTCAATACGCTCTAAACCTAAGTGAGTCAGAACTTTACCAATTTTACCGTTGCGAGTCTTACCTTCGCTATCGATAATCGTTACTTGTTGGTTAGGCTTAACAACACCGCGCTTAATACGACCGATACCGATAACACCTAAATAGCTGTTGTAATCCAATTGCGAAACTTGCATTTGGAATGGGCCGTCAATGTCGACTGCCGGAGGCGCAACATGTTCCACAATCGCTTCGTACAGTGGAGTCATGTCTTCAGCCATGTTTTCGTGGTCAAGGCCAGCAATACCGTTTAATGCAGAAGCATACACGATAGGGAAATCGAGTTGCTCATCCGTTGCACCTAAGTTCACGAATAAGTCGAATACTTGGTCAACAACCCAATCAGGACGTGCGCCTGGGCGGTCAACTTTATTGATAACAACAATTGGACGTAAACCGTGGTCGAACGCTTTTTGCGTTACGAAGCGAGTTTGTGGCATTGGGCCGTCCATCGCATCAACAACCAGCAGTACGCAGTCAACCATAGACATAACGCGCTCAACCTCACCACCGAAATCGGCGTGACCTGGGGTGTCTACGATATTAATGTGATAACCATTCCATTGGATAGCGGTATTTTTAGCAAGGATAGTAATACCACGCTCTTTCTCCAAGTCATTGGAGTCCATAACACGCTCATCAACAGTTTCACGTTCACCGAACGTGCCTGATTGCTGCAGTAATTTACCAACCAGTGTGGTCTTGCCATGGTCAACGTGAGCGATGATGGCGATGTTTCTTAAATTTTGAATTGACAAGGATTTTTACCGTTTAATTGACAGGAAAGGAATATGCTTTTTGAGCCGTTATTCACGCCCAAAGCATACTTTCTACGTTAATTTGCTGTTATTTTACACGTTTTTCCGCACAAGTGGAATAAATGTGAAACCCATCACTGTATAAAAAGTTTTTAACGAAAAAACATTCAGTTGCGAGACTGAGCCAAAATACCTAATAAAAATAGGCCTATCAGCACTGTGAAATCACAAAGTGACAGAATAATACGCTAAAAACTTAATATTAGCAGCCCAAAAAAAGAACAAAAAATAGACTTTCTTTCTTAACTGCCAGTTTAAATATCTTTTTGCGTTATTTAGATATATCTAAATTGACTAATTAGATATATCTAAATATAGTAAACCCATAAAATAAATTCGATATATCTAAAGTTACACGCTAAGGAGTAACTATATGCTAATTAAATCTTGTCGTCATGTATATTATGCACACCACGATGAAAATCAACGTGGCCACCACGGTGGATGTTGCCACAATGAAGGCCGTCATGGTCACGGACACAGTGAACGCTGCCACGGCGAAGGCCGTCATGGTCACGGACACAGTGAACGCTGTCACGGCGAAGGCCGTCATGGTCACGGACACAGTGAACGCTGCCACGGCGAAGGCCGTCATGGTCACGGACACGGTGAACGCTGCCACGGCGAAGGCCGTCATGGTCACGGACACGGTGAACGCTGCCACGGCGAAGGCCGCCAAAGAGGCCGCGGAAGAGGCAAAGGCCTGCGTCGTTTATTCGACCATGGCGATCTTCATATAATGGTACTTTCGTTAGTCGCTAAAAAACCAAGCTATGGCTATGAAATTATCAAAGATATTCAAGAAGCCTCAAATGGCTTATATGTGCCTAGTCCCGGTGTTATTTATCCGACTCTAACACTGTTAGAAGAGCAAGGCTTCCTAGAGTCTCAGATTGTTGAGCGCAATCGCAAAAGTTTTACGATCACACCAGAAGGAGCTGCCCATCTCGCTCAAAATAAAGAAATTGAAGCGGTTATTGCTCGCAAACTAGCAAAAGCGCGTGATATGCAACAAGGCGGCAATTTAGCGGAAGACATTGAAATGGCTGTCAGTCGCTTTAAAGCATTATTGCGTCACAAAATGGTTTTAAAACAGCTAAATGAAGAACAGACTCGCCAAATAGCTTCCATTATCAATGATGCAGTAAAACAAATTGAAGAAGTAAATACGTTATTAACCAATAGCGATGAAGATTAATGCCGCTGCTTGAGATTAAATAACCTCATTTCTTTTAGATTTCATCGGCATTGCGCTTTAACAGAGCACAGTGCTGATTTTTTATTTGAAATCCCACCGATGGCCCCCAAATTCACTCAAAGCACCAAATTGGTGCGCGCAAAAGAGCCGATCGCACCAAAACAGTGCACAAAATGCAATATTTGCTTAATAATAAATCTATTCCTCACGTAACAATCAGTATTTACTATAATTAAAAAAGTTGGCACGCTTTTAGCTTATCTATTTATAGAGCGCGTGCTAACTATTTTTATATAACTAATTTTATATAACTAACACGCCAGACAAACAACAGACCGACTATCAAACGATAGCTTGTGATTTGTTGATTAGACCCGACCAGGAGAGCCGAGATGTCCGCTGAACATGTTTTATCGTTAATTAAAGAGCACAATGTTAGATTTATTGATCTGCGTTTTACCGACACTAAAGGTAAAGAGCAACACATCACTATCCCTGCTCATCAAGTTGACGAAGACTTCTTTGAAGAAGGCCAGATGTTTGATGGTTCATCTATTGGTGGCTGGAAAGGCATCAATGAATCAGACATGGTATTAATGCCAGACCCATCAACGGCGATGTTAGACCCATTCTATGCAGATATCACGTTGATCATTCGCTGCGATATTTTAGAACCGGGCACGATGCAAGGTTATGACAGAGACCCACGTTCAATTTCAAAACGTGCGGAAGATTTCCTGCGCTCAAGTGGCATTGCCGATATCGTTCTCTTTGGGCCAGAACCTGAATTTTTCGTTTTTGATGACATTCGTTTTGGCAACAACATGCATGGTAGTTACTACCATATTGATGATATCGAAGCGGCATGGAATACAGGCACCAAGTACGAAGGTGGTAATAAAGGCCATCGCCCTGCAGTAAAAGGCGGTTATTTCCCAGTTCCACCGGTTGATTCATCACAAGACTTGCGTTCAGCTATGTGTACCACGATGGAAGAGATGGGCTTGGTTGTTGAAGCTCACCACCATGAAGTGGCAACCGCTGGCCAGAACGAAGTGGCGACCCGCTTTAATACCATGACCAAAAAAGCGGATGAAACCCAAATTTATAAATATGTTGTTCACAATGTTGCCCATGCCTACGGCAAAACAGCGACCTTTATGCCTAAACCTTTAGTGGGTGATAACGGTTCAGGTATGCACTGCCATATGTCTTTATCTAAAGGTGGCGTTAACCTGTTCGCAGGTGACAAATACGGCGGTTTATCCGAAATGGCGCTGTATTACATCGGTGGAATTATTAAGCATGCACGTGCACTGAACGCATTTACAAACCCAACGACTAACTCATACAAACGCTTAGTTCCTGGCTTTGAAGCACCAGTCATGTTGGCATATTCTGCACGTAACCGTTCTGCTTCGATTCGTATTCCAGTCGTCGCGAGTACCAAAGCACGCCGTATTGAAGTTCGCTTCCCAGACCCAGCTGCTAACCCATATTTAGCGTTTGCAGCCCAGTTAATGGCCGGTCTTGATGGCATCATCAATAAGATCCACCCTGGTGATGCGATGGACAAAAATTTATATGACTTACCACCAGAAGAAGCCAAAGAAATTCCAACTGTTTCAGGCTCTTTAGACGAAGCGTTAGCGGAATTAGATAAAGACCGTGAATTCTTAACCCGTGGTGGTGTATTCACGAATGACGCTATTGATGCGTATATTGAATTAACCCGTGCCGACATCCAACGTGTTCGTATGGCACCACACCCTCTCGAATTTGAAATGTACTACAGTGTGTAACACGCCGTTCCACTGTTAGTCTTTGTTGCCGTGAAGCACTTGCCCCATCTTTTGATGGGGCCTTTTATCTCTAACGTATTTACGCAACAAAAATCAAATATCGGTTGTTTGGTCTATCAGGTATAATGCACCAAAATAGTGCAGGAGCAACATTACATGAAAACCGAACATTTGCCAGCACCGGAACATATTCTCGACTCTCTCATTAATAGCGTGCTAATTTTGGATTACGACTTGGTTATCCATTATGCCAACCATGCTGCACTCCAGATCTTAACCCAAAGCCAGCGCAAGCTATACGGTACACCACTACCTCTACTATTTAGCTATTGTTCGCTCAATGATGAACTCATGCTTAATAGTTTAAAAGACGGTCACAGTTTTACCGAAAATGAAGTTACCTTGGTCTTTAATAACCATTCCCATGTGATGTCGTTCAGCGCACAGCCTTTTTCAGAGCAATTTATTTTAGTTGAGCTTTCACAATTAGATAGCCAGCGACGTCTTAGCCAAGAACTCGCGCAAAATGCCCAACAACTTGCCGCACGCGAATTAATCCGAGGGCTTGCTCACGAAATCAAAAATCCACTCGGGGGTTTGCGAGGCGCTGCGCAATTACTATCTAAAGCGCTCCCTGACCCACAACTAAATGAATATACTCAAGTGATTATCGAGCAGGCCGACCGCCTGCGAGCGCTTGTTGATAGGCTACTTGGCCCACAATACCCGGGGCCGAAAACACAGCAAAGTATCCATCATATTATGGAAAATGTAACGCGCTTGGTGTCATTAGAAAAACCCGATAACGTGACGCTAATTCGAGACTATGACCCGAGTCTGCCTGAATTAGAATATTACCCAGACCAAATCGAGCAGGTACTCCTTAATATCACTCGAAATGCATTGCAAGCTCTCGCTGAAACGGGGGGTTATATCACCTTGCGTACACGAACGGCATTTCAAGTCACGCTGCAAGGTGAGCGTTATCGATTGGCTGCACGTATTGATATTGAAGATAACGGCCCCGGTATTCCCTTGGCAATTCAGGATACATTATTTTATCCCATGGTAAGTGGACGACCAGATGGCACCGGACTTGGCCTATCAATTGCTCGCAGTTTAGTCGACCAACATGCAGGAAAAATCGAATTTACCAGTTGGCCGGGCCACACTGAGTTTTCTATTTATCTACCAATTAAGAAATAGGGGATAACCATGACGCAGGGAAAAATTTGGGTGGTCGATGACGATAGCTCCATCCGTTGGGTACTTGAGCGTGCATTCGATCATGCAAAATTCGCTTGTACCTCCTTTGACAGTGCAGATGCTGTACTCGCTGCATTAGAAAATTCACTCCCTGATGTGTTGTTATCTGATATCCGTATGCCAGGCACAAATGGTATTGAGCTTCTGAATACCATCAAACAATCGCACCCTCTCTTACCGATTATTATCATGACAGCACACTCTGACCTTGATGCTGCCGTAAATGCCTACCAATCAGGCGCCTTTGATTACTTACCAAAACCTTTCGATATTGATGAAACTGTCGCATTAGTCGAGCGCGCTCTGAATCATAGCCGCGAACAAAACCATACTGGCCGTGAAGCTAAACAAGCCGCTCCTGTTGTCTCTTCGACCATGATCGGTGAAGCACCGGCTATGCAAGAGGTTTATCGTATTATTGGCCGTTTATCGCGTTCATCAATTAGCGTGCTTATCAATGGCGAGTCAGGTACAGGGAAAGAGTTAGTTGCCCATGCGCTACATCAGCACAGCCCCCGTGCCGATGCCCCTTTTATTGCATTAAATATGGCCGCTATTCCCAAAGATTTAATTGAATCTGAGTTATTCGGTCACGAAAAAGGGGCATTTACGGGTGCGACTCAAGTACGTCAAGGGAGATTTGAACAAGCTAACCATGGGTCACTGTTTTTAGATGAAATCGGTGATATGCCCCTTGATGTACAAACTCGCTTATTACGCGTTCTGGCGGAAGGCCAATTCTATCGTATTGGCGGTTATACCCCAGTTAATGTGGATGTGCGGATTATTGCAGCGACCCACCAAGATCTCGAAAAACGGGTTAAAGAAGGGCTATTTCGTGAGGATTTATTTCACAGGCTAAACGTGATCCGAGTGCAATTACCCCCATTACGTGAGCGCGTTGAAGATATTCCTCGACTTGCCCACTACTTTTTGCAAAATACCGCCAAAGAGTTAGGAGTAGAAAGTAAGGTACTGCACCCTGATAGCGAAAAAATTCTTCAACGCTATTACTGGTCGGGTAACGTTCGCCAATTGGAAAATGTCTGCCGTTGGCTAACTGTGATGGCGGCAAGCCAAGAAATTTTACCGCAAGACTTACCCGATGATTTGCTTGAAGAGCATCCCCAACCAAATACCGTAGTAAAATCATCCCAAGCCAATCTCATGCCAACACCATCGTTGTCATCGCAAGATCCTATTTCTAACGCCCAGTGGTTTGAATTACTTGAAGAGTGGACTGATAGCGCCTTAATGGATGGAAAGGAAAATCTTTTCGCCCAAACGATGCCATTACTTGAACGCACCATGTTAAATTGTGCGTTGAGATATACAAATGGCCACAAACAAGAAGCCGCCCGTTTATTAGGATGGGGAAGAAATACGTTAACTCGGAAATTAAAAGAGCTTGGGATTGAATAACCGCAAAAATTGACTATCCTATTAAGATAGGCGTGACTTAATTTATTATTTCATGCTTATCTTAACATTCAATAATTCCATACTGACCCACATCAAAAAAAGACATCTAAACGCAAAAAAATAACCATTAGTGATAATTGGGTTCAGATGCTCCCTTTACTACAATACATTTAAGACTATTTATTGTTTCAAAATGAACAATTAAAAAAGTGCCAAATATATTAAATACCACCACAACACATGATGCGTGAAACAATAACAAAAAACACCACGTTAAATCCAATTTAATTATTTAATTTTTATTTTGATCTTCAACAAAAACCCTAAAATCAAAAAAATAACATTTCTTAATATATCCATAAAAAACCTACAACCCATAGTGTGAATATCAAACATAATATATAAAAACCACATCAAAAAAGGAGATTAAGCCCAAATTACTCTCATATTGTTTATTTTTAAAATAAAAGCCAAAATACACACCAGTTGAGTAACTGAATATTTTCACTAACTCAATCTCATCATATAAATATCCTCTTGGAGAGTAATAAATGAAAAAGAATGTCTTTGCCTATTTAATTGCGGCATCGTCTGTTTTTGCCATTAATAATGCATTAGCTGCTGATGGAACTATTGATTTTACCGGTGAAATTACCGACCAAGCTTGTGAATTATCCGCAGGTTCTGATGCACTAAAAGTGAATTTAGGGAAAGTATCAAAAACGGCATTATCAGGTGCGGGAGATACAGCGGCTGCAACGAGATTTACGATCAAATTAATCAACTGCCCTAAAGCCGTAACAACGGCTTCAGTGAAATTTGATGCCGATTCCTATTTAAATGATAGCCAAGTTATCAAATTAAAAGATGAACCCGGTGTTGCTACAGGTGTTGGCATCCAAATTACTGATGACGCTAATGCTGTTGTCCCATTATATACGGCCTCTAAAGCTTATCCATTAAAAGATGGCGTTGTAAATAACTTAGACTTTAAAGCCCATTACATTGCAAAATCCGACGCAGTAACCGTTGGCCCGGCAAATGGTAATGCAACCTTCACTATTAATTATAACTAATTGGCTTTTAGGGTTTAAATGGATTTAAACCCTACTCCCCTATTCAATGGTACTAATATGAAACGCTTAGTTTATTTTTTTATTTCTTCATTCTTATTGATTAATTTAGCCCATGCAGGCGTTATTATTGGCGGGACTCGTGTTATTTATAATGAGGGAAATAAAGACGTCAGTATTAGTGTCGAAAACCCTGATAAAATTCCTTATTTAATTCAATCGTGGATTGACAGTGTTGATGAAAAAAAACAATCTGCATTTACCATTACACCACCACTATTTAGATTAAACGCAGATAAAACCAATGCGTTAAGAATATTTTTAACCGAGAATACCTTACCGAAAGATAAAGAATCATTATTTTGGCTAAATATAAAGACAATCCCGGCAACAGAGCGAACAGAGAATTCATTACAAATTGCCTTTAAAACGCAGATGAAATTAATTTACCGTCCCTCTGCAATTAAAAATGTTGATTTTATTGAAGAGCAAAAGAAATTAACTTGGTCAAAAACAGGCAATAGGATTACGGTAAAAAACCCGACGCCGTATTTTATGAATTTCCAAAGTGTTACCTTTAACGGTAAAAAAGCCAATGACGTCTCTTATGCCGCACCGTTTTCTAGCACTTCTTTTGAGATTAACGATACTGCAAGTCACGGCATTGTGAAATGGGAAGTCATTAATGATTATGGTTCCGCATCTGAACTGAGTGAAGCGAAAATATAGCCCAATATTGATTTAGGTTGTTAAAATGAGAATAAATAAAATATGCTTTAGCCTACTTATTTATTTAGGCTATACGGTACCTTTATATGCTGAAAATGCCATCGACAATAATACGACAGAGGGAAATATCTATTTTGACCCTGATTTCTTAGAGCTACCAAATAAAGACTCTGTTGATTTAAGCCAATTTGAAAATAACCAACAATTGGCCGGTAATTATTACGTTGATATTTATGTCAACACTAACTTAATCGGGGCGAAAAATTTAAAGTTTGATAAAGGCACCGATAATAAATTGGTTCCTTGCTTAACTCTGGATGATTTAAAAAGCTTCGATATTAAAATTGCAGATTATCCTGAGCTACAAAATAGCCAAACAGGCTGTGTTAACTTAGCAATCATTCCAGATGCAACAAGTCAGTTTGAATTTGATTCACAGCGGTTATACCTCAGTATTCCGCAGATCGCGCTGGCGAAAAACCCAAGGGGTTATGTTGACCTTGCGGATATCGACAACGGTATTACTGCCCTATTACTGAATTACAGCTATAGCGGTTCTAAAAATACCGATCGTAAAGGTGGAAAAGACACCACCTCAAACTACGTCAATTTACGCCCCGGCTTAAATATTGGGGCATGGCGTCTGCGCAACTATACCACGTGGTCCAACAGCACAGGGCAGCCCAATAAATGGGATACTGTTTATACTTACGCCTCCCGTGGGATCAACCGCATAAAAAGCCAATTAACCTTGGGAGACAGCGTTTCTCCATCAGAGGTGTTTGACAGTGTGCCATTTCGTGGGGCGCAGCTCGCCACCGATGATGATATGTACCCTGAAAGTCTGCGTGGCTATGCGCCCGTTGTGCGTGGGATAGCCCGCAGCAACGCACAGGTCACCATTCGCCAAAACGGTTACACCATCTACCAAACCGATGTAGCAGCTGGCCCCTTTGAAATCACTGACCTCTACCCAACGGGCAGCAGTGGTGACTTACATGTGACGATAAAAGAATCGAACGGTAGCGAACAGGTGCAAATTGTGCCGTTTGCCTCGCTCCCTGTATTGCAGCGAGAAGGTTATTTATCCTACAGCACCACCGCGGGGGAATATCGCTCCTATGATAGTCATGTAGATAAAACCAAATTTGGCCAGTTCACGTTGGTTTACGGTTTACCCTATGGCATCACCATGTTCGGAGGGAGTCAGTTCAGTGAAAAATACCAATCTTATTCGATAGGTGCTGGGCAAAACATGGGACGTTTTGGCGCGCTTTCTATTGATGTGACCCAATCTCACGCCAAAATGCGTGATGACCGCAAAGAACGTGGGCAGTCTTACCGCTTTAGATATAACAAAAACCTCAATGATATCGGCACCAATATTGCTTTGGCAGGTTACCGCTATTCGACCCAAGGGTATTACAGTTTATCCGAGGTGTTTGATACCTTCCGTGATACCACTTACACTCCTGAAATCGAACGCCGCCGTAATCGCGGTGAAATCACCCTCAGCCAAAACCTAGGGGATACTTACGGTTCTATTTCAATGGGTTATGTTAATGAAGATTATTGGAATAGTGACCGAAAAACCCAGTCTGCAACCCTTGGCTATAACAATAGCTGGCAAGGGGTCAGTTATGGGCTGAATTACACCTATAACAAAAATACCAGCAGCTATTCCCAGAGTGCTGGGGCAAAAAAATACAGTGATGAAGACCACTTATTTACTTTTTCGGTCAATATTCCGTTCAGTTTGTTTGAAGATACCGCCTACATTAACTTTGCCAGTAACCACAGTAGCCGAGACTCCAGTTCGAGTAGCATCGGTGTATCAGCATCTCACCTTAACAACCGTTTAAATTGGAGTATGCAACAGAGTTTAACCAATCAGGGGCAAGGCAGTTCTGGTAATGCGAACTCCACCTATAAAGGCAGGTATGGTGAAGTTTCCGGGGGCGCAAGTTATAGCAAGGATAACTATAACCTGTACTACGGAACTAACGGTAGCCTTGTCGCCCACGCGGGCGGGTTAGTGTTAGGGCAACAACTGGGTGAGACTGCTGCGCTGGTAGAAGTGCCTGATGCAGGGAATGTTCCCATATTAAACCAAGCGGGTGTAGTAACCAATAGCCAAGGTTACGCGTTAGTGCCATACGTGACGGCCTACCGTCAAAATTCCATCGATATTGATACTTCGGCGTTACCTAACAACACGGAAATGGAACTGACTAGCCAGTCGGTCTCCCCAAGCCGTGGTGCGCTAGTGAAATCCAGTTTCACCGCTAATGTCGGTTATCGCGCCATTATGGTATTGAATTTTGCAGATGGGAAGCCAGTTCCATTTGGTGCGCAGGCGATATTTAAAGATAACCCGCAGCTAAATAATCTAGTGGGTAATGATGGCGAAGTTTATTTATCCGGTTTAACTGAGAGTGGGAACTTTATTATTCAATATAACGAGAAACAACAGTGTCAGGTTAATTATAACTTAGCCGGTGTTTCAGATTATATGGGGTTATATAAAACTACTGCGGTATGTCGGTAAATCATAGAGGTAAACATAGTGAATAAGTTAATAAATAAGATATTTTTAATTTCTTGCCTTACACTTTTTTATTCGGATTATTCTTTGGCTGTCTGTCAAAAAAATCCTAGAATTTTATCCAACGTATACGTCCCAGATAGAACGATTTATGTCCAATACGACATGGAAGATGGAATACTAGAAACAATTGATATTCCATTTTTTTCAAGCGATTATAGCTTTACAACAAGTAATAGTGATAAATGTAATCCCGAATTGATTGGTTGGTTGGATTTAGTTTGGGGAACTGGTGTGCATAGGGCAACAACTCGCTATTCGAATCTTGTTCCTGGTGTAGGAGTAAGCCTAGATCTTCATTACTCAAGCCGACAGACAGGAAATGTAGTTTCTCCGGCTTCATTCAGATATCCTATTCCAGAAAGAACCGTCTTTAGTAACATGTCCTGGCGATTATTTATCAAAAAAACTGGAACCATAAACAAATCAGGTAAATTAGAAAGTGGGCGAGTTGGCAGAGTATATCAATGGAATACGCCACCGAATATGACGGCATTCGGGGTCGAAACTGCTGGGCTTCACTTTAAAAACAATTTTAATATCGTTGTGCTAAATTGCAGTCTAAAAAACACCACGTTAAGTATTGACATGAAAGATTGGTATGACACCCAGTTTAAGAATATTGGTGATACAAGCAATGAGGTTGATATTCCAATTGCCTTATCCTGTCTTGCAGGTACAAATCTTAAAGTTACAGTCACATCAAGTGCAATCAAAAATGCAGCCAATGGCCAACTAGATTTAACTGGTGAAAATAAAGCAACTGGGATTGCTTTACAATTATTAAATGATTTTGGAAAACCAATAGAATTAAATAAAAAATGGACACAGCAAGATGGTGTACCACAGGGCGATTATATCTTTAATTGGAAAGCCCGTTATATTAAAACAGCAGACAAAATTACTCCCGGAAGTGCAAATGCCTCAGCCACCGTTAATATTCGTTATGAATAGGATTAAATAATGAAAAATTTAATGCACTCCTTATTGATAATAAATAGCTTGATCTCTAGCTTTTATACATATGCTGAAGATAACGTCATATTAAATTTCACAGGCAATATCAAAGCCGCTACCTGTAATATCTCTGGCGGCAACAATATTGATATTGACTTAAAGCGTTTACCGGTTGATATATTTAATAGCGCGCAGACAGGATCCGACTGGAAAAATTTTGATATTTATTTAAATAACTGCTCTTCATTTGTGAACCAAATTAAACTGACATTTGCAGGCACTGCAGATGCTGCTGACATAAACAGCTTATATAAAAATCTCGGTACTGCACAGAATATCGCTGTGCAATTACAAAGTGGTGATGGTGCCACACCATTAGGTAATCTAAAAATATTACAAGTGCCCTTAAATGGGCAATCTGATATTGCTATCCCATTACGTACCCGTGCATTTAGCGCAGTAGGTAATGTCGTGCCTGGATCTATTTCAGCCAATATCACCGCCACCATCACCTATTTATAAACCGGAGCATATAACATGAAGAAAATGATACTGTTATTCTGTCTTGCTTCCAGTCCCCTATTGGCAGCAGACCCACAAATTAATATCAACGTACATGGCTATGTCGCAGTGATGCCTTGCGAATTAGAAACCATCAATCATGTCATTGACCTAAAAAAAGTGAATGCTTGGAATATTCGAGATACACAAACTTCACCGTGGGTTGATTTCTCAATTAAATTGAAAAATTGCCCTATTGGCACTAAAGAGGCCATTATGGAGATTAAAGGCACACCTGACACAGGCACAACTGACTATTTTATCAACACCGGCTCTGCTAAAAATGTCGCATTAAACTTAGCTCACCATGCAAATAAAACCACGATAAAAAATGGTGAAAAAATTGCAGCGCTGGTCAATGAACAAACCCGCACAATTGACATTCCACTATCAGCGAGAATGGCGGGTTATGGATCAGGAATGACAAGCGGTTCATTTAATAGCCACCTTGATTTTACATTTGTTTATCATTAACAAGGTCTGGCTATTATAGTAACTAATACCCAAATGAAAACTGTATAGCTCGAATACGTATGATTTAAATCAAGATAGAAACCATAGTACCTGATAGATGTATCTTGAAGGTACAAGGCATTTTTTACTTATTAAAAATAAAAAATCAATGAGGTTAAATAATGAGCAATTATTACCCTGTCTCTGCAGTCATTGGTAATAAAATAAAGTCATTGCGTAAAAATAAAGGACTCTCTCTTGTTACTCTCGCTAAAACGGTTGGAATTAGTGAGCAACAACAATTACGTTATGAACGAGGAAATAACCGAATATCGGTAGATAGGCTAAAACAATACTCCAACTATTTTGATATTAACATTAGTTACTTTTTTTCGTTTAGTGAAGATGAAAAAACAAAAATTAAAAATGGTTATGAAATTAAAAAATCATTTTCTTTATAGTATTTTTACTTAATCATTATTGGTTATCAGTATGAAAAAAAACACATCTAGAATTATCGGAGCACGGATCCGCACACTAAGAAAAGACCATAACATGAGTATTCAGCAACTCAGCACATTACTCGGGATAAGTCAGCAGCATCAATCTCGACATGAACTAGGGGAAATACGAATTCACGTTGATACTTTATATTTTATTTCTGAAATACTCGACCTTGATATTCAAGAATTAATTATTGATTTTGCCATTCCAGCACCAGTTAGCACAATAAACAATCAACAGAATAGAAGAAAAATACTCCAAGCAGAAAGCCTATTATCGCCAGAAAAAATTTCAATTTGTACAAATAGTATCAACAAAAAATAATGTTGCATATTTTTAGGTTGTTGCTCTTTATTATCAAAATAAGAGCAACCTTCGCCTATGTAGTCTTAGTTAAACCATCTAAAATTAAGACTACATCTCTAGTGGTACTTAATTAAAAAACAAGACAGAGCACATTTAGACCTACCAAAACCGACAATTACACTATACTTTCGTTTTTCGACAATACAAATAAAACAATCACTACATTTTACCTAACGTGCCAAAGATTGATAATTCCAAATAATCTCTATATGAGAGATAAATTAAATTTATATCCCTCCTTGTAATTATTCTTAGCTTTATATCGTTATTTAACTTTAGTCAAATAATCATTAAAAATTATATTTAACTTAGTTCAATATAGTATATCAACCCCTCTCTCATAATGTGTTAACTCAATTAAAAAAATTAAATACTTTAATATTTAATTATATATTTCCAATTTTAACAAAACTTGTTTATTTTAAAAAATAGTCTCAAAATACTCTTCAGTTGAGTAATTATTGTTTTTATATACTCAATGAAAAATAAATAATTATCTTTTGGAGAAAAACAAATGAAAAAGAACTTACTTGCATCATTAATTGCAGCAACCTCAATCGTTGCTGTTAATAATGCATTAGCGGCGGATGGTACTATCGACTTTACAGGTGAAATCATCGACCAAGCATGCGAATTAGCTGCTGGCTCTGATGCATTAAAAGTAAATCTCGGAAAAGTATCTAAAACCGCATTACCAACTGCAGGAAGCACTGCTGCTGCAACTAAATTTACGATTAAATTAATTAATTGCCCTGCTACCGTAACAACGGCTTCAGTGAAATTTGATGCGGATTCTTATGTTGGTGATGATGAAGTTATTAAATTAAAAGAAGAAACTGGCGTTGCAACTGGCGTTGGTATTCAAATTACTGATGATGAGAATAAAGTCGTGCCATTGTTTACTGCCTCTAAAACTTATCCATTAAAACAAAATGTAGAAAATAATTTAGATTTCAGAGCACGTTATATTGCCAAGTCTAGCGCTGTGACCCCTGGTCCTGCTAATGCGACAGCAACTTTTACAATCAATTATAACTAAATAATAAATAAGGTTTAAAAGGACTTAAGCCTTATCTAATAATAATCAATGGTGGTATTATGAAATCTATTATCTATATTTTTATTTCCTTATTGGCACTAATAAACACTGCGAATGCTGGTGTTATTATTGGTGGAACCCGTGTTATTTATAACGAGGGAAACAAAGATGTCAGCATCAGTGTGGAAAATCCAGATAAAATCCCTTATTTGATTCAATCTTGGATAGATAATATAGATGAAAAAAAACAGTCTGATTTTTCTATCACACCACCATTATTTAGGCTAAATGCAGATAGAACTAATGCACTAAGAATATTTTTAACAGAAAATAAATTACCTAATGATAGAGAGTCATTATTCTGGCTAAATATAAAAACTATTCCAGCAACAGAAAGAACAGAAAACTCATTACAAATTGCCTTTAAAACGCAAATGAAATTAATTTATCGCCCCAAGGGATTAAAAGATGTTGATTTTATTGAAGAGCAAAAAAAATTAGTGTGGTCAAAATCTGGAAATAAAATTACGGTTAAAAACCCAACGCCATATTTTATGAATTTCCAGAGCATCAGTTTTAATGGAACAAAGGCTAATGACGTTTCTTATGCGGCACCTTTCTCAAGTGCGACTTTCGAGGTTAATAACTCAAATAGTAATGGGACAATAAAATGGGAAGTTATTAATGATTATGGTGCAGCGCCAGAAGCACTCGAAAAGAAAATATAAAACTATAAAATAAGTTGGGCTTTATCATGAAAATAAATAAAATATCTCTAGGCCTGCTATTATATTTAGGCTATACCGCATCGCTATATGCTGAAGAAAAAATAGAAAATAATGTCTACTTTGATCCTGACTTTTTAGAGCTACCGAATAAAGATTCGGTTGATTTGTCACAGTTCGAGAATAATGAACAATTAGCGGGTGATTACTATGTTGATATTTATGTCAACACCAACTTAATTGGTGCTAAAAATCTTAAATTTGAAAAAAATAGCCGTAACCAATTAGTTCCGTGTTTATCACTGGCTGATATTAAAGAGTTTGGTATCAAAACAGCCGAATACCCTGAATTACAAACCGCAGGAAGCCACTGTGTAAACCTTGCCGCGATCCCTGATGCCACAAGTAATTTTGAGTTTGATTCTCAACGTTTATATTTAAGCATCCCCCAAATCGCATTGGATAGAAACCCAAGGGGTTACGTTGACTTAGCCAATATCGATAATGGGATCAACGCACTGCTATTAAATTATAGCTATAACGGCTCTAAGAATTACGATCGTAAAAGTAGTGGCTCGGATAACACATCCCATTATGTAAATTTAAGACCTGGCTTAAATATTGGAGCATGGCGGTTACGCAATTACACCACATGGTCAAGTAGTACCGACCAATCCGGTAAATGGGATACCATCTATACCTACGCATCACGCGGTATTAATCGCATCAAAAGTCAGTTGACCTTGGGGGATAGTGTCTCACCTTCGATGGTTTTTGATAGCGTGCCATTTCGGGGTGCCCAACTTGCGACAGATGATGATATGTCCCCTGAGAGTTTACGCGGCTATGCGCCCGTTGTACGTGGGATTGCTCGTAGCAACGCACAGGTGACGATCCGCCAAAATGGTTACATTATCTACCAAACCGAGGTGGCTGCAGGCCCTTTTAAAATCAATGACTTATACCCAACAGGGGGAAGCGGTGATTTGCATGTCACCATCAAAGAATCCAACGGTAGCGAGCAATATCAAATCGTTCCTTTTGCTTCATTACCCGTATTGCAGCGTGAAGGATATTTTTCTTATAGCGTAACGGGCGGGGAATACCGCGCTTATGACAGTAGCATTGATAAAACAAAATTTGGCCAATTTACCTTAATCTATGGTCTACCATATGGTATTACCGCTTATGGTGGTAGCCAAGTGAGTGAGCATTACCAATCTTACTCCATCGGTGCAGGCCAAAACCTTGGGCGATTTGGTGCATTATCCATTGACGTTACTCATGCAAATTCAACGCTAAGTAATGATGTTAAGGAGAAAGGTCAATCATACCGCTTCCGCTATAACAAAAATATCAACGATATTGGTACGAATATCGCATTAGCGGGTTACCGCTATTCCACTAAAGGTTTTTATAGTTTAGCGGAAGTCTTTGATGGTTATAGAAATACAAACTATGCTCCAGAAATTGAACGACGCCGTAATCGCGGTGAAATCACCCTCAGCCAAAACTTAGGGGATAACTTTGGTTCAATCTCTGTCGGCTACATCAATGAAGACTACTGGAATAGTGACCGTAAAACACAATCTGCTACCGTGGGTTACAACAACAGTTGGCAAGGCATCAGTTATAGTTTGAATTATACCTATAACAAAAATACTAATAGCTACTCATATACTTCCGGTAGCCGCACGAAAAGTGAAGATGACCATCAATTAGCGTTTTCGGTCAGTGTGCCATTTACCGTGTTTGATAACACCTTCTATTACAACTTTAACAGTAATAGTAGCAGCAACGGCCCAAGCACAGGCAGTATTGGGCTTTCCGCTTCACAACTCAATAACCGCTTAAATTGGAGCATGCAGCAGGGTTTCACCACTCAAGAACAAGGTACGAGCGGCAATATGAACGCCTCTTATAAAGGCCAATATGGTGAAGTTTCAGGCGGCACTGGCTATAGCAAAGACAACTATAACCTTTATTACGGTGTGAATGGTAGCTTAGTGGCTCACTCTGGCGGCCTTGTACTCGGCCAACAATTAGGGGAAACCGCGGCGATTGTTGAAGTCCCAGATGCAGGCGATGTTCCCATTTTAAACCAAGCTGGGGTTGTTACTAATAACCAAGGTTATGCACTCGTGCCTTATGTCACGGCTTATCGTAAAAATGTGATTGATATTGACACTTCTGAACTACCTGAAAATACGGAAATGGAGTTAACCAGCCAAAGTGTTGCACCAAGCCGTGGTGCTCTGGTGAAAGCTAGCTTTGCGGCGAATGTCGGGTACCGAGCCATCATGATATTAACCTTTGCTGATGGTAACCCCGTACCTTTTGGTGCTCAGGCGATATTTAAAGATAACCCACAGCTAAATAATATAGTGGGTAATGATGGTGAAATTTATTTATCTGGCTTAGCTGAAAATGGCAATTTTATTATTCAATATAACGAGAAACAACAGTGCCAAGTAAATTATAACTTAGCAGGCATATCGAACTATATGGGGTTATATAAAACAACTGCTGTTTGCCGATAATAAGGGGTAAATAATGAAAAATTTTATTTATAGAACAATATTGTCAGTGAGTTGTATATATTTATACTCAGGATATGCTAATGCAGCATGTGTGCAAAATCCTACATGGAGAAATATACAAAAAACAATACCTAATGAAACAATCAACATACAATATGATGACACTAGGTCTTATCAATTAAAATCGATATCTTTACCGATTTATACGGGGACTTATAACCCGACTAATGGTGTTGGTCAAGATTGTGGCGGAAATCAAGTTGGTATTTATCTAGCACCAGTCAGTAATGGTATGGCCGTAAGTGGAATTAATGGTATTGGTGTCAAAGCGAGAATTAATAGCTTTGGATCAAATACCTTCTTTCCTGTCAATGGCCCATATACGGCAACTACATGGACATTCTCGAATCCAGCATGGGATATCCGTATAGAAAAAACGGGGCGCGTTACTTCTGGTGGGATTATTTCAACTCGGCAACTCGCTAGATTTTATCAACAGAATAGAAAGACAGGTACCAATTTTTATATTTCAACTGTTTCTTTTTCCACTAACTATCGAATAAATGTACTCAGTTGCTCACTAAAAAATTCAGTTCCTACCATCAACTTAGGGGATTGGTATGATACCCAATTTCCCTCTGTTGGCAGTACCAGTACAAATATCAATATTCCCATAACATTAAGCTGTATGGCGGGTACTAATATCAAAGCGACGGTCACAAGTTCTAAATATGAAGATACCGCTACAGGAAAATTAGGGCTAACGGGTACTAATACTGCCACTGGCGTGGCAATACAATTGCTGGATAAAAATAATAACCCGATCAAGTTGAACACGTTAAATAGCCTGCAAAATAATGTACCGGCTGGTGATTATATGTTTAATTGGAAAGCTCGCTATATCAAAACGGCCGATAACATCACGCCGGGTACAGCGAATGCCTCCGCGACTGTAAATATTCGCTATGAGTAGGAATAAAAAATGAAAAATATATCTAAAAATTTACTTTTACTTAGTAGCTTAATATTCAGCGGAAATTTATTTGCTGCTAGCACAGTGACATTGAACTTTACCGGAAATATTCGAGCCGCAACTTGCAATATTACCGGTGGGAATAATATTGATATTGACCTAAAAAATATTTCTGCTGATGTATTTCGTAATGCGAGTTCAGGTTCTAATTGGAACACATTTAATATTAGCCTAAATAATTGTTCATCTTTTATTAACCAGGTAAAACTGACGTTTACAGGAACCGCGGATACTGCGGATACTGCAAGCTTATACAAAAACCAAGGTACGGCTAAAAACCTAGCCGTTCAACTACAAAATGGTAATGGAACAACCGCTTTAGGTAACCAAAAAGTATTACAAGTTCCGACAAATGGGCAAGCGAATATTAATATTCCATTACGCACACGTGCTTTTAGCTCATTAGGTAATGCCACTCCGGGAACTATTTCCGCCAACATTACGGCAACAATTACCTATTTATAAAAGAGAAAATAACATGAGACATTTTATTCTATTACTATCACTAATGAGCTGTTCTTTAACTGCATTTGGGCTAACTGCAAATATTAAAGTGCATGGCGTCGTTATTGCTGCACCTTGTGAAGTCGAAAAAAACAACTATTTAATTGATTTGAAAAAAATTAACATTTGGAATATCAAAGATACGCAAAAATCTCCGTGGGTTGATTTTTCCGTGAAGTTAAAAAATTGCCCTGTCGGCACTACCAAAGCTGTAATGAAAATATCAGGTACGCCAGACTCAATAGTCACTGAACATTTTATTAATAATGGTACGGCGAAAAATGTGGCATTAAATTTAGCAAATACTGGTAATAAAACAACAATAAAAAATGGCGATACCATTACCGCAAATGTTAATACTCAAACGCGAAATGTTGAAATTCCATTATCGGCAAGAGTATCTGGTTATGGCAGTGGTATGGTTGCAGGTTCATTTAAAAGCCATTTAGAATTTACATTTACCTATCAGTAATTAATTTTTTGTTGTATCAATTCGAATAGGGGAAAGCGGTATGCCTAATTACTATCCTATATCAAGAATAATTGGAAATAAAATCACCTATTATCGAAAAATGAAAGGAATGACACTAGACAATTTATCTAAAATCATTGGAGTGAGTGAACAACAACAATCCCGCTACGAACGGGGAATTAATCGAATTAATATTGACAGGCTTAATGAATACGCCAGAATATTTAAAATTGATATTATGGATTTTTTTATTTTCAATTCGAGGGAGATTAATGAGATTGAATATGCAGAAGAAAAATATTTAAATAAAAAAGAAAATGTTAAGGATATTTTATGACTAAAAAGAAAATTTTACGGGTAATAATAGGCTCGGTTTTTGCTTATTCTACATATACACAAGCAGCCTGTATTCAAAACCCTAATTTACGGAATGTTGTGGTGAATGTACCTGCAAGAACCTATTCACTGCAATATGATGATACCGGGGCTCGTGATTTAGCCACGATTCAAGTCAATTTTAAAGGCTCACAAGTCAATACATTTTCAGGCCCAAGAAGTAATGGTCAATGTGGTAATGCCTACTTACATGCTGACTATGTCAATGGTTGGGTACCAAACGGCAATAAAATTGCAGCCAGTAATATACCGGGCATCAGCATTCAAGTGAAAGCAACCAATATCGGTTTTTTAAATACACGTTATGGACCACCAACAGCAGCTAATCCAGCCGCTTGGGGGATCCCTAACCCATATTGGACTATCACTATCAAAAAAACAGGGCAAGTCACACAGGGGGGAAATTTAAAGGCAGGGCATGTGGGAAGATTAACACAGCGTAACCCTGCGCCACATAACAGTACGTGGAATTTAACATCGTTGAATATTCCAGCAGGTGCTATCAAAATTAATGTATTAAAGTGCTCAACAAAAGCGACAAGTTACAATGTTAACTTAGGGACTTGGTATGATACTCAGTTTAAAGCTATTGGCTCTACTAGCAATAGTGTCAATATACCCATTACATTAAGCTGCGCTGCAGGCACCAATCTAAAAGTGACAGTTACAAGTAGTGCTGGGTATGTTGATACCAATACAGGGAAGATTAAATTGTCTGGGCAAGGGCAAGCAGCCGGAATCGCCATTCAATTATTAGATAGAAACAGTAACCCAATAAAGCTCAACTCAAAGTTCACTTTACAAAACAATGTTGCAGGTGGCGATTATATTTTTAATTGGAAAGCTCGATATATTAAAACTGCTAATAACATAACCGCAGGAACAGCAAACTCAACAGCGTCGGTTAACATAAGATATGAATAAATAATATTCAATGTTAATTCATAAAAAGATGATAATTTATTTATAACTTGTTTTTTATTGCTAACATCGAAAAATATCATCGAATAATTGATAAATAGCAAATTTACTATTTTATTAAAATGGTTAAGATAGAGAGGTAATCTTTCATCGTGTTTAGTTAGAAATAAAAAATATAATTATAGGAGTATATATGACTTATTCAACATCTCACCTAATCGGCAAGAAAATACTTTTTTATCGGAAAACGAATGGGCTTTCAGTTAATGAATTATCCGAGGTTATTGGCATCAGCCCACAACAACAGTCACGATATGAAAGAGGAATAAATAGAATTACTTTAGATAGGTTGTTCCAGTATGCAACGTATTTTGAGATTGATATTCAAACCTTCTTTCAGTCCCATGATTTTTAATAAATTAAGTAATAGTACATATTGCTAGAAGTTCCAATTACATTAAAAATATTTAATTATATTCACATTGTAATATTTAAAATAAATTAGAGAAAAAATCATGAAACGAAAAATATCTAAATCCGTCGGTTTAAAAATAAGATCATTAAGAGAAATTCACGGAATGAGTGGTAAAGAATTAAGCATGTTATTAGGTATTAGCCAACAACACCAATCACGCTATGAAAATGGTGAGGTTAATATTCATGTCGACACCATTTACCAGTTGGCAAAAATATTTAATGTTTCGCCGACCTATTTCTTTACTGAAACTATTACGAATATTAATAGTACAGATCTCCCTATTAATAAAAAGAATTATTTCTCTGCTGAAGCTTTGGTATTCTAACCTCTAAATATGAGCATTATAATATGCCAGTAAATTAAATGTCGGTGCTATTTCTATTTATAATATAGCACCGACTTATTGTTCTTTTTGAGATTCTTCCACCAACCAATTGCGAAACGTCATCATTGCAGGTGTATATGGCTTAGACTTCAAGCGGCTAAGCCAGTAACCCCCTAATGTTACAGATATATCAAAAGGTTGAACTAACTCCCCTGCGCTTAATTCATGGCTAAACATACAACTTGGCACCAATACCACACTATTGGTTAATAAAGCAGCCTCAACCATCAAACGCGATGAATCAAATACTGGGCCTTTGACACGCCAAGGATCAATCTCCGCAGCTAAAAACCATTTTTCCCATTCATCTTTACGATATGAACGCATTAACGGATGGGATTTTAAATCTAATGGATGTTTCAGCTGATTCGCAACTTTCTCTGAACAAAGCACCGTATGCGCAGTTGAAAATAGTGGTGTATTTTCTACGAGTGGCCATAGCCCTTCACCAAAGCGGATCGCAAAATCTACGCCTTCAGCTGCTAAATTCACCACATTGTTATGAGTCATAATGCGTAAATCAATATAAGGGTATAACTCCGAAAATTGCGTTAGTCTTGGTAATAACCAGCCCACTGCAAATGTGCCAACAACTGAAATACTTAAGGCTTCTCGATAATGGCCATCTTCAAACTGCAGCAACAGTGACTCAATTTGGTCAAAAGAGCGACTCAAAACAGGCAATAATGCAAAACCTTCTTCGGTTAATGCAAGCCCTCGAGGTAAACGAATAAATAGTTCTAGCCCCAATTGTTCCTCTAATAGCCTAACTTGTTGGCTGACAGCGGCCTGAGTCACATTCAATTCAATTCCTGCTCGTGTAAAACTTAAATGTCGTGCTGAAGCTTCAAAAGCCCTAAGTGCATTAAGAGGAAGCCGATGACGATAATTTTCTGCCATAAGATTTTCTTTTACCTCATCGAATTTTATATCGTTTTAAATAATGTTTGAGAGCATGCATACTATTTTTCAAACACGGATTATCCGCTGAAAATCGTATATTAAAGCACTTTTAATTCACAATGAAATGCTTTCCTGTTCCTGTTAGCAATAACTTAAACTTGTACTTATTGGAATAACTCTATGAAAACTCTTTTTCGTCAGGGGCGAATTTTTGTCGCACTGAGTTTGGCGTTAACCACGCTATCCGCTAATGCGTTCACTCAAAAGGATGTGGATGACATTATTAAACCTCTGATGGAACAAAAACAGATCCCAGGGATGTCTGTCGCAATTTCCGTTGAAGGGAAACACTATATTTATCACTATGGTGTGCAGTCTAAGCAAAGCTTAGTACCTGTCAGTGATAAGACTTTATTTGAGATTGGTTCTTTATCTAAAACGTTCACTGCCACACTCGCAGCCTACGCACAAAACCAAGGAAAACTCGATTTCTCGCAAAAGGTAAGCCACTATCTTCCTGAATTAAAAGGGTCTGTTTTTGACCAAGTGACAATCATGAACTTGGCAACTCACACTTCGGGTTTATCGTTATTTGTGCCTGATAACATTACAAATTCAGCGGAGTTAATCCATTATTACCAGCAGTGGAAACCTACCAAAGCCATTGGACAGTATCGCTCTTATTCAAATCTTGGCGTGGGGCTACTCGGTATCGTTACGGCTAAACAACTCAAAATGCCATTTGAACAAGCGATGGAAAAACTGATGCTGCCTGCGCTAGGGCTAAAACATACCTATATTCATATCCCTAAAAATCAACAGAAAAATTATGCTCAAGGTTATAATAAGAACAACCAACCCGTTCGTGTAACACCACAAATTTTAGATGCTGAATCTTATGGTTTGAAATCGAATGCGAGAGATCTAATTCGCTTCTTAGATATTAATATGCAAACAAAGAAAGTCGCTAAACCGTGGCAGGAAGCCATAGAGAACACGCATGCTGGGTTCTATATGACCGATTCATTTGTGCAAGATATGATGTGGGAAAGTTATTCATGGCCTGTATCCATTTCTCAATTACAGCAAGGTAACCGAGATGAAATGGCATTACAGCCACAAAAGGTCGAAGCGATTACACCAGCACTACCGCCAGAAACACAAGCTTTCTACAACAAAACCGGCTCAACCAATGGTTTTGCAACCTATGCGGCATTTATTCCTGAAGACCGAATTGCGGTTGTGATTTTGTCCAACAAATGGTATCCCATCCCTGATCGCATCAATGCGGCTTATCAGCTAATCGAAAAAGCGAAATACTAGTCCCCGCAGAACATCCAATGTTCTAAATAATCAGATAACGAACCAGTAATACTCAAAATAGTTCGTGCTAGAGCAAGGCGGCAAAATTCGGCTATCTCGGGGAGTATACAAAAGTATATGACCCGAGTAGCCGAATAAGGCCAACGCAGCTATTGCGCGAAATATGAAGAGTATTTAGATGACACGGGAAAACTGCCGCTGCCTCATCTGATTCCGCAAATAAACATCAAAACACATGCAAATATTCCGAATAAGTAAACGTCCCTGAGGCGTCACTTTAATCCCCATTTCACTCATTTCAACCAGCCCATCTTCAACCATCGGTTTCAGTAACTCTAAATCTTCCTTAAAATAAGATTTAAAATCAATAGGATATAGTTCTTCGATTTGTGCGAAATCCAATTGAAAATTACAGATTAAGATTTTAATCACATCACGACGCAGGCAATCATCATCAGTTAAAACGAGGCCGCGCCACAGCGCATGGCCCTGCTCTTCAACTTGCGCATAATAGGTTTTCAAATCTTTCTGATTTTGTGCATAGTTGTCGCCTAACATACTGATCGCAGAAACGCCTAGCCCCAGTAAATCACAATCGCCTTGAGTCGTATATCCTTGGAAGTTACGGTGTAAAACCCCTTCCCGTTGTGCCACGGCAAGTTCATCTTCAGGACGAGCAAAATGATCCATGCCTATAAATTGATAGCCATCTCTGGTGAGAGTCGCGATGGTGTCTTGCAGAATATCGAGTTTTTGTTCTGCACTCGGTAAATCTGCATCTTTAATTTTACGCTGTGCCGCAAATAAATTAGGTAAATGCGCGTAATTGAACACACTTAAGCGATCTGGTGATAACTCAGCCACTTTTTTTAGGGTAAACGCAAAGCTTTCAGGGGTTTGCTTAGGTAAACCATAAATCAAATCAATACTCGTTGAGGTAAAACCCGTTTCTTTGGCACGTTTAATTAGGGAAAAAATAAATTCTTCGTCCTGTTCACGGTTAACCAACACCTGAACTTCTTTATTAAAATCCTGTACTCCCATGCTTAAACGGTTAAACCCTTCATGGCGCAGATGGTCTATCATATCCAATTCAATTTCACGCGGGTCGATTTCAATCGACATCTCCACATCATCCGCAAAATTAAAGTGTGTTTTCAATAAACCAACCAAATGGCTGACTTGAGTTTTATCGAGATAAGTTGGAGTGCCCCCACCCCAGTGCATCTGGCTTACCAAACGACCTTTTAATAACGAGGCTCGTTGAATAATTTCTTTTTCAATTACTTGAAGATATTCATCGGCTTTATGTTTTTGCCGCGTCACTAATTTATTACAGCCACAGAAATAACAAAGCTTATGGCAAAAAGGGATATGAACATAGAGCGATAAAGGCCGGTCAGGATAACGCTGTGTTGCTTGAACAAACGCATTCTCATCGTACTCTTGGTTAAACTCCAAGGCAGTGGGATATGAGGTATACCGTGGACCTGAATAATTGTATTTTTGAATGAGAGAAAGATCCCAAACAATATTTTGCTCTGACATAACATTCCTCAATTGACCAAAAGCTCAAACCATACAATGGATTGCACCTTATTTAATTGTTATTTGGTGAGTGTGAAAGTTTCACAACTTAAATAATATTATAAAGTATGTTAGCGAAAAGAGATTTGATACAACATCAAAGAAAAGTGAGTTAGCAGAAAAAATAGCTAAATCCCCCGCTAGCACGAGGGATCTTTTAAACGAAATTATTTACTTTTTAAGATGCGCATAATGTCATCAAGTTTTTCTTCGTCTTCTTCCTCTTCTTCTTCACTGAACTCAATACCGAGAATATTCATCAATTCATCAATACGATCTAAACACGTATCAACATACTGTTGTTCTTGTGCTGTGATAGTTTCGCCATCTTCCAGACGCGCCAAAATGCTATCTAAACGATCGTCGCTTTCTAGCATTTCCAGCTCTTTTTCTGGTGGCAGTTTTTCTTTAGTGGCTGGCTTTTCTTTCACCACTGGACGTGCTGTCGGTTTGTTATCTTCCACAACTAATGGGATCGGTTTTTTGCTACCAATGCGTGGATCCTTAGTGGTAGACTCCCCACCTTTCGCACTGTTAGACACAGATTCTTGGTTACGGCTACCGGATTTATGACCACGATGTTTTTTCTCGCGCTTACGCTCACGGCCTTCCGCATTTATCTCTTCTTTCGTTTTACGGTATTTTTTCTTTGGCTTAGCAGCCGGTTTTTTTGGTGCATTCATGGTCTGATACCTTGATAAAGTCAGTTTCTGCTGCGAAATCTAGCAGGATCCCATAAAGGGGGAAAGCACTAGTTTGCAATTTCAGTGGATTTTTTATCCCACCCTGCCTTCGCAATAGTACTTTATTGATTATACCTTAAATAATTGGAGTTGCATGCAAGCAACAAAAAGGGAAGCTGGTTGAAGAGGCTTGTACTAAGAATAGAGATTTACGTTTTGAGCAATATTCTAAATAATTCAAGTTGTGGCTAGGCGTCAATCGAGGTTATCTCGGGGAGCATACATAAGTATGTAACCCGAGTAGCCGAGTAAAGACAACGACGCCACAGCTTGAAGTATGACGAATATTAGGCGTCGACGAGCACCATTTTTAGTAGGAACATCGCCGCAACTAAAATCACGCATAGCCCCAGATCACGCCAAC
Source organism: Providencia rettgeri (assembly GCF_023205015.1). Lineage (NCBI taxonomy): Bacteria > Pseudomonadati > Pseudomonadota > Gammaproteobacteria > Enterobacterales > Morganellaceae > Providencia > Providencia rettgeri. The sequence continues at coordinate 275,154 of NZ_CP096258.1, read as the reverse complement.
GTCCGGTACCAATTTTCATTGCACAATACGCAATAAAGCCTAGTGCAATACCTTCTGTGATTGAGAAACTAAATGGCATCATCACTGCCGTAATAAAAGCGGGTACAGACTCCGTTAAGTCATCCCATTTCACGCGAGTTAAGCTTGAAGTCATCAGCACGCCCACGTAAATCAAGGCACCCGCAGTGGCATAAGCTGGAACCATACCTGCAAGAGGAGAGATAAACATGGTCAATAGGAATAAAATACCAACGACAATCGCAGTTAAACCTGTACGCCCACCAACAGAAACACCAGAAGAACTTTCGATATATGCAGTGACAGAAGATGTCCCCATTGCTGAACCTGCAACAGAGCTCAAGCTGTCCACATATAACGCTTGTTTCATTCGAGGGAAAGTCCCGCGTTCATTCGTAATACCCGCTTTGTCAGTCACACCAATCATGGTACCTGATGAGTCAAACAGATTGACTAACATAAAGGCAAAAATCACCCCAGATAACGCTAAATCTAAAGAGCCAGAAAAATCAACCTGACCCACCACACTTGTAATACTTGGCGGCATTGAGAAAATCCCAGAATATTTCACATCCCCCAGAGCAAGACCAATCAGTGTTGTCACTGCAATAGACACTAATACAGCGGCATGAATATTGCGTGCAGCAAGAATAGCGATAATAAAGAAACCTAGGGCTCCCAGCCAAACATTATGGTGAGTCAAATTGCCGATAGAGACTAACGTGTCCGGGTTCGCAACAATAATGCCGGAGTTTTTCAGCCCCATCATCGCAATAAATAAGCCGATACCACTCGTGATCCCGACGCGAAGACTAAGCGGGATATTGGCAATAATCCAATAACGGATACGAAATAGTGTCAGAATAAATAACCCAACTGCTCCCCAAAATACGGCCCCCATTGCAACTTGCCATGAATAGCCCATCGCGCCAACTACAACGAAAGCAAAAAAAGCATTCAGCCCCATAGCAGGTGCTACTGCTATCGGTAAATTTGCCAACAGCCCCATCAAAATACTACCAATAGCGGCAATCAAACAGGTGGTGACAAACACCGCTTTGATATCCATGCCTGCAACTGAGAGAATTTGAGGGTTAACAAAAACGATATATACCATCGTCAGGAAGGTGGTGAAGCCTGCAACAACTTCTGTCCGTGCTGTGGTGCCATGTTCTTGTAATTTAAAAACACGCTGAAACAAGCCCTGCGGTTGTGCCGAGCTAGAAGATTGATTACTCATTAGATATCGCGCCCAAAAAAAGTTTTTTTCGCCCTATACTACAATTAAAAATCACAAAAGAAAACGATTGCGTAAGCTGTTATGGGTAAAAACGTCCTAACTAACTGATACACTAGGGTGAAATAGTAAAAGAATTGATGGTAACGAATAAAAGAAGTGGCGGCTATTTAACCGCCATTTTTAATTTAAGAAAGTGCTAATAGCTTTTGTCGACGCCAAAACAATAAGCGATGTTTTGCCGCCAGTTTCTGAGGTTGATGTTGTGCACTCAGCTTTTTCGCTACCCTATTTGCAATAATTTCTACCGCAAAACACATCACAAAATAAATAAATGCGACGAATAAGAAAACTTCAAGAGGATAAACCATTTCACGGTTATTCACTTGTGTCGCCAAAAAGGACAGTTCAGCGACCCCAACAATATAAGCCAATGAGGTATCTTTAATTAATGCCACCCACTGGTTAATAAATGACGGCACCATCATACGTAAAGCCTGTGGTAATACGATATTCCACAATACCTGCCAGCGGCTAAACCCCAAGGACATCCCTGCTTGCCACTGCCCTTTACCTATCGCTAAAATACCCGCTTTCACGGCATGAGCCAAATATGCAGAGGTAATCAATGCCAATGCACACACAACTGTCGCTATCCCAGGAATTTCCGTGCCCAATAACATCGGCAATAAGAAATAGGTCCAAAAAATCAGCATAATGACGGGAATTGCACGAAAGAAACCTAATACTGCAGCGAATAGGTTAACCCAGAAACCACTCAGCATAGCTAATGCAATCCCACCCAATGTGCCTAATACAATAGAAGCTGCACCTGCAAGCAAGCTAATAACTAACGTCAGTGCCGCGCCTTCTAATGGGCCATCCGGGAAAGTGCCAAATAACAAATATTGCCAGTTCTGCTCAATAATCGAAAAATCCATCTTATACCCCCTGAGCCAAATTACGCTGCTGACGCCACTGGCCCCAACCTTCCATTACTGCAATAATGGCGATATACAAAACGGTTGCCACGCCAAAGGCTGCGAAAGTTTGTAATGTTTGGCTATCTACTTGGCGAGAAACATAAGACAATTCAGCAACACCTATCGCCATTGTTAATGATGAGTTTTTCACCACATTCATATATTGGCCCAATAGCGGAGGCATGGCGATTTTTACTGCTTGAGGAAGCACTACTAACCTCATCGCTTGCCATGAAGTTAGTCCTAAAGCAAATGCCGCATATTTTTGCCCCTGACGAACGCCGCGGATCCCAGCACGAATTTCTTCAGCTATAAACGGCACGGTATACAGGGTCAAACCAATAAAACCCGCTAAAAATTCAAATGACGGCCAACCCACAGTTATTCCAAGTAAATGGATCTCATGGGGGGTATTAAGCCACTCCATCACAACAGACGGTAAAATTTCACCGGAAGCGAAATACCAAAAAAATAGCTGCACCAACAAAGGCGTATTTCTGAAAATAGAGATATAGATATTCACGGCCCAACACACAGGTGCAATTTGGCTATCCTTTGCTGATGCAACGATAAAGCCCAATGCCGTCGCTGCAATAATAGTACAAATCGAGATCCAAACGGTGATCAAAAAGCCGTAGCCAAACCACTCTAGATATTGCGGTGCCAATAAATGAGCAGACCAAAAATCACCATTTAAAAATTTTTCAAACATGGCTCACGACCTATTGCTTTCACAGCTTGTGATTAAAAACTCATCCCTTATAACCAAGAACCCCACACAGAGTGCGGGGCTTGAAATCACTGAGTACTTACCGTTCCCCATTAAGACTGTGGCTGTTGCTCACTCAGAGGTGCGAATTTAAAGTCTCCGCGTGGCTGTGCGGCTTTGGTCTCTGGCCCAAACCAACGGTTATAGATCACCTCAGCTTTACCCTCTTTTTCCAGTTTCAACAGTGTTTCGTTGACGTTTTCAACCAAACGCGTTTCGCCTTTGCTTGCTGCCAATGCTTGGTACTCTTTCGTTAGGCTAAATGGAGAAATTTCAAAATCTGCCTTCACTTTTTCAGGTAAATTACCTAATAAGCCCACCAGTTTTGCATCATCTTGAGTGATAGCTTGGACGTTACCATTGCGCAGTGCCGCGAACGCTTGCGGGGTATCGTCATAAGAAATTACTTTTGTGTCAGGAAAACGTTCACGTAAAGTGACTTCCTGCACGGTGCCTTTATCTGCACCAATGCGTAGTGGTTTGATGTCGTCAGGTGTTTTTAATACACCTTTGCGAGCAATAAATTTTTGGCCTGTCGCAAAATCAGGGATAGAAAAATCAACCTGTTTTGCGCGTTCATCTGTAATGGTAAAGTTGGCACCGATTAGGTCAACTTTACCTGAAGTCAGGAGTGGAATACGGTTTGCTGGGTTAGTAGGACGAAGCTCAAGCTTAACCCCTAGACTATCTGCTATTTCTTGTGCTATATCAACATCATAACCCGCTAACTTTTTAGTTTTTGGATCAATAAAACCAAATGGTGGGTTGCTATCAAATACCGAAATACGGATCACACCCGCTTGTTTGATATCATCCAATTTATCTGCGCTAGCGACATTCGCTGTCAGCGCTAAACCTGTAAGTAAAACAGTTGTTAGAATACGAGCTTTCATTGAATACCCCTGACGGTAAATTTTTGTAAATCGACCATCACACGCTATCAATTATTGCTTAGCACTTGAAATAATATTAAATAATATATTTATGCCAAAATGACATATACAAATAAACAAAAAAGGGCCGCCTTGATAACAAAGCGCCCCAAACATGGTTAAACCATCAATAGACTCTTATTGAGCAAGAAGAAAGTCTGTAGAAAAAACTTACGCCAATAGTCATTAAAGAAATACCCCATCAGATGAGTATTTAATCGTCTTTAGTCAACATTTTTTCAAGACTATCTCCCCCCACATGACGGAAATCCTGCCCCTTCACATAGTAGAAAATAAACTCACAGATATTTTGGCAACGGTCACCGATACGTTCAATTGAACGAGCGCAGAATAGTGCTGTTAATACGCTCGGGATCGTTCTCGGGTCTTCCATCATATAAGTCATCAATTGGCGCACGATACCTTCATACTCTTGGTCAACTTTCTCATCTTCACGGTAGATACGAATAGCTTCCTCGAGATCCATTCGTGCGAATGCATCTAATACATCATGTAGCATTTGTACTGTGTGGCGGCCTAATGATTCTAAGCTCACTAACAGGGGCTGATGTTGATGAGAGAATTTCTCCAATGCAGTTTGGCAAATTTTGTCCGCAACATCACCGATTCTTTCTAGCTCAGCAATGGTTTTCGAAATCGCCATAATCAGACGCAAGTCACTCGCTGTTGGTTGGCGCTTCGCAATGATCTTAACGCATTCTTCATCAATGGCCACTTCCATCATATTGACTTTATGGTCATTTTCGATAACTTCACGCGCAAGGGCTTCATCCTGATTATGCATGGCCGTAATGGCTTTGGTGAGCTGTTCTTCGACCAGCCCTCCCATTGTCATTAATTCAGTATGGATATGTTCCAGTTCAGCATTGAACTGCCCCGATATATGTTTGTTGTGATTCAGCGTATCCATCGTCGGCTCCATATCAACCGTAGCGGCCAGTAATATAATCTTCAGTTTGCTTCATCTCTGGGGTAGTAAACATTTTGTCAGTATGGTTAAACTCAACTAACTCCCCTAGATACATGAAAGCCGTATAGTCAGAACAGCGTGCAGCTTGTTGCATATTGTGGGTAACAATCACCACGGTGTATTCTGATTTTAATTCACTAATCAGTTCTTCAATTCGACCCGTTGAAATAGGGTCAAGGGCAGAACAAGGCTCATCCAATAATAGAACCTCTGGGCGAATAGCAATACCACGAGCAATACAAAGACGCTGCTGCTGTCCACCCGACAAGCTATAACCACTTTGGTGTAACTTATCTTTGGTTTCATTCCATAACGCAGCCTTTGTTAGCGCCCACTGCACGCGTTCATCCATTTCCACACGAGATAACTTTTCAAATAAACGCACACCAAATGCAATATTATCGTAGATTGACATCGGGAATGGGGTTGGTTTCTGGAATACCATGCCGACTTTTGCACGTAGCAGTGCGATATCTTGTTTATCAGTCAGGATGTTTTGGCCATCCAGTAAAATTTCACCTTCTGCGCGCTGCTCGCCATACAATTCATACATTTTATTGAAGGTGCGTAATAACGTCGATTTACCACAGCCTGATGGGCCGATAAATGCAGTTACTTTATTTTTTTCAATGTCTAAAGAGATATTTTTCAGTGCGTGAAACTTGCCATAATAGAAGTTGAGGTCACGGACTTTAATTTTACTATTTGCAATATCGTTTGCATTAATCATGGTTTGCTTTTCTCTCTAAATCTTTATTTATCTGGCGCTTAGTGTTTTTTCTGTGCGAAAACAACACGTGCAATGATGTTAATGAGCAGGACACATAGGGTAATTAAAAGAACCCCTGCCCATGCAAGCTCTTGCCATTCAGAGAATGGGCTCATTGCAAATTTGAAGATTGTCACCGGTAAGTTAGCAATGGGTTCGCTCATGTCTGTACTCCAGAACTGATTCGACAGTGAAGTAAACAGCAGCGGTGCGGTTTCCCCCGCTATACGCGCAATCGCTAGCAAGATCCCAGTGATAATCCCTGACACAGACGCTTTTAGCGTAATAGATAAAATCATTTTCCATTTTGGTGTGCCAAGTGCATAAGCAGCTTCACGCAAGCTATCTGGAACTAATTTCAACATGTTTTCAGTAGTTCGGATAACAATTGGAATTTGCAGCAATGCAAGCGCCACGACCCCAGCCCAACCCGAGAAGTGCTGCATTTGTGCAACCACAATGGTGTACACAAACAACCCTACAACGATTGATGGAGCTGATAATAAAACGTCATTAATAAATCGGGTAACTGAAGCTAACCATGACTTACGGCCATACTCTGCTAAATAAATTCCCGCTAAAATCCCTAAAGGCGTACCAATAACCGTCGCCCATAAGATTAATAAACCACTTCCTACGATGGCATTTGCCAACCCACCACCTTCCGTATTCGGTGGTGGAGTCATTTCAGTAAATAGATTGAGAGACATGCCATCAATCCCTTTAGTGACTGTAGAAAATAAAATCCACACTAACCAGAACAAACCGAAAGCCATGGTTAACATTGAGACAAATAGCGCCATTCTGTTAACTTGACGACGCCATGCTTGACGGCGTGCTCGCTCTTTTTCATTCACTGCGATAGGTTGAGATATCGACATATTAACGGCCCTCATTCTTCGCAAGACGCATGACCATCAACTTGGAAATTGCTAACACAATGAAAGTGATAACAAACAGGATAAGTCCAAGTTCCATCAAGGCCGATGTATGCAAGCCACTCTCTGCTTCCGCAAACTCATTTGCCAGTGCCGAGGTGATACTGTTTCCAGGCATAAACAGTGATGCGCTATCAAGTTGGTAAGTATTACCAATCACGAAAGTCACCGCCATGGTTTCACCCAGCGCACGGCCAAGGCCTAACATCACACCACCAATAACCCCATTGCGGGTATACGGCAGCACGATATTCCAAATCACTTCCCATGTCGTACAACCAATGCCGTAAGCTGACTCTTTCATCATCACAGGCGTTTGTTCAAATACATCGCGCATCACGGACGCAATGTAGGGAATAATCATAATCGCGAGGATAATCCCCGCAGCTAAAATACCGATCCCGAATGCAGGTCCTGAAAATAGTTCACCGACAATCGGTACACTCGACATCACATTACCAACGGGTTCTTGAAAATACTCCGCAAACAGAGGTGCAAAAACAAATAACCCCCACATCCCATAAACGATACTAGGGATAGCAGCAAGGAGTTCAATCGCGATACCAAGCGGACGTTTTAGCCAATTGGGAGCCAGTTCTGTTAGGAATAGCGCTATACCAAAACTAACAGGAACGGCGATAATCAGAGCAATTAACGATGTAACGATAGTGCCATAAATAGGCACAAGGGCACCGAATTCTTCCGCCGGAGCATCCCATTCTTTAGTCCATAAAAACGAAAACCCAAACTTTTGCATACTTGGCCAAGATGCAAAAATAAGGGAAATAATGATGCCACCAAGCATTAGCAATGTGATCAGCGCGGCAATTTTTACCAGTGCACCAAAAATCACATCACCTGATTTGCTGGGAGCTTTAAATGCCGTTGTTTTCTCGGCCATGCGCTTTGTTCTCATTTCATTCCTGTTCTTTATCTACAGGATTGCGTTACAACGATGAGCGGGTAAGTCCTGTTCCTCAGCACTTACCCGCCATTTCCAACCCTAAGTGCACTTAAAAAAGCTAAGTTCACCTAGAATAATGCTTTACCTTGGCTATCTTTAACTTCTGTTTTCCATGCAGTACGTACTGCAGCCACGACTTCTTGAGGTAGAATTGCGTAATCTAATGCTTCCGCTTGTTTACCACCTTTGTCATAAGCCCAGTTGAAGAAATCGAGAACCGCTTTGCCTTTTTCCGCATTCGCTTGCTGCTTGTGAACTAAGATGAATGTGGTTGAAGTAATCGGCCATGCATTCGCACCATCACGGTTTGTTAAATCTTGAGCAAAAGATTTAGACCAGTCAACTTTCTTCGCTGCTGCGCTGAAACTTTCACCTGTTGGTGAAACCGCTTCGCCATCGGCAGAGATTAATTTAGTATACGCAAGGTTGTTCTGTTTTGCGTAAGCATATTCAACATAACCGATAGAACCCGGTAAACGCTGTACGAAAGCAGCAACGCCATCATTTCCTTTACCGCCTACGCTATTTTTCGGCCAATTAACGGTTGAACCCGCACCAACGTCTGATTTCCAGCTTGCACTGACTTTTGCTAAGTAGCTAGTAAATACGAATGTAGTTCCAGAACCGTCAGAACGTCTTACAACTGCAATTGTTTGGTCTGGTAGGTTAACATTTGGGTTTAATTTAGCGATTGCTGGGTCATTCCATTTAGTGATTTTGCCTAAATAGATGTCACCTAACGTGTTGCCATCTAACGTTAATTGGCCAGATTCGATGCCTTTCACGTTCACTGCCAGTACAACACCACCAATCACGGTTGGGAACTGGAATAAGCCATCTTCTTTGAGTTTTTCATCAGTCAATGGGGCATCAGATGCACCGAAATCAACTGTTTTTGCATTAATTTGTTTGACACCACCAGAAGAACCAATCCCCTGATAGTTTACTTTATTACCTGTTTCTTTCTGATAAGAGTCTGCCCACTTCGCATAAACAGGAGCAGGAAAGGTCGCGCCAGCTCCGGTCAGGCTGGTAGCAGCAAAAGAAGACATTGCAGTCAGAGATAAAGTTGCTGCCATTACGCTTGCTAAGGTGGTACGCGTCATTTTCATAATCCCTCCGGGGATGTATAGAAACAATCAAGTATAAAATTGTTGGGTGTATGTCACGGTAGGAAAAATAGGACAATTTCGTTACGACAACATGTCGTTTTTATGACAGTTTTATGACAATTAATTATTTTTTCACTTAGATGAAAATAACGCCGGAAGGAAATTCAATTTTAAACCATTAAATTCAATTAGTTATGAGGATGGAATTTCTAGGTTGATATCAAAAAGAAAAATGACAGACTGTCATAAAAGCGAAAAATATTTTTATCCTACAACCATAAAATAATACTCAAAACAATTTGTGTCGCAGCTAGGCGGCCAGAGAGGATATCTCGGGGAGCATACACAAGTATGTGACCCGAGTAGCCGAACGCAGCCAACAACGCTGCGGCGCAAAGTGTGAAGAGTAGAAGGATAGCACTAAATAGTTCAAGTTGTAGGTAGGCTCCATAAAAAGAGAGCCTCTTTTCCTACTTAATACAAATAATACTCAAGACAATTTGTGTTGCAGCTAGGCGGCCAGAGAGGATATCTCGGGGAGCATACACAAGTATGTGACCCGAGTAGCCGAACGCAGCCAACAACGCTGCGGCGCAAAGTGTGAAGAGTATTTAGTCTTCTTTTTCTTTGAGGGGAAGTAGAGCCCTAATCGCAAACCCACCACGCTCACTCTTATGGATCTCAATACTCCCTTCGTGGGCATCGACAATTCGGCGAATAATCGCCAGACCTAACCCTGTTCCTTTGTTGCTGCGAGCTTTCTCACCTTGAACAAATGGCTGGAATAGGCGGTGAATATCTTCTTCTTTGATACCTGCACCGTCATCTTCTACTTGGAACCAAACTGAGTCTTCAGTCTTACCGCTACTGACCTTGATCCAGCCATTACCATAACGATATGCATTGACTATCATATTTGTAATAGCACGTTTTATCGCTAATGGGTTACCATTCACAATCATTGAGCCTGGCTCAAGTGCGGTTTCAATTTCGCCGACGACGCTGCTTTCTGAGTTCACTGCTTCCATCAAGATAGCGTTAAGGTCACAGAATTCCATATCCATTTCTTGACCCGTTTTCAGGTAAGACATGAATTGGCCGATAATTGCATCGCACTCTTCAATATCTTTATTAATGGATTCAGCCAGATAGCTATCTTCTGGGCTCATCATTTCTGTTGCTAAACGAATACGAGTTAAGGGGGTTCTTAGGTCATGGCTTACCCCTGCCATTAAGACAGTTCGGTCGTTTTCTAAGGTTTTAATCCCTGTAGCCATATGGTTAAAAGAACGGATGGCGGCCCTGACCTCGGTGGCACCTTTTTCCTGCATTGGGGGCAAAATCACCCCTTTACCGACTTCACCTGCGTGGTACTCCAATTCAAGCAACGGCTTGTTTTGGTAACGTATATACAGCCATACCCCCGCAAAAATCGTGAGAAAAATCGTTAATGTATAGCGAAAAACAAGGGAGAACTGGTTCTGGCCAATTTCAGTCAGTGGAACTCGAACCCAAATATCAGGTGCAAGATAAGACGTTAGCCATAGAATGGGGTACTCTCGGCCCAATTCGAGGTGAACACTCGCCTTGCCACCAATATATTCCGACATATGTTCACTTAGGAAATCATACTCTTTCGCCCAATTCAGCCCTTCTTCCATCGCTGCTGAATGTGCATAAAAAGTGATCCCCAATTCATTGTAGATTTTCTTACGTAACGCGGGAGATACCCGCACTGAGGTTCCATCTTGTAGAACCATTTTCTCTGTCATTAATGTTCTTACTTCGTATGCCAATACCTTATTGAATTGTTGTAAGCTAGGCATCACAACAAAATTCAACACAACCATATAGCTGGTTACGAGGCTCGCAAACAGTAAGGCTACAAATAAAAATAACGAGCGAGAAAATGTACTACGCCTTGAAAACCTCAGTCGCTTCATGCTTTACTTCCATCCGGAACAAACACATAACCCAATCCCCAAACCGTCTGAATATAACGAGGATGTGCTGGGTCTTCTTCAACCATGCGACGCAAACGTGAGATTTGAACATCAATAGAACGTTCCATCGCACTGTACTCACGGCCCCGGGCTAAGCTCATTAACTTGTCACGCGACAATGGTTCCCTTGGATAGGAAACTAATACTTTTAACACCGCGAATTCACCGCTAGTTAACGGCATATTTTCATCGCCTTGGAACATTTCTCGCGTTCCAAGATTTAATTTGAATTTACCAAAGGTAATTATCGCATCATCTTGAGATGGCGCACCTGGTAATTCATTAGCTTGACGACGTAATACCGCACGAATACGAGCTAGCAATTCCCGTGGATTAAAAGGTTTGGGAATATAGTCGTCCGCACCAATTTCTAAGCCAACGATGCGATCCACTTCTTCGCCTTTCGCTGTCACCATAATAATTGGAATTGGGTTATTTTGACTACGTAAGCGACGACAAATTGATAAGCCATCTTCGCCCGGTAGCATTAAATCTAAGACGATCAGGTGAATAGATTCCCTTGTCAGGATTCTGTCCATCTGTTCAGCGTTTGCAGCACTTCTTACCTGAAAACCCTGCTCAGTGAGATAGCGTTCCAGCAGCGCACGCAAACGCATATCATCATCGACGACAAGAACCTTATAACTTTCCTGCATTTTGTAGCCCTCAAGATGTGCATCTTTCAAATTATTTTTTTAATGAATGTAAGTAAAACAATATTAATGCTCACTAATTTACCACTAACATGGGATTTAATGAATCATTTTACACTTCAGAAGGTTAGTGGCCGATAACTTATTTCTAATACAAAATAAGTCACCTGCCCTCCTGGCGTATTTACTGTTATTTCATCATCAACCTGTTTGCCTATCAAGGCTCGCGCTACGGGAGAATCAATTGAAATCCATTGTTTTGTCGGGTTGAATTCATCAGCACCGACGATACGGAATATTCTGATATTTTCATTTTCATCTTCTAGTTTAACCCATGCGCCAAAAAAGACACGGCCTTCTTGGCGAGGATCAGGCTCAATAATTCTTAATTGATCTAGCCTTTTGGATAAAAAACGGATGCGTCTATCAATTTCACGCAACCTTTTTTTGCCGTAAATGTATTCTGCATTTTCTGAGCGATCCCCTTGAGCTGCGGCCTCTGAAACAGATTGAGTCACCCGAGGACGTTCATCCTTCCACAGGTACTTCAATTCTTTATCTAACGCATCCCAACCTTCACGTGTAATTAAAAGACTTTTAGTCATAACCTTCAAATATTAGCCAATGGAACCCATAATTATAATATTTTATAGAACATAATCTGAGACTTTCCTACCAATAGGCTCAAATTCAGTCTGGAAATTCTCGTTACCACCAAGTATAACAGTGCAATAAATTTTTAACTGTTCTTCCAGTAGGTATTTAAACAGTAGGTATTGAAACTCGACATGAATGAAACTCTAAGCCAAATTATTGCAGCGGAACTGCAAGCCCAGCCGAAACAAGTTTTTTCTGCAATCACGCTATTAGATGAAGGAAATACTGTCCCGTTTATTGCACGTTACCGTAAAGAGGTTACCGGTGGGTTGGACGATACTCAGCTTCGCCAGTTAGAAAGCCGTTTAGGGTACTTGCGTGAATTAAATGACCGTAAGCAAACCATCCTCAAGTCGATAGAAGAACAAGGTAAATTGACACCAGAGCTCGCCTCCGCTATTGACACGACGCTCAATAAAACCGAACTTGAAGACCTGTATCTTCCTTATAAACCAAAACGTCGCACCCGCGGGCAAATTGCTATTGAAGCAGGGCTCGAGCCTTTAGCAGATACCCTGTGGAATGACCCAAGCCAGTCACCTGATGAACTCGCTAAAACCTATATCGATGCGGATAAAGGTGTGGCTGACGTTAAAGGCGCTTTAGATGGTGCTCGCTACATCCTTATGGAACGTTTCGCCGAAGATGCAGCTCTTTTAGCGAAAGTTCGTGACTATATTTGGAAAAATGCCCACCTTGTTTCTGTTGTTGCTGAAGGTAAGCAAGAAGAAGGGGTGAAATTTAGTGACTACTTTGAACATCACGAACCCGTTGCTCAGGTGCCTTCTCACCGAGCCCTTGCGATGTTCCGTGGTCGTAACGAAGGTATTTTACAGCTTTCATTAAACTGTGACCCTCAGTTCGATGAACCGCCAAAAGAGAGTTATTGTGAAGAAATTATTACCCGCCATTTAGATGTTCGTTTAAACAATGCGCCTGCTGACCAATGGCGTAAAGCTGTGATCAGTTGGACATGGCGCGTCAAAATATTACTGCACTTAGAAACCGAAGTGATGAGCTCACTGCGCGAAAAAGCTGAAGAGGAAGCTATTAACGTGTTTGCGCGTAACCTCAGTGACTTACTGATGGCGGCGCCAGCGGGAATGCGTGCCACCATGGGCTTAGACCCTGGCTTGCGTACTGGGGTAAAAGTAGCAGTCGTCGATGCGACAGGTAAATTAATTGCTACCGACACGATTTACCCACATACCGGGCAAGCCGCAAAAGCAGCAACCATCGTGGCCGCACTTTGCCAAAAACACAATGTTGAATTAGTGGCAATTGGTAACGGCACCGCTTCTCGTGAAACGGAACGTTTCTTTGCTGAAGTCCAAAAACAATACCCTGAAGTCACTGCACAGAAAGTGATTGTCAGCGAAGCTGGGGCTTCTGTTTATTCGGCCTCTGAACTTGCAGCGTTAGAATTTCCAAGCTTAGATGTGTCGTTGCGCGGTGCCGTATCCATTGCTCGTCGCCTACAAGACCCACTGGCTGAATTAGTGAAAATTGACCCTAAATCCATTGGGGTTGGCCAATATCAACATGATGTCAGCCAAACACAATTAGCGCGTAAACTCGATGCAGTCGTCGAGGACTGTGTAAACTCGGTTGGTGTTGATTTGAATACCGCTTCCGTTGCCTTACTGACTCGCGTTGCCGGTCTAAGCAAAATGATTGCGCAAAACGTGGTAGATTGGCGTGACCAAAATGGCCAATTTAGTGATAGAAAGCAGTTGCTCAAAGTTGCACGTCTTGGGCCAAAAGCCTTTGAACAATGCGCGGGCTTCTTACGTATCACTGATGGTAAAAACCCGCTAGATGCTTCTACTGTTCACCCTGAAGCTTACCCGATTGTTGAAAAAATTCTTGAGTCTGTCCGCCAGCCACTCAAAGAAATTATGGGTAATTCACAAGTCCTTAATGCCTTGAGCCCACGTGATTTCACCACTGAGCAATTCGGGGTTCCAACCGTCACTGATATCATTAAAGAGTTAGAAAAACCGGGGCGTGACCCACGTCCTGAGTTTAAAACTGCCACCTTCGCCGAAGGTGTCGAAACCATGAATGACCTGACTTCTGGCATGATTTTAGAAGGTGCAGTCACCAATGTGACCAACTTCGGTGCTTTTGTGGATATTGGTGTTCACCAAGACGGTTTAGTTCATATTTCTTCACTTTCAAATAGTTATGTCGAAGACCCACACAAGGTGGTAAAAGCAGGCGACATTGTAAAAGTCAAAGTGTTAGATGTGGACATTGCACGCAAACGTATTGCGCTAACGATGCGTTTAGATGAACAAGCGGGGGATTCTAATAGTTCTCCTCGCCGTGCAGCCCCTGAACAGGATAAAAATACACGTAAAGCGCCTCAATCAAGAGGTAACTCACGCCAAAACAACGCATCTTCGGGTAACAGCGCCATGAGTGATGCCCTTGCCGCGGCATTCGGTAAGAAACGTTAACTTTCTTTATAGGCATCGCAATGTACCTATTGTGGTGCCTATTTCAATAAATAATGCTGTTATTGATTAAATCAAACAATGTATTGAGTATAATTCAGCCCCCTTCCCTTCACTGACTCCACCATTAATTTCGCTAGCGGAACACCGTAAACTCAATGCTTCGTTGATCCACATCAAGTCAAATTGACGAAAAAAGAGGCTAAATATAACAAAAGGTGGATGATTATGATTCTCATTGTTAATTAGATTTATTTTTGTTTGGCGACCTTATTTACCTGAGCAATTGCACTCTTTAACAATTGTCATCGATATCATTATTAATTAAATGATTAGGAAGACACTATGGCAATACTTCCTCAATGCAGTTACAAAATACTTGGTTTCTCTCCAGAAATCAGTCCTGCATACCGACAAAAACTACTCTCACTCGGTTTACTTCCGGGTTCTGTCTTTAAAGTGGTGCGCTTAGCGCCTTTTGGTGATCCTGTTCAAATAGAAACTCACCGCGTCAGCTTAGTGCTGCGTAAAAAAGATCTTGCTCTACTCAATCTAGATGAAGCGACCACCGTTTAAGTATTTCTTTTTTATTATTGGCAAACACTATGAAACGATTAACTATCGGCTTAATTGGTAACCCCAATGCAGGCAAAACGACCTTATTCAACCAGCTCACAGGGTCAAGGCAGCGGGTCGGTAACTGGGCGGGGGTCACTGTTGAACGAAAAGTGGGCCGCTTCCATACAGATGACCATAAAATCGAGCTTGTTGACCTACCCGGCACCTATTCTTTGACCACCATTTCTGAGCAAACCTCTCTTGACGAACAAATCGCCTGCTACTTTATTTTAAGTGGTGAGGCAGACATGCTCATTAATGTTGTCGATGCATCCAACTTAGAGCGTAACCTCTACCTGACATTGCAATTAGTCGAGTTAGGCGTTCCATGTATTGTCGCCTTGAATATGTTGGATATCGCTCAAAGCCAACATATTGATATTAATATTGCTGAGTTAGAAAAACAGCTCGGTTGTCCTGTGATCCCAATGGTTTCAACTCGAGCAACGGGTATCGATAAACTGAAAAAAACCATTGATACACATCCACAAAACAACCAACAAGCTCTTGTAGAGTATCCAGCACAATTATTACAAGCTGTGGATTCATTATCTGAACAAATTTCAGCACAACAATTTAGCCACCAGCAACGCCGCTGGTTAGCATTGCAGATCCTCGAAGGGGATATCTATAGCCGCCAACGCGCAGAAATATCTGAAGGACAATTGCTGGCGATACGCCAAACACTGAAAGAAAGCTTAAACGAAGAACCCGAATTACTCATTGCCGACGCACGTTATCAATCTATTGCGACCATTTGCAATGCTGCGATTAACAATAGTGCCGCTGAACCAAATCGACTAACACAATCACTGGATAAATTTATTCTGAGCCGTTGGCTCGGCGTACCTATTTTCTTGTTTGTGATGTATTTGATGTTCGTTTTAGCCATCAACATCGGTGGCGCCTTACAACCCTTCTTTGAAGGTGCGTCAGAAGCGATATTTATTCATGGTATTCAGTGGGTTGGTGCCTACTTTAGCTTCCCTGATTGGCTAACTATTTTCCTTGCCCAAGGTGTTGGTGGCGGTATTAACACGGTTTTACCGTTAGTGCCACAAATTGGGATGATGTATCTGTTTCTTTCAATACTGGAAGATTCGGGCTATATGGCGCGAGCTGCTTTCGTGATGGACCGCCTCATGCAAGCCTTAGGTTTACCGGGTAAATCTTTCGTGCCTTTGATTGTCGGTTTTGGCTGTAACGTACCGTCGATTATGGGCGCACGCACTCTCGATGCACCGCGCGAAAGGCTAATTACGGTCTTAATGGCACCGTTTATGTCTTGTGGGGCAAGACTGGCCATTTTCGCTGTTTTTGCGGCCGCTTTCTTCGGCAAAAATGGGGCCAGCGTGGTCTTTTCACTCTATATTTTAGGGATTGTTGTCGCTATCTTAACTGGGTTACTACTCAAACATACCCTGATGCGCGGGGAAGCCTCTCCATTTATTATGGAGCTTCCGGTTTACCATGTACCGCACATCAAAACACTGCTGATTCAAACATGGCAACGCCTCAAAGGCTTCGTAGTGCGTGCAGGTAAAGTTATCATCGTTGCCAGTATCTTTATTGGCGCATTAAATAGTTTCTCATTCTCTGGTAAGCCCGTTGATAATATTAATGACTCCGCACTGGCTTCTGTCAGTAAAGTGATAACCCCGGCTTTACAGCCAATTGGCGTGCATGCTGATAACTGGCAAGCAACTGTTGGGTTGATTACCGGGGCGATGGCCAAAGAGGTGGTAGTGGGTACACTAAACACCCTGTATACCGCTGAAGCCATTACTTCTGAGCCGTTTGATGCAGAATCTTTCAATTTATGGGAAGAATTAGAGGATGCAGTTTCCGAAACGTGGGATAGCTTAAAAGAGACCTTTACCTTAAGCGCGTTATCGAACCCTATCGAAGCTAGTAAAGGCGATGGAGAGATGGAATCCGGCTCAATGGGCACCATGGCCGCGAAATTTGGCTCAGGGGTTGCAGCCTATAGCTACCTGATCTTCGTCTTGCTGTATGTGCCTTGTGTCTCTGTGATGGGGGCTATCGCACGTGAAACCAACAAAAGTTGGATGAGCTTCTCCATTCTGTGGGGCTTGAATGTGGCTTATAGCCTTGCAGCTCTGTTTTACCAAGTCGCCACATTCAGTGAACACCCACAAAGTAGCTTGATTACTATAGCCGCGGTTGTTCTGTTCAACCTTGCCTTGTTCATATTCTTACGTCGCATGCGTAGCCGCGTAACCTTGAACATCAAAAACAGAACCGCCGGGCAATGTTCTGGCTGTTCAAGCGATGCTTGCCACTAAGGAATAAAACGATGACCAGCTTGCTACAGGTAAGAGATTTAATCGCCTTATATGGGCAAGCTGACATCGCGCTACTCAGTGAGCAGCTAAATACACCAATTCCATTGATTCAAGCGATGGTTGAGAAGCTCGTCAGCTTAGAGAAAATTGAACAAGTTGATATCAGTGCTTGTTTAACAGGCAGTAGCTGTAAAGGCTGCCCTGAAAGCACTGATTGCACTCATTTTGTGTATAAAATCAAATAATAAGCACACCACAAAAAAAATCAGCCTCGAATTAGGCTGATTTTTTTATTTATTCCTCAATACGACTTTGAAAATCCAACAGGTATTCACAAAACTCATCAGGATGAGAAATAAATGGCGCGTGAGCGCTATTGCGCATAATCACGGATGGCGAATTCGGATACAGCTCATCTAAACTTGGCACTATTTTGCGCGGTACCAAGCCATCGAGATAGCCATAAATGCGTAAGAAGGGGATCGGTAACTGTTTTAATTCCTCGCGCAAATCTTCGGTACGCAATGATTCAAGCCCTGCATTTAACGTTTCAACCGTTGGAATAGGCTGTTCGAGTACCACAGATTTCAAGGTTTTTGCGTCGTTTCTGGCGCTTTCTGTCCCTAATGTCTGCAATGCTAAAAAACGCTCGACTGTGCGATGAAAATCGGCCGAAAGTTGCTGCTCGAAACCCAATAAAACCTCTGGCCGGATCCCTGCCCAACCGTTTTCTTCGGCTTTAAAACACGGGGAGGAAGCAACCGTAATGAGCCCTTTAACTTCATAGGGATGGTCAAGCGCGATACGGCTTGCAACTAGCCCACCAAGTGACCAACCAAGCCAAATCGCGTTTTTAGGGGCATACTCCCACAAAATATTCGCCATCGATTGAATATTCATGGGGGAGAAATCTTGGCTCCGCCCATACCCCGGAAGGTCAACCAAATGAACCCGAAAGTGCGAAGCGATTCGCGGAATAATTGTTTGCCAGACTTGCGCATTCAGCCCCCATCCGTGCAGCAACACAAGATCTTGTTTACCTTCACCAACGGTCTGCCAATATAACTTTGCCATCGTTACACTCTCTTCATTCATTTATTTGCCAATTCGTTTTAACGGGACGCTACTATGCTAACAATGGAGGGGGGCTGCTGGCTATGCCATCAATCACTAAAATTATCTCACCAGGGGATTTGCCATTTTTGCCTCAAAGGACTACCTAAAATGCCAACCTGTTGTTTACGCTGCGCTTTACCCTGTGAGCAGCCGACCATGGAATGTGGACGCTGTCTAAAGAGCCCTCCCTCATGGCAAAGAATTATCACTGTAACCCCATACCAAGCCGCTTTACGTATGTTAATTCATCGTTTTAAATTTCAAAAACAACCTCAACTTGCTTCTACTTTAGCACGTATTTTTGCATTATTTTGGCTCACAGGTTATCGCCAACAACAATGGCAAAAACCAGACTTAATCATCACCATTCCACTGCATCGTCACCGCCTATGGTGGAGAGGATTTGACCACATGGCATTAATAGGCGAAAATTTGTCCAGATGGTTAAATATTCCCTATTCGCAAAATTCATTATTGCGTAGTCGTGCTACACTGGCACAGACTACACTAAAACGTGAGTATCGCCGAAATAACCTAAAGGGAGCATTTACCTTAAACAGTTCGGTTTCAAACCTACATGTTGCTGTTATTGATGATGTTATTACAACAGGTTCTACCATGAATAGTGCAGCACAATTGTTGATTTGTGCGGGAGCGCATACTGTTGATGCATGGTCACTGTGTCGCACCTTGTAGGAAAGGGGTAAATGGGCGTATTATAACCAACTAAAGCAGTCAACTATTATTGAGCAAATGATTATGATTAATATTACTGAAGCAGCACAGGCTCATTTTGCCAAGTTGTTGGAAAATCAAGAGCCAGGAACTCAAATCCGTGTTTTTGTTATCAACCCAGGCACGCCAACCGCTGAGTGCGGTGTGTCGTACTGCCCTCCGGGTGCCGTTGAAGCCACAGATAAAGAACTAAAGTTCGAGAAGTTATCTGCTTATGTTGATGAAATTAGCGCCCCTTTCTTGGATGATGCCGAAATTGACTTCGTCACCGACCAACTCGGCTCACAACTGACATTAAAAGCACCGAACGCCAAAATGCGTAAAGTCTCTGATGACGCACCATTAATTGAGCGTGTTGAGTATGTTTTACAGTCACAAATTAACCCACAACTTGCCAGCCACGGTGGCCGTGTTTCCCTGATGGAAATCACCGATGAAGGCTTTGCAATTCTGCAATTTGGTGGCGGCTGTAACGGTTGTTCAATGGTCGATGTCACCCTTAAAGAAGGTATCGAAAAAGAACTTCTCAAAATGTTTGTAGGTGAGTTAAAAGGCGTTAAAGACCTGACTGAGCACCAACGTGGCGAACACTCTTTCTACTAATCAATACCACGAATATTTGGCACTCGGTTCTTTACGGGTGCCTATCATTTAACCTTTTATGGGTTGTTACTTACTGTATTTGGTATTTTATGGACCATTTTGAAACATTAACACCAGAGCAAGCCTATCAACATTGGTTAGACGGCACCGCCATACTGGTAGATGTGCGAGACCCACAAAGTTTTCGTGCAGGCCATGCTAGTGGGGCTTATCACCTCACCAATGAGTCACTGAGCCAATTTCTAGAACAAACGGATTACGAACAACCTGTTATGGTGATGTGTTACCATGGGCATAGTAGCCAAGGTGCTGCACAGTATCTGATCAACATAGGCTTTGAATCGGTGTATAGCATCAATGGTGGATTTGAAGCATGGTTAAGGGAATATCCACAAGCCGTTACGGCTCTCTAGATGAGAAAACGCATTCATGATCCACATCACCTCTTTTGCTAATCCTAGAATGGCACAAGCCTTTGTTGACTACATGGCGAGTAAAAATATTCACTTAATAATAAAGCCATCACAGGAACAAGCGCTTTTTGAGCTTTGGTTAGAAGATGAGCCATTGCAGCCTCAAGTCCAGAAAGAATTAGATATTTTTTTGCAAGACCCAAATCACCCCCGCTACCTAGAAGCCAGTTGGTACACTGGCAGCGCAGATATCCAATTTCAGTATCGCAACTACCTAACTTGGGGCTATCTTAAAGAGCAGTCTGGCCCTTTAACTATCGCTGTTATTTTGTTATCGGTTGTTGTATATCTTTGGGTAGAAATGACTGATGCCCGTGAAGTTCTACGTTATTTGGCATGGCCTATTGGCGACCAACAAACTGAGCTTTGGCGCTGGTTTAGCCCTGCATTGGTGCACTTTTCGCTATCACATATTGGTTTCAACCTTGCGCTCTGGTGGTTTTTGGCTGGGCAAGTAGAGCGAAAACTCGGGACGGGTAAGTTACTCACTATCTTACTGGTCTCTGCGCTGTTTAGTAACTGGGGACAATCGCTATTTAGTGAAAACAACTTTGGCGGATTATCCGGTGTTGTCTATGCCCTTGTCAGTTATGTGTGGTTAACGGGTGAACGTCGCCCTGAAAGTGGCATTAGCGTTCCTCGAGGGTTAATGATTTTTTCCATTATCTGGCTTTTTTTCGGTTATTTCGATGTTTTAGGCATGCATATCGCCAATGCCGCACATACTTCAGGGTTAATTATCGGCTTATTAATGGGAGTATGGGATAATAGACACAGTTTTAAACACCAGAGCTCCAGATAAAACATTTTAATAATTAGAGGCTAACGCTGTGAAACAAACCCAGAGACATGATGCAATAGTGGAACTTGTGCGTCTTCAGGGATATGTCAGTACTGAAGAACTCGTCGAACACTTTGAGGTTAGCCCTCAAACAATCCGTCGAGACCTCAATGATCTCGCTGAACAAAATAAAATTCAGCGGCACCACGGTGGCGCAGCACTGCCTTCAAGTTCGGTAAATGCGGCCTATAATGACCGTAAAATCATGTGGTCAGATGAAAAAGCGCGTATCGCGCAACATGTTGCGAGCCAAATTCCTGATGGTGCAACACTGTTTATAGATATTGGTACCACACCCGAAGCCGTTGCCCATGCATTGGTTAATCACAAAAACCTACGCGTGGTGACCAATAACCTTAACGTCGCCACCTTGCTGATGCCAAAAGAAGATTTTCGCCTCATTTTAGCCGGGGGTGAAGTACGTTCACGAGATGGCGGTATTGTTGGTGAAGCGACCCTCGATTTTATTTCTCAATTTAGGCTTGATTACGGTATTTTGGGTATCAGTGGTATTGATATGGATGGCTCATTGCTTGAGTTCGATTACCACGAAGTTCGTACCAAACGCGCGATTATTGAAAATTCACGCTGTGTCATGCTTGTCACCGATCATTCTAAATTTGGTCGTAACGCGATGGTTAATTTGGGTAATATGAACCTGATTGACTACTTATTTACTGATAAACAGCCACCAGACAGTATTCTTAAAGTGATTGAGCAACATAATGTTCAATTAGAGCTTTGTTAATCAAGAAATTATCCTCATGATGGTAGTTCCTACTACCATCATGCTTCTTGCTATTCCTCTATTTTAATCCTCAGCCTTACCGTCATTTTTTCTTTTTCGCGCGAAATTCTCTTTTTTCCATTGTGAATAACAATATTTTATGTGTGGGTATTGAAAAAAAATTGTTACCAATATCACGCAGTTGTTATTTTTTTCATTAATAATAGTTGGCATCACTATCTATTTTGACTACAATCAAATGAGCGAAAACGAACATTATTGAAAGTGTTTCGAACATCTCAGGGGGATGCATGGAAACTAAAGACTTGATTGTCATCGGCGGCGGGATCAACGGCGCTGGAATTGCAGCAGATGCTGCAGGTCGTGGATTATCGGTATTACTGCTCGAAGCTCAAGACTTAGCAAGTGCCACTTCATCTGCGAGTTCTAAACTCATTCATGGTGGCTTACGTTACTTAGAACATTATGAATTTAGATTAGTCAGCGAAGCGTTGGCTGAACGTGAAGTGCTATTACGATTAGCACCACATATTGCCTTCCCAATGCGCTTCCGCTTACCGCATCAGCCTCATTTACGTCCAGCTTGGATGATCCGTATTGGCCTATTCTTATATGACCATTTAGGCAAACGCGTCAGCTTACCAAGCAGCAAGAGTCTGAAGTTTAACCAAAACTCCGTACTCAAACCTGAATTAACGAAAGGTTTTGAATATTCTGACTGTTGGGTTGATGATGCGCGTTTAGTTGTATTAAACGCTCAAGAAGTGGTACGTAAGAATGGTGAGGTTCGTACTCGCACAAAAGTGACTCGTGCCTACCGTGAAAATGGCTTATGGGTTGTTGAAGCTCAGGACTTACGTACGGGTGAAACCCATACATGGAAAGCGAAAGGGCTGGTTAATGCCACTGGGCCTTGGGTAAAAGAGTTCTTTGATGATGGCCTGAAATTAAAATCACCTTACGGTATTCGCCTAATCAAGGGCAGCCACATTGTCGTTCCACGTGCACATGATGAACCACAAGCGTATATCTTACAAAATGAAGATAACCGTATTGTATTTGTTATCCCGTGGATGGATGAATTTTCTATCATCGGCACCACTGACGTAGAATATAAAGGTGACCCGAAAGACGTCAAAATTGATGAGAACGAAGTTAACTATTTACTGAAAGTGTATAACGACCACTTCAAAAAACAGTTAACCGTGAGTGATATTGTTTGGGACTACTCAGGTGTTCGCCCACTGTGCGACGATGAATCAGACTCCCCACAAGCCATTACTCGTGATTACACATTGGATATTCACGATGACCAAGGCCAAGCGCCATTGCTGTCGGTATTTGGTGGAAAATTAACAACTTACCGTAAATTAGCAGAAGCTGCTGTTACTAAATTAGCAGCATATTATCCAAATGCAGGCACCCCATGGACCAAAAATGGTCAGTTACCGGGTGGTGATATCGAAGGTTGTGACCGTGATGGTTATGCACGTGTATTACGTCAACATTATCAATGGCTTCCTGAAGGCTTAGCGCTACGTTTTGCCAGAACTTACGGTAGCAACAGTAAATTGATCCTTGAAGGCGCGAATTCACTCAGCGACCTTGGTGAAGCATTCTCTGCGAATGTCTACGAAGCGGAGTTACGTTACTTAGTCAAACATGAGTGGGTAACAGAGTTGGATGATGCTATTTGGCGTCGCACTAAATTGGGTATGTGGCTGAATGAAGAAGAAAAGCAGCGCATTGCTCAATGGTTAGCAAAAAATGGGTTGTCAGAGAATACCTCTGTATAATCGTAAAATCTCGTTGTTATAAAATCTCGTTGTTAATGGAAAAAGCCAGTCATCACTGTTTGACTGGCTTTTTTTATTTTAAATCGTTGCCAAGAATTTCAGAAAAGACCCAATCACGATAAGTTGTACAAATCAATTACGCCTGTTTATAATGTATGCGAATTTACCTCTCACCCAACTTCACAGGTACGCCTCACGATGAACTAAGCACTGCCAGAAAATATTTTCCAATACCCTTTTGGTATTCATTTTTCTGTTCCTGGCAGGCAAACGCTTTCATCGACACTTCTTGATAAGTCAACGACGTTGTCTGTCCTCATTATTTTGGAGGTACATATGACGATTGCTTGTCACTTTTCACAGCTCAATATTGAATTTAACCAAACCGCCCTTTTTCCACCGCTAAACGGGACGCTATCATGCCAAAAAAATGCCTTAATTGGTCATAATGGCAAAGGAAAATCCGTTTTGATGCGTATTCTTGCTGGCCAATTAGCCCCTACGCAAGGGAATGTACATTGGGATCTCCCCTTTATCTATGTTGGTCAATTAACCCGACTCACAGGAGACACTCTCATCGATGCCTTAGGCATCAATGAGCTTTATCATGCATTCTTACGCATTGAGGCAGGAAATGGTTCTTTGGCAGATTTTGAGCTCACAGAAGATAAATGGCATTTACCTTCCCAATGGCAAAGTCTATTGGACTCTGCGGGGCTCGCTATCTCAATGGAAGCACCTATCTCCCATTTAAGTGGTGGTGAACGTACCCGCCTCGCGCTTTGTCGTGCATTTCTTCATCAAGATCACTTTTTGCTACTCGATGAACCGGATAACCATTTAGATACACAAAGCCGGCAGTGGCTCAGCCAAAAACTCACAGATCACCGAGCTGGCTGCCTCGTTATTTCTCACAATAGAACCCTGTTAGGCGAAATGGATACTATTTTTGAATTAACAGAAAAAGGGTTACACGAGTATGGGGGGAATTATGCGTTATACGATACCCAAAAAAACTTGGAAATTGCCGCAATTGATGCACAAAGTGAGCGCTTAGAAAAACGTATTCACCAAGAGAAAAAGCAGCAACAGGCCACATTACAAAAAGCCGCTCAACGCAAGAAACAGGGGGAAAAAATTCGCTATGGTGGGTCGCAATCCTTACTGTTGCTTGATATGCAAAAAAATCGTGCGGAGAAAAGGCAATCAAATGTCGCAGAACGGCACCAACGGGTTATGGATAACCTACAAAATCAACAACAGGAAAACCAAGAGAAAGTCCGCCATATCAAACCACAAAAAATGACGATTAACTATCAAAACGAAGGGAGTAAAGTCACCATTTTTGCTTCTGATTTGCATTTGCCCTACGGTTATTCATCACCACTTTCATTCACCATATACAGTGGAGAACATTGGCATATTCAAGGGCGTAATGGTTGTGGTAAATCAACCCTACTGAAGGTGCTTGCTGGCCTATTGCCATCAGATTCAGGAGAGTGCCGCCTCAGTGGTACATTTTGCTATTTAGACCAGCACCTCAACTTACTCGATAAAACATTACCTGTCGCTGAAGCACTTCATCAATACCAACCCTTGTTTACCGTAGAGCAGTGGCGCACGCAATTAGGTATGCTGCGAATACGAGGAGATAAATCATTACTGCCACTACAACAGCTCAGTGGTGGTGAGCAGCTAAAAGCAACACTATTGGCACTCACACATAGCCCAAACCCACCTGCTATTTTATTACTCGATGAACCGGATAACCATTTAGACTTGGATTCAAAACAACTACTTGAAGCGCTATTGCAGGACTACCAAGGAACACTCTTACTGGTTTCTCACGATGACGCCTTTATTGCAAACTGCAATATAACCCATACGCTAAATCTTTCTGATAAATAACTGTCTACTAGGCCACTACCAAATTAGGTGTGGCCATCCGCTTTAATGGATAAACGTATTTTTAACGCGGTGAGAAGCTAAAAAGTAGGGGATCCATAACACACAATAGAAGCTGCCATTTATAGCGGTAATAATATTTGAGTAGTTAATTTCCAAACCAAATATATATGGGAACACAAAACGAGCAACTAATACCATTAAAGTAAATAGTACCATGGTGGTGATAAACAGCCACTTCGCCTGTTTTTTCCATTTAACCGCAGCGATAAACGTCCAAAGAAATAGAGCAATTAAAACACCATAACCGAGTTGCAAGAGGTAAAAACCTGTCGCAAAGCCTGAAATATAAAAATCAGAATCCGCTTCAGTTGCCAATGGCCATGCAGTTTGTACTTGCGAGATTTCTTGCAATAGCATCGTGACCGTTTTGTACAACATATAAAACAGACCAATAACCGGTAAAATTAACCATCCACCGATCCCTTGTAACGGTTTTTTAGCCACTTGTTGAGCCACCGATGATATTATTGCAGACTCTGTTTGCGGGGTTGATTGCTGAATATCCATTCCAATAACCTTTATTTACTTTTTACTTTGCATTTTATCTTCAAGAAATGCTTTGAGTACAACGGCCTGATTATATTCTGTATTTTTAGCACTGTATAACAGTGTTAAATCACCTTGTTTTGCCTGAGCAACCAGTACCTGCCAAGCTGCTGTGCTATTAAGTTCCTGCTGGTACCGCTCAATAAATTGTGCAAACTGATCCGTGTGCTGATGAAACCATTTTCGTAGTTCATTAGAAGGTGCAACGTCTTTATTCCAAGAGTCGTGTTGTAAATCAGTTTTTTTTATTCCTCTTGGCCACAGTCTATCAATAAGTACGCGATAACCGTCGTTATCATCGACTGGGTCATAAACTCGTTTGCATTTAATCATCATTTACCTACCCAATTAATAAACCACAGAATTTTATTTGTTAATTTACAAAGGTATTTTTGACACGCCTTGAAACTAAAAAATACGGTATCCAAATTGCACAGGCAATGAGAGCCCGAAAAATATCTTTGATATCGGAGGTCTCAACCTCTAAATCTAATAAGACACTTGCGAGTATAATATCCGTAACCGTTAAAACTAAAGAAAAGATCTGGAAAAAAATATAAATTTTAATTGTGAGCTTTTTCGTTGTAAAAAAGACATAACTGAGGAAAAGTAAGGTCGCATATAAAATAATGTTACCTAAAACCTCAAAATAGATTAGTTCTTTAAATAATGGAATAAATGAACTTGATTGTGGGTCTGTTAATTCAACCCAATATTCAATCACTTGAGTATTTTGCTCATAAATAGAAAAAGGCAAAATAATCAAGGACAATATTATCCCTAACATAGGAAAAATAAGCCATCCACCAATGCCTTTTAATTCTTTCCTTGGTTGTGGTAATGGTACCGAAGTGCCATGAGATGAACTGTGATCCTCAGTTTTCATTTACACTTCCTTATTCTATGGATAAATAACATCAGTACAAAATTAATAACCCTATATAAGATAGCATACCTATTCAGTAAAAAATGAGTCGATCAATGTGCTAATTCACAATAATATTGCTAATAAAGAACAATCTGACAAGGCCATCATTATGCCAGTATTCACCGCACAGCTAGCACTCCCAACAAATTACCTTTACAGTGTTTTTTTTGCCTTTCATCTGAGAGATCAACACAATGTTGCGGAAATAGTGGAAGAAAATACATTACATAAAGGTATAATATGGCAACAACATGCAACAAAAATGACATTGGAGCTTAAAAAACAACAAGCAACGATTTCATTAGCGATTGACTCTCCATCTATCATTATCAATGAGCAAGATTTACTAACGCTGGCACAACATGTACTTGGTTTGAAACAAAATATTGATGAGTTCGAAAAATGCTACCTTGAAACTCCAATACTTGGACAGCTCATTGAAAAACAAAGAGGATTGAGGATTTATCAATCGGCTAGTGCATTTGAAGCGTTAGTTTGGGCTATTATTGGCCAACAAATCAGTGTTCATGCAGCTATTGCCATTCGTCGGCGATTTATCCAAGCCGTGGGGATCCAACACTCTTCGGGTATTTGGTGTTTTCCCGATACGCCACAGGTCAGGTCAGTTGATGACGAAACGCTGCGCCAAACAGGTTTTTCGAAGGGTAAAATTATCGCCCTCAGAGCTCTTTGTGAAGCCATTGAAAATCAAAAAATTGATTTATCACGGCTCGTCACTCACGCCAATGCAAATCAAATAACTGAACAATTATTACAAATCAAAGGGATTGGCCCTTGGACGGTAAGCTATGCTTTACTCCGAGGACTTAATTATTTGGATGGCTCTTTACATGGAGATGTTGCTGTAAGGCGTAATTTACAAACATTGCTCGATAAACCAGAGCAACCCAGCGCCAAAGAAACAGAAAAATGGTTGGAACAATTTACCCCATGGCGTGCATTGGTTGCCGCCCATTTGTGGCGTAGTCAATCAGCCGCAGGATATTGATGAATAAAAAAGCCCAATCCATCTGAATTGGGCTTTCCAGCTATTCACAAGAATAACTTAACGTAGCCAATTCGTTTTCACTAATTGAACGACTTCATCACCGCGACCACTCATAATCGCTTTTAACATATACAGACTAAAACCTTTCGCTTCTTGCGCTGCAATTTCTGGCGGCATAGACAGCTCTTGTTTGGCGGTCAAGACATCAACGACCACAGGCCCATCATGGGCAAACGCTTCTTTTAATGCGCCGTCTAGGTCTTCACTTTTTTCAACACGGATCCCTTTGATACCCGCAGCATTCGCAATCGCTGCAAAGTTAGGGTTATGTAAATCAGTCCCAGCGGTCAAGAAACCCGCCACTTTCATTTCCATGGCCACAAAACCAAGTACGCCATTGTTATGAATGATAATTTTTACTGGCAATTGCATTTGAGAAAGAGAGATAAAATCCCCCATTAGCATACTGAAACCGCCATCACCGCACATGGCAACCACTTGACGTTTTTTATCAACGGCCTGCGCACCAATAGCTTGTGGCATCGCATTCGCCATTGACCCATGGTTAAAAGAGCCAATTAAACGGCGTTTACCGTTCATTTTCAAGTAGCGTGCAGCCCATACTGTCGGGGTTCCAACGTCACAAGTGAAAATCGCATCATCCGCAGCTAATTCACTAATTTTTGTTGCAAGATACTGAGGATGTATTAACCCTTCATGACCCGGTTTAGCGAGATCATCTAATCCTTTTCGAGCCTCTGCATAATGTTTTAAAGCGCCATCAAGGTGTTTTGTATCCTGCTTAGCCTGTAAATGTGGCTGTAATGCATCCAATGTCGCTTTAATATCCCCAATCAGCCCCATATCAATATGGCAATGGGAGCCCAAGCTGCCTGCATTGATATCAACCTGAATGATTTTAGCCTCACTTGGGTAGAAAGGACGGTATGGAAATTGTGTTCCTAACAAAACAACTGTATCTGCGTTCATCATTGCGTGGTAACCTGATGAAAAGCCGATTAAACCTGTCATTCCGACGCTGTATGGGTTATCCCATTCAATATGTTCTTTACCACGTAACGCGTGTACTACCGGCGCTTTTAGGGTTTCTGCTAGCTTAACCACTTCATCATGGGCACCTGCGCAGCCATTACCACAGAATAGCGTGATATTCTTAGACTGATTCAGCAGTTCGGCGAGTTTTTCGATTTCACTTCGCTGAGGCATAATCAGTGGCGCTTGCGGCTGATACCATGTCTCTTTCGCTGACTCTGGCGCATCTTTCAGCGCAATATCACCCGGAATCACAACAACTGATACCCCTTTATTCAGGATCGCTTTACGCATAGCAATACCGAGAACTTGTGGAATTTGTTCTGGGTTAGAGACCATTTCACAATAATGGCTGCACTCACGGAATAATTCAGTTGGATGGGTTTCTTGGAAATAGTTACTACCAATTTCACTGGATGGGATATGAGCTGCAATTGCTAATACGGGTACTCGATTACGATGGCAATCATACAACCCATTGATAAGGTGCATATTTCCGGGTCCACAAGAGCCCGCACAGACAGCTAAATTGCCGGTTAACTGAGCTTCTGAACCCGCAGCAAAAGCAGCAACTTCCTCATGGCGGGTTCCTAACCACTCAATCGCGCCTTGACGACGCAAGCTGTCGGTTAAGCCATTCAACGAGTCTCCTGTAACGCCCCAAATACGTTTAACACCTGCATTATCAAGTACTTTTGCAATATAGGATGCAACACTCTGTTTTTTCATAATGGCACTCTTTTAAGTCGGATGTGATACCCTTGATATCTTGCAGCTCAAAATATGAAAGGTACTTTTAGAAATATAACAACATTCAAAGTAGAATCTTGTCATACTCGCGTATATCAAACCCAATATCGATAATAGATTGATTGTAACTAAGTAAATTCCTCATTCCTACTCATCAAATTAAATATAAAACAGAACAGCACAATCCACCGTTATTATCAAAAGAAGAGGATAGCAACAAGATAAATAAATAGGCGAGTTATTAATAACTTAAGCAAAACAAGAGCATCATAAAAAGATGGGGTTATCTGCGTATATTATTCATTACAGTCACACCATTGTTTCCACCATATTAAATCAATAACCTTATATATTTATGACAGACTAAAATTCACCAAAAAATATATACTAAATTGATTTAAAACAATTTATATTCACCTAATTCATCCCCAAGGTTCTATTTTTTCAAGTATTAAATTCAATCGTTATATTGCCAATATAAAATCCCAATAACGCGTATGTATCAGTATAAAGCACCTACATTTTACATTTGCTCGATATTAATGTAGTATTAGCACTGTATTTTTTAACTCAAGGTGACTTTTTTGCTGTATTTAAAAGACAGACATTCTCATTATTCTACCCATTACATATCTATTTTAGCCTGTTATTTCAGCGCTACATAAAAACACTAAAAACTTATCTATTGCGTAAACAACGTCTATTCTAAATAATAAGGTTTTATATTTTCTGATGTATGAAAACCCATATCTTAAGTGCTGTTGTTTCGATTATTGAAATTAAAATAAGAGGATGGTTTCATGAGATTCAAGAAGAAAAAAGAAAAGCCGTTAAATATTAGTGATATTACTATTATTGATGACGGTAAACTCAAAAAAGCAATTACCGCGGCTTCGCTGGGTAATGCGATGGAATGGTTTGATTTTGGGGTATACGGTTTCTTAGCCTATGTTCTAGGTCAGGTTTTCTTTCCGGACGCATCACCGAGCGTACAGATGATTGCCGCATTAGCCACTTTCTCCGTGCCTTTCTTAGTTAGGCCATTAGGTGGGGTCGTTTTTGGTATCTTAGGTGATAAATACGGTCGTCAAAAAGTCCTTTCGATGACAATTATCATCATGGCAGTCAGTACCTTCTGTATTGGTTTGATCCCATCATATGAAAGCATTGGTATCTGGGCACCTATTCTGTTATTAATTGCTAAGCTAGCTCAAGGTTTCTCTGTAGGTGGGGAGTATTCTGGCGCAGCTATCTTCGTTGCAGAATATTCACCAGACCGTAAACGTGGCTTTATGGGAAGCTGGTTAGACTTTGGCTCTATCGCCGGTTTCGTTTTAGGTGCGGGTGTCGTAGTACTAATTTCCAGTATCGTTGGGGAAGCCAACTTCCATGATTGGGGCTGGAGAATTCCGTTCTTCTTAGCATTACCGTTAGGGGTCATCGGGTTATATCTACGTCATTCACTGGAAGAAACCCCAGCGTTCCAACAACATGTTGAATCGTTAGAAAGACAAGATAAAGCCAATATTCAAAACCCACCCAAAATCTCAGTGCGTGAAGTGGCGACTAAGTATTGGAAAAGCTTGATGATTTGTGTTGGCTTGGTTATCGCAACCAACGTGACTTACTATATGTTGCTGACCTACATGCCAAGTTACTTATCACACAACCTGAATTACTCTACTGACCATGGTGTGCTAATTATTATTGCTATTATGATTGGTATGTTATTTGTTCAACCGATTATCGGTTTAACTAGTGATAAAATTGGTCGCCGCCCATTTGTTATTACCGGTAGTGTCGGTCTGATTTTATTGGCATACCCTGCATTTATGTTAATCAACAGTGGTTCTGTTGGCTTAATTTTCCTAGGTTTATTAATTTTAGCGGTGCTGTTGAACTGCTTTACTGGGGTTATGGCTTCCATTTTACCCGCGATTTTCCCAACGCACATTCGTTACAGTGCATTAGCGATTGCCTTTAATATTTCAGTATTAATTGCCGGTGCGACACCGACTGTTGCGGCATGGTTGGTCGAATCAACCACTGACTTATATATGCCTGCTTATTACTTAATCGTGATTGCTTTAATTGGCTTATATACGGGTATCAGAATGCCAGAAACGGCAAATAAACCATTGCGGGGCGCAACACCTGCGGCATCAGATAAAGCCGAGGCAAAAGAAATTCTTAGCGAGCACTTTGACAATATTGAACAAAAAGTTGAAGATATTGACGAACAAATTGCTGAACTTGAGAAAAAACGCCAATCCTTAATCAATCAGCATCCTAAATTAGA
Organism: Providencia rettgeri; assembly: GCF_023205015.1. Taxonomy (NCBI): domain Bacteria; kingdom Pseudomonadati; phylum Pseudomonadota; class Gammaproteobacteria; order Enterobacterales; family Morganellaceae; genus Providencia; species Providencia rettgeri. Next base: position 242,880 of record NZ_CP096258.1, on the reverse strand, counting down.
TTAAACATAATAGGGCCGTTTACCGGCCCTTTGTTTTGACTTCAACAAAAATGTTAACCGAGGAGGGAGGCGATGGCAGCCAAACAAGTTTGTCATCTTATCTGGTTTCGCAATGACCTACGGGTCACTGATAACAAAGCACTTTCCTCCGCCTGCGCAGACCCAGATGCGCAAGTCATCGCCCTATTTACTGCCACCCCTGAGCAATGGCAACAACATGATATGGCTGAGCGACAAATCTCCTTTATTCACCAAAACCTCGTTGAACTGCAAAATTCACTCGCTGAGCTTGGTATTCCACTGGTTTGTCAAACTGAGGCGAATTTTGCCGATGCGGCACAATGGGTACTCGATTACGCAAAGACGCAACAGGCTGATGCCTTGTTTTTTAATCGGCAATACGAGTGGAACGAAAAACAACGGGATGAATGGTTAATCAATCAACCTCATGGGTTGCATATCCATGCTTTTGACGATTACTTATTACTTCCCCCGGGTTCCGTCACGAATCAAAAAGGGGAGATGTATCAAGTCTATACCCCTTTTCGCCGAGCCTTTCTCACCCAACTTACTGTGACAGATTGCCGTTCACTGCGAGCCCCTGAAAAACGAGCGGCCGCGGTCAACATCGATAAGACTTTGCCATTATTTCCTTATCAACCAATTGAAAACTCGCCGCAATTTCCCGCCGGTGAAAAGTCTGCTTTACAGCAATTAAGACAGTTTTGTTCCCAGAAAGTCGCCGGTTATAAAAACGATAGAGATATTCCTTCTATTGATGGTACCAGCCAATTATCACCTTACCTCGCGATGGGGGTGCTGTCCCCTCGCCAATGCTTCAACCGATTACAAGCAGAAAATCCCCAAGTGTTGGATTACCCAGATAGCGGGGCATTCACGTGGCTAAATGAGTTAATTTGGCGTGAATTTTATTCGCATCTTTTAGTGGCATTCCCACGTCTATGCCGCCATCAGCCATTTATTCAATGGACACAACATATTCACTGGAATGATTCTTCAACCGATTTTACCGCATGGAAAACGGGACAAACGGGTTACCCAATTGTGGATGCCGCTATGCGCCAACTGAATACAACAGGTTGGATGCATAACCGTCTACGTATGATTGTGGCTAGCTTTTTAGTCAAAGACTTACTGATTGATTGGCGCAAAGGTGAAAAATACTTTATGAGCCAACTCCTTGATGGCAGTTTAGCCGCAAATAACGGCGGTTGGCAGTGGTCAGCCTCTACTGGCGTTGACGCCTCCCCTTGGTTTCGTATCTTTAACCCAACCACTCAAGGGAAAAAGTTTGATGTGCAAGGGACTTTTATTCGCCATTGGTTACCCGAATTACAGCAAGTTCCCGATAAATATATTCATACACCCCATGAATGGGCGGTGATCAGCAATACACCGATTAATTATCCAGAACCAATTGTTGACCATAAACAAGCCCGTCTCGCCACACTGGCGGCATTTGAAGCGGGTAAGCGTAATAGTTTGAAGCAATAAATCGTTTAAAATACGATAAATAGCAAAGTTATTATTTGCTTTAAGAATTACTATAGCGCTTCAATCATAAGGAGCAGATATGAGCGTTATTTTACAAGTTGATTTCCCGTATCGAGGGCCTTGGGGCGCAGAAATGACCGTGGCAATGGATGAATTAGCCAATTCAATCAACCAAGAACCTGGTTTTGTGTGGAAAATTTGGACAGAAAACCAACAAACTCAAAAAGCCGGAGGCGTTTATTTGTTTACCTCTGAAGCCGATGCCAAAGCATATCTACAAAAACACAGCGCACGCCTGAAATCTTTCGGTATCCCTGAAGTACGTGGTGAAATTTTTGCGGTCAATACCGCGCTTAGCCAATTGAACCAAGCGCAGTTTATTGCCAACTAACCGCTTACTGACGTTGAAATTCACATAACCACATCTGAGGTAAATAAGCCATTGGCTTGTACAGCAAAATGACTTTTTACCTCATCACAACAGAAAATGATTGAAAAAGCACCTATTAGCTCGACAATTAATTCATACCGTATAATGACTAGTGAAAATCACCTACACGACGCTCCACCAGCGTTAAAATACTGTACAACGCCACAACGGTATCGTCCTGATTAAACACTTGCACATCCCATTCAACAACGCCATTAGGTTTGTCTTCAGCAAGTTTCTGCGTTTTCTTGATCTTTTTCTTGCACGTTAGGCGAACTTGTATGGTGTCACCGATTTTCACAGGTTCAATAAAGCGCAAGTTTTCCATCCCATAATTGGCGATCACAGGCCCAACCCCTGCATCGACAAATAACCCCGCAGCGGCTGAAACGACAAAATAGCCGTGCGCAATCCGTTCACCAAATAGCGACTGTGCTGCGCCAATTTTATCAACATGAACATAAAAATTATCACCGCTGAGACAGGCAAAATTAGCAATATCGGCCTCAGTTACGGTACGCCTTGCGGTCAGTAACGTGTCGCCAATCACTAAGTCTTCAAAATGTTTACGGAATGGATGAACCACATCAGCGATGGTATCTGCACCTCGGATCCATTGTTTGGTAATTGCCGTTAGCATCGAAGGGCTACCTTGGATGGCAGTACGCTGCATATAGTGTTTGACTGCTCGCAAGCCACCTAGCTCCTCACCACCACCCGCACGCCCTGGGCCACCGTGTACCAGTAGCGGAAGCGGTGAACCGTGGCCAGTGGACTCCACGGCTGATGCTTCATTTAAAATTAGCATCCGCCCATGAGCTCGCGCACTCGCACGAATGACCGTTTGCGCGACTTGTGTATCCGCAGTGACTAACGTCCCCGCAAGGCTCCCACCACCTAAAATCGCCAATTGCACCGCCTGTTCGATATTCTCATAGCTCATTAACGTGGCGACTGGACCAAAAGCCTCGATTTCATGTACTGCTGTAGATTTAAAAGGCTCTGCACAATACAACAACGTAGGTGGATAAAAAGCCCCGTGTTGGCTATCTGCACCAATCACATCAAGCTTCTCGAATTGCCCACCACATAAGACATCACAGCCATGATCACGTAAATAATTTACTTTCTCTTGTACGTCTTGGCGCTGTTCTAAGTTAATCAATGCCCCCATTCTGACCCCTTCAACCGCAGGGTCACCCACTGTTGTAGCGGATAAGCGTTTCAATAATGCTTGCTTCACATTTTCGAGCTGGTTTTGCGGCACAATGATGCGACGGATAGCGGTACACTTCTGCCCCGCTTTGGCGGTCATTTCACGAACGACTTCTTTAATAAATAACGCGAATTCAGGCTGTTCTGGCTGGACGTCATCGCCTAAAATTGCACAGTTCAGTGAATCCGCTTCCATTGTAAAAGGCACTGATTTAGCAATGATACGTGGGTGCAATTTCAGTTTTTGCCCTGTATTTGCCGACCCTGTAAAAGTCACTACATCTTCAAAATCAAGGTGTTCAAACATATCGCCAACACCACCGCAAACCAGTTGGATAGCACCATCAGGTACCAAGCCGCTGTCCACCATCAATTTCACCATCGCCTGTGTTAACTGTGCTGAGGCGGTTGCTGGTTTGATGATGGCTGGCATGCCAGCAAGCCATGTGGGTGCCAATTTTTCTAACATTCCCCAACACGGGAAGTTAAATGCATTAATGTGCAAGGCAACGCCACGGCGAGACGTTAAAATATGATGGCCAATAAATTGCCCTTGTTTCGATAACGGGATCATTTCCTCTTCTGGCCAAATCGTGTCATCTGGCAGCTCACGGTTAGCGAGACCCGAATAAGAAAACAGTGTGGCAATTCCCCCTTCGATATCTACCCAGCTATCCGCTTTGGTTGCGCCAGTTTGTGCCGAAATCGCATATAACTGCGCTTTATGTTCCAGTAGATATTTTGCGAGTGCCTTAAGCATCTGCCCGCGTTGCTGGAATGTCATCGCTGACAATATTTCGCCCCCCACTTGGCGGCCATACTGTAAGCTTTCTGCTAACGGCAACCCTTCAGTCGTCACCGTATATAAGGTTTCATTCGTTAGTGCATGATGAATTTTTCGCCCTTCGCCCTCACCTTGCACCCATTTCCCCATAATATAACTTGTTAAATGCTGCATATTCCTCTCCAGAAATAAAAAACATCAATTAAAATCAGATAACAAATATGTATCATAAAAATAAGCATAGACGCCAATTTAAATTTAACAAATTAAGAACAACTTTGTCTTAAATACCCACTCCCATAAAAACCACACAAAAACAATCAATACCAACACATTGTTTTTATTTGAATTTAATTTATTGATTGTGAAGCCACTCGCAAAACAGGGTTAATGAACATTGATCTTTTTGTTAACAATTCCTAGCATTGATGTTAAATGAATATGATTCACTCTTATCGAAAAGATAATAATAATCGAATCACTTAATGGAAAAGATCAATGAGCGAGCAAAATCAGGCTAACTTCGAAGCCAAAATCGAAGCCGATATTTCCATCGAGCCCAAGGATTGGATGCCCGATGCGTATCGGCAGAACCTTATCCGTCAAATAGGCCAACATGCCCATTCAGAAGTCGTCGGTATGCTGCCAGAAGCAAATTGGCTAACACGCGCCCCGACACTCCGCCGTAAAGCGATTTTACTGGCTAAAATTCAAGATGAAGCAGGCCACGGTTTATATCTATATAGCGCCGCCGAAACCCTCGGTTGCTCCCGTCAAGATATCTATCAAAAGTTACTTGATGAAAAAATGAAGTACTCCTCCATTTTCAATTACCCCACGTTAAGTTGGGCTGATATTGGCGTTATTGGCTGGCTAGTCGATGGTGCCGCCATTGTGAACCAAGTCGCGCTATGTCGCGCCTCATATGGCCCCTACGCCAGAGCGATGGTGAAAATCTGTAAAGAAGAAAGTTTCCACCAACGTCAGGGCTATGAAGCAGTGATGGCGCTCGCAGAAGGCACCGATGAACAAAAAGCGATGCTGCAAGATGCGATAAACCGCTTTTGGTGGCCCGTTCTCACGATGTTCGGTCCGAATGATTCGGACTCCCCACACAGTGCTCAAAGCATGGCTTGGAAAATCAAACGCTTCAGTAATGACGAGTTACGGCAAAAGTTTGTTGATAACACCGTTCCGCAAGTGGAAGCGTTAGGTATGACGATCCCTGATCCTGAGCTGGTTTGGGATGAAGAACTTGGCCATTACCGTTTCGGTGAAATCGACTGGGAAGAGTTTTACCAAGTCATCAAAGGCAATGGTATTTGTAATCACGAACGCCTTAGCGCAAAGCGCAAAGGGTGGGAAGACGGCGCATGGGTACGTGAAGGTGCAATGGCACATAGCCGCAAACAGAAATCCGTTAAATCTGCGGCTTAATCACTGACCATTTTACGAAAAGGAAAACACCATGAGCAATCAAGATTGGCCTTTATATGAAGTTTTTGTTCGGAGTAAGCAAGGGCTTGCCCATCGTCATGTCGGCAGTTTACATGCTGCTGATGACCAAATGGCGCTAGAAAATGCCCGCGATGTATATACAAGGCGTAGTGAAGGCTGCTCAATTTGGGTGGTAAAGGCCACGCATTTAATCGCCTCACAGCCCGAAGATAAAAGTACGTTCTTCGACCCAGCGGACACCAAGGTCTATCGTCATCCAACCTTCTATACCATCCCTGATGGCATCAAAAACATGTAAGGAGCTTGCCATGAACCAACAAGAACGGCTCCACCATTACACATTGCGCCTTGGCGATAGCCCCTTAATTTTAGCGCAGCGTCTGTGCGAATGGTGCGGCCACGCCCCTGAGCTCGAAATTGACCTTGCGCTATCGAATATCGGCTTAGATTTGCTAGGGCAGTCGCGTCACTTTTTAAGCTATGCCGCGCAACTAAAAGGGGCTGAATGTGATGAAGATACCCTTGCTTTTTTGCGTGATGAACGGGAGTTCAGCAATTTATTACTGGTTGAACAACCCAACAATGGCTTTGATGACACTCTAGTGCGCCAATTCTTTATGGATGCTTATCATGTTCCATTATATGAAGCCTTAATTCATAGCAGTGATGAACAATTGTCAGCAATTGCGGAAAAATCCCTCAAAGAAGCCGTTTATCACTTGCGCTTTAGCCGTGGGTGGATGATCCGCTTAGGGGATGGCAGTGAAGAAAGCCATCAACGGATCCAACGTTCAGTGAATGCGCTATGGCGCTTTACCGGTGAGCTTTTCCATGCTGATGAAATTGAAATTGCACTCAGCGAAGCAGGTATCGCTGTTGACCCACGTTCTTTACAAGCCGCATGGTTAAACACCATTAACGAAACATTCACGGAAGCGACCCTCACTGTGCCAGAGAAAAAAGCGTATCGCTTAGGCGGCAAGCAAGGCAGCCACACTGAGCACTTGGGCTTGTTATTAACGCAATTGCAGTTTGTGCAACGCGCTTACCCGAACAGCCAGTGGTGATGTTATGGAACAGAGACTGCAATATCGTGAGCTTCAATCGCCCCAGGTTCACCAGATCTGGCAACAGCTTCACCAAATACCCGATCCTGAGCTACCCGCACTCTCTATTACTGATCTCGGCATGATCCGCAATGTGCTACCTGCGGCTCAGGGTTGGAAAGTTATTTTTACACCTACCTACTCAGGTTGCCCAGCAACTGAATTTTTAATCAATGAAATCAAAACTGTTCTAGGTAATGCCGGTTTTCCAAACATCGACATCGAAATTCTGTTAACCCCAGCTTGGACAACAGATTGGATGAATCAGGATGCGAAAAGGCGCTTGCGTGAATTCGGTATCGCACCACCACAAGGTACGTCCTGCGAACACCCAGAACACAAAGGTGCGGTTCGTTGCCCACGTTGTGACAGCGAGCAGACCGAAAAAATTAGTGAATTTGGTTCCACTGCATGTAAGGCATTGTATCGATGCACTGAATGCTTAGAACCGTTTGATTACTTTAAATGTATTTAGGGGCACCCATATGACTGTATTTCATCGTTTAAGTATTGCTGCCATTGAGCGTGACACCCCTGAAGCTGTCGCCATTACTTTTAACGTACCAGATGCATTACGAGAGCAATACCATTACCGCCCAGGGCAACATCTCACATTAAAGGCCTCTATTAATGGCGAAAACCTGCGTCGCTGTTATTCCATTTGCAGTTCACCGGATGAAAACACGCTAAAAATTGGAGTAAAAGCCATTTACGAGGGACGTTTTTCTAATTTCGTTAACCAAGAACTACAAGTTGGCGATAGCCTTGATGTGATGGTTCCGCAAGGGCAATTTGGCTACCAACCAGAGGCAAATACCCACGCACACTACCTTGCCGTCGCAGCTGGTTCTGGGATCACCCCATTGCTCTCCATCATTAAGGCCACATTACAAACTGAACCTAAAAGCAGTTTTGTGTTGATTTATGGTAACCGCAATAGCCGCTCCGTGATGTTTAAAGAGAGCATTGCTGATCTGAAAAACCGTTTTTCTACACGCTTTCAAATTCTCTATTTATTTAGCCGAGAACAACAAGATAGCGAACTACTCAGCGGCAGAATCAGCCAACAGCAGCTCAATGCGTTAGGCAAAACCTTATTGAATTTTAAACAATTTGACCGAGCGTTTATTTGTGGGCCCGACAGCATGATGGATGAAGTGCATGACACTTTAGTCGGTTATGGCATGCCAAAAGAATATATTCACACCGAGCGTTTCAACACTTCAGGCGCCAAATTTAAACCCGCAACCGCCATAACTAGCGAAACACGCCAAGTCAGTATTCACCTAGACGGCAGAACCATGGACATCGCCATGGATAGCCAAGACGACAGCATTTTGGATGCCGCATTACGTCAAGGCGCAGATTTACCCTACGCCTGTAAAGGGGGCGTTTGCGCAACCTGCAAATGTAAATTGCGCTCTGGTGAAGTGGAAATGGGGGTCAATTACAGTCTTGAGCCCGACCAAATCGCTGCGGGGTACATCCTTAGCTGCCAAGCGTGGCCAAAAGGCGATGGTGTTGTTCTAGACTTTGATGTGTAGGAGCTGCAATGGAAAACCACTGGATTTTGTCACAACAACATAACCGCGTTCTCACACTCACGTTGAACCGCCCTGAAGTGCGCAACGCGCTGAGCACCGCCTGCTTAGAGTTGCTGGTTCAGCACCTCGAACAAGCACAAATAAATGATGAGATCGGTGCGATCGTGATCACCGGAAATCCGCGTTTTTTCGCGGCTGGCGCCGACCTTAAAGAACTACAGCAGCAAACCGTTGCTAGTGCGATCACCGACAAACGCCCCCAAGTTTGGCGCAGGTTATCGATGATATCAAAGCCCATCATTAGTGCTGCAAATGGTTATGCACTGGGTGCAGGTTTTGAATTATTACTCGCCAGCGACATCATTATTGCCGGTGAGTCTGCTCGCTTCGGATTACCCGAAATTACTCTGGGTTTAATGCCAGGCGCGGGAGGAACACAGCGTTTAATCCGCACAGTCGGTAAATCTCTCGCCATGCAAATGGTACTAACAGGTGAACCGATCACAGCAAAACATGCGCTACAAGCAGGGCTAATCAGTGAAATTTGTGTGGATAAGTTAGTGCTAGAACGCGCCCAAAAGCTGGCAGAGCGTATCGCGATGCATGCCCCTTTAGCGGTACAAGCGGCAAAAGCCTCACTGGTACATTCTCAAGAAAACCACCTTGCCGAAGGGTTACAGCTTGAGCGCCAATATTTTGTGACTTTAGCGGGGACGAACGATCGACGTGAAGGGATCGAGGCATTCTTCGAAAAACGAAAACCCCAGTTTACAGGACAATAATCATGACCAATGAAGCAATGATCCTCACTACGTTAGAAAATGGGGTTCTCACCGTCACTCTTAACCGCCCTGATAGGCTGAATAGCTTTAATGACGAAATGCATCGCCAGCTCAGTGTAGCGTTCAAAATAGCAGAACGCGATGAAACTGTACGCTGTTTAGTGATCACTGGCGCAGGCCGTGGATTTTGTGCGGGGCAAGATCTGAATGATCGCAATGTGAGCGTAGGCAGTGAAGCACCCGATCTTGGGTTTTCCGTTGAAACTTACTATAACCCCTTGATCCGTCGTCTAACTACATTACCGAAACCGATTATTTGCGCAGTTAATGGTGTTGCCGCAGGTGCAGGCGCCGCCATTGCACTCGCTGGCGATATTGTTATCGCAGCAAAAAGTGCCAGTTTTATTCAATCTTTTTGCCGCCTTGGCTTGGTTCCTGACTCAGGGGGAAGCTGGTTTTTACCTCAATTAGCGGGCCATGCGCGGGCAATGGGGATGGCATTATTAGGCGATAAAATAAGTGCTGAGCAAGCATTACAGTGGGGAATGATTTGGCAAGTGACTGAAAATGAAGAGCTCATCAATACTACTCAACAGCTCGCACAACACCTTGCAACCCAGCCCACTTATGGTTTAGGACTTATCAAAAAGGCCATTTATGCCGCGGCAACCAATACTCTCGATGAGCAACTCAACCTTGAGCGCGATTTACAGCGCCTTGGCGGACGAAGTGAAGATTATCGCGAAGGGGTCAATGCTTTTTTAAATAAACGTGAACCACAGTTTAAAGGAAGATAATCATGACCTTACCTTTGAATTCAACCATCAACACCGTCGCGGTAATTGGCGCTGGAACCATGGGGATTGGTATAGCGCAAGTGGCAGCAACGGCGGGTTTATCCGTCTTGCTGTTTGATGTGAACCAAGACGTCTTAAGCCGTAGTTTATCAACGATGACCCAACGTTTACGCAAACGTGTTGCGCAAGGGAAAGCCAAACCCGAGGCCACAGAGGCGATTATCGCAAACATTGCGGTGGCAAAAAGTCTCTCGGCACTGTCGGACGCACAATTGGTAATAGAAGCTGTTGCTGAAAAACTTGAAATAAAACAAGCTATCTTCAGCGAACTTGAAGGTATTTGTAGTGAAAAAACTATTTTTGCTAGTAACACTTCGTCTTTATCAATTACCGCAATCGGTAGACAACTCACACATCCAGAGCGTCTTGCCGGATTACACTTTTTTAACCCAGCGCCCGTGATGAAATTGGTTGAAGTGATCCGCGGGCTAGAAACATCAGATACGGTGATAAAACAGCTAAAAGAATTGACGCTATCATTTGGAAAAGTGCCAGTGATTTGCCGTTCCACCCCTGGTTTTATTGTCAACCGTGTCGCCAGGCCATTCTACGCTGAAACATTACGCGCACTTGAAGAACAAGTTGGCACACCTGCCACATTAGACAGCGCCATACGTGACGCTGGGGGGTTCGCCATGGGACCATTACAACTGACAGATTTAATTGGCCATGATGTGAACTATGCTGTCACCGAATCCGTATTTCAGGCCTTCGGCTATGACCCACGCTTTCAAACCTCATTAATGCAATTGGAATTAGTCCAAGCAGGTCATTTAGGCCGTAAATCGAAGCAAGGGTTTTATCATTATGATGATAATAAACCTCAACCTTTGCCCTCCGTTGCAGAAAAAGTCCACCTTGACCAACCTCAAAATATAACAGCTTGTGGCGATTGGCAGATGTTTCCTGAGTTTGCGCAGCTTTTAACTGAAAATGGGATCTCTCTCGAAGGATTAACACAACATTCCGAACAATCCCCGACACTTATTGTTAATGGCGTTATTATTATGTTAACAAATGGTAAATTGGCATCATCACATGCGCAAATGCAGAAACAAGCCGTCGTGCATTTTGACTTATCGGCAAATTACCTTGCCGCAACAACCATCACGTTAAGCTGTGCAGCACAAAATAGTGCGCAACAAAACCAGCAAGCTATCGCGTTTTTTCAATCGTTAGGTAAACACGTGATTGTATTGCCAGACTACCCAGCGCTGTTAACCATGAGAACGGTCGCGATGTTATGCAATGAAGCGTTAGATATCGTCAATAAGGGGATAGCAACAGCCTTAGATACCGATAATGCCATGTGTTTTGGGGTGAATTATCCCAAAGGCCCCCTCGCTTGGGGTATGCAGCTAGGCTGGCAACGCGTGCTGTCAGTACTTGAAAATTTGGCTCAGTTTTATGGGGACAACCGTTATCGGCCAAATCCGCTGTTAAGGCAATTAGCCGCAGGTTATCAATCTTTAACTTTCAAGGAGATATCATGATTTCACTGCCAAACGACACGCTGGCCCAGCAATCAGCTCACATTATGTACCGTGATGATGCATGTGCAAAAGCTATGGGTATGTCCATTGAAAAAGTCGAAGAAGGCTTTGCGCAATTAAAAATGCCTATCACAGCACAAATGCTTAACGGCCATAAAACCTGCCACGGCGGGCAATTATTTAGCCTCGCCGACACTGCGTTTGCCTACGCCTGTAATAGCCAAGGGCATGCCGCTGTTGCCTCTATGTGTTCCATTGATTTTATCCGTCCCGGTTTTGAAGGTGACTTACTCACTGCCACTGCCACGATGAAACACCAAGGTAAACGTAGCGGCTTATATGAAGTCGAGATAACTAACCAAGATGGCAAAACACTCGCGCTGTTCCACGGTCGTTCTCATCGGTTAGGTCATCGTTTAACAGGAGAACAATCATGATTGATGCGTTTATTTGCGATGGCGTTCGCACTCCAATTGGCCGCTATGGGGGCGCTTTATCGTCATTACGTCCTGACGACCTTGCCACTATCCCATTAAAAGCATTAATGGAAAGACACCCGCAACTTGATTGGTCATTAACTGACGACATTATTTTTGGTTGCGCAAACCAAGCAGGGGAAGACAACCGTAATGTGGCACGTATGGCTGGGCTGTTATCCGGGCTCCCTGTTTCCGTTTCTGGAACCACCATTAACCGCCTATGCGGCTCTGGGCTTGATGCCATTGCGTTAGCGGCAAGAAGTATCAAAGCGGGGGAATCTGGGCTGATGATTGCCGGAGGCGTCGAGTCCATGAGCCGCGCACCGTTTGTCATGGGCAAACAAGAGTCCGCATTCTCACGCCAAGCACAAGTGTTTGATACCACTATTGGCTGGCGGTTTATCAACCCACTAATGGAACAACAGTTTTCCACAGATTCAATGCCAGAAACTGCGGAAAATGTGGCTGAAACCTACAACATTAGCCGTGAAGACCAAGATGCTTTTGCATTACGCAGCCAACAACGCACCGAAACTGCCAAAGTTAACGGCATTTTTGCGCAAGAAATCATCCCCGTTACGGTCAAACAACGTAAAAATGAATACGTCGTCAGCGAAGACGAACACCCAAGAGCAGAAACGACGTTTGAACAACTACAGAAACTAAAAACCCCATTTCGCGATAACGGAACGGTAACAGCGGGTAATGCCTCCGGTGTTAATGACGGGGCTGCCGCACTGATTATCGCATCCGACACTATTGCCAAGCAGCAAGGGTTAACACCACGGGCTCGTATCATCGCGACAGCCACTTGTGGAGTCGAACCAAGGTTGATGGGCATCGGCCCACTGCCAGCCTCGCAAAAAGTATTAAAAATGGCAGGACTCACCATCGAACAAATGGATGTGATTGAATTAAACGAAGCCTTTGCCGCACAAGCACTTGCCGTTTTACGAGGGCTTGGTTTACCTGATGACGCCTCACACGTTAACCCTAACGGGGGGGCAATTTCGCTAGGCCATCCACTTGGAATGAGTGGAGCAAGGCTTGTTATTGCTGCTATCAATGAGCTGCACCGCAAACAAGGTCGTTATGCATTATGCACCATGTGTATCGGTGTTGGCCAAGGCATAGCAATGATTATTGAACGAGTCTGAACAACGTCTTACTACAAATAAAAACAGCCTGAAAACCCTACACCTGCTCAGGCTTATACCCATAACGCGATCACAGCGAACGGGTAACCATAATAATTATGAGGACAGGCAATTATGAGCAATATACAAGATAGCATCGACCCAATTGAATTTGCATCACGGGATGAGATCGAGTCTTTACAGTATTCTCGAATGAAGTGGACACTCACTCACGCCTATGAAAATGTGCCCATGTATCGTAAAAAATTCGATGACGCAGGTGTACACCCTGACGATTTCAAACAACTTAGCGATATCGAAAAGTTCCCTTACACCACCAAACAGGATTTACGTGAAAACTACCCATTTAGCACCTTTGCGGTGCCAATGGACCAAATCATCCGTATTCATGCCTCTTCCGGCACCACTGGCCGACCAACAGTAGTAGGTTACACTCAACGAGATATCGATAACTGGGCTGACCTGATCGCACGTAGTTTACGCTCTGCGGGCACTGTCCGAGGCGATAAAGTCCATGTTGCTTACGGATATGGTTTATTCACCGGAGGTCTAGGGGCCCACTATGGTGCGGAGCGCCTAGGAGCCGCCGTTATTCCTATGTCTGGTGGGCAAACTGAAAAACAAGCGCAACTAATCGCGGATTTCAAACCCGATGTGATCATGGTAACGCCCTCTTACTGCTTAAGTATTATTGATGAGCTTGAAAAAATCATGGGCGGAGATGCTAGTAAGTGCTCACTTAGATTAGGTGTCTTTGGCGCTGAACCTTGGACAGAATCCCTCAGAACAGAAATTGAAACTCGTCTTGGTATCAAAGCATTAGACATTTACGGTTTATCTGAAGTCATGGGGCCTGGTGTCGCTATGGAGTGTGCCGACTCAGGTGAGAGCGGCCCAACTATCTGGGAAGACCATTTTTACCCAGAAATTATTTCCCCCAACACCTTAAAAACACTGGGGGCAGGTGAGCATGGTGAGTTAGTGTTTACTACCCTGACAAAAGAAGCTATGCCTGTTATTCGTTATCGAACACGCGACCTCACCCACCTCATGCAAGGGGTCAACCGTAATATGCGTCGAATTGGTAAAATCACCGGTCGTTCGGATGACATGATGATTATTCGCGGCGTGAATGTGTTCCCTTCTCAGATTGAAGAACAAATCATGCAATTTAAGGAGCTTTCTCCTCATTACCAATTAGAGATTGGTCGCCAAGGCAATATGGACAATTTATCTGTCCGTGTTGAACTTAAACACCCTGAACAGCTCACTTATGATGAACGCTGTAATATCTGCCACCATTTAAAGCACCGAATCAAATCGATGGTGGGCATTAGCACCCGTATTAGTATTGTAAATTGCGGCGACATCCCCCGTTCTCAAGGCAAAGCAGAACGAGTAATTGATACTAGAATTGCGATTTAATTCAAATTATTAAGGCATATTGGAATGAACTACTCTGATATGCCTTAATCTCTGAGAAAGTGTTCAAAACAGGTAATGGAAGTGAAGTCCTTCCTAGGGGCTGGACAACTAATTACTGAGAGTCTTTTTTCGTGGGCAAGAGACTCCGCGATGGACTAAAAAAAACCGAATGAGGAAAAGCTATGAAAGATATTTCACGACTTAGTGAACATCAGTTGTTCAAACTGGGCTTACAAAAGCCGCTTATTGCCGGACTTCAAGAAACACGAGGAAGAGCATGATGAGGGAAATGACTCAATCATCTCTACAAACAGTCAGACAGTGACTTTAGTTACGAAAACATAGCAAAATTTATCAAAGCGTTAGATCATCTGGTTGTATATTACTCTTTAAGAAGAGCATATTACATTAGTTCCGCTGTTCCCATTGCAAGACGTTTTAATTAACTACATGTTTTCATTAACTACATAAAAGTAATTAATTTCCCAGTTTTCTCTAAATCAACAACAGTTTTAACATCAGATGATAAAATCTCACGATCGTTATTAAAAAAAACTATTCTTCCGTAGGAAGTAATCAAATCAACCGTTTTATCTAAATAGTCCTTAGTCTTTAATTTACAAACAGTTAAACCATAACTTTCTAAGGGTTCACAAAGATCTTCTATATTTATTTCTTTTACATACCCTGAATTAGTTGAACTAAGAAAATACTCTATTCCATAGCAATGTAATGTAGGTGGTATACGTGTTTTCTCTATGAATTTAGCAGGGTCAATCCGAACAATTAAGCTAAGGTCAATCAAGGAGTGAGTGTTACATCGTTCGACAATGGCTGGCCCTAACCCTCCATGCATTCTTGCTCCTGATTCAACTAATACAGGCCCCTCAGAAGACAGTATTATTTCATTATGTGATGTACCATTACATATACCAAGAGACGTGAGTATAGACTTTGTATAATTTACCAATTCAAGATGTTCTTCTATTGGTTCCGTTACCATCTGATGATAAATCGGTATACCTTGCACCTCTTGCTTTATATATCTGAATATATTAACAATAAAGTGAACTCCGTTACTTGTTACAGCATCCACTACATATTCAATACCCTCTATTTTTTGTTGAATTAATAATTCATTATTTTTATTACCAGAATAGTCATACGTATTAATTAACAAATTAAATGCTTTCTCAACTTCTTTTTTATTTTTACAGAAAAAAACACCATCAGTTCCAAAAGAGTAAATTGGTTTTACAACATATTCAGAAAAATTATTCTCATCGCACCATGCCAGCATATTTATTAATTTCCTGGCTCTGTAGTGTGGAATGTAACGTATTCCATCAAGCTTTAGTTGATTTTGCATCAAATACTTATCTCGTCTAGTTTGGCTAAGCTTAAATATATTAGGTAATAAGTTCCACCTGTTACTTAATTGATCAAAAATAAGTACACCAGGCTCAGAACCGCATACTATAAAATCAGGGGCTCGACCTAAATATAATTCTATTTGGCGTGCAGCATCATCATGATAGGAGGAATAAAAAACGAATGAATATTCCTCTTCCTTGAATGAATTCAATATTATAGCTGGAAGCTCATTATTAGTTATTAATGCAATCACATCATAACCAAAGTATTTTTTAACTCGCCCAACAAAAGTTGCTCCACTGGAAAATGGGTCTACAATCAATACACATTTATTGCTCATTGAATTTCCTTATATTAGTAACCTCAGACGATTTCAATATCAATATCAGTTTTAGGAAAAGAACAACAGGCAAGGTGAATATTCTCATCCTTTTCTTTTTCTGTTAAACAAAATTCAGGATGGTTCAACACTGAACCTCTAATTAATCTATATTTACAGCTACCACAAATCCCCGAATAACAAATATATCTAATAGGGATATTATGCTGTAATAGGTTATCTAACACAGTTCTGTTATTATCTATTAACAATGGCGTATCGAAGTCCTTTACTCTTACAATACTTTTATCTTTGTTGAGTTCTTCGGAGTTAGTAAGTTGAACCTGAGTTGAACCAAACACTTCCGTGAAAATAGATGCTTGTGGAAAACTGTATCTAACACCTGCAACCATGGATTCAGTAAACATTTTGCTTCCACAAATAACTACTGTATCTGGAATTCCATTTATTTTTTCAGTTGCTAAGTCTATTCTGCCCATATTAATAATATCACTAGTCTTTCTTAATTTAGAGTGCGTAATGTTAATCCTCAATGTAAACCATTTATATTTAAAGTGAAAACCAATAAACTCATTTAAATATGGAATATCTCTAAGACTGGGATAACTTATAACTAATTGGATGTTCTTATCTGACATTATGTGGCTATAATATTTAGCGCATTCATAAATTAAAGAAATAGGTAGCGTTATACCAATTCCTCCTGAAAGTAAAAGTACATTTCTACTATTTTTAATAGTATCAAATGTTATTTCACCTCCGACCCCACAAACACTAATGCCTACATTATCTAATAACAATTTCCATATTGTTGAAGATTCACTATCGCATCCTCTGTTCTCAATAATAAATTTATAGTGGTTATTTATATCCTGAGATACCAGTGTATAACTACGTTGTTTTAATCGTTTATCTCTTCCAATAAATTGGAAGTTGAAATATTTTCCAGGAACTGCGCCAGTTAGAATATCTGAGTCTAATGTCGGTTTAAGAAGAAACATCCTGATTTTGTCGGTTAACATATGTGACTCTACCAAAGTGAATTTCATTTCATACTCTCTATTTTAACTATAAGCCTATTCTGGTAATTACAGCTTCTGCCGATTCTAAATAAATCTGAATTTCATTTAAGTTATCTGTCTCTTCAATAATATCTCTTGCATGAGGCATACCTGAAAGCTTGAAAGCCTCCTTCCAAGATCCAAGTTCGTTATCAGCAAAAAGGTTAGCAGTTCTCAGCATTATATCTCTCATATATTTACGCTCACTAAAACCTAAATCACGGACAATATCATAAGCAACATAACTGAAAACACTAGAATGGCTCCACTCATCATGAGCGTGAGTTTTTGTAACCTCATGACAAATATTTTGAATGCTGCAATCTTCTGCCATAACCTTTAGATAGTCGGTTATCAAAGTTTCACTTGCGCACGCCACGGCAAAACAAGTTAGTCGTCTTTGCCACTCAGCGGTGCAATCCGAAAGCATTACCTGACGAGCTTTAATCAAATTAAAATCAGTGTAATTTAGATGCTCTAATTTTCTACGGTCATAAATATAATTACATGCCATAATCGACATTCTTGTATGCAAAGCTTCATCAAGAAGAGCTTCGGACATCACATCCTGTAATCTAGCTCTATTCTTAGAGTTAGTCGGTGGACATTTAATAATATCTTCACAAGCCGGAGTAACTACATCGCATTCTATATAGATTGTCTTTAAATTATAAATCCCCCATGCGTATGATAAGCATCGGCTTTTAACGATTTCAGGAGCTTCCTTCCACGCATCGTGGTTTCTAAATGGTAATAATGATTCACTGAAGTCACTCTTTGTAGCATCGAAAACAAGATCTGCGTAGTCTAAATGTTTATTATTAACTGCGGCTCTATTTGCCCAAAGCATCGAAAGTTTGGATAACATCAATTCAACGCTATGACTATCTGGTATTTCAAAAGTAGTTTTCATTTAACCCCCTACATATTAGATATAGAAATATTATTTGTTTTTTACATGAATAAGACTCATGAAGATAGTGCCGACAAATGCAAAGATAGAAGATATAACTAAAGCTTTCTCCCAATATCCCGCATCCAATAACCTCCCATAAGTTATGGCCGATAGGGCACTCCCTAAATAAAATGCAAGCTGTCGCACACTTGTGGATAAAAGTGTTCTTTCAGTAGAAAAACCAGTAATTGCTAGAGTATCTAAAAGTGGCATCAAACAATAATTTAGCAGTAATCTGATAAAATACAGTAAAATAAAAGTGACTACCGATATATGGAGTGACTGTAGATAAAGACATAAAGCGGTTAATATTCCAATGATCATTATAGTCGGCTTCAATGTAAGCTTATTAATAAGAAGTGGTGAAAATAACGCACCTACAATACTAATTATTTTATCAATGCTCATTATTAGAGATATTTCGCTCAAACTCATGGAATAAGCTAAATTAAATAAAACATTAACAAACCTAAATATTAATGTAATAGAAGCACCTAAAAATAAAGATGCTAAAAATAATTTAGATAAATTCCTCCATTCCATTTTATTTCCCCAGGTGAATTTTCTTGCATCATTCTCCGGTTCAGGAAGCCCGACAATAGATTTAAACCGAAAATAGATCATCAAAATTGAAGAAATAAAAGAAGTTAAAAGAATTAGCTGAAAACTTATTAGAGCCATTGATTTTAAATAATGAGTTATAAAACCAACTATTAGCGAGCCTATCATTGCCGCACCTAAATAAGCAACAAAAAAACAACTGAATAGTATTGTCCTACTTTCAGATTTAGTATTTGAACCAGTCAATGAATTACCCAAAGATAATAATGCAATCATACCTGAAAGTATTAATCCAAGTGTAATTGCACTTACCCATACAGAGGAAACTATTGGCAATAGAATGAATGGCACTGCGTAAATGAATGAAAAAATAATAAGTAGTTTTTTTTGAGACATACGTCTGCTTAGATATATCAATGGAATTACAACACCAGCCATCATACACATTGCAACCGCATAAATGTAACCAATTTTTGTTTTATCCACACCGCGAGCTTCTAGATAAAAATTATAAACCGTATCAAACATTCCATTACTTAATCCCATTAAGAATGTTGCAATAAGGAAATGGCGCACAGCAGGAGAAAACTGTTTGATATCCTCAAACATCTTCAGTCCCTTTTCTCGAATCTAGTAATAAAAAACCTGTGAATTCTTCAAATAAAGTCTCACCTTCTATCCATTCTCCGAATCCAGCATTGGTGTGAATATGACCAGCGTTATGAATAAAATGGGTCGTACAACCCCATAATTTTGCCAAATAAATTGCACGAGACTCACTTAAGTATTCATCATTATTGCTAAATATAAGCAACGACTTGGTATTTAGTGAACATAATGGTAATGGCCTCTGATTTTTAATCGGAGTAATCGCTATTTCAGAGTCAACATCTGCTGGAGCAACAAGAATTAATGCCTTTATCTTCTCGCAAGCGTTGAAAGCAGCCCATTGAGTAATGGCTACCGCGCCACAACTATGACCCAGAAGTACAATGTTTCCCTCAATATCATTAACTGCTTTATCTATTTTCTCGACCCATTCATACCGTGATGGATTATTCCAATCATCTTGTTGCACACGAATGACATTACTATATTTTCTTTCCATGTAGGATTGCCAATGACCCTTACCTGAATTTGTATATCCAGGAACAATGAGATATGTTGCATTCATGGGTTTTTATTTCTCTAGTTAGTAAGGAGAGAGGGAGGGATATCAATCCCAAAACGTTCAAACAGTAAATCTGACATCATATGTTTATTCGTAATACTTATGTTTGATGCGGAATATCCTTTTATTTCTGTAAATACGTTATTACGAATGCTAATCCTTCCCATTTCTTTCGGTAAGCTCACTACTACATTTTTATTGAGAAGGCTGTTTGAAGAGTGTAGAGTATAAAAATAAGCCATTTCCACATCTTGCTTGAGTGCTTCAATATCATGAAAAGAATATATGTTTTCCCAATTTTCATTTGGTTGGCTATTTTCTTTTACTGAAACAACCCAACCATGTTCATTGTGTCTTTCAACTCTTGAGGATAAAAATGGGTGTTCATGTAAATAACCATCAGATAATTTAAGTAAAGAGCGAGGACCTTTAGCTCCATAACCAATATCAAATATCCATTTGGCTCCATCTATATTTACAACAAAGAATTGGTGTGTGGCGGGTGTTATTTTAGGCGTTAAAGCTCTCCCTAATCTAATCCCGTAATTATAACCCAAATGCTTAAATACGGATTTTATTAAAATGGAAAGTTCAAAACACACTCCCCCTCGGTTACTATAAATAATTCTTTTCATAACATCCTGATCAGATATAAACTCTAAAGCGTTCCGTTTCATATCTATATTTTCAAATGGAATTAAATAAAAATGAGCATGATGCAGCCTGAATAAAAACTCGAGTTTTGACAATTCAGAGGGGGAAACATTCAATCTTCTAAGATATTCATTCACGTAATTATTCATACCAGTAAAACTCCATTTTTAATTATTGGTAGTAACTAAAAAAAAGAAAAAAGATATCTAACCTTATTAATAAACAATTAATATTTTTTCTACTCTTAATGTAAACAAGGTATGTTAAAAATATTAATTTCCGCAACACTTTTGTTCATACAGTAAGAATCTTTATTTCTAGTAATTAATGTATTTATTTTTTCCTTTTAATAACAATTAATTGAAATCGTTACTCATAAATTGAATAATTAGAATTCAAAGCTTAACTATAAATCAAACGAGTAATTGAGTATTTTCAACACGATAATTTATTTTTTCATCTGCTATTCGTCATTGGTACAGGTGGAGTCAGTTTTATTATGACCATTTACTCACTTCCGTAGTTCCGATATACCTACTACTCAGACTCAATAACAGACTCAAAAGAAACTTACCTTTGAAGGCCTATCTGGCTTTAACATGTACCAATCGATATTAAGTACGTTGTTCCACACTATAAAGAACGACGATATGGTGAATGTCCGATATGACTAGGAATGTGATCGCTTGATCATCCACACAGGTAAAAACAGCCTCGGCACTATTGAAGAGTATTGCAATACCTAATGGATAAAAATCAAATTAAAAAATCTGACTCCAGTTGAATACTGAAATTAGGCCTTACAAGCCATTTAACTAAAAGTATCAACTTTATAGAGTCACTTCAAAGACAACCTTTAAATTTATGTCTACTATTCAGTAAGCCTTCTGATACATAAATTTTATAGATGAAATATAAATGGAAAATAAACTTAACCAATTCATACAACATGCAATAGCAAGTCAACCTATTAGTGGTACCTCTCTCATTAGCTCACTATATGGTGATGCTTTGCACCATCGTGGTGGCGAAGTGTGGTTAGGAAGCTTAACTAAGCTGTTAGAGCCGATGGGCTTTACTGATCGTTTTGTTCGAACTTCTGTTTTCCGCTTACAAAAAGAAGGTTGGCTTGATACAGAAAAAATCGGCCGTCGCAGCTATTACCGTATTTCTGAGCGCGGGCAAAGCCGATTTCGCCGTGCAGAAAATAAAATTTATCTCGCAGAGCAGCCTGATTGGGATGGAAAGTGGGACTTACTTCTTCTTGAAACCGCTGAAAAAGACGAAAAAATCAGGCTAAAAAAAGAACTGAGCTGGCTTGGTTTCGGGCAGTTTAATTCATCACTTATGGCGGCACCAAGCTGTGCACAAAGTGATGTACCGACGTTACTCAATGAACTCAATGCGACGGAAAATGTCATTTATTTTCACGCAGATTACCCCTATAGCCGCTCAGAAAAAAACCTCAAAGAACTGGTTTCCCATGCTTGGTCTTTGCAAGAAATTTCAGAACACTATCACCAATTTATTTCATTATTTAGGCCACTCGCATTACTGCTTAAAGAAAATATTGATGTGCAAATTTCCCCGGAACACAGCTTTCAATTACGTTTATTGCTGATCCATTTCTATCGCCGTGTCACGTTAAAAGACCCATTACTGCCAGACGAACTCCTCCCCATACAATGGGAAGGCCATATTGCGCGTCACCTTTGCACCAATATTTATCAGCGTATCGACCAAGCTGCGACCCAATATGTTTCTGAACAGTGCGAAACCACGGTAGGCGAACTTCCTCAACCATCCAGCGCTTACTATCGCCGCTTTGGTGGTGTACTCCGAGACCTCGCAGCCTAAAACCTCTATTACAGGAGCCCATATGCCTTTTTATCAAATCGATGGCATTACGCCAGTCGTCAGCCCTGAAAGTTTTGTCCACCCTACTGCGGTAGTGATTGGAGATGTGATTATTGGTAAAAATGTTTATATTGGGCCAAATGCCAGTTTACGTGGCGATTTTGGCCGATTGATTATCAAAGATGGTGCAAACGTGCAAGATAACTGCGTAATGCATGGCTTCCCGCAATATGAAACCCTCATTGAAGAAAATGGGCATATTGGCCATGGTGCTATTTTACATGGCTGCCATATCAAACGTAACGCCTTGGTTGGGATGAACAGTGTGATTATGGATGGTGCGGTGATTGGGGAAAACTCAATTGTCGGTGCCTGTGCTTTCGTCAAGGCTGAAACAATATTTCCTGATAATAGCCTTATCGTAGGAACACCGGCCAAAGTGCTACGCGCGCTATCGGAAAAAGAGATTGCGTGGAAAACCAGCGGAACCAAAGATTATCAAAACTTAGTCACACGCTGCTTAAACACCTTTAAAGAAGTCGAGCCGCTTCAAGAAATCGAAGCAAACCGGCCGGCCCTACATTTCGAAAATATTATTCCTAAATCCCAGTTATAAGCTAGATGGGGCGAAACATACGTTGCCCCATCTCTCAATTATTTTGCCTTGCTACCAAATGGCGGCTTAGCAAACCAAACCGTAATAATCAGTGCAATAAAGACCCAGCCGCAGAGCCAGAAAATTTCATTGGCAGCAATGATTAATCCTTGGTTAGTAATTTGCTGGGCAATAAAGCCGGAGGTCTGTTCATTACTCAATCCATGAGTTGCCATTTCTTGATACATCCCTAAAGATTCAGGATTGTAATCGGTAATAAATTCGGTTAATTGGCTATGATGCACGGCTTCTCTATCGCTCCACAACGTTGTAGTAATGGAAGTCCCTATTGAACCCGCTAAGGTACGGAAGAAGTTGGCTAAGCTCGACGCGGAAGCAAGTTTTTCCGGCGGGAGGCCTGAAAGGGTTAATGTGGTCAGTGGCATAAAGAAACAAGCTACTGCCATCCCTTGTACCAATTGCGGCCAAACCACAGCAGAAAAGCCCATATCCGGCTCAAACGTATACGCTCGCCAGAAGAAACAAATCGCATAGAATACAAAGCTAAAGGTCACTATCCAACGAATATCAAGAAAATCGGATAATTTCGCCACAGGAGCCGAGAACAACACTGGCAATAAGCCAATGGGCGCCAATGCTAGCCCTGCCCAGGTTGCTGTATAGCCATACACTTCCTGTAAGAGTTGCGGCAACAATACAATAGCGCCGAAATAGGCCATATATGCCAAACTGACAGAAATCGTCCCGATAGTAAAATTGCGCGATTTAAATAACGATAATTCGACAATTGGGTTTTTATCAGTAAGTTCCCAAATCACGAGGAAGACCAATGCAATCGCGGAAACAACGGCTAAGATAACAATTTCATTCGACGCCAACCATCCCAGTTCCTTCCCTTTATCGAGCAGAACTTGTAAGCAACCAACGCCCACCGAAAGTAGCGCCAAACCAATCACATTGAATGGGACTTTCACGATCTTCGACTCCATCCCTTTTAGGATAATAGAGCCAACAATAATGACGAAAATTCCCAAAGGCACATTCATAAAGAATATCCATCCCCAATGGAAATTATCACTAATATAACCACCGAAAATAGGACCGAACACTGGGGCTAAAATAATGGTCATCGACCAAAATGCTAACGCCATATTTTGCATTTTCGGCGGGTAGCAACGCATGATAAGGCTTTGCGAAAGCGGGATCACTGGCCCTGCAACAGCACCTTGCAATACGCGGTATAAAATCAGCATACCAAGGCTATCAGAAAACCCACAAAGTAATGAAAATAATGTGAAAAGTGCCGTTGCCCATAAGAAAACACGGATTTCACCAAAACGCTTCGCGAGGTAACCTGAAATCGCAATAGAAATCGCATTCGATACGCCAAACGAGGTAATGACCCAGGTTCCTTGTGACATGGAAACCCCGAGATCACCAGCTATAGTCGGGATAGCCACGTTAGCAATCGTGGAATCAAGCACCTGCATGAAAGTTGCAAGGGACAACGCAATCGTTGCCCATACCAGTTTTGCACCCTTAAGTGGTTGAATATCTGCCACAACGGCTCCTTTCAAGCTAGTCTGCGTTATCGCTGATAATGGTGTCGATGATGTGGTCGACATCACTTAAGTTTAAGACCAACACATCACTTTCAAATGCCGGTACTGTACGCTGAACTTCCGCTAACACAGGGCCATTTTGGTCTTTAATATCTATCGTGACATTCATAGACAACCCAATGCGTAATGGATGCTTCGCCACTTGCTCAGGGTCTAATTCAACACGGACAGGCAAACGCTGTACAACTTTAATCCAGTTCCCTGTCGCGTTTTGGGCGGGTAATAATGAAAAAGCACTACCGGTTCCCATATCAAGCCCAACAACAGTGCCGTTATAAACGATATCTTCTCCGTAAAAATCACTATTGATAGTCACGGGTTGCCCAATACGGACTTTTTCCAGTTGGGTTTCTTTGAAGTTTGCATCTACCCAAACAGGCTGGACAGGCACAATGGCCATTAAAGAGCTCTGTGGGCTGACTTGAGAACCAACTTGTACATTACGCCGTGAAACATACCCCGTCATCGGGCTTTTAATTTCAGTACGTTGTAAGTTTATCCACGCACTGCGTACGCTATCAGCTGCTTGCTGAATTGCCGGTTGCTTTTTAAGCTCCGTGTTGCGCAGCAATGCACGGTTAGCATTATATTGTTGAATTGAAATATCCAGAGCCGCCTGCGCAAGTTGTACGGCTTCTTGGGAGTGCTGTAGGTCTTCCTTCGAAATAGTTCCGCTACGCCCTAGCGCCACACGACGTTGATAATCTTTTTGCGCTTGCGCAAGTGTCACCCGGTTTTTTTGAATTTGCGCTTGATACTCATCACCATTGATATACAGCTCTTTGGTTTTGCGCACAGTTGTTGCTAAATCATGTTTGGCTTGTTCAAATGCCAATCGGGCATTAGTTTTATCCAATACAACCAATACGTCACCCGCTTTTACCAAGTCGGTATTTTCAAAGTTAACTTGAGTAACATTACCCGTTGTTTGCGCAACTATCGGTATCTGCAAACCAGATACATAGGCGTCATCGGTATATTCTTGAAAGCGTAAAACTAAAAACCAATAAACACCATAGGCTACAAATAATAGAACGATAATTATTGTGGCTATCACCATCCATATTGTTCTACGTTTTTCATTGGTCGTTTTTTGATTGTGTATTTCTGAATGGGTTTCTTGACTCATAATAACTCTCAAGGTCTGAAATCAATATTAATTCTCCCTCTATATTTACGAAGTATATGTAATAAAGCAATAGCTAATAATTTACGATTAAATTAATCCTAACAAAAAACAACTAATTCATTGATATAAAACAAGTAATCACAAACAAGCCGAATTGAACATTAAATTGATTTTTATTATCAACTTAATCAAATCCATTCTTAATTAGATTAATGGGAAGAATTAAAAATAAAAAATATTTAATTATATTTATTTTTGATAACAAATTACCATTCAATTACTGACATTCTTTTTTTGATGTAATAACCCTATTTATTAGGCCACTCTTATATTTTATTAACTTACAATTTTTATTTTTGGTCATACGAGTGAAATTGGCGTTTGATGAGTCGATAAAATATGGACTTAATGCAGTGCTTAATAGAGTGATAATGTGTACGGGTCAGTACTGGCCTTTCGGCCAGCTTTTATCCCTTTACTCATTGCGGTCTTCCTGTGTTAATAAGGCTAATGTAATGCTATTTACAGCGGTAACCGAACAAGTTAAACCTTAATTTTTCGTTAAACTAGACAAACGTGGTGACTGAAGAAAATACCGTAGGTGAAAATTCTTAGCTGAGATCAAATATTGCTCATAAATTAGTTAGCACATTATTTATTTTTGATATGTTTTAGTGATAGTATTCGCAAACAATATAATTATCATTCTCATTTATATTTACTAGGGATAACTATGACTTCGCAATATCACTACACCCTTATTGCCGCCGGTGTTTGTGCGGCTTTATCTTCATTTAGCGCTACAGCAGCAGACAGTAAAACAGATACTATGGTCGTCAGTGCGTCAGGCTTCTCACAACAACTGCGTGATGCTCCAGCTAGCGTGACCGTGATCAGTGCAGACCAACTACAAAACAAACCTGTTCGTGACCTCGCCGATGCGGTTAAAGACGTAGAAGGGGTGAGTATCGTTGGTGCTGCCAATAAACAAGATATTAATATCCGCGGCTTACCCGGCGAATATACGTTGATATTGGTCGATGGGCGTCGTCAAAACAGCCGTGAATCACGTCCAAACGGCAGTGGTGGTTTTGAAGCGGGCTTTATGCCACCTGTTGAAGCGATTGAACGCATCGAGGTGATCCGTGGACCTATGTCCTCCCTGTATGGTTCTGATGCGATGGGTGGTGTTATCAATATCATCACCAAAAAAGTGACCAATGAAT
This sequence comes from Providencia rettgeri, assembly GCF_023205015.1. Classification (NCBI taxonomy): domain Bacteria; kingdom Pseudomonadati; phylum Pseudomonadota; class Gammaproteobacteria; order Enterobacterales; family Morganellaceae; genus Providencia; species Providencia rettgeri. The sequence continues at coordinate 216,069 of NZ_CP096258.1, read as the reverse complement.
GGCACGGTAGTGTGACAACAGGCGCGATTATCCAAGAAAATAGCGATAGCGGTAATTCAGCCGACGGTAACTTCTACCTATCAGGCCCATTAATTCAAGATAAACTCGGCCTGCAATTGTATGGTGGTGGGGATTATCGCCAAGAAGATAAAATTGCTGATGGCCATCATAAAAAAGATAATAAAAGCCTAACCGCAAAACTGACGTTTACCCCAATGGAAAACCAAACTTTCTTATTAGAAGCGGGTAGAACCACACAAGAAAGAGAAGAAAAACCGGGTTACTCCCTTGCACCAACCAGTGAGTTTAATGGTAAGCCAAGAGCAAATAAACACTCTGAAATCCATAATGACCGTAACCATTTTGCTTTAACCTATAAAGGGGACTGGGATTCATTCAATACTGAGTTGAGTGTTTATCAAGAAAATACGAAAAAAAGAACCAAAACAGACATAACAGACCCTGCGACTAAAATTACAGAATATCGTTATGACGCACGAGTACCCGAAATTACCAATACTGTCGTTGATGGAAAAGTCGTGGCGTTTTTGCCGGACAATATCCTAACCGTTGGTGGTCAATTTCAGTATGCGAAACTAAAAGACACCTCAGCAACAGGTTCATCAACAACTGAAAATGCGAAGATGACCGCGGAACAACACGCTTTCTTCTTAGAAAATGAGTTCACGGCAACAGAGAATCTGATATTGACGGGTGGGTTACGTTTAGATCACCATGAGTTTTATGGCGACCACTGGAACCCAAGAGGTTATGCCGTCTATTACCTCACCGATGAGATAACCATTAAAGGGGGCGTTTCATCTGCATTCCGCGCGCCAACATTACGCGAAATTAGCCCGAGTTATGGAACGTCTACTGAAAAAGGCTTAGGTATCATTCATGGTAACCCTGACCTGAAACCCGAAAAAAGTGTCAGTGAAGAAATCAGCATTGCCTATAACCATGAATCAGGCTTTGATGCGAGCTTAACATTCTTTAATACTGATTTTAAAAATAAATTAACCAGTTATTACACTGGTGGAACTGACCCACTTACAGGCCTAAAACTGTATACCTATGACAATGTTGGTAAAGCAAACATTAAAGGGGTTGAAGTCGCAACAGGTATTCCAATTATAGAAGATTGGAAGCTGAGTTTGAACTATACCTATACCGACTCAGAACGTAAAAGTGATGATGAAAAGCTAACTAGTGGACAATCTTTAAAAGGCTATCCTTTGGATAAGACACCAAAACACTTAGCCAATGCGAAATTAGATTGGCAGTTTAGCGAAGACCTCAACTTGTATACCCGTGCGCAATATGTAGGAAAACAAGTTTGGGCTGCACAGCGTAATGGTGCATCAGTCCCTCGTTACCGTAATGGCTATACCACTATGGATGTCGGTGCGACCTATCAATTATTGAAAAATACCAAACTCAACTTTGCGGTATTAAATATTGGTAATGAAAAAGGCGATAAAATTGATGCACAAGGTGGTGGCAACTGGGATATTGAAGACGGACGCCGCTATTGGGCGAACGTTAACGTTAGTTTCTAATTAGCTCTGAGGGTGTGCCTGTTTCAGGTATACCCTCAAAAGTATGTGATTCGGGTTGCTGAGCGTAGTCAACACCCCTGCAGCTTGAAGGATGACGAGTATTGAATAAATTATTAATTTCCAGCTTATTATTATGTATGGCAAGCAGTGCATTCGCACGCCCTAGCCAGACTATCCCGAGTATGGACGAGCAAGTCAGCCAATTTTACAATATCCAACAAACGGATATGGCCTACGGTGACCGTGCGCTGCGCATTTACAGTGCGGTACCCTATAATGTCACCGCACAACGCCCTGTCCTGTATATGCTTGATGGCAATGGTTTATACCCCAAAGCGGTTAATCGCGCAGTTGCAAAGCTCCCTGCGGATAAACTACCAATTATTATTGGAATTGGTTACCCCATCGACGAAGCCTTCCCAAAAGTATGGCGAACGCTCGATTATACCCCACCGGTTACGGGTGAGGATTTTAAACAAGGCGGGGGGTCCCCTGTACTGTACCAATTTTTAACTAGCACTATCCGCCCATGGGCAGAGCAGCAGTTTCCTATCGATAAAAGCAAACAAACCCTATTTGGCCATTCATTTGGTGGATTATTTACCTTGATGGCATACCAACAACAACCGGATGATTTTCAGTTTTATGTTTCGGCCAGCCCGTCATTATGGTGGGGTAAAGGAAGTATGGTGGATTTAGCGAAACTGACGGCGAAACAAACGGCTTCCCCCTTATTTGTGACTTTAGGCGGTTTAGAAGAGAGCCCTGATTTATCCAAATTGAGCGCCGAACAAGTACAAAATTACCAAGCGCGCAAAAGTTGGATTAGCACACGCCAAGTTTGCACTGAAATTGCAAACCACCAAAGGCACTGTGAATTTACCTTATTCGATGGCAAAAACCACGGTTCAGTGATCCCTGATGCCATCGATAAAGCCCTTGATGTCGCTAGCCAATAAGACTAATTGATGGGTTTTAGAAGATCGCTGTAGAGATCTGCTAAAACCCCCTTTTCGCCAAATTCTTTGCGGATCCACTGTGTCACAAGCCCAGTCGCTGAGTGCTGTGTGGCGAGTAGCATATGGGAGTCTTGCCGCGGATTCTGAATTTGTTTCGTTACCAACAAGCCATGTTTAACATGTTCTTTGATCATATAATCCGGTAAGAAACCAATCCCCTCACCGAGTATCTGGCACTGGCATTTAGTGTTAAAATCAGGAACTTGAATTGCTTCTTGTCCATGTAATAGCCAGCCTACTCGCTTGTTAATGGTATGCGCAGTGTCCTCTACCATAATATTTGGATAGAGGCGCAATTGGCTCTCAGCGATGGGCTCTGGCATCAGCGCTAATGGGTGACTTGCTGCGATAGCAAATTGCCAATGAATTGCACCGATTTCAGTGTAGTCAATTCCACCGCCATCCATCAACGTACCCGGAGCACCAATCGCAATATCCGCATGATTATTAATAATGGCATCCCAAACCCCATTATATACCTCTGTTGTCACGGTGATATGGCAGGTAGCAAATTGTTTTTTTAATATTTGCAGTAACTTAGCGGTATGATACGGCGTATATAATAACTGATTAATACAAATACGCACCCGCGCTTCAATACCTTGCTCAATAGAGTAAATACTTTTTTGAATAGAATGGAAATTATTAAGTAAGTCGGTCGCTTTACGATAAAAATAATAACCCGCTTCTGTGAGTTCAATATTACGGGTATTACGAATAAACAATGCGACATCTAAATAAGTTTCAATACGTTTGATGGTATAACTTACCGCAGAGGTGGTCACGCCTAATTCTTCCGCGGCTTTACTAAAACTCGCAAACTTGGCTGCTGTTGTGTAAGTCAGTAAGTTTTCTTCCGTAAAAATTGAGTTCATACCCACCGCCAAAATGTTTAAAATTTAGACAAATCATGTTTTTATGTGAATAAAATTCAATAACGCAAAAATCGGATTATTTTTCGAGCATATTTTTATAGCTTAACAGAATTACTAACAACTGGAATAGATTAAATTTGATATGTATTCCCCCTAGGTAAAAACCGTACATTTAACGTCACTATTAATATTCGAAATACTTAATATTATTGAATTTAATAGGCAAACCAAGCATTAACATTCGACACAGTCGAGATCAATAAAATTACAAATTTAACAAATTAAAAACTTTCAATTTGATGTCTATCACAGAACTGAGTAAATCATGATTTTCGATTTTAATTAACAAAATAAATCATACAATTTTGTTCATAAAACAGTCACAAACCATCAAAAAACGATAAAAAAGGATGCTCGTACGCACAAAAAAGCCGGATTATTGAATTGAATTCAACAATCAAACGCCTCATTGATGAATTAAATTTAAATGGATTCTTTTTATTAATGACAATTGCTATGCTTTAAACATCATAAATAATCTTCAAATTGTCTTTATCTATGTTGGTAATAAAAACCAACCTAAGGGGAAAATGATGACCGCTAGTACTCTCGCTCACGACTTTTTAACTGCAGCTGAAAAAGGACAATTAGAAATATTAAAAAGTTGTCTTGAAAAAGGTGTGGATATTAATACCACCAACCGCCAAGGCCGCACGGCAATTGTTAATGCAAGCCTGAATAAACATTATGAATGTGTTTCTTTTCTAATTAATGCAGGGGCGGATATTAATAAACAAGACCAAACCTGTTTTAACCCTTTCTTATTAAGCTGCCTTAATGATGACCTCACATTGTTACGCATTGTTTTACCTGCAAAACCAAATTTAGATTTATTAACCCGTTTTGGTGGCGTGGGTATTACACCTGCAAGTGAAAAAGGCCACGTGGAAATTGTTCGCGAATTACTTGAAAAAACCGAGATTAATGTTAACCACACCAACTTCGTGGGCTGGACACCACTATTAGAAGCTATCGTGCTCAATGACGGTGGCGAAAAACAACAGCAAATCGTTAAATTGCTATTAGACCATGGTGCAAACCCACATATGACTGATAAATATGGTAAAAAGCCATTAGAGTTAGCGCGTGAAAAGGGTTACAACGAAATTGTAGAGCTGCTGATTGCCGCGGGCGCATAATTAAACCATATACTCTAAATCATTCGGGTTGCTGAGTGAAGTTAACACCCATGTAATTTGAAGTATGGTGAGTATAGATAAGGAGGCATGTGAACGCATCCATATCTCATCGGCAAAGGTTATACGGGCTAACGGCTGATACACATTTTCTCAATTTGTTTCATCAGCCACAACCCCAAGGAACAGTAGAACAAGTTTTTAATAAAGCCATTAACTTTTCTATTGATAATGAACTTTATACTTTGCTTTGTTCTCAGTTAGATAATGCACCAAATAGTTGCCGACTAATCAATAAAGACTTTTCTCTTTTCGATATTAAAGAAGGAGAGAACATTAATTTATCAAATAAAGAAATATTGATTGGTAGTCATTATTTAATATCATTTTCTTTATGTAAAGAATGGCGGCAACCTGTTATCAACTTTAGCGATAACAAACTGAAAAAATTAAATTATTTATTATATATCGAAGAACAAATAAGTAATTTGGATCTAATCTTAACTGAAAATGAAAATTCTCTATTTAAATATCAGGGAGATAACTTTTTTTATCTCTCTATGACAGCGCAATTGGTTCAATTACGTTCTGAATTGATTGAATCAATAATTAAGAAAAACAAAGAAAATGTTATCGATGTGATCCGCCAGCTTGTTGGATTAGGTATCGGGCTAACACCATCAGGAGATGATTACTTAGTTGGGTTAATGGCATTTTTATTATTAACCGGTCATCCGGCTGCCACTTTTTACCCTGAGTTTTATCAAGGAATAACCCAAAGCCTCAGCCAGACGACACCAATTAGTGCCATCACATTGGAAAAAGCGTTAAACCAAGAATATCGAGAAAATATGCAGCAATTAATTCAATCATTAGTTGATGCGAAAGAAACATATATTTATCCACAAATTCTAGAGATTTTAAATATCGGGTCGAGTTCTGGCAGCGACATGCTATTTGGCTTGCGAGATGCCCTGTATATCACCCATTATTTCGGAGAAAACTATGTCGACTAAAGTTGTCATAAAAAAGAATACTTATTTTGATTCCGTATCACTGATGTCTATTTCGACAAAAGCCAATCAGCTCGACAATGTTGAACAAGCGTTTGTCGCGATGGCAACAGAGATGAATAAAGGCGTTTTACGTAATTTAGGGTTACTAACACCTGAATTAGAAGAGGCCAAAAATGGCGATTTAATGATTGTCATTAAAGGCCCAAGCGATGAAGCAAACGATGCCACATTAATTGCTATCGAAGACTTATTTAATAAGAAAAATCAGGGTGGTGGGCAACATGAAGCCAAATACGCCACCATTAATTCAGCGAAGACGCATATCCCAGATGCCAACCTCGCCGTCATTTCAGTCAATGGTCAGTTTGCTGCTCGTGAAGCGCGCATTGCGTTAGAAAATGACCTCAACGTCATGCTGTTTTCCGATAACGTTTCCATTGAAGATGAACTTGCCCTTAAACAATTGGCTAGCAAGAAAGGTTTGCTGATGATGGGCCCTGACTGCGGAACTGCCATTATCAACGGAACCGCGCTGTGCTTTGGTAATAGCGTTCGCCGTGGCAGCATTGGCATCATCGGTGCATCCGGTACGGGTAGCCAAGAACTCAGCGTCCGTATTCACGAATTTGGCGCAGGCGTTTCCCAATTAATTGGTACCGGTGGTCGTGATTTAAGCGAGAAGATTGGCGGTATCATGATGATTGATGCTCTGAAAATGCTTGATGCCGATGATGAAACTCAAGTTATCACATTGATTTCTAAGCCACCAGCCCCTGCTGTTGCGAAGAAAGTGCTAGAGCAAGCGGAAAAATGCCATAAACCTGTTGTTGTGTGTTTCTTAGGTAGCCAGCCACTACCAGAAGACAAACCGGGTCTGACATTCGCCCAAGGCACCAAAGAAGCCGCACTGAAAGCCGTTCTATTAACGGGTATTCGTAAAGAAGATTTAGATTTACATCCTCTTAATTTACCCCTGATTGATGAAGTCAGAGCAAAACTGAAACCTGAGCAGAAATATATTCGTGGTTTATTCTGCGGTGGAACTCTGTGTGATGAAGCCATGTTTGCCGCGCTAGAAAAGTACGATGATGTTTACAGCAATATTCAGCCAAACCCTGACTATCGCTTAAAAGACCTCAATAAAAGTATTGCGCACACTTTCCTCGACTTCGGTGATGATGACTTTACCAACGGTAAACCACACCCAATGATCGACCCAACCAACCGTATTGAACGTTTACTGCAAGAAGCTCGTGATCCTGAAGTTGGCGTCATTATGATGGACTTTGTTTTAGGCTTTGGTTCTCACGAAGACCCTGTGGGCGTGATGATCGATGCAATTAAAGAAGCGAAGAATATTGCCAAGCAAGATGGCCGTGAATTAGAAATTTTAGGCTATGTATTGGGCACCGATCAAGATACGCCATCGATGGATGCGCAAGTCAAAATGCTAACTGATGCCGGAGTCATCTGGGCAAGTAGCAGCACCAATACGGGTTTATTAGGGCGTGAGTTTGTATGGAAAGGGGAGAAAGCATAATGACTTCATTATTTAAACAGCCATTAAGTGTGATTAACGTTGGCATCGAAATGTTCAGCGATGACTTGAAAAAACAACATGTTCCGGTCACGCATTTAAACTGGACGCCTCCAGGACAAGGCAACGTTGCGGTCATTCGCGCCCTAGACCAGATTGAAGGTAATGCGGCACTACAAGAAAAAATTGCGGCGGCTAATGCCCAAGCACTTGAGCGCATTATTCAATCTCAGCCTGTGTTAATCGGTTACGACCAAGCGATTAACGTAGTTCCAGGTATGACCAAAAATACCATCCTGCACGCAGGCCCACCTGTTGCTTGGAAAGATATGTGTGGCGCCATGAAAGGTGCGGTGACTGGTGCACTGGTTTTCGAAGGCTTGGCAAAAGATTTAGCCGATGCAGAACGCGTTGCGGCTTCTGGGGAAATCATTTTCTCTCCTTGCCATGAACATGATTGCGTTGGCTCGATGGCTGGCGTCACTTCAGCATCGATGTTTATGCATATCGTTGAAAATAAAACCTATGGTAACCGTGCATTCACTAACCTCAGTGAGCAAATGGCGAAAATCCTGCGCATGGGTGCCAATGACCAAAGCGTCATTGACCGATTAAATTGGATGCGTGATGTCTTAGGTCCAATGCTACGCGACGCAATGAAAATCGTTGGTGAAATCGACCTGCGCTTGATGCTTGCGCAAGCACTGCATATGGGTGATGAGTGCCATAACCGTAACAATGCAGGAACAACCTTACTTATCCAAGCGCTCACGACTGGGATCATTCAAACTGATTTCTCTGTCGCACAACAAAAAGAAGTCTTTGATTTTGTTGCAAGCAGCGATTACTTCTCCGGCCCAACGTGGATGGCGATGTGTAAAGCTTCGATGGATGCCGCTCACGGTATCGAATACAGCACCGTTGTCACCACCATGGCGCGTAATGGCTATGAGTTTGGCTTACGTATCAGTGGGTTACCGGGTAAATGGTTCACAGGACCTTCTCAGCAAGTTATCGGTCCGATGTTTGCAGGTTACAAACCAGAAGACTCTGGTTTAGATATCGGTGACTCTGCAATCACAGAAACCTACGGTATTGGTGGTTTTGCTATGGCAACAGCCCCCGCTATCGTGGCACTGGTGGGGGGTACGGTAGAAGAAGCCGTCGACTTCTCCCGCCAGATGCGTGAAATCACGTTAGGTGAAAACCCGAATGTCACTATTCCATTACTAGGCTTTATGGGTATTCCTACAGCCATTGATATTACGAAAGTTTCAGCCAGTGGTATTTTACCTGTCATCAACACGGCCATTGCCCATAAAGACGCGGGTATCGGTATGATTGGAGCAGGTATTGTTCACCCACCGTTTGATTGCTTTGAAAAAGCTATGCTGTCTTACGCGCAGAAATACGCGTAGTTTCCAGTCATAAAAAATAACGCCCATCTTCGGATGGGCAATAAGAATAAAACGAATACCCTGATTGATTTTATTTGAAAAACAGTGCTGTAACTCAAAATATAGGAACATAACCTAAATAGTTTGAATTGCAGCTAGGCGGTAAGTAAACGAGACCCTAGTCGCATATATAAGTATGCGGCTAGGCCGAGTGAATGCAGCCAACAACACTGCGGTTCAAAGTATGACGGGTATGCAGGGGGAATATATATATGAGTATACTTAGCATCAAGTGGAAACGTGGGGACTTAGCCGCCTACTTTGGCTTAATGACCAATAACCTAACCAACCTCCTCACCATGATGGGTCTCTTAATTTTCGTTGTCGGTATCCCATCTGAAATGGTTTATGGCACGATTGCACCTGCTTTTGGTTTTGCTGTTTTACTTGCCAGTGTGAGCTACGCTTATTTTGGCCAGCAAATGATAAAACAAACCGGGCGCGATGACGTTACAGCTCTTCCATCAGGCCCGAGTGCCCCTTCTATCTTTACGGTGACGTTCTTAGTCATCATGCCAGTCTACCAAACAACACAAAATGCCGAATTTGCGATCCAAATCGCACTGGTTTGGTGTTTTGTCGAGTCAATGATCCTCGTCGGTGGTTCTTTCTTAGGTGAAACCATCCGTAAGATGATCCCACGCACCGTTCTGTTATCCTGTTTGTCTGGTTTAGGATTACTGTTACTGGCGATGAACCCAATGCTGCAAGCGTTTGAAGCACCAACGGTTTCATTCATTGTGCTGTTATTAATTTTCATTAACTGGTTTGGTAAAAAACCAATTTTTGCGCGTATCCCAACCGGCTTATTGCTTCTCATTGCGGGTACAGTGTTGGCATGGGCTTCCGGTTTGCAAAGTGCAGAAGCAATCAAAGACTCAATGGCATCATTTGGCTTTAACCCTCCAAGTATCCATATTGATAGCTTCTTCCAAGGCCTGCCACACGCTCTGCCTTACCTAGCGTCTGCAGTACCACTTGGCTTAGCAAACTATATATTCGACCTGGAAAATATTGAAAGTGCCCACGCGGCGGGTGATGAATATAATACACGTAAGGTCATGTTAGCTAACGGTTTATCATCGACTGTCGGTTGTTTCCTAGGTAACCCATTCCCAGTCACCGTTTATGTGGGTCACGCGGGTTGGAAAGCGATGGGTGCAAGCGTGGGTTATACGCTAGCATCCGGTATCACCATGTTTATCGTACCATTATTCGGTATCGGCGCCTTTATGTTAGCTATCATTCCAATGACCGCTATCGTGCCAATACTGGTGTTTATCGGGGTCGTCACCGCCAACCAAGTTGTACGAGAAACGCCGAAAATTGAAGTCCCCGTTATCTTTATCTGTCTGTTCCCATGGATTGCTAACTGGGCATTGACGATGGTTAATAGTGTCATTGGCGCGGCAGGCACCTCTGCGAGTGCAATTGGTATTGAAACCTTGCTACACAAAGGGGTTTATTATCAAGGCCTGGTCCATTTAGGAAACGGGGCACCGTTAGCCAGTATGTTATGGGGCTGTATTGCTATCTTTGCTATCCTCAACCAACCATTGCGTGGAGCCATTGCTGCCGCCGCGGGAGCAATATTAGTCTTCTTCGGAATTATTCACTCCCCAGCGGTCGGAATTGCCACCGGTTCAACCTTGATGTTTGTTTACGCATACCTCATGATGGCAGCTTTATTTGTACTCAAACACTTTTTAGACAGCCGAAAATCGGTGGAAGAACAACAAGCTGAAAAATCTGAGAAACTCAGTAAGTCAGTGTAACCAAGCTAACCTTTTATAGTAGGTGTGCTCTGTACACCTACTATCAGCTAAATATCTGTCTCAGGAAACATTAACAATGAAAGAACTCGTGGTTGTTGCCATCGGGGGCAACAGTATTATCAAAGATAACAACAGCCAGTCTATCGAAGCTCAAGAAAAAGCCGTTCAAGAAGTCGCACATCATATTGGTGACATGCTTGAAGGTAATTACAACATTGTTTTGACCCATGGAAATGGACCTCAAGTTGGATTAGATTTGCGTCGTTCCGAGATCGCCCATGAAACCGAAGGTTTGCCGTTAACGCCTCTCGCTAACTGCGTAGCGGATACGCAAGGTGGAATCGGCTATTTAGTTCAACAAGCGCTGACTAACGTCTTAGCAAAACGCCATAACCGCCAAGCGATTACGGTAGTAACACAAGTTGAAGTCGATAAAAACGACCCTAACTTTAGCGCGCCAACCAAGCCGATTGGGGCATTTTTCACTGAACAGCAAGCTCTGCAATTACAGCAAGCAAATCCAAGCTGGCATTTTGTTGAAGACTCTGGCCGCGGTTACCGCCGAGTCGTAGCTTCCCCTGAACCCAAACGTGTCATTGAATCACAAGCTATTCGTACCTTAACAGAACATAATTATGTGGTGGTTGCAGCGGGCGGTGGCGGTATCCCAGTCATTGATAACGGCAATGGCGGCTACAAAAGTGTTGATGCGGTAATTGATAAAGACTTATCAACAACTTTACTGGCGAAAGAGCTCAATGCCGATATTTTAATTATCACCACAGGTGTCGAAAAAGTATGCATTCACTTCGGCAAACCTGAACAAAAAGCACTTGGCGAAACCAGCACCCGCGACATGCAACGCTACATGGAAGAAGGCCATTTCCCTGCGGGTAGCATGTTACCGAAGATTGAAGCCAGCCTATCGTTTATTGCTAATGGCGGTAAACGTGTGATCATCACCACCCCTGAAAAACTACCAGAAGCCTTACGCGGTGAAACGGGAACCCATATTGTTCAAGGGTAAATTTCTATAATCTAGCTCATGCGAATTTTTTGTTAATCGCAAATGCAGTACCACTCAGATCGTTTGATGGCGATCTGAGTAAATAAGTATCGCTTAAAAACAGGAAATTCGGCAGTAAATGGATATCACTAGGAGTTTCTATGAAAGCAGAAAAATCATCAGGCAGAAGAGAGTTCCTTTCCACCAGCGCCAAAGTTGCGGCCGCTTGCACTTTATTCGGTGCAGTATCAGGCATTGCTTCCGCTCAAAGCCAAGTTAGCCTTAAAACAGGCCAATCCAGTATTACGGACAAACATTATTACCTCGATGACGTGTTGCTCGAAACGGGCTTTAATTACCAGGATTCGACGGTTACCAGCACCCAAACCGCCTTACACACTGTCGAAATCCGTGACGGTAAAATTGCGGCTGTTTTACCGAATAAACAGCATGCAGATGGCACATTAAATGCCTATAGCGCGCAAGGCAAACTGATGCTACCGGCCTTTCGTGACATGCATATCCACCTCGATAAGACCTTCTATGGTGGGCCATGGCAAGCGCCACAGTCACGTGAAGGTAAAACGATTATGGACATGATCGCGTTAGAGCAAAAATTGCTACCTGAATTACAACCTTTCACGGAAGAAAGAGCAAATGCGCTGATCGCGCTGATCCAATCCCAAGGATCAACCATTGCCCGCAGCCATTGTAATATCGAACCCGTTTCTGGTTTGAAAAATTTAGAAGCCTTACAAAAAGTGCTTGGTGAGCACCAGCAAGATCTCACTTGCGAAATCGTCGCCTTTCCACAACATGGTTTATTACATTCCAAGTCAGAAGGTTTAATGCGTGAAGCCATGCAAGCAGGCGCTCACTATGTTGGCGGTTTAGACCCAACCAATGTGGATAGCGCAATGGAAAAATCTCTCGATTCCATGTTCCAAATTGCGTTGGACTACAACAAAGGCGTGGATATTCATCTACATGAAACTAGCCCCGCGGGCGTTGCCGCTATCGATTATATGATTAAAACGGTAGATGAAAACCGCAGCTTGCGCGGTAAAGTGACCATCAGCCATGCCTTTGCACTGGCAACACTTAACCCTGAACAAGCAGAAAAAACAGCTAAACAGTTAGCTGAGCAGCAAATCACTATTGCTTCGACGGTTCCAATTGGCACACTGCATATGCCACTAAAAACCCTAAATCAAAATGGGGTATTTGTGATGACCGGAACGGACAGTGTAATTGACCATTGGTCGCCTTTTGGCCTAGGCGATATGCTAGAAAAAGCCAATTTGTACGCACAGCTCTACACTCGCCCTGATGAGCTGTCGCTGTCCCGTTCACTTGCCATCGCAACAGGCAATATTTTGCCGTTAAATGAGAAAGGCCAACAAGTGTGGCCTGCCAAAGGGGATGACGCCAGCTTTGTGCTGCTTGATGCGTCTTGTTCTGCCGAGGCCGTCGCGCGGATTTCCCCACGATTTGCAACGTTCCATAAAGGCCATTTAGCCCACGGAATGATGTCGAAGTCCGCCTAAACGCGATAAAAATAGCGCCTTCAGGCGCTATTTTTTTACCTTATTTTTGCCGCTTGAGCGTATTAAAGATTAAGTCTAATAAACCCGAGTTATCGACGGATTGCAGTACCGTGATTGGCTTTGTTTTTGGTTCAGGGAACCCAACTCTTAGACGTAGTGAGTCATAACAGAAACTTTTGCCACGCAGTGCTCCTTGAAGCTCAATACCGACATGCTTTTGCTCATGCGTCACTAGGCGCTTATCCAATAACCATGCAACGGTTAACACATCATGTATCCAACACCCTGCTAAATGACGTGTTGCGCGAGAATAGTCCATCCACGGTCGCATTGTGGCCTCAAGAAAACGGCTCAGAGGCGTATCGATTTGAGCAAGTTTATCAAGATCCTCATGCACCATCTGCGTTTGTACCGTAACATCCATTGGTACCAAAGTCAGGTTTGCGCCACTGTTCAACACCGCATAGGCCGCTTCAGGATCGATGCCAAAATTCGTGTCTTTCAAATATCCCGGTACGTTAAAAACTGCCCCCATGATCACTATTTCCGCCACGTTTTGAGCCATATCAGGAAACAGCTGCATTGCAATTGCGATATTGGTTAATGGGCCAATGGCAATAATCGTGATTTGTTTCGGGTTCTGGCAAACTAGCTCGCCAATACGTAACGCTGCTTCTGGGATAGACCGCGGTAAACTCGGTACGGAGGGAAGGCCATCCCACAGGTGCTTAAGTTGAGCCCGTTCAGCGCCGTTATCGAGTAGCTCACGCCATGGCGCACTCGTTTCAACCAAGGCCGACGATGCACCACGATAAACAGCAATATTTTCCCCCAACGAATTAACTAAATGACTAGCAACGTCAAAGCCAATTTCGCTGGGCGTATTACCCGAAACGGTGGTGATCATTTCCAATTTGATTTCAGGTGCAGCAATAGCCAGCGCAAGTGCCAAGCCATCATCAACATTCGCACCAACGACCCCATTACCGGGGTCGCAATCTATAATCACTCGCATAAATTTCCCTGAAACAATAAATCATCAGCATCCACATGAATGCCCGATTTGTAATTCAAATTCCACTTCACAAATGGCTTCTTTTTGTGGCCAATTTTGTAAGATGTGTATCGCTTTTTGCGCAATTTGATCAACAGGCTGGCGAACCGTTGTAAGCGTTGGAACAGTATATTCTGATTGCACCGTACCGTTAAAACACACCAGAGCAATATCTTCTGGTACACGCATGTTTAATTCTGCTAAGGCTTTTAAACAGCCAAACGCTTGTAATTCATTTGTCGCAAAAATCGCATCAGGGAAACCAATGTCCTGCATCTGATAAATCGCGTGATAACCCCAATCACGGGTGTATTCCCCCGATAAAATCCATTTTTGCTGTATCATCAAATCGGCTTCAGATAGTGCAGTTTTCCAACCATTTAAGCGGTCTTGGGTATTCAGCATGTTATTCGGGCCACAAATAATGCCAATATTTTTATAACCGTGTTCAATTAAATGGTGAGTAATTTTATAGGTGGCCAGTTTCTCATTCACTTGAATGGTACTGATCCCTTCTGCGGCCTCAATTCTATCAAGCATCACACAAGGCGTGCCCGATGACTGAATTAAATCAACATAGGGATGCCGATCAACACTGGTATAAATAAGCCCTTCAACTTGCCTGAGCAAAAGGTTATTAATCAATTCTTTCTCTCGAACCCGTGAATCACCTGCATCACCGAGTAACAAAACATGCCCATATTTAAACGCTTCGCGCTGTAATGCATGGGCAATAGAGGCAAGAAAGGGGTTAGAAATATCAGGGATCACTAACCCATAGGTCTGCGTACTACCCGAAGCTAAGGCTTTAGCAATGCCATTTGGCCGATACCCCGTTTTTTTGATTGCAGCTAACACCTTTAGCCGCGTTGCCTCTGCGACAGGACGCGGGCCATTGTTAATCACATAACTGACTACCGCAACCGAGGTTCCGGCTTCGCGGGCAACATCTACCCGCGTCACTTTACGGTCATTCGTCTCTGACACCCAGCAATTCCTTTTTCTAACATGACTTTGTCAAAGAATAGCAGCCACTTTGACTTTTATATACAGCCACGTTCACTTATATCGCATCTTCAGGCAGGTTTAGATCACGGCCTCGGGTTTCTGGAGCAAAGAATGTGGTCACGAAGCCAATGCATGCCATGGCAATAAAGTAGACCGCTATTGGCCACCACTGACCTGTCCAAGACAACAATGCAGATGCCACCAGTGGCGCTGTACCACCGGATAAAATAGAACCAAGCTCTTTAGCAAAAGCCATTTTAGTATAGCGATTACGCACACCAAATAGTTCCACGCCCCAAGCTGCTTGTACCCCGAAAATCCCCAAAGATGCTAACCCCATCCCAACCACAATCGTCGGGATCACGATCATCGGTTCGCGAGAGTCTAATAACATAAACGCAGGTACGGCATATAGCATTAATAAGAAACAGAACCAACGGTAGATAATACGACGGCCAAATCGGTCGGATAACCAACCGGCGAAGGGAATAATGGCAAAACCAAGAATAGAGGCTATCAACACAGCTGTGGTGGGTACGGATTTATCGACCAATAATATCTTAGTGACATAACCGATGATAAAACCTTGAGCAAGATAAGATGGCCCATTTTCACCAATACGTAACCCCACCATTGTCCAAAACGCACGTGTTTTTTGCCAAAATGAACGGGTATCTACAGGGTGAGCCACCGCATCAGACTCTAATGCGAGACGACGTTCTTCGGCGAGTTGCTCTTTTTGTCGCTCAAAAACCGGGGTTTCACGCATATGTTGACGAATAAATAATGCGGCCAACGCAATTAAAATACTGCCAAGGAAAGGAATACGCCATCCCCATGACATCAGACTTTCTTTGTCCATCTGTAATACGATCAGCCAAATCATTGAAGCCAGTAGTGTTCCACTGTTTGAACCTAATGCAATGATGGACGAAACAAGGCCTCGACGTTTAACCGGGGCATATTCACCCAACATCACCGTGCCACCGGAGAGTTCAGCCCCTGCACCTAAGCCTTGGGCAAACCGCAAGATCACCAAACAAACCGGTGCCCAGACACCAATTTGTGCGTGGCTGGGGATCGCTCCAATAAGGGTGGTTGATAGCCCCATCAACGCAATCGTGATGACCATAACCATTTTTCGGCCATGTTTATCACCTAGCCAACCAAAAAATAGTGCGCCAATCGGACGTGCAATAAATCCGACTGAATAAGCTGCAAAGCTGGATAGCAGCGCCATAATCGGCGTTGAATCAGGGAAGAAAACATCACCGAAAATAATACCTGCTGCTAAGCCATAGAGGGCAAAATCTGCATACTCCATGGTTGTACCTAACCAACAAGAAAAAATCGCCCGGCGGAAATCTTTTTTTCCTTCGGGCGTACTTAACCGTTCTTGTGCGGCCTGTTGGTTCGCCTCGATATTTAATTGTGTAGCCATAGTGATAAACCCTTGGTGTTGGCGCTAAGCCTTTTAATCAAAAAAATCTAACTGGCGTTTTTTATTTACTTAAAGGATAGTCTACGCGCGTAGATCTAAGCAAACGAGGCTATGCTATTTTGTGAGCGTTATCACTTGATGACAAAATGATGAATTTTATATGACTGAAAATAACAGAATAGAAAATAAGTAAAAGGAGCCACATTCAAATAAATAAACTGGGGTCAGTTCATAAATACCGTGGCTCTCTATTTTTATATGACACTCACTAGGTACTCAACAATGTCCCGAAAATTATGCCATTTCATCCAAACTTCATCACTAATTGGCTGCCCTGTATACTGTTCGATAGCCGTTATCAGCTCTAACAATTCCAGTGAATCAATATGAACATCTCGGATTAACTCAGAGTCTATTGTATAGGTATTTTCGATCCCCGAATAAGCCCGTATTGATTGAATTTGCTCTGAAAGCCACTGCCAGTGAATAGCCGCGTGTTCATTTTTCATGTGGTCTCTCACTCTTGTGTGGTGTAAGCGTCTTTTTTGCTTTGGTCACGTGTTAACGCCCCTCTCTCCGTTAATGTCACTGACTTACCTGTATTGGGTAAGTGTGAGTAAGTATCCACCACCACGGTTTTAACCGCTTCACGGTCGCCTTGGTAGACTGCTTTATCTGATAGATTACGGGTAAGCATGCCATTCGCTGATAATGTCACCGCTTTTTGTCCTTTTGGCTCTTTGAGTACCCAGTGGTTATTTTTGTCTTTTTGATAAGTATTCGCTATAAACGCAGTTTCCCGTTTTGGTAGTTCGAAAGAGTGAAGCGGCGCCTGAGCAACCGTATTCGGTTTCCTCACTAATAAAGGCCGTGATGCTAGAAGGGCTTCCTGTCTTATTAGGTCCACATCAAGCTTTGTTTTTTCGGCTGCATCTTTTAATCCAAATAATGTATTAAACACCGTTGCAGGTTTTTTATTCGCCCTTTCCTGCGCTTTATCATTCATCATTTGTTTATGAGCAACTTGATCATTTTCTTGATTGTCATCTTCAACCAGCGGCTCTTTAGTCTCTACAGGGCGATCATCTGCGGCCTCCTTCGCCATATTATAGATACTGGTAAAGTTATCATTAACCGTTATAGGTTTAGTTAACAAAGCAGGCATGTCTTTGTTGTCATCAAAAGTGCTTTCGTGGCCACCATCCACGCAATCCTCCGGTTTAGCATTATTCTCAAGATTTAGTGCCACCCTATTTTCAGCCTTACCATCCGTATATTCAGTCTCACCATCTGTATTTATAGGAGTACTTAGCTTCCCCATAATTTCAATTTTTTGTTCCAGCGCCACAAAGATATTATATAAATGTAAGTGTTTATTAACTGGTTCTTTATTTTTTTTCAGTTGATTTTTTGCTTCCGTAATTAACCCCTGTTTTCCTTTATGAAGAAGAGGATCAAATAATGCGTCGAATGGTAGTTCCTCAATACTTTTTTCATCTAACAAAGGGTTTAATTTTCCGTTAATAGCGGGGTCAACATATTTATCGATAAAACGTTTAGACACGTTATCAATATAGTCATCACTCCAAATATTATCGAATGGCAATTCATTAAAGGCTTTTTCCGACAATCGGAGTGCTTGTTTAAATTTTTCGTCAGTCTTACCGCTATTGATTTTATTAATCAGTTCTTTCACATAATATAATACTTTTGAATTTTTAATTTCTTCATCAGTAAATAGTGTCAAACTATTAAACATATTTTTAGATTGATAATTCCACTCTAGCCCTGCAACAGTCTCATCCCCCATAGCATTCAGAGTATTGCTTATCATTTCCAAGCTAATATTAGGATATTTTTTATTTAATAGTGATTTAATGGTATTTATTTGTAAACTACACTTGTTAGAATATAAATCTTCAGTCTGACATAAAATATTAACTTCTTTTTCAGTGACTTTTTCTTTGCTAGGAAGTTGGGCTTCCTGACCTACATTATTAACTGAGCTTATATTACTTGAAAATAATTTATTATTATTCTCAGGTGCCGACAATGGGTTATTAACAGGTGACACAGGTGAACTATTACTTTTAATGTTAGTCATCCCCCCTCCTTATTGATTAATATAAAAACTAAATGGAAATTTATTTTCACTCCATAGGGAAAATACAATTTTGTCATTACATATTGACGTAGCCATTATTATATTGCTGTAAATCTTTATAGAGCTGAATAAGCAGCTGAGTTAACGTTTCAAAATGACTATTATCTTGCCGAAAGGTTTCTAATAAACGTGAAACTGAGCTATTAATCGCATTTTTTTGACTGTCTATCGCGGTTTGTAAACTTTGAAACTCTTGAGATGAAATGTCACTACCATCTTTATCCCAAGTTGCCGAAGAGTGGTTCAATGCATAAAAAATTTCTTTGACGGGTTTTAAATCTGGAAATACGCATAACTTTCCATTCATTCGCTCAATAATAAATCCTTGCCCTGATAATTTTTTTTCCCAAAACGCATATTCTTGCTCAGTACCTTTTATCTCCATTAAGGGCTTAGCATTATCAAAATCAGGCTTCCATTTTCCAAAATATTCGCCAACACTTTTCAGGTCGAGTTTCTTTTTTTCGTTTTCTATTTGAGATTTCAATAGAAATGATGCAAATATACCAAATGGTTCTGAACCTACTTTTTTTAATCGTTCCTCTAGTTCCTGTATTTCTGCTGTATGGCCATCAACTTCACTGATTACACTCGTACCCGAATATTTCGCAACTATTTCATCCATGACCCTCAAAGTATCTTCTAATTTGATATGTATTTTACCATCTTCACCCGCTTCAATATAACGAGATAGCTTACTTGCCATGGTATTCATATCTTGCATATATTGGGTTGATGCTTTAACTAATTCTCCGTATTTTTTTTGATAATCTGCGTGAATATTATCAATTAGGCCAGTCAATCCATTAATATGCGAGCGACCATCTTCGAGACTCTTCTCTCTTCTTGTGGCTCTGAGTCCTTTCGCCTCCTCATAGGCATCATTCGCTCTCTTATTTTCACGTATCAGCATTCTTGCCCCACTCAGTATATCTTCAGGGGGATCATTCTGTGACCGTGGCTGATAAACGTCCTCCGGTACTCTGTATTCCATCTGTCGAAATACATCTAAAGCTTGCTGATGGGGCATAAGTGACTCATCAAATGTAATGCCCCCCCCAAAAAGGGGGAGGTGTGGTTGCTCTGTCAGGGCTGGTGTCGCCAACGGCTGAAAGTGACTAATATTATCTAAATAAGAAGGAGAGATAATCGCCATTCTTTAGCCTCTCACCATGCTTTGTACTGTTCTCAGGCCACTTTCGCGAATTTCACGTAAATGCTCTTGCATCTGTTTTGCAAGGTCCTGACTCTTATCGACTTGTTTGTCTTTATCGGCGTAAACTGAGCGTGCGGTGTCCGCCACGGATTGTTCAATCATTTTGTCCGCTTCTGCCGATTTTACATTAACTTGATTTGACGCTGTCGCTAATTGGCCGGCGTTATCTGACATTCGGGAAGCCTGCTCTGCCACCCCCATTTGTACACGAGATTTATTCATGATTTGCTCGTGCTTCTCATGCTGTGATACACCAAGCTCTCTTGTTCGTCTGCTAGCTTCTTCAATTCGTTGACTTGCAAGATTTTTCTGGCTTTGCGAAGCTTGACCGCTCAGTGTCACTGTAGAGCCATCTTTCCCCGTTAAACTCAACGTATTCGATTTCGTTGAATCGTTCCCTACTGTTCCATTTAACCCAGATAACTTACTGGCACCTCTGATGTTTTGATTTCCTGGCACCAAATTGTGTTTGATCGACTTCTGTTGTTGACGCAACCCTCTTGCTTGGAAAGCACTACCAGCAGCCGTGATCGCAAGGGAGGTAAAAAAGCCCATCATGGCGCCTTTAAAGGTTTCTTTACCTTCACGGATCGTTGAATCCGCAGACGCTTGTACCATTTTGGCATTTAATTGCAGAAAATCTGCACTGATACGACGATCTGAAATGTTTATCTCAGTCATCACTTTGCGAAGAATTTTTGACAACTCAACCAATAAGTCATTACTAATAATTCCAACAAACGGGCTATTTTTAATGCTATCGATAGGCTCTTGGCCTTTATGACCACCGGAAATCTGCCCAGAAGATGGGTCTTTAAAGAAACTGCTGGCAATCAAGACTTGAACGGCTTGAGCCATCTGTTTTAACTCAGTTTCATCTGGTAACTGCGCGTCTCCAACCAGCTGTTCTATATAACTTTTTTCTTCAATTAACACCTTACCAATTGCCTGCTGAATATTTTCTGGCGTCAGTGTTCGAAAGGCATGAAGATCATCCAGTGTGGCTAACTTATCGGAGTTCGTTAACGCAGAAATATCCGCTAGCATCTGATCATCATGCATTGAAAATTGCGTCATTTTTAATAATGGCTTATCCATACGCATTTCAGGCTCTGATGCCATTGTATATACATCATTTAATTGCACGCCTTGCAGTAAAGGCGTCGCAGCTGCTTTTGTATTGCTGCTAATTGCTGGGGAAAGACCATCAAAGCTGACAGGATTATGACGTAAAACTGGCTTATTCAGTTCTGATTGAATATTAAGACTCATTTGATAAATTCCTATATTAACTATGTTAACTATGCGAAGCGGGCGGTTTTCAGCATATTGGCTTTCGTTTGACCGGATTGATTTAATGACGTCAGCATTCCGCTAAACATTTCCTCAAATTTCTCATGATTTTGAGACATGGATTTCAGTAAGTTTTTTAATAACTCATCCAACACTTGAATGCTTTCACTATTAAGCATCAAACCAGCAAGCATTTCTTTCATATCTCGAATCTGGCCTGCGGCATGTAAATTTAGCCCCCCCGTTGTTGCCGTATTCGCAACCGTCAATGCCGCCCCAGTCCCTTTCATTCCCACTTCAAGGCGAGCAGCTGCAACACTTTGCGTTTTAACCGTGTTTACGGCCTTATCTGAGCTTTTGGTGATGTCTGTGATACTGTCAGTTTGGTCTGCAACTTTATCTGCCGCTTTGGCTATATCTTTCATGTCATCGGCTTTTTGCGCTACTTTAGTGGTTGTTTTTACGGCTTGCTGTAAGTCATCAACACTATCGGCCAACTTGCTGAACTTAGTCAGCACCGCCATATTATCCGCAGATTTTCCGACCTTACCGGCTCCATTCGCAATATGCCCTAAGGCGTTCATCAAACCATTTGGCATCGACTTGATGATGCTTTTCAGTAATGTCCCTGCGTTTTTAGTAAGCATTTTTACTGCGTTAGTCGCAATATTGCCGATGTTTTTCACAAAAGAGGACATAGACGCCAATGAGAGGGCTAAAAATGCAATGGCTGCCATAATCATTCCGACAATACTCCCGATTTGCTTCGCTTTTTCCTCAGGAACACCAAACGTCATCAACATGTCAGTCACTGCACTAGAAATTTCAGAGGCTAGCATCTGCATAAGGCTACTTTGACCCGTTTCTTCCAAAACGATATCAGCCACTGAGATAGCAATACCAATAGCGGCAACGGCAAGCGTTAATGGTGCTGCTGCGCCAAAAGTCGCAACCGTGGCGATAACTGACACGGCAAGCATCACATAGCTAAAAATTTTACTGGTACAAGAGGCGGCCTTGTTCGCTTCATCGGCTTTACGCTGCGCTTCTTCCGCCTCTTTAGCCTTTTTATCTGAATCTTTGCGAGAAGCTTCATTGATTGTCGCCATCACGGCTTCTTGCTCTTTCATATTGCGAATCGAATCTTCATTCATCGCTTTTTTAAGTTGACCAGTTAGCATAGTCAGCAGCGCCAGCGCGTTTTCCCATTTTTCACCATCAATCTCAACACGGCGTGGGGCAGCGTCTATAAATTGATTAAGTTTGTTAGCTTTCTCACTTGCGTCTTTCGCGTAGTTCCCAGCTAATTCCAGCAAATCATCAATTTTGGTGCTCAAATTTGTAATTTTGGTATTTTCCGCTGCAATTTGCTGCTTAATCTTTTCTTGGTTTCCACCTTGCTGAGACTGAAGGTGCGCTAAACGAGCTTTACTTTCGGTACGTTCTTGTATTAACGCACTTGCTTCGTTATTAAGTGCATTAGCTTTATCTGTATGATTTGTAAAAGAGTTTAATAAATCATTGCCTTTTTCACGAAGTGCATTTGATTCTATATTCATCAATTGAAGGCGATTAGCCAACTCACTAATATTCCCCTCATGTAATAACTGGCGCAATGTCGTCAGGCTCCCAACGAGCACTGAAGTCGCATTAAATCCTTCTGTCTTTAGCGACAACTTCTCCTCTTTTGCTGCTGCAGCTTTAAACATGACGGATAAATTATTTTTAGGTGCGGGTAATTGCGGCGCATTCTCAATACGACTACGCTTCATCTGCTCTGTTGACGCTAACTCCTCACACGCCATCTCCAAAGCTAATACCGCTTTGATGGATTCATCCCCTAATCCAATAGGATTACTGCCTTGTAGAAATGTATGAATATTATTGATTCGTTCATTACTTGAATTGGTAATTGGACCCATATAATTTCCTCTACTTCATATTCGGTTTTTTATTCTCTGAGCTTGCTTTTTCCAGGTTATTTTCCAATGCGGTCAAATAAGCTTGAGATTTATTTTTTAAATCAATATCAGTACTGCTTTTTACTACACTTTCAAAACAATGAATTGCGGCACTACTTTTTTTCATCATTAAATTACATTGTCCCGCATGGAACAGTGGACGGTAATCATTTTTCGCTAATACAAATGCAAGGGCATATAACTCAGTTGCTTTTCCATATCGTTTCGTTAATTGATAGACAGCAGCGAGTCCCATCACATAATCTGTATTATAGAAATCATAAATACTTAAGAATCGAAAAAAAGTTTCCGCTTCTTTTAGTTTTCCTTGTTGATAGAATTCATATGCATAGGAATAAATACCATCCATCGTACTCTGTGGAATACCATGAATATCTTTATAGGTTGCCCCATCCATTAATGCGGACGTAATATTGTCAAGTAATCCTTCCATGTCAGAACCTTTAAAGTTCTTTGTTTCCATTTTATTCATATGTTTACCTTATTGTTGTCGTGCAATACATAACGTATACATTATGCTTGCATCATAATTAACCAGTTGGGTTCTTTCTTTAAAAAAACGATTAAAGTAATAAATGATTTACTAATTAATGCCGATATTATTTTGTGCGTGTGTTTCATTCATTGTTATTTTCTCTAAGGCATTATCAACATCAATTCCCATTTTTACTAATTCGATGCGTACTAACCATGATATTATTTGCATAACATCCTCTAATCCTTTTTCATCAATAAAACTGTCATTCTTATATGACCGCCATATTTGCCTTGCTAGGACTATATCTCTAATAACGGGAACACCTTGTTGCTCTGCATATTTAACAATAGCTTTTGCTTGCACACCTTTACTTTTAGAGAACAAAAAAGGTAATGGCGCAATATCCGAATCGTAATAGATAAGTAGTGCAATATGGGTTGGGTTGGCCATAACAAATGTGGAATTACGCACATTTGTTTTAACCTCTTCAGACAGTAATTCCTGGTGCATACCTCTGCGTGCGCTCTTAATTTGAGGGTCCCCCTCATTATCTTTGTGTTCCTTTTTGACCTCCTGTTTTTCCATTTTTAAGTTTTTAATGTACAAAAAGAATTCTGCTATTGCATCTACCAATATAATAATAAGAGCGACTGCTAAAAAAACGACAATAAATGTTACACATAGTTTGACCCACTGATTAATCATTCCATTTATCATCGTTCGGTAGAGCATAAAAATGTCTTTTCGCCAGATAATAAAAAAGACTAATGTTGATACAATAAAGACGATTAAATACAAAATAGCTTTAATTAATTCTTTCAATGAATTCAATGAAAATATTTTTTTGAATCCTGCAATGGGATTTAATTTTGTAAAATCGAGTTTAATAGCCTCACTAGCTAACCTAAAGCGACTTTGCAATAATGAAACTAACGTACCAGATAAAAAACAGGCAAATAGCACCGGTAAAACAATACTTAAAAAGACCGTAAAAAATTGCCATAATAATGCATCAATTTTTATCTCTGTTGGATGTAAAAATATCTTACGCATTAACCCACTGAGTTCATATAAACTAGAAAACCCTTCGATTACAAATGCACTAACGACTAGCACAATTGCTGCGACACTATCTTTACTTTTAAAACTTTGCCCTTTTTTAGCTGAATCTCTAATTTTTTTATCGGTAGGTTTCTCTGTTTTTTCAGCCATTTTTATTTATATCTATAAACTTAAGAAGAAAGAAATATATCTCGTAATGGTGAAATCGAAATCATATTCACTAAAATGTCAGGCACTTCATTATGGAAATAAAGCAAAAAGACACAAAAGGCGATGATTGATTTTATTGCTAAAGATAACGAAAATGCATTTAATTGAGGGCAAAATCGGGAATATAGCCCTAGAGCAACCTCTGTAATAAACAATGTCACTAATATTGGCGCTGTTAAAATAACCCCATTAACAACCATTTTATTTAACCATTCCCCTAATGGAAGGCTATTAAACGACGTAAACCCATGCGCAAAGGGTAATAACTGATAACTTTGTGCAAATATATTAGCAAGTTGATACATTCCCCCTTGGGCTAAAAATACCATACATGTAATATGGCTTAATAAAACAGCCAACTCTGAGGCCTCTGAACCACTTGCTGGGTCGACAATACTGCTGATCGTTTCACCGCGCTGAGTATCAATTAACTCACCAATGACATTGGCTATCATAAAAGGCAACGCCAATATCAAGGCTAATACAAGCCCAATCGAAATTTCATAAATAAATACATCAATAAAATTAATTTCATTCCATTGGAGTTCATAGGACGAAAAAAAAGGCCATAAACCTAGCGCAATATAAGCCACCACACAGTTTTTAATCACGCCACCATTGAGTAATTTATTACTTAAAAAAGGTAATAAAAACATCACTGGTGCAATCCTTAGCCAAGCTAACGCTATTTTTATCAACCCCTCTTGAAAGATAAAATAGAGTGAGGACATTAGCGATAGCATTTCCTGGTTCATCCGAATAACCCGATAGCAGGGATCGCTGCGCCTAAGGCCTCTAATGCAAAATTCATCACCTTATCGGATAACCAACCTGAAATCATAAAGAGCGAGCCAAAAACAGCTAATAATTTGATACCAAAAGGTAATGTTTGCTCTTGAAGTTGCGTGACCGTTTGTAGTAACCCCACTAATAACCCTACCGCAGTCGCCACTATGACTGGTATTGCCGATAATATAACGATTAATAACATCGTTTTATTACTTAAATAAACGATTTGATCCATAATGTTATTCGCTTTAATGCTGTGCTAATTCAATGTATTGCATCACTAACCCTTTAGATATCAGTGACCATCCATCAATTGCGACAAAGAGAATTAATTTAACCGGAATCGAAATCGTCACAGGACTCATCATCATCATACCCAGCGCCAATAAAATACTGGAAATAACCAAATCAACGACAACAAATGGTAAATAAATATAAAAGCCGATTTCAAAAGCTGACTTAATCTCGCTTAATGCGTAAGCGGGTAATAAAGAAAATAATGTAGCCTCGCCTTCATCAGCAGCCACTTCCTCTTCACTTCGGCCTTGCTGTATTGATTCAAAGAAAGTAACTAACTGAGGATCAGAATACTTTTTCAAATACGCTTTATACCCCCCCAACCCATTATCAACAAAATTATCGATTGATTCAGCATGACTAAAATCAACCTGTTCTTGCCGCATATAACTATTCACATCCTGTAATACTGGCATCATCACAAAAATAGAGAGCAATAATGCAATACCATTTAATACCATGGTAGAAGGAACTTGTTGAACCCCCATCGCATTACGTACCATAATTAATACAATAGAGATTTTTAAATAACAGGTACCCGCAGCGATAATAAATGGCAGTAACGTCGAAAATGCGATGATCGCTAATAATGGAATTCCTTCTGGTATTGTCGGCATATTAAACTCTTTTATCACCCAGGCTCACAATATGCGTGATTTCCAAACCTAACTCGTCGCTATTGCCAATATAAATAAGTTCCCCTTCTGCAATAAATTGTTTATTTGCATAGACTTTAACTTCACGCTCTTTATTTTCACCGATAGAATAAATATAACCAGGCTCCATCTTTGAAAGATCATCAACGGTAATATCGCTATGACCTAAAACAAAGGTTAATTTAATATTCATATCGTTCACATTAAAGGGACGTACAACTTCTTGCATTTCATCTTCTTCAGAAAATACAAACTCTTCTTTTTCTTCTGGTGCCACTAATTCTTCAATCATAAGTAGTCCTTCTTCTTGCTTTTGAAACCGTGCTAATGTCTGCCCTGTAACAGACATATTTAACTGTAATTGTTGGATGCTCAGCACATCACGTAATTCTATGGTTTGCAGAAGTTTGGCGCTGATATAGCTATATCCCAATACCCAATCAGCGTGTAATTTTACATAGCCAAATATCTGGTCGCTTCGCTGTTTTTTTTCGAGGCCTTCAATTGGCTTTGCTAATAACACTTCCCCAAGGTTAACTTCCTGCACGATTAACCAAGGCTGGTAGTTGATACGCATATCATCAACTATCTCGACAGATTCACAACGGAATTTCTGGGAGAAAAATGTCATTCCAATATATTCTGAGGCAAATAACTCGCATAACTCATTAATTGATAATGAGCTCCATGCATAATGAAGCAGTTTAGGCCAACGATAATGACACCAGCTTTCAACAGCAACTAACGCCTTTATTTTCTGTCTGTCACTGACTAGCGATAATTGGAAATAACGAACACTGCGGTTAGATTGCTCTATTTGTGTATTAACTGTATAGCATTGTTGCCAAATTTTAAGTTGTTTTTCTTGAGAGCTAATCCGTCGGATCTTTAACATAATTAATCTTCTTCTTGCTGTTGGTCGTGCTGCTGGTTGCGCTGCTGCTGACGCCCGTCTTCACGTCGAATATGCACACGACTTTCATAACTCAATAAATGCTTATTTTCATTCAATGCCATTTGAACTTCTTGGCTCGCTGTCGAAGCAATAAACTCCCCTTTCGCTGCCAATTCAAAGGTCACTGATGGGCTACTCTGCCATTGGCTAAAGGTATAGGTGAGGCTACGTGCCATCGCTTTCGGCTGTTGGTTCTCGCCTAAAAGAGGGGCATTTTCTGTAAAAGCAAATTCAAACTGTGCACCAACATCATGATGGGTATGATCTTTAATGCCTTGATTAATACTCTGTTGGCCATCCACATGATGGGTTGCTAGCTGTAATCCAAGAAGGGTGCTATTTTTTAATGGATCGTCTTTTAATGGCGCCTCTTTGAATAGGCTGTTTTTTTGTGAGTGCATATTTAATAACGTGGTATCAGGTGAATCAATTTGTTGATTATTAATTGGCTTTGATTGCTCCCCACCGATTTCTCGTTCAATTGCTGATTCAATTGCAGTATTGACTGAATGTTCAATCTGCGGCTGCTCAGTAATAATCTGCGGTTTTAACTCTTTTGATTTTGGTTCTAAAACACGCTTCGAGACTAATTCCACCAACGGGGTTTCCTTATTAAGCTGACTATTTTCACTTAATTGGAATTTATTGTTCCCGTATTGAACTGAATTACCGTTAAATTTCCCCTTTACTTTCGGTGGAATATTTTGCAATGGGAAGCCTGCCATCAGAATATTAAATAAAGGCACCTCATCTTCGTCGGTAATCTTTTGTTCAACTGGGGTCGTCGACGCCACCGGCAGAGGGTCCTCAACGAATTCGCAGTTAATTTCGATTGGTGCCATCGTCATTGAATCAGCCAATGGACTATCACCATCGGCTATATTCACTTGCGTAAATACAGGGTGATTAATTGGCAGTTCAGTCGCTTTGATGCCTAATTCTTTATTTTGGCCAACCGTTTGAATACCTTCTCCAATGTATCCATTTTCTTTCCATGCCATAACGCCCTTTGCTAAGTCACTCAATTGCGATATTTGTTGCATAAAAGGAAGAGCTACAGGTATGAAAATAGATGCATCTTTTAGCTGATGTTTCTTTTTATATTCAAAGAGCTTTATCCTATTTTTGTCGTTCACTGCTTTTACCATTTTTTGGGTTATATTTTTATGGTTAGATTCAGTGGTGCTATATTCAGATGATACTGTTGCTCCTTCGATAACGATATGAGGTACTTTGTCATTTGAGCTCGCTTTTATTACTGACATGTACGAATAACTCCTCAATTTCATTTTGCTGCTGAAGCTCTGATTTTAACCTTCTTGCTATACGTTGTTGTTTGAGATATTTTCGGAATTTCTCGCACTTATTACGTAATACGAATGCACGTTTAGCAATTTCAGACAGCTGTACTTTATTTTTTGATATTTCGCCTGTGAGGGTTTCTATTTGAAATTCAAATTGAGCAATTTCAGCTAAAACCACTGCCTTCAGCCGCTGTCTTTCCCAAAAAGCAGTTCGGCTTAACTCTTCTGATTTTTCATAAGATGCGGCCTGTGTTGCCAGAACTAAAATACGCTGGCGAATATCCACACATTGCTGTTGCTGTTGCTTTATGATTGAATTTAGCTGCGATTGTTCTTGTAATGTCCGGTCAAAACGTCGCTCAGTTAAAGCCAATAAATTAGAAATCATTAAGATGCCAATTCATTGAGTATATTTAACATTTTGTCGAAACTCATCGGCTCATCCATGGCTTGTTTTAAAAAACCGTCAATTTGATCTTTTTTATCTAAAGCTCGGTCATTTTCATGACTTTCTCCACGTTGATATTCACCCAGTTCAAGATAAAGCTGAATTTGTTCAAGCCTTGAAATCATGTCACGCAAATCAATCGCGCACTGGCGATGCTCTGGAGTTGTCACCTTTTGAAATACGCGACTAATACTGTGTAAGATATCAATCGCAGGGTAATGTCCACGTCCTGCCAGTTTGTGACTCAAGTAGATATGACCATCCAAAATTGAACGGATCTCATCCCCAATCGGGTCGGCTTCTTCTTCGCTTTCTAATAACACCGTATAAAATGCGGTAATCGAGCCATGTTTCAGTTGCCCTGGGCGCTCCAATAACATTGGAAGCTGTTCAAAAACAGAGGCTGGATAACCTCGTCTGGCTGGGAGTTCTCCGGTGGCTAAAGCTACGTCTCGCAATGCCCGCGCATATCGAGTCATTGAATCAACATATAGCAATACATTACGACCACAGTCACGAAAATATTCAGCAATCGTAGTCGCAAGCAATGCGGCATTACACCGTTCAATCGGTGGGCTGTCTGAAGTCGCATAAATTAAAATTGTCTGTGCTGCATGGGGTGACTCTTTTAATTCCTCAATAAACTCAATAACTTCTCGACCTCGTTCACCAATTAAAGCAACGACATGGATATCCGCATGAGCATGGTTGATGATCATATTCATTAGTGAGGTTTTACCACTACCCGCAGCAGCAAATATACCTATACGTTGCCCTAACCCACATGTCAGTAAGCTATCAATCGCACGTACCCCAGTTACCATCGGCTCAGACACTGGCCGTCTTTGTGTTACGCTAACTGGAGGGCTATCAATACGCAGTAATTTTGTATTGAGTAACATTGTCTCAGATAGGTCTTCACTCAATGCACCAACTTGCTCTCCTGCTGCATTAAAAATTTTACCCGCTAAATGTTCACCAACTTCAAAGACAAACGGGTAACCACTCGGGCGAATAACTACTTCTCGCGTTAAACCTTGTGTACGACCGATTAAACTCAGTACCGTGAGCCCTTCTTTAAAGCCAACCACCTGTGCTTTTGCAATAATATCAGGCTGCGTAAGAGACCGCTCAATAAAACAAATTTCACCGATAAAAACACCGTGTAAGGGCGCTTCAATTAAGCACCCATGAATGCGCGCAGGATGCGCGCAGAAATCGAATAACGTCATAATAGGCTACGATAGCTGAGCGCTAAGCTCATTTGCACGCTCAAAGAACTCTTCAAAACTATCTGCAAATAATTGTATTTCATTTAAAGATGATTGCTTTAAAACAGCAGAGAGCACGTAAACATCATCCACAATATTCAATGCCGGTTGGCCCGGCAAAAAATTACTTGGCGGGTATTCTAATAATGTTTTCAATAAAGGTGCACTGATTAAATCCAGCTTACTGTAATTACAATCAGCTAAATTACACCAAATAATAATATCATCCGTTGATAAATCAATATTAATTGCAGGAAAATCATTCATTTCCAATTGAATATTAGAATGGCAATCTAGTTTTGAATTAACCAGGTCACTACGTCCCATAGAGTTTAAAAACTCATTCAGCATTTCTATAAATCTATATTTCATTGGGTAATCCTTATATTTAGAATATATTTTAATTATTCAACATCTTTAATTATATTGAATTCGGTTGCTTTATTTGTTAATAAAGCCAATTTTTTGATTATATGGTTTTGACCACATTGACCTTGACCATTTCAGAAACTTCATTAAACGAGAGTACTTCTAACTCTGGAAAACGACCTTCTACGATTTTTTTGACAAAACGACGAATATCAACCGGCACTAAAATGTTGACATCCCTCACAGATAAATAACTATTTTCTAAAGCAAGTTCAGCGGCCTGAATCAACTCATTGGTTTTTTCAGGTTCAAGATGCAAGTAAACCCCACCGGAAGCTTGCCGGACCCCTTGGCGTATTGTGTCTTCTAGCTCTGAGTTAATCATGAGGACATTCAAGCGCCCATCTACAGAGAAGCAAGAGGAAATATAACGTGCCATTGAACTTCTTACGTGTTCGACTAACATTAAGCTGTCTTTTTCTTTTGGAACCCATTGCACTAAGGTTTCAATAATCAATTTCATATTGCGAACTGATATTTTTTCCATTAATAAGCGCTGGAAAACTTCGGTTACTTTTTGTACCGTAGTATGGCGATAGCACTCTTTCAGTAATTCAGGATATTTTCTCTCAAGATCATCAAGTAAATTTTTTGTTTCTTGAATACCAAAGAATTCATTAATAAACCTCAACAGCAAAGTACTGACACAATCAATTGCTTCTGTCACATCATCTCGCGCTATTAAACCAAGCTGTTCAATATTGAGTCGGTCCTTTTGTTCAAACCACGTACTCACTGAACCATATTCATCCGTAAACTTTGTCAATGTCATACCCAGATATTCGGGTTCATCATTAATCGTCAGTAAACGATACCCATGAAAATAGATATCATATTCTCCTGCTTTAATTTCATTAATTAGAACCACCATTTTATTTTCAGGGATAATCGGTGAATAATTAATGGCAATATCAGGGATCCTATATCCGTAACGAATAAAAATATCTTTTTTCATTCGAGACAAAAACTTATTATCCTCTAAATGTTTTTTATATTTCTGATTAACAGAAATGATCACCGGTAACGTTTCTGGAATATATTCATCTACAATATCACTATTTTCTCTTTGCGTTTCACCTTCCATCACATCTGAATTAATGATTTCAGCTTCACCCTTCACTGTTTTTTGCTTATTTTTTTTCTTGTTAAAAGACCTAAAAGCAAATAATCCAATAAGAAGCCCCGATAGCAATAAAAATATAACGGTTGGAAAACCAGGTAAAAAACCCATGGAAAGTACAATAAATGCTGTGATTAAAATCGTAAAGTCATTTGCAAATAACTCTGAAACAATATTTTCGCCTAGATTCTTATCATTACCGCCGACTCGAGTCACAATAAAACCCGCGCTAATAGAAATGAGCAGCGCAGGGATTTGAGCGACTAAGCCATCACCAATAGTTAATAAGGAAAAAGTATTTAGTGCTGTTGAAACATCCATTCCCTGTTGAGCAGTACCAACAGAGATCCCACCAATTAAGTTAACAAAAATGATGATAATTCCTGCGATTGCATCCCCTTTAATGAATTTCATCGCACCATCAAAAGAACCAAATAGCTGGCTCTCTTTTTCAAGGTCACCACGTTTCTCTTTAACTGCCGCCTCATCAATCACCCCCGCACGTAGATCGGCATCGATACTCATTTGTTTACCGGGCATCGCATCAAGAGAAAAACGTGCTGCGACTTCCGCAATACGTTCAGAACCTTTAGTAATAACAATAAACTGTACAATGGTAACAATCGCAAATACCACCATACCAACGACTAGGTTATCTTGAATAACAAACTCACCAAAAGTTGCGATAATATCCCCAGCATCTGCTTCTAATAAAATTAGTCGGCTAGTACTAATTGATAAAGCAAGCCGAAATAACGTACTAATTAGTAATATGGATGGAAATGACTGAAAATTCAGTACCCGAGTGATATAAAAAGAGCTCATAAAAATAAGTACTGAGATCATAATATTCAAGCCGATCAATAAGTCGACCAATATTGTGGGTAATGGAATAATCAACATCGCAATAACCATAACCATGATAACTAATACCATTAGCTCTGGGCGATTACGGATTTGTAATAAAAATCCGGTTATATTTTTCATTAAATTACTTTTCCTATCAAACTACGAATTTCGGTGTAAAAACAGCTCTTGCACCATAATTGGGTCCATGAGTTTCTTTAATTGAACAATAAGTTCCTCTCGTGCTTCCAATGACGGAAACACCGTAACTGGAATGATAGAAAACGCCAGTAAGAGTAATTGTAAAAATTGGCCTCGAATATCGGAGCTCATTATATTCAATATATTATTAATAAACGTGATGACAGCTTCTTCAAAGCCAATATGATTACGTATGCCTCGGGTAAATAATTGACTTAGCTCTTTTTCAAGCTTTGATTTATTTGATTTTTCATTATGGCGAAAAAAGCCAGATTGAAAAAATTACTGACAAAATACATAGTCTAACGACTGCAGTTCCCGTAACCGGCCAACACGATTAAAAAAACTTCCGAATGCACTGATATTCAAATCACCTAATGGCAACGCTTGTAAATCACAGGCAAGCGCCCGACCAAGATAACGCATCATATTCTCACGCTCTTGGATTTCCATTTCCTCAACCCATTGTTCATATAAATAAACAACCGGCCCGTCATAACTAATAAATTCGCGATATAACGTCCGTAAATTTGCAGCACTAAAATGTAATTTTTCTGCGAATGCCTTTGCAATTAGCGCAATATTAATACCAGCTTGAGCACTCCGTTTCGTATCTTCCGCTTGCAGTAATTCGACCAAAGCTTCAAGGCTATCAATTTGTTCTTTTTTTAATTTTTTTCGATTAATTAATGCAGCAAGTAGCATCAATAAATCACTAGGGTCAGTAAAAAATTGTAATAAAAAGGCTCGCAACTGTTTTGGGGTCATTAACTGCTTACTCAATAACCCTTCTATGTGTAATACTTTATCATCCGCATCTTTATCTAAAATGCGTTCAGAAAATTGTATCCACTCTTCTTCACTGCCCTTTTTAGAGCTTCCTCGGCGTATATGGCTTGCCGCCAACATCGACATCGATGCATATTCACTGGAACTATCAATGACGCCAGCACCACGAGCGACTTCATCCGAGTCATCGCTACTGCTACTCACAGGTGCGCGACTTTTATTTTGAGTATTAACAGAAAAACGGTGATTAAAACTCAGTGGTGTTATTGCCATGACTCACTCATGTATTGTTGGAGAAATTGGACCGTACCGTGCAATTGACTATCATGGCTGGTGATCCGCGCCTTTTCGGAGAATTGTCGCCCATCCCACCCTTCATTTTCATCCAATAAACGCGGTTGGATTAAAAATAAACGAACCATTTTTTGTTGGTTAGTCGATGAATGGCTAAATAATCCCCCCACATAAGGAAGATCGCCTAGAAAAGGAATTTTGCTTTCATTTTCAACAAATTGCTCACGTGTATATCCACCAATAAGCAAACTACTGTCTTTTGCTATACGCGCCACTGTGTTAATACTGGTTCGATTAACGGCAGGTAACCCTTCAACGCTAGATGTTTTCCCCATGCTATCGCGATTTTCTGCACCATCCTCAATGTTGACTTCCATTTCAACGTTATTACCTGCAGAGATACGGGGCATCACACTCACCATTGTGCCGTAAGTCACTTGCTCAAGAGTTGCAATGCGCTCGCCTTGTAATTTGGCGTAAAAACTAGTGTTGTTATCAAATAAAGCAGGAATGTTTTCTTGAGTTAATAGCACCGGACGAGAAACAATGTGCCCGTTGCCCGTCTTATTCAGTGCATCAATCTGTAATAGGAATTGCTGACTATTCGATAATGTACTTCGATTAAATGATACTGACCCCTTTCCCGTATTAAATGTGCCAACTTCCCAATTCACGCCTAAATTATCTAACTCAGAACGGGTAATATCGATAATCCATAATGACAACTCCACTTGGCGGCGACGCATATCCAATGTATTCACTAGCTGGCGAACATAACGGATTTGCTCTTGGCTTCCTTTAACAATCAAGCTATTACTATCAGGATGTGCCACCAAAGAAAAAGAACGATTAGAGGACTTTTTAGTTACCTGCTGAAGTTTATTCGCTGTAGGCAACGAGTCACCAATTGGCGCATCCATTAATTCATCTATTGAGTCACCTGTTGAATTAATTGCTACCGATGGAGGCTGGATAGTGAGTATTTCATCCATTTCAGCACCATTTTTGAATAAATTATTGATGACATTCAGCAGGCCAGGGATCGTAATATTTTGCCCGCGTAATGAATAGCTTCTATCGGTTACTGAGGCGTGCTTTAATGGAATAACCGCAACTTCACCGCTGGATAATTCCTCTTTCCTAATTTGTTCTGCAAGATATAAAGAAGCTGCTTTTATTAATTCAATATAGAGAGGTGGCCCAGAGACAAATAATAGCCTTTCTCCCTCTTGTGAACGCACAGGAAAGCGTGAGTCATAAATGCCATTTCGTTGAATATAATTCAGCAGTTGATTGCTACTGACATTATTCGTTGGAATAATTGCGCTACGCATTTCACTGTTATCATAAACATAAATACTTGCACCATCGTCATACCACACTAGCGCAATTCGTCGGGCTAATGCTTTAAACATTTCATCTGCATTGGCCAAATTAAAATTACCGGTTACCTTTTTTTGCGCGGCTAATTTACTAAGAATAATCGGTTTATTTAGACGCTCAGCAACCGCATCAAACACCTTACCTACCGCAATATTATTTGCGACAAATGTATCGTGGTTTTTTGACTGCGTAACGGGTTCCGCCACAATAATTTCTGCTTGTGCCGAATAGAAATTCATACTCAGTAAAAATAGTGTTACCCCTAACACTCGATTTTTTTTACTGTTCATATAATGTCGCTCCAATGTGCCTAATTTCTGATGGTGTTAGGCCTAACTCTTTTTTAATATCATTCGTAAAATGAGAGGCTGAGCAATAACCTGCTTCCAACCCGACATCTAATATTGAATCGTCACTTTCAATTAGTTGCAGAATGGCATTAGCCATACGAACACTCATAATTTTTCGCTTTGCTGTTTTATTAAAGTTTTCTCGGTAAAGCTGCCTAAAATAAGAAGCTGATATACCATAACGCGCACATAACTGATTAATGTTGGCATTCTTATCATCTTGAGCGGAAGTAAGAATAAATCTCATCATGCCGTAGGCTTCATATCGTCTCAATATTTCACACCAACTATCAAATACAGGATGATTTCTAATAATTAAATCAATCACTATATTTTTAATCGAAGTGGTTAAGGGATAATTTTCAGACAACACAATGAATTCATCTTGACTGCTTTCATCAACTTTCGTTTTCTCTTTTTTAGCGAGAAATGCTTGCCCTGTCGCGGTGTCAATAACGGCTAATATCTCAACTAATTCTGATAAATCCATTGTACACAAACTCCAATGTGACTTATCTATCAACTCCCACTCATTCTCTTGGCAAATAAATATAGACTGGTTTTCAATTGAGATATTTAAATTTGAATATAGGGATTTATAAAAAAAAGGCGCTGAATTCTTATTCGGTATAGCCAAGACCAGTTTATCCTGCAAAGAAAAGCAACAGCCTCTACTTTCTAATAATGTAGCAATATCTTTATTTGACATTATACAGGCCTTATTAACGTAATTTTGTGTATACAGAATGAGCGATAGCGGAAAGAGCCTCAAGGGAATATTCTGGAATCCTTTATACTTTCTGTTCCAACTTAAAGGTGTGAATGAATAAGAACAATTCAACTGACAAAAAAAATATTTCTTGTTTTACTTTCGGCCAATAACGAGACCCAATCAATCTATAACTAAAATTAAATTAACTCCATGAGATTATTTTTATGAGTGATACAAACAGTCGAATATGCATAATAAAGATTGCTAGTGGCCCAATGGCCGGCCAAGAATTAATGGTTAATGCTGATAACAATCTCATTATCATTGGTGATGGCTTAGATTACAAAACTGACATCAATAATGATGGGGTTACCACTTACCAAATTCCTAGCAATGGCATTACTTGTGAGTTTTCAATTATTACAGCGAGCCAATATACTGAAAGCGGTATAGCTATTCGCCTAAATAATAATGGATTAAGTACTGAAATTCCTATCATTTTCCAGCAATTACTTTTAGCCGATATATTTCCTATCGCAATAAAAATGCAAGATACTGATTGGCAAAGCCCCCAACCACTTGAAAATGCATTAATGTCAGAAGTGGAAGGCTCATTACCTGCTACCAAAACGACGACCAGAAATAAGGTAAGAAAATCAGCTACAGAAAAATCACCTCTTTTTAATAAACAAACTATGCTGCTTTTTTTCTTTACTTTATTTGCAATATTTATTTTTTACGTTATTTTTCAATACATCCCAGATCAAAGTGCTGAGAAAAAAGTAAAAACATTAGAACACATACTTCAAGGTAGCCACTATCCTATAACTGTGACTCAAAATGTAAGCAACGAAAGTGTCATTTTAGTCAAAACACAAAGAGATGCAGATTGGAGTATGCAACGCCTAGTCAAGGCTAAATACAATGAAAAATTCTCAATTAGAATAATAAATAAACTCGAAAAAGAAATTGAAAATAAAATCATTGAAGTATTTCCAGATACGTTAAAATTAGATATTAGTAACCCATGTAATCCCACAATCACAATTATAGCTAATAATATATCAACAGATACACAGAAGAAAATAGACAAACTATTATCCAACTATTTTCGTTGTTATACTAAAAGCGAAATAAAAAAAGTCATATTGGGTGAATTATTACAAAAAGCAGAGTTAGGATTAACAGAAAGTAATGTTCAATGGCGTAAAATCACTAAAGACAACAAGGTTATCTTTATAATAAAAGATAGTTTAGATGATAACCAGACCGTCTCATTAATTAACTTCACAAATACATTTCATAAACAATGGGGAGAAAATCACATTCAATTTTCCATTTCCCTTGCAAATAACAAACTCTTGGGGAAATCATTTGTCACCAATGAAAATGGTTATCTTTTATTAGGTAATAATCATTGGTTTTTCAATTCAATCAGTTTTTAACTTAACAAGATATTAATTAATATAACTTTACAGATAAAGAGGAAACAATATGGCAGATATAATCCCAGGCTTAGATAATGGCCGCTGGGTAAGCTCAGCTTTAGAAACCGAGGGGAAAGATAAAGATAGTCTAGGTATGATCTATCGTACTTCAGCAAGTATTAGTAAAAAAGCTAAGCTGTTCGGAGATGAATTAAATACCATTCTTTCCTCCTCAACTTTAGAAGTCGATAACCCTGTGGTACTGGCTCGAATCACCGCTATGAGTGGTAATTATAATATGGCTCGCCAACTACAAAGTAACTTTATGAAATCAATTAAAGATACTGACCAAGCCATTATTCGTAACGTTTAATTTTAAAGAGCATTATTAAATATAATGCTCTATTTTATTAAGGAAATAATCTATGTTAGCTATTACACCACATTTACCGCTCACGGTTCCAACAGATGCATCATCGGCTCTCTCATCACCAGCTCCGATTGAAGACAAAGTCAAAAAGTTATTTGCTGAATACACCGCCACTATTAGCCAAGAAAAAAAAGCGCTAACTGAGAGTGTAAATAATATTGACCCAAGTAACCCAGCCGAATTACTGCAATTTCAAAACCGCGTCGGTAATTACAGCCTGACGATGAATATGATTAGTACACTGACGCACAAAAGTGTCTCTGCGATTGATACTGTCTTAAAAGCCCAATAAACCATGAATATTTTAAAGAAATTTATCTTGATTGGAGTTATTAGCTTCTTAGTCGGTTGCGATAATCAGTTATTACTCAGTCAGTTGAGCCAACGACAAAGCAATGAAGTATTAGCCATACTACAAGAACATGGTGTTGAAGCTACACGTAAGCAAAATAATAAAAGCGGGGATTCCATCCGTGTTCAACCTAGTGATTTTGTGATTGCGGTAGATTTACTACGCCAATATAATTTGCCCTCAAAAGATCCAATAGAAATCATCCAAGCATTCCCTGGCGATTCTTTGGTGGCATCACCGCAAGCAGAACGTACCCGCTTGCTTTCTTTAATTGAACAGCGCCTTGAGCAATCATTGCTCACCATTCCCGATATCATTAATGCGCGAGTTCATGTCAGCTACCCATTAAATGGCAATAATCCGACCAAGCAAATACAAAACGTCTCTAGCTTGGTGACCTATTCTGGAAGTGATGACCCCCAGATGATGATGCATAAAATTAAATTGTTTCTAACAAACAGTTTTGCTGAAGCAACTTACGATAATGTCTCTGTCGTCGTCGTCAACCGGCCACCATTACAATATCAAATTAAATCTGAGCCAGAATATACATTTAATCCAATTATAATTAGCGCGATTATCGCTGCGATTACCATTCTATTTTCTATTTTACTGTTACTGTGGCGCCAACTAAGTAGCAAAAAGTCCACAACTGGTCTGTTGGAGAAACCTGTTGATGACTACGCTGAATAACCTACTAATTACGCAAGGGAATATATTCCTAGCGCCAGGCAGCTATTTTCATAGTGAATTTAATGGAGTCGGATATAACGACTTTCCCCCGATGCTGCAACGTAAGCATAACCAACAGTTAATTCAGCGATATGCATTACCTTTGCCTAATAAGAGAACCCCCTTATTACCCAAAACATTATCGGAACATTGGGCTTTACTACCGGAGGTGGCGTTAGGATTAGGGGTTCTGTTACACGCTGAACCGCTCCCTTGGTGGGTTGAGCTTTCCAAATACCGTGTATTACATACACAGTTAAGTCGCCCACTTTGGCAATCAGAAAACCAACCTACAACTTCACCGCAAGTCTTAACAGCCCTTGGAGCACAACAATTACTACAGTGTTTAGCGCCCTTTGGCCCCGCTTATACCCTTCGAGCTAAATATATGTTTAGTCTTGAAACCCAACAACTTATTCCGCCATCCATAAAAACGATGCTACCTTGGAATACTATTGAAGAAACATGCCGATATGTCAGAGAAAGCACCCCTGAATGTTAAACAGACAATGTCTGAAAAAGTCTTGATCAAATATCAAGCATTAAGTGCCGATAGATACCACAGAACTATCATTCAACTAGCTCAAAAAAAGGCGAGTGAACATTACCAACAAGCAAAACAACAGCAAGAAGCGCTCTACCAAACGGCTTATCACCAAGGCTATAACGATGGCATTAAACAATTGTTAACGGATTTTATTACTGCGATAGATAACAGTGAAATTCAGTACCAAGAAAATACGAGTCAAAGTAAAGAGCAGCTGATGAAAATATTGAATGAGCTTTTTGGTGATAACCATTTACAAGAGACGGTTGCAGCCTATTTTGAAAAAAAATACGCAAAAATAACCAATTCTACATTACACCTACCTGCAAACATGCAAGCTCGTATTGCTAAGAATGACTCTGATATGAAATTTTCAACCTCTTCTGATAATACCATCGCATTAGAGGTTGATAATAAGATTACCTATTTCTCCCCTATTATTGCCTCTAAAAATATTTTCCCTCATGTATTTTCTGTTCCAATACAGTGCCAAATTTTAAAAATGCATAAAGAAGCCTATCAAAGCTTGATAAAAACAATAAATTCAATACAGGAAAAACACAAAGATGCTAACCAATCTACAATCTAAGGCTATCAATTCTCAACACAGCGAGCCTCAAACTCATCCTGAAGATATTCAAAGTAAAATGACTTCATTATGGCAGAAGAAAAATATGGAGATCCAAAACAAGCATCAATACAGCGAAAAAATAGATTTATCCCCCAAAGAAAAAAATAAAATTAACAAGTTCATTGATGAGCTTAAGTCAAAAGAAGATGACAAAATATTTTTTGCGCATGTCTTTAAAACAATGATTAAGTTGGGTAGAGATGAGAAACAAAACTTTATTACCGGTGTTCACCAAACATTGGGCTCATCAAGTGACCCTGAAATTGCCTCACTAAATCAAAAATTTAAGCGCTCACTCAGCCATTATATGTCTATCAGTTTGATGAGTGCTCCTCTTAACAACCAAATTCGTCATAATATGACTAGTTTTAATTTGGAAGGGAATGATGATGAGGAAGAAGAATTACTAATTTAATATTTATTCTCCCTACCATTCTCATCTTACATTCATCATCCTCGACTAATATTTATAGGTTTAGTCTATTTTTTTAATATTCTAAGCCTATTTATTTAGCAAAAATCAGAAAATATAAAAAATACAAATAAAAATTGATATATACAACCTCCAAATATAGTTTAAATTCACCCCATCAAAACATATGAGCTCAATATCAAAAAACGATTTTATTTTTAAATCATCTTATCTAACATCGTTTTTTGTATTGATATATATTTCATCGATAATCAGGATAGATATAAATTATGACCGATTTATCAACAGTACAAAATTTTATGAATAATATTGACTATAATGAAAAGGAATCAATGATCCTCTTATCTGGGAATGTCGTATATGACCCACTCAAACGAACACTTTCTCGTGAAAAAAATGTCGTTAACCTTTCCGAAAATGAATCATGCCTACTTAAATTATTATTAATAAAAACAAATAGTAAAAGAGAGGTCATGTATGAAATCTGGGAAAAAAGAGGCACAATCGTGACTGAAAGTAGCTATTACAAACTTGTCAGACAACTGCGACAATCCTTTAAAAAAGTCGATCTTGATGAAAATTTAATTATGACTTTACCTCGAATAGGTATCTTATACACAGGAGAAAAATCAGAAATGCCAACACTCTCTAAATATGATACAAGAAAAAGCATTTATACTTATATACGATATCTTCTTCAGAAAGTGTTTATTCGTTCATCACTATAATTATATTTTTCTAGAGAGTAATTTTAATGTTAAATATTAATCCTAACTTACCAAAAAAATGTTTTTTCCCATTATTTATACTTATTGTAACTTTCATGTTATCTGCTTGTAGTCATACTTTAATGAGTTACTTTACTCATACCCCTGCTTACCATATCAATGGTAATATTTATTCTCACTCTTATGATATTCCTGAGAATGCGACAGTGACATTATCGTTGACCTCAATCCAGCCAAACGAAAATAATGCAAAATCTAATTTGGATTACAGCTTTAAAACGCAAAACACAGGACGTAGTATAGAATTTGCGATCACCCTTCCTGAAGAGTTTCAGTCCAAAAGATATACATTCGGAATAAGTGCAAGAATTGAAAAAGATGGTGAACTAATCATGATGAGTAATAAGCTAAGCCCGATCCCTGAGAATTTATCTGAAATCGTATTACTTCCGGTGTCCGCGATTCAACAATAACAACCTATATTTCACCCAATATCAATTAGAAGCATTCTCTACACTATATGAGAAATAATATTTACCTATTTTCAAGCAAGCCATAACATTAGTCACCAAACATCACTCAGCTGGATCTTCTAATAAACGTGGAAAATCTGCTGCTGAGCTTTCAATGGCTCGCTTTGCCAAACTTTCTAACGCGTTAAATAACTGCTCAGCCTCTTGTTCTGGCAAGTCCGCAGCTAAATAATCATTCCACTTATTTAATTTACAATTTAACTCATTCACAATCGTTTTGCCGAGTGGTGTCAACGAAACATGATAAACCCGTTTATCCACTGCGCTATTCGTTTTAGCCACCCACCCGCTAGATAAAAATTTGCTCACACCTCGAGTCGTCACGGATTTATCTACAACCATTGCTTTTGTGATCTGCTCTAAGGTCGATGCATCATACTGGTCAATATGTAAAATCATCAAACACTCAATAGCATTGATACCGTAAGGTTCCCCCATCCATTTCATATAATGGTGAGCTGCTCGGCTAATCACGCCAAATACGCGAGCCTGTTCTGTACGCATAATTCCTCTTTAGTTGATTTTATCAACCAATTAGTGAATAATCCCCCTAAGTTTAGTTGATTTTATCAACTAAACACCTTTTTAACACGCCAAATTTACTCATATTCTATGTCAAAAATAATAACTTTACTGAATTCCTTGGGATTTAACCCCGCACGCTTTCGTTTTGCTGCTATTACGGCCTGTGCATCAATTGCAGCACTGTTTATCGCTCAATATTTAGAGTTGGTGCATCCCCAATGGGCAGCGATGACCGTCTGGGCTTCAGCACAACCATGGCGCGAAAATTTACTGGAAAAAAGTTGGTGGCGTTTTGCAGGAACGGTTTTTGGTGTACTCGCTGGCGCCGTTTTAATTCAACTTCACCTTATTCACCCATTACTATTTATTATTGGGCTCGCGAGTTGGTTAGGTATGTGCAGTGGTATTGGCCAATTACAAAAGGGCTTTGTTGCTTATGGTACTTTTCTAGCAGGTTACTCCGCTGTGATGGTGAGTATGTTGAGCGTTCACATTACTGATAATTTATTTATGGTCGCTTGGGATCGGCTATGGACGATTTTGGTTGGCGTACTCTCAGCCGTGATTTTCAATTTCCTTTTTACGCCTAAGCGTGAACAAGATAATGTCATCACCCTTAAAAATCAAATTGATACGCTATTC
Source organism: Providencia rettgeri (assembly GCF_023205015.1). Lineage (NCBI taxonomy): Bacteria > Pseudomonadati > Pseudomonadota > Gammaproteobacteria > Enterobacterales > Morganellaceae > Providencia > Providencia rettgeri. The sequence continues at coordinate 172,347 of NZ_CP096258.1, read as the reverse complement.
TTCCAAATATTACATGACTCACTCGAGAAAAAGCGCCCAATTAAACAATACGAGATCGACCATCTTTGGCAAACCATGGCAAGCTATGAAGAAATTTTAGAAACTCACCGTATTGGTTGGCATTATCATCGTAAGCAAGTCGCCAAAGCGCGTCAAACACTTATGTTCCAAAGCCAAATACTGTTACACTTGGATAAATACCAATCTATAGCCCCTTTTTATTTTCCTGCGAAAGCGCCAACGAATACCCAATGGAAACATATTCTATCATTGTGCCCCACTGGAGTGCTTAAAACACTATTAATCCCCCTTTACTACGCTATTTTAGGTAAATCAACGAAAAACATTGAAAAAGTGGATAAACTGAAGCTACATCAAGATAGAATTTCAGCGTGGCATGCTTTTGCTCGCTCCTTTATGGCTATCGCTGTAGTTGGTTTATTGTGGTTATGGACGCAATGGCAGGTATTGGCTTATCTTACTCTTGGTCTTTCGGTAATGTTGGCTCTATTCGCCTCCCTCGATTACCCCGCTAAGTTCATGAAAAATATTTTCACAGGCCAATTATTAGGGGCTATTACCGCGTTAATCTGCACATGGTACTTATGGCCCTTTGCCTCTTCATCATGGCAGATGACCTTTTTCATTATTCCAGTGATTATTAGTGGTGTTATCATTTTTTCCCACAACCGCCTAATTTTAATTGCTTTTGATTACATTATGGTCTCTTTAATTTTACTTCAACCTAGCTATCCTTTTTCGCTTTCACTCCCTCAAAGCATAGGTAATGCCATTGCAATAGTTTCTGGCCCATTAGTTGCAATGGCTGCTTTCGCGTGGATTTATCCAACCAACCCAACCAAGCGCTATCAACAATTAATTTACCTCTCTGAGCAGCAATTTAAACAGGGAATAACGGCTTTAATTCAAGGAAATAAACCTTCCACCACCCAATTTATGCACCGTTTATTTAGTGCGTTATTGCTAGCCCAAAAAGCAAATCTCCCTCATCCACCTATATTCGATTTTTTTATAACTCGGCAAAGTATTTGGTTGTACCTCCTTATTTTGCACAAACAATTTGCACACCACACATCAAAGAAAAGAGCCCTTATTGCGCTTGAAAAACGTATTCAACAAAACCGCGTTGAACCAAAGAAAATCTCTATATTATTTCGTTACTTACAACATAATGAAGAAATGAATGAGGAAATTGAACAACTCAAAAAATATGTAAAACACTATATGAAAGGGAACAGTGCTAATAATATGGTAAATATTTATTCCAACATTATGCTTTAGATGGCACGATATTATTAAGTGGCGCAGGCTTTAGAAATAAGATGAGCACAAGCACGACAATGACAATAACGAATGTCAGATTAAAGCCATTAATAAACGCGCCAATATGAGCTTCTCGAGTCACTAATGACAATATATCAATATTTGTTGTACCGGAGCGAAAATTATCCTCAGTGGTTTTGATTAATGCACGCTTTGCATCAAAGGAATCATCAAATTTAATTCGCAAATACGTATTCATTAGTGCTCCTGCTAGAGCAGGCATCAATACTCGCGCAATCGAAACATAAGCGCCTAAATGTAATGCGAATTGTGGTTGCATATTCACAACAAATGACGAAATCAAACCAATTAACACTAAACATTCGCCAACTGACTGTATCGTCATTAGGGGAATAAACTCATCAATACCCCATTGATAATCCACCTGCATTCCCAGTATACAGCTGCACCCAATGAAAACCACGCCAACGGTCATCAATAATCGTGCATCAATACGTTTGGCAAGCCAGACTGCCACTGGGCTAAACAATAAATAGACAATGAATGCGATGTTGGTGATTTCACCAATTTGATATGGTTTTAGACCACCAATAGAGGATAAAAATGATGGAATAAACAAGGAATTAGCTAGCATTAAAAAGCCATATAAACATGCAATAATAAAGCAAATACATAAATTTCGATTTGTTAACCAACGAGGATGTGCAAAAGTGTTATCAAAAGATAAGGCTCGTATAATGAAAATTATAAATAAAACAATACTGCTAACAAGACAAGAAATAATAAATCCAGAATCATCCCAACCTAAACTCTCCCCCTGAACAACGCCAATATATAGTAATAATAAACTGGAAATTTTAAGTATCATTCCTCCCCAATCTGTTTGAGCGTAAAGAATGTGATTAATTCCACTTAACGGTAATCCTTTCCATGCCAATATAAAAATAAATACAGTAAAAAATGCACATCCCCAATATAGCCATTGCCATCCAATAACTTCAATAAATTGTCCTGACACTCCAACCCCAGCATCCATTCCCAGGGAAACTCTTAGACTATAAGCCGCCATGACAATTAACCACATACTCGGTTGTAAATTCCTTAGCGCTAAAGAAATTGTCATAGGCAAATAAACCCCTAGATTGAACCCAATAATACTATGTACCACCAATAATTCGACTAACCCATAGTCCCCTGCAATAACAGGAAAACTGCAAAAAATACCAAATAGGATAGCACTCGTCGTCATGAGTATTCTTTCTGCGCCAAATACCACCATAAACCAAGGGGTCAATGTCATACTTGCTAATTGTGCTGCATTTAAAGCGATATTTATCCAAGTACCTTCTTGTACATCAAGTGCAAACACACCTCTGATATCAGCTAATGACAGAGAAAACATACGAATAAACAATGTCGATAAAATAGCACCTAAAAAAACAGAAACCACAGCTAGTGAGGGCCTTATTTCCTTTGTTTCTTGAAATAAGTTAGCAAACATCTTATTCCCCTTTTTTGCCCATACTCTGTGTATCGATATTTACAACCACAGACATCCCAGGACGTAACCGTGATAAGCTATTCTGCTCAGATAAAAAACTAATATAAACAGGGATACGCTGAACAACTTTAGTGAAATTTCCACTACTATTATCTGCAGGAATTAACGCTGATTCCCCACTACTTTGTGCCCCAATATCGCGAACAACTCCTTTAAATACAAAATCAGGAAAAGCATCAACGGTGATAGAAACGGCTTGCCCTGCATAAACGTTTTTAAGCTGAGTTTCTTTTAAGTTAGCAATAATATAAGGCGTTTTATTGGGAGTCACAGTGACGACTTCCGTTCCTGAAATAACAAGACTACCAATATTTAGTTTAATTTTATTGAGTTGACCATCAAATGGAGCCGTAATAGTTGCATAGGAAACTTGAGTCTCAGCTTGTTTTAAATTTGCCAAGGTCACATCCCGTTCTGCAATTCTTATTTTTTCTTGCTGATTTAATATATGTCGCGACTGCTTTGCTTGCTCCCACTGTGCCTTTGCCGCTTGCTCTAACTTAATTAACCGCTGTAAATCTGAATTAGCATCTAAATAATTTTGTTGAGTGATCGCCCCACTATTAATTAATGATTTTCGTAGTAATGGGCTTCGTTTCATTTGCTCCACTTCAATCGATGCAGCTTGATAACGGTTCAGTAACATTTCAACAGTAAGATCTTGCTCTTTAATTTCATTTGCTAAATTACTTAATTGCTGTTGGGCTTTTTGGTAGTTAGCTTGCGCTATCTGCAGGTTGAAACGCTCTTCCTGGTTATTAATTTCTGCAATGACATCACCACGTTGAACAAACTGATAATCATCAACTAAGATACGAGAGACATAACCCGTCATACGTGACTTTAATATGGCTGAGTCCGCTTTAATATACGCATTATTTGATTCTTGATAACGTCGGTTTCCTTGCCATTGTCCCCAATTCAAGGTCGTCAACAAAATTAAACAACCAATGCATAACACACTAAGCCAAGGTGTAAGAAAAATTACCTTTTGTGAAAAAGTTTTCACTTCTTTTGTTGTCATTGGATTAACCTCAATACCACTCAATAACCATATTAAATATTTTTGACACAACAAATAACACCAGTAATCTAACATCGTTAGGTTTATAAAGTATGTTAAACTAACATTGTTAGATAATAAAGTATCAAATGAGAATTATTAATGAGAAATCCTAAAATCACACGTTTACAAGTACTTGAAGCCGCATTAATGTTACTTAATACGGAAGGTATAGAAGGTTTAACCATGCGGAAGCTTGCTGATGCGCTAAATGTTAAGGCTGCATCATTATATTGGCATTTTAGTAATAAGCAGGCTTTACTCGAAGGGATGGCCGACCATATGGTGGCCATGGTCGCCGTGGATTTTCAATATAACAGTTATTGGGTAACCAATCTCATTGAAATCACGTCGCAACTACGAAGTGCATTATTGCAGCACCGAGACGGGGCTCGTGTTTTTGCTGGAACATACGTTATTTCTGACAATGTACTACGTATTAATAATGCTTTGATAAAAACTTTTATGCAGGCAGAACTCCCTGTAGAAAAAGCAGCGAGTTGCACTATGACCGTATTTTATTTTATTTTAGGCTGTTGTATAGAACAACAAACATCCACCTTTTCAGCAGACAGTAATTTAATCAATAAAGAGTCTGAATTTACACAGTTATCTAAAGATAAATACCCCTATACATGGCAGGCTAAAGAAGTATTGTTTGCTGACAACTACGATATAAAATTTATTGATGGCCTACAGCTCATTATTAAGGGATTGGAGAATTAAGACTCTAAGGGCAACGATTACGATGCCCTTAGTACTTTATTTCAAGCCTAGTCGTTTAGCTAACCGATGTAAATTAGCAATATCTAAAGATAATTCCCTAGCACATGCAGACCAATTATGGTGTTTTTTTTCCAGTACCTGTGTAATAAGCGTACGCTGAAAGTTATCCGTTGCTTCACGTAAGTTTTGAGTAAGTGATATGACTTCTTGTGGTGTTTCCGTTAACTCATATTCATTATTACCAAAAATAAAATATTGAGGCTGTAAGATAATGTCCCCCGTATCACTGGAAGCACGAGCAAGAACAATGGCACGATGAATCGCATGCTCTAATTCACGCACATTGCCTGGCCATGAATAATTAAGTAAATAACGCTGTAAAGATGTATTCAGTACTACACTGGATAAGCCAAAACGCTGACGATATTGCTCACAAAAATACCCTGCTAATAAAATAATATCGTCTCCGCGCTCCTTTAATGGAGGAACAAATAGAGGAAATACGCTTAAACGATGAAATAAATCGGCTCTAAACCGACCTTCTAACACTTCTTCGCGTAGATCACGGTTAGTTGCCGCTAACACACGGACATTAACACGTAAACTACGGTCATCACCGACTCGTTGAATATCACCATATTGCAATACTCGCAGTAATTTTGCCTGCAATGCTAATGAAAGCTCTCCGATTTCATCTAAAAATAAGGTGCCATTATCCGCCATTTCAAATTTACCACTGCGGTGGCTAATTGCCCCAGTAAACGCACCTTTAACATGACCAAATAATTCACTTTCTGCCACACTCTCAGGTAATGCAGCACAGTTTAAATAAATAAGAGGATGTTTAGCCCGAAGAGATTTTTCATGGATAGATTTAACAACTAACTCTTTTCCTGTTCCCGTTTCTCCGCCAACCAGAACATTTAATTCTGACCCTGCAACAATATCAATTTCCTTTTTTAATTGCTGCATACAAAGGGATAAGCCAATAATTTCAGTTTCACCTGCAGGTTTAAATAGTACGGTGTTATTCGGCAATATATTTTGGTTTTCAAGCTGCTCAATAAGCAATGCATTATTTAATGCACCTGCGGCTAATGCGGCAATTAATCTAAGTGATTCATCACTAAATGCATCAAATTGATCAGGCTCCATGCCATCTAATGTTAATGCGCCGATAAGATTTTGCCCCGCATATAAGGGTAAGCCGACGCAAGCATGAACTTTTAAGTGCTGATGATGAGGAATTAACCCATCATATGGGTCAGGAAGCTGACTATCCGCTGGAAAACGCACGACATCACCGGCTCTTGCAATGGCCTCTAGCCGAGGGTGCCCAGCCAAAGAGAATCGGCGACCTAAAACATCAGCCATTAATCCGTCTATTGCTAAAGGAATAAATTGACCAGATTCATAGCGTAATAACGCACAAGCATCACACCCCAATGATTGCCTTAGCGTGGTAATCAAACGCTGAAAACGATCTGCATGCCCCATACCATCTTGTAATTCTATTGCAATCTTTGCTAATGCCTCAACAGAAAAACCCATGATCCATTCCCCATAGTCAATTTGACAATTATTATAGTCATAATGACTATGACCAATATAGTCATTATGACCACAATCTAAAAAAAATATTTTAATTCATTTATAAATCAACGCATTAAATGTTGGCATGAATGTTGATTATGTCTTCTTATACTTTGAAAAATATAGGACAAAATTAATATGACGATTCATGTAAAAAATAACATTCATTGGGTGGGCCAACGTGATTGGGAAGTCCGTGATTTTCATGGAACCGAGTACAAAACGTTAAAGGGAAGTAGCTATAATAGTTATTTAATCCGCGAAGAAAAAAATGTCCTCATTGATACTGTCGATCATAAATTTAGCCGTGAGTTTGTTGAAAATTTACGCTCACAAATTGATTTAAATGACATTGACTACATCGTCATTAACCATGCAGAAGAAGATCACGCGGGCGCGTTAACTGAATTAATGCGCTTTATTCCGAATACCCCAATCTATTGCACCGCCAATGCTATTGATTCAATAAATGGTCACCATCACCACCCTGAATGGAATTTCAAAATCGTTAAAACAGGGGATACACTCGATATAGGTAACAATAAGCAATTAATTTTCATTGAAACACCAATGCTACACTGGCCTGATAGCATGATGACTTATCTTTCTGAAGATGCAGTACTTTTCAGCAATGATGCTTTCGGGCAGCACTATTGTGATGAGCGGTTATTTAATGATGAAGTCGACCAAAATGAGTTATTTGAACAATGCCAACGCTACTACGCGAATATTCTTACGCCGTTTAGCCGCTTAGTAACGCCAAAAATAAATGAAATATTAGGCTTTAACCTACCTGTCGATATGATAGCGACGTCTCATGGCGTAGTATGGCGTGATAATCCAAATCAAATCATTGAATTATATTTGAAATGGGCAGCAGATTATCAAGAGGATCGCATTACTATTTTCTACGATACCATGTCAAATAATACCCGCTTAATGGCGGATGCAATCGCTCAAGGCATTAATGAAGCTGATCCTAATGTCGCTGTCAAAATATTTAACGTTGCACGCAGTGATAAAAACGACATTATTACCCATCTTTTTCGCTCCAAGGCAGCCTTAGTCGGTACTTCAACCATGAATAATGTCATGATGCCCAAAATTGCAGGTATGCTGGAAGAAATTACTGGTTTACGTTTTTTAAATAAAAAAGCAGCGGCTTTTGGTAGTTTTGGCTGGAATGGTGGTGCTGTTGACCGTGTTCAAACACGTTTAATGGATGCCGGTTTTGATACTGCATTATCTTTAAAAGCAAAATGGAAGCCTGATTCAAAAACATTAGATGACTGCCGTGAATATGGGCGTAATATTGCTCGTCAATGGGCGCTATCTGCATAAATTTATTTAGAAAAGAGCATCAGAATTTTATGATTTTTTAGAGGATACCTCATATGCAATTTAGAGATAAAACACTTGGACAGCTCGCATTATCCATTCCCAGAGCTTCCTCTCTATTCCGCCAATATAATATGGATTACTGTTGTGGTGGAAAACAAACACTCAGCCGCAGTGCAGAAAAATTAAATTTGGATATTGGCCTATTAGAAAGCCAATTACTTGAGTTATCGACAGAAGCCTTAGAGAAAGATTGGCGAGAAGCTCCACTCAGTGACATTATTGATTTCATTATTGTGCGCTACCATGATAGGCACAGAGAGCAATTACCTGAACTTATTCTACAAGCACAAAAGGTTGAACGAGTTCATGCAAACAAGCCAACCGTACCAGCAGGGCTATCAAAATACTTAGAAGCATTACTAGAAGAGTTGACTAGCCATATGATGAAAGAAGAACGTGTTTTATTTCCTATGATAAAAAACGGAATGGGCAAAAACGCAGCCGGCCCAATCAGCGTTATGGAACAAGAACATGACGATGCGGGTGATATCTTAGAGGCCATTAAAGGTATTACCAATAATGTTACACCACCACCAGAAGCCTGTACCACCTGGCGTGTATTGTATAATGGTATCAATGAACTGATTGATGATTTAATGAATCATATTAACCTAGAAAATAATTTATTATTCCCAAGAGCACTCGCGGGTGAATAAATTAGCAAGGGCCTATCTATATAATAGATAGGCCCTTATTTTTAATCCTGCTAAAAATATCTATTTATATTGTTGTTTAATTTCTTGTGCCGTAACTCGCCCACGTTTTGCTTCTTTTTCTGCAATTTCAACGGATAACCCGATATAAGACCTCGGGTCAAGCATGGCTTTAATTTCTTCATCACTAAATGCCGCTGATATCACACTATTTTTGGTTAAATTCGTATAGAAATCTTCCCCATCCGCCGCCGTTTTAATGGCTTCTTCATACAGGAGAGAATGCGCTTTATCTTTACCCAATTTTTCCGCCATCTTCATCATGACATACTCGGTATTATCCAACCCTTTGTTTCGCAATACATTATGAAGCATTCTCTCTTCATGTGGCACAATCGTCCTCGAAAGCTCCTCGGTTCTTAATAAGATTTCCGTGGTCAATTCCAAAGCTTCTTCGATTAACCCATCAAATAACATATAAGAACTACTATCGCCCTCATAAGGTCTTACCGCAGAATACATCCCCACGCTTGGTAAGGAATAAAGTTTCTGCGAGTTGGCAATAATTCCCTTGGCTAATTTCGGGTTAATTTTATGTGGCATGGTGCTACTGCCCACGGTTCCTTTGGTAAACCCTTCAGAAACCTCGGCAATTTCTTCTAACGTCGTGCTATAAACTTCTTCACCAATTTTATGACAAATGTTCGCCATTAACGCTAAATTTGCCATATATTCAAGTTTATGTGTGCTCAAGTTTCTGGATGGTACTTCCATGGCTTCCATACCCACCAGTTCAGCGACACGTTTTTGTACTGCCATACCAACACCAGGCATTGAGTTAAATGCACCAACTGCCCCCCCCATCATGATAGTGAAAACGCGTTTTTCACACTCTTTCATGCGTTGATAGCAATCAATAAAATCGCTGATCCACACCGAAACTTTATAGCCGTAGGTGATAGGGATGGCATGACGTCCATGCGTTCTTCCCGGCATCACCATATGTTTGGTTCTTTCGGCCAAATCTGCCAAGTTTTCGATGATTTCACCCAGTAACAACATAAATTTATGGTGTACCGTTTTCATCATATAGAGCTGTGAACTTTGCTGTATATTTTGCGTGGTAATTCCATAATGGATATATTTACCGCTTTCTTCAGAACACGCATTCACTAACACTTTTAAGAAAGGTACAAAGCCATGGCCTATTTTTTGGTAGATACGGCTCATTTCTTCAAAATCGATATTTTCGATTACAGCCTTTTCTTTAATTTCATCTGCCGCTGACTGGGGAATAAACCCGAGTTCCGCTTGAGCTTGGGCCAACATGGATTCAAACATTAACCAAGTGGAATATTTTGCTTCATCAGACAATAAGTCTTTAATTCCACGGTCATCAATTGTTTTACTTTTAGAATCGTATAATGCTCTCATTTCGTATCCCTTCTTTATTTCTTCATTGCGTCATCAACAGCATTGCGAACAAATTCAACCTTTGGCCCATACACAACATGGACGTGGTTTGCCGATGGAAAGAAGAATGCGGTACATCCTGATTCCAACATTAAATCTTTATCAATTTGGTTCACTTCTCCGACATCAATACGCATACGGGTAATACAGTTATCTACGTTTCGAATATTTTGTTTTCCACCTAACGCTTGGATTAAAATTTCTGCGATTTCTCCATAACGTTTTTCTTTAATTAAGGTATTTTTAAGATTACTCGATTCTTCACGGCCCGGAGTTTTTATATCAAACTTAATAATTGCCCAGTAAAAAATAAAGTAAGTGACGACGGCTAAACAGCTACCGATAATAACCAAGAAGATCCAGTTAGTGTTTTCGTACAGTAGGCCAAAAATAGTGAAATCAAATACCGTTCCACGAATATAACCAATACCAACTTCCGCCAAAGAAAGCAGTACCGCACCGATACCGACAATAATGGCGTAAATTAAATACAGTAATGGCGCGATAAATACGAAGGTAAATTCGAGTGGCTCCGTAACGTTACCAAGCATGGCAGTTAATACCATCGTGACAAGCATGGATTTCACTTCTGCACGGTTTTCTTTCTTCGATGTTTTATAAATAGCGAGAGCAATCGCGGGGAATAAGAATAATGTGACCAACATTTGTTGCTGCGCCATAAAGCGAGTCAAACTTGGCATCATCGCCCAATATTCACTATCCGGGCCTTGGTTAAATAGCACTTCTGTTAGCGCGGGGACAACACCAACAAAGGTTTGGCCATCAATAACATAAGTACCACCTGCTTCAGTAAATCTAAATAAAACGTTCCAAACATGGTGTAAACCAAATGGAATAAATAAACGTTCACCACCTGCGGTAAAAAATGGCCCCACTGGACTTAAAAATACAGAGGAGAGTTTCATTAATCCTTGAACTAATACTTCCCAAATAAACGGTAATAACGCCCCCACCCCGATCATCAATCCTATCATGATAATAGAAACGGATTTTTTACCTGAAAAGAAAGCAAATGCGGTAGGTAATTCAAGGTTATAAAACTTATCGGTCGCCCAAGCGGCAATCAAACCGGTAATAATCCCCCCGGCGGCGCTGATGTTTAAGGTTTGTATACCAAGAACTTTAATTTGTCCCACTTGACCCATCATTGCAGGATCTGCAAGTTTACCGGTAAGCACTAGCCAAATATTCATGGTGATGATCAGCGATAAATAACCGACAACTGACGCGAAGACAGCAATCCCCTTATCTCGATGGCTCATACCATAAGCAACCCCCATTGCAAACAGCAAGGGAATATTATCAAAAATGACACCTGCAATTGAACGAATGCTAACAAGTAATGCGTTAACCGTTTCATTACCGAGAAATGGAAAACGTGCAATCATATAAGTTTGCACTAACGCACCACTGATCCCCAATATCATCCCAATTGGTGCTAATACACCGATCGGAAGGAGTAATGTTCTCCCAAAGCGTTGAATTGATTCACCAAACTTTCTTCTGGCCATACTATTTCCTTATGACTTCTATTATTAGAATTAAGGGCATACTAGCTTGGGGGTTTTATAAAAGAAATGATGTCGCGGTTTTAAAAATTATCTTAGGTCAGAAATTATGACCCAAGTCATTTCTTATAGCGCATTAATGAATGAATCTAACCATAAAAAATAGATGGGATAATAAAACGGTAAGTTAAAGTAGATTTTCTAATTCATTGATAAGTAAATCAACCAGTATAAAAAATCCGATTCTGGATTTTGTATCATCCCGTTTGGTATCAAAATCATCAGCAAAACAAAACAGCGTATTATCTGTATAACTGGTTAATTCATTGGTATTAAACGCAGTCATACTAATGATATTTGCCCCTTTCAACTGTACGATTTTGGCTGTTTCAATGATTTTTTTAGTGCCGCCAGACAGTGAGATAAAAATGACAGTGTCATCTTTGCTAACGAGTCGTGTGAAGGAATCAGATAAATTGTAGTCATTAATAAAAAAACAATGCAAGCCTAATGCAAATAACAAATGTTCAAGATAATAACCAACCGCTTTACTTGTCCCTCTTGCCACAATAAAAATATTCCTCGATTTATGCAATATTTTAGCGCAATCATTAATTTGAGCCTCATTAATTAATGTAAAACTTTTATTAATGTTTTTTTCGAGCTGTTTTTTATACGATGAGGGAATTGTTTTTTCGGTTTTATTTTTCGTTAAAATATAATTATTAATCTGAAATTTAAGCTCTTTAAAGCCACTAAAGCCTAGTTTTTGAGATAAGTTAATGATCACTGTTTTAGACACGAAGGTTTTAGCGACAAGCTCATTAATATTTAAGTAGGGGATATCCGTAATATTATCGGTCAGGTATTTTAAAACTTTTTTTTCGCTAATCGTTAAATTATCGTAGTTTTTTAAAAAATCTAACATATCCCCTCCAATGAACTTACCCAGCCTATAAGTGATTATTTTTTATGATAATAAAGTTAACAAAGGCATTCAATTGGTTGATTATACGTCAGATTACTATTTTTCGCTGAGTTTAAGAGGAAATTTGTGAAATACTAATGGTACCTATCACGAAAGGTGATTTTGATATAGAGAAAATCACTGCCATTAGCATCATTCATCGATACAATACTCAATGGCAGCTTAGAATGACCATCGCTACTCAAGGAAAAACGACACATCAATACTGCCGTGATAGCTACCGGCTTTGACATTACCGTTACGACACAAGTTAAAATACAGGTTCTTCTTCAAACTCGTCGTCGTGATATCCCCTAATTTAATGCGTTCATAGTACTGGATCGCATCCGCGTTTCCTCGACGACAAATATCTGCAGAAGGTACCGTTTGGGAGGTCACAATATACGGGCGCTCCGTCGTATCCGATGAGTCCCCCGAAGTATTATCCAGCGCCATTCCCGCTAAGTTAGTACCCGAGGTTGTTCCTGAACTACTTTGGCCGTGTAACTGTTGATTTGCAGATAATACCATCAACAATTTTCCAGTGGTCACACAGTTAATGCTCATACTGGCTGGCCGAGTTTCCAATAACTCATTTTGCTTATTACCCGCCAACTGGGTATTAAAGATAATATTGTTACTTGTAATGGGGGTAACAACACAAGAATCCAACGCTTCAATACTCAGCGTGCTATCCGACAGTAATTTAGTGTTTGAAGTACTGAACCCCATGTAGGAGTAGATTGAACCTTGCCCAAATACCAGTTGCTCCCCCGAGGAGAGCTTATAACGCCCTTTCACCACCGCAGTGGGCCCGCCTGATTGAGAACTAGCAAAAGCCGAAAAACTCGTAATATCTGCACGAATATACCCCGTCGGGGTGCCTCCTGCTTGGAAATAATTATTAATCGGTGTTGGGCTGTATTCCAATCCCCAAGCTAAGTCCCCGCTGGACTTCAAATCGCCTGCAATTTGCTGTGATTGTTTTAAAGTGGCCGTTTTGACAACGGATCGATAGCTTGAGTTTTTATAAGAGGTTGAAACAGTCCCATTTAATAATAAAATGATAATCCGGCTGCTATCATTTTCATTAATCAATCGGATCCCTGGCGCCCCGTTATATTTGGGAAAATTAGATTGGATCACACTATTAGCGACAGTGGCAAATTTAAGATAAGTATCTCTCTTAGGTAACATCGGATAGTTGACGTTGGGATCACTGATTGGACCTGATGTAATAGACCAATACTGTGCATGAGTACTTAAATAAGCACTGCGATTCGAAGGGTATAGCTCACCTAAATATCCTGTTTGACCTGCTCTGACAGTTAATTTATCTCCAGCAGCGGTGGCTGTAAATGCACAACCTAACAATACTGCATAAGAAAGACTCATGCTTAGATAGCGAGAGAAGATAGAAGAGGTCTTTTTCATAGTCATACCTTTTATTAAACGGGACCGAATCATCCCGTAATGCTTATTATTGGCACTGTGTATTTAATGTTCTCACTGGAGAGTCCGCAGTGACGGCTATTTTTTCTAATGCCGAATAATTCACTGTACATTGGCCTGCTTTGCCTCCCCATTGAATGCGAATACGCCCTGAATCCGGTAATCCACTCATGTATAGCTGCCCATTTGAGCCGACAATACCGGTGTTGATATCGCTATCGTCACTGTCTTCTGCAATTAATGTGGCTATTGCGCCAAACGGAGGCATTTTTCCCGTATTCGACAAGTTAATCATCGCTTGATAACCCACTTTGGTCCTGAAGTGACGTTTAATCACCGCACCTTCTGTTGGGTACACCATCATGGACGTATCTTTAAATGTCGTATCATCCGGTAATGTATTAACGTTAACCGCGATTTGGTTAGCCGTGTTGCTGGCTAACTGAGGGATCACGGCATTACCAAAGCGGTCAAATTGTGCGCCCATGGTTAATGCGGCACCTTTTGCGCCATCCGCGGTAATGATAGCAATGGTGTCCCCAACGTTCGGGGCTAATGTCACGCCATCAGAATGCGCAACTAACCCGCCACTGAGTGTTCCATTCATAGCGCGATTCGTATCGGAGTAGCTGTAACCCGCAGATAACGTGGCGTTATTACCGGAATACGTCCCGTTAACACTGCCTCCGTAGTTGCTGTTTCGGCTGTCATAGTTTTGATACAAGCCGTAGCTGAAGCGGTTACTCATCGCACTGCCAGTTAAACCTGCTTGGTGGCGTGTATCACCGTGGTTATCTACGCTTATTCCGTAACGGGCACTCATGGTTTGCGCCATTTCACTGTTGGTTAACAGGCTCAACGGTACCGACACATCGAACGACACCACCCGGTTTTCTGGCCAGCTGTTGTTGTAGCTTTTCACGCGGTCAACCATGTAGGCCAAGCTATAAGAAACACCTCGGAAGTTGTTGTTATAGGACAATCCAACGGAGGTATTAGAGCTCTGCCCTCCCCAATAGGTATTTTTCGAGGCTCTCAGTGATAAGGAGCCATACGAATCAAAGGATTGGCTGATGGATGTCTGGAAACTGTAACGTTGACGTGAGCCCGTCCAAGGCGCCAAGCCATCTTTCAACTCATAACCCGCGTTGTTGTAATCCGAGAAAGAATAGAAGTTCTCGGTGGTATAACGCAGCGCCGTCAAGTCAAAGGAGGTTCCCGTAGAGAGCAAGCTTTTCGAATAACGAATACGGTAAGACTGCCCTTTTAGGTTTTTCCCTGAGAATTTGGCATCGGAATGCGTAATGTCCGTGGACAGCGCCCCAAGCACGCCCAGAGACAAGCCAATACCGCCCACCACTGAGTTATAGCCGTTAGAGACCAGTAACCCACCATAGGTGGTGATATTATGAGGTAGACCAACACTAAATGAACCGAGTGCAAAGGTTTTACGCTCAGAGTCCACCGTTATTCCGCCATTGTAGCGTCCTGCAGAAACCTCGTAGTTGTACGAACCTTGGCGCTCCATCATAGGCAGTGAAGAGTAGGCTTGGGTGAAGACAGTTTGTTTGCCATCTTCTTCTTCCACGGTCACTTCCATGTCCCCCGCCAACCCGCTGGCTGGGATATCACGAATAATAAAACGGCCTGGTGCGACGAAGGTTTGGTAAACCACGCTACCGTTTTGGCGCACGGTGACGGTGGCATTGGTGTTAGCAAAACCTTCAACCACAGGAGCAAACCCTTGCATGCTGCTAGGGTCGAGTTGTGGGTTAGATTTCAGCGTTGCCCCTTTCATGGGAATGGAGTCAAAGATATTGCCCCCTGTTGAAATCTCACCAGCGCGAAAGGTAGATTTAATCGCATTAATGGTGCGATAAACATACGTGTTGGTGAAGTTGGAATCACTGTTGCTTGAGTCCCCACTGCTTTTACTGTAGTTGTACAGGTAGCTGGTTCTCAGGCGCCATGCCCCCACGTTGATCCCTGCATTTAAGTTAGCAAATAGGGAATCATTGGTACTGGATTTTTGGTTATGTTGAGCTAACTGACGGTTATTACTGTAGTTAAAGACATAGTCCATAACTAACGCAGTCACACCGTCATCACGTAATTCAGGGGGAATATAGCCTGCGAAATTAGGCACCATGGCAATTTGTGGTACGGATAAATTCACGGTTAATGTTTGAGCATCAAACGTGATAGTCGCATCGGCAATATAGTCCGACAGTTTTGCAATCTTAACCTCTTCGCCAAGATCTCTTAATTTAGGTAATGCAGAGGTATTCACCCCCAGTTTTTTTAGCTCACCCACGGTAAATACAGGGATAATTTGACCATCGGGCTGTTTATCAAAGGCAATATTAAATTCCCCGGAAGGGATCAAATTAACATTCACCATGACATCGTATTTACCCGGCGTTAGAGTATTGCTATTGGCAAAGTCATTTAAATCGAGCTGAGAAACATCAATCCCGCTCCCATGCATTAATAAGCCTGGGTCAAAATATGATTCGGCAGGCGAGAAAGAGGGCGCCATTGCATAGCAGCAAAGAAAAACCTCTAATGCAATTATGTTTAATTTCATCCCTTTCACTGCATCACCTTTTGTTATTTATTGTTGTGGGTTATTTTTCAACCATAATATAATCTATTAATGTGGTTACTTAATATTATTAGTTGAAAAAATTAATATTATTTTATGTTGCCATCTTTATTAAAATAATTGGCATATTTAAATAATCAAACATCAAAAAAATGGTATGAATAGTTGTCTATATAATTTATTTATCATTAAGACTAATGACTAACTTTTTCTATTCTATTTATTAGTGTGTTGTAAAAATTATTAATCAGCGTAATAACCAATCGTTAAAGTTGCAGAAAAGTCACCTTCATCTGGCTCACAATCCGTTTTGGCGCAACGCAATTTGGCATTAACCATTTTTGTTTCACTACTGGTTTTTATGTTATCCCAAATAATTGATGATGCATCTGGTTTGGCTAAAGGAGTTTGATTAACACTAATAACACGTGTTCCATCTAATAATTGAACACCAATTACCCCATTGGGGTCATCATTAAAGAAATTATTACTGCCTGTTAAGGTATTTCCAGATGCTAAATATACGACGGCTGTTGTTTGATCCGTGCTGGTACAGTTTCTTAAGCCAATGGAAAAGTTTTTTGAAACTGTATCATTCTTAATTTCACTAACTGTCGTCACACCTGAAGCATTACCCAATATAATTTCATTAGGAACGTCAATCTCACAAGTTTTAGCTAAAAATAAAACAGAAAACTCGTAGTGTACTTTATAGTCATCTAACGCCATTGCAGGATAATACATAAACATCATTAGGGTAGTCAGTAATAACTGTTTTGTTTTTTTCATGACTATCAATCCTGATAATATTCAAAAGTAACAGCGGCACTCGCATCACCTGGTTTAACATTATTTTCGCGTTTTACTAAGCTAACGCGATAATTAACGACAACTGAATCACTCGTGGTTGAAGGAAAACTTGAAACGCCTCCATCACTGACAGCTTGGCAGTTCTGATTATTATTATCACAAGATTCAAGTAAAAAGCCCGTTTTAGTTGTGTCCGTCAAACCAAAGAAAACGCCATTATTAAACTGTGTTGATGCTGCTGACTTTGACTTTACTTTAATTGTTTTATCACTATTTGCCGGGAAATTTTTACAAACAATCGTATAAGAAAAATTTTCGCTTTGTATCGGTTTATTAATTGGGCTGTTATCAACATCAGAAGCAATTAATGTACCATTTTGGCTAAAGTCGATGTATTTATCTAATTCGCTATTATCATCAAATTCACAAGTGCCTTTAACGATCTTGGTTTTGAACTGTATTTGTCCATTTTGAGCTATCAATTGGCTGGAGAAAAAAACCATTCCCAGTACAAATATGATTTTACTCAACAGTCCCATGATATTCATTGTATCCTCCAAGATCGTTGATAACAGCCCATTTCACTGCACCCACTTTAAATTGGGTTGTGTAATTCATTTCAGCAAGTGGAGCTATAACATTATTTTGTTTATTTAGCTTAATGGCTTTGTTATTAACGGATAATCCTGCCAAGTTAATATAGTAAGGAGAGTTATTAATTAATCTAACGCCATTAGTATTTTTAATTATTTTAATATTTTTAAATGCGTCGTCTTGATTCATTGACAAATTAGCAGGGCGATAAAAAATCTTAATCACACTTTCTAATCCAATCTTCATACCATCTGCTTGGTCTGATTCAGGAACATTTCTAGAGTGAAAGTAATACATGCTTTCGCGATCTTTAGGAAACTTATGTGAGATCGCTTTAATTTTAATAATATTTCGTTGATTCGGTGCTAACTTAAAAATTGAAGGTGTAATAACAAATAAACCTTCAGATGGTGTTTTACTATCTAGCTGTTGTGTAATAAAACTTGCCACTAAATACGCTTTATTATCTTCATTACGTGCCGTAATAGAGGCTGAATTAGTTGCTTCTTCAATAATGATACGAGTTTGACTTAAACCAACACCCGCTTGAGCAACAAATGAAAATGTTAATAAGATAAAAAGTAGAGATTTTAATTTTTGCATTTTCTTTTCTCTTATATCGCAGGCAGTAATTAATTACTGCCTGCATTGCTAGCTAAACTAACGGGTGACTGTTATTAGTCGTAAGCAACACTGAAGGTTACTGGCACGTTTAAGTTTTGAGCTACTGCATCAGTTGCTGTCGCATAAAGACCTGCAACCATTGGGATGATGTAGTCGCTTTGACCGGTAACTTTCAAGTCTGCAATTTCAGTTGTTGTGTTAGGTTTAACTGCAGTTTTATCTTTACCAGCTGCTAACTTAACACCGATTTGTGATGCTTGAGCATCCGCAAACATGTCTGAATGACCTGTTAATGCTTCACCTGTTGCTAAGATAGAAACAGAAGTTGCATTTGCAGCTTCGTTATCGCTACCAACATCACCGTTATAAACTTTAGTACAGTTATTTAAAACTAAGTTAAAGTTTGCTTCTGATAATGCTTTAGTAGTATCAAGTTTCTCGTTTGAGTGTGTTCCTAAGCTGATTAAGTCTTTAGAAGCACTGATATCACAAGTTGCAGCAACTAAACGAGCATTGAAGTTAACTGTTGCATCTTGAGCAGCAAAAGCTTGAGAAGAAAGAGTTGCAACAGTGAATGCGCCAATCAGAGCAAGTTTATTTAATTTCATAATCATCATTCCTAAGTATGTGGGAAAAGTTTAATTTGGTTTTTAAATTAATATATATTTAAAGTTTCATATTTCAGATTAAGTTTTTATTCTATTAATAAAAATCAATAACCCGAGCATTATTTTTTAAATATCCATTAATAAAATTAATTTACTAATTTTAGATATTTAATAAATAATCAGCTTCTTCGTAAAAACTTAATTTTAAATGTCTTAGTCTTTATTTGGTGAATACTGTCTCACCGGAGTACGTGGATAATATTAATTATACTCATATAAGTTGTCAAACTAGCGAAAAATGCATTTCTCTGTTTTTCCAATAGATTTCAAATTGTTATTTCTCATTAGTTTCATGCAGTTACATGGTTTTTTCTATCTGAGCTAATATTTGCCCCTCAATTCAGTTCAATCAACTAGAAATACCTCAAAAACAGAATAGATTAAGTGTAAAATGCTGAAATTAATATTTGTACATAATTTGTCGCTAAACTTAACACCACGAATGCTCAAAAAAGGAAAATGTTACGAACAACTACGAGGTGTTATAAAAATACTGACTAAGTAGATTTTATTAATACTTAAATTAACCTTGATCATTTTTTTAATCTATAGACATATTCCCCCTGAATAGTCTTCTATTTAACTCATAAGAATATTCTGATGCATTCGTTCTTAAATAATAGTCACAACCAACAAAGAAACATCGGCTCAGCCAGAGCAATTCGAACATAAATGGAAGTTAGGTGAATAGAAAAGATAAACAAGAAAGCATCATCTTTGTAGGTATTGTGAAATACGAGAAGAAGGGAATAAAGGGAATAGAAGGAAGAATAACATGATAAGCAAGTAAACAGCACCCATAGACGGTACTGTTTACTTTGCAAATAATCATTTAAATTTGAGTTGCTTCACAGCCTCATCGATATCAATTTCGTCTTCCGAAAATGTTAACGATGTCCCGTGTAATGTACTAATTTCTAATTTTTTTAATGAGCGCATTTGGCCCACTTTATCTGATTTTGGTTTGATACTATTCATCAATGCACCAATTGATAAAACGGTATTCTCTTTATCAATACGCGTATCTGCTGGCACCTCCACCGAATAAACACGGTAAGATTTGATTGATGCAATCTTAATCCGCTCACCAGCAATATAAATGTATTTGCTTTCTGGTATGATCTTGACCGCAAATGCGGACAACCCTTTATTATTTGTCGTTGGTTCGAAAGTCACTACAGCATTTTTTTTAATCAACTCAGGGTTGGCAACCTTAACCACATGAAAATAACGGTTATCGCCATTCTCATCTTTGATAAATCCAAAACCTTTATCTTCGAACCACGTTGTGATCGTTCCATTCATCGCCATTACCACCTAATTAATCTTATATTGACTCAGCTTTTACAACGCGCAGTATAGAGCACAATGCATGTGCAAACCACGGCTTTGATTTTAGCCTGAACAATAAATTTCCCCAATATTAGTGGCAAGCGTTCGCCAGCCGACAAAAAATTGGTTATTATCAGCGCCCATTGTTGCTGGAAAAGCTAATGACTGAAATCATCGACACCTTTATTGCCCCACCCTGTCACGATAAGATAGAAATTATCTATCAGGATGAGTACCTCGTTCTTATTAACAAGCCAAGTGGCCTACTCAGCCTTTCTGGAAAAAATCCTCAAAACGTAGATTCCGTCCATCACCGATTAGTACAAATATTCCCTGAATGTACTCTTGTTCACCGCCTCGATTTTGGCACATCTGGATTGATGGTAGTGGCTCGTAATAAAGCAATCAATGCCGCGCTGAGCCAACAATTTAGCCAGCGCACTGTCATTAAAATATATCAAGCCCTACTTTGTGGTCATTTAACAGATAATGAAGGCATCATTGATGCGGCAATAGCAAGAGACCCAGCGTTGTTTCCTCGCATGTCTCTTTGCGAAATTAATGGCAAACCTGCCCGCTCCCACTACCAAGTGATTGAGCGTCTGCATCACCCATTAGATAATGGCACATTGCTCCCAGTAACCCGAGTCCAATTAATACCTGAAACAGGGCGTACCCACCAGCTACGCATCCATTGCCAAAAATTAGGTTACCCTATATTAGGCTGTGACTTATATGGGGGCCAAATACCAGAGCATGTATCTCGCCTCATGTTACATGCCAGCGAACTACATTTTGTTCATCCCATTAGCCAAGAAAGAGTTAATACTCGCTGTGCGAGCCCGTTTTAACGCCAAAGCTACGACTTAAAATTTGCCGAGTATTACCACATCAGGTCGTCAGGGATCTTAAAGTCCGCGTACGGGTCATCTTCATCTTGTTCTTCTTGGCTGAGCGCATTATTGAGTACGATACTATCCGCATCCCTTTGGGTTATTTTATCCGCTACACTTGCAGGGATAATCACATACTCATTAACATCACTGTTATCAATCGATAAACGCGCAATCGCCAGGCGCCCACTGATCAACTGTGTTTGCGTTATCTTGTCCACTACCACTTGCTTGATCACATTATTATCGGTGAAATTAAAACTAATATCTCCCTTTGAAATATCAACTTTATTCATCTCAATAAGTTGTTTAACTTGCGCTTTAAACTCTTTGGATTGCACCATTTGTTTATGTTGCTCACTCAATTGTTTGTCTCGCTCAAGTTGTGCTTTTTTATTCTCTTCTACGGCTTCTCTTGCTTCACGCGCTTGAACCCGTGATTTTTTAGCCGTTCTTTGCACTTTCGCCATTTTCTTACTAGTGACTAATCCTGCTTTTAGCATTTGCTCTTGTAAGGTGAGTTTTGCCATCTTCGCCTCTAAATCTATCAGATAATTATGTGATTATACCTGTAGCCACTGAGGCCGGATAGGCCTTCATCCACATAAAAGCCTTTCAATGCCAATGGCCATAAAACTAAACTGGTCTTCTATCGATCTATTTAGCGGTAGTTTAATTTTCTAAAAAATATAAGTATTCATTTATCTCTACCATAGCCACTGTCTATTTTGGAATGGAAACAGCCATTCATAGGGTAACATCCCTTTACACTCTCTTGTGCAGAATCGTGTATACTTGCCAACAAGAATTTATCCACGGTTAATGAATAATGAAAGAAATCGAAAAAACACAAATTAAACTCCTTAGTGACCGTTTAGACCTTATTCGCCATCAGATGACAAGTATGCAGCTGACTAATGAAGCAGAAAAGTATGCAGAGCTGGAGAAAGAAAAAGCGGTATTAGAAACTGAGATTGTTCGTCTAAAAGCGTTACGTAACAAAAAACTCAGCAAAGAAGCGCAGAAATTGGAGGACATGCCGTTCAAGCGCCCCATTACGAAAAAAGAACAAGCCGACCTTGGCAAGCTGAAGAAGTCCGTGCGAGGTTTAATAATTGTTCACCCAATGACGGCATTAGGCCGCGAAATGGAATTGGATATTATGACTGGTTTTGCTAAACATGATTTCTAGTTAAAAATTAATCCAATTAAGATCTGTAATATCTAACGAATACTGGAAGGTTCCTAATACACTTTTCGTGATTAAGAACCGCTAGTCAGTCATTTTCCGCTAAAAAGCCCACCTCCGCATTTTGAACACAAACAGTATTCGCTAAACACCACAGTATGAGTCAAACTTTCTAACGGTAAGTAAATAAAACATTCACAGTGTTACTGAACTGCCCTGATTTAATGGCTTCATCATCTTTCTTTGATAACTCGACACTATAAGGGAAATAGCCTGGCTTTTGTTTACTGATACTTCCTTTATAGTAATATTGGTCAAACATAACCTGCTGATTACTAGTTCTATCTGTGATTGTCGCCTGTAGGCCATTGTTAAAGAGCATATATTTTTTATTTACCACACCACTGTTGCTTTGGAACGCGACACTGATTTCTAATGCAGCTTCACATGTTGAATCCGGTACTAAATCTAAAGAAAAATTTTCTTTAACTGTTTTACCATTTTCAAAGCTCTCAACCGTTAATTCTTTAAAATCAACCACTTTATTGCTCATACGAACAATCGGCGTTGGACAGTAGTTCACCAGTTTCCCGATGATCCTAGCCTGATACATATCCCCAAAATTTCTTCTCTGGTAATCACTGTGATAGCCCACATTAAAAACACCAGTATCAAAAGATTTTAATTCACCCGTACCTCGGATAACTCGATATGTATAACCAAACACCACACTTTTAGCACCCGCCTCCCAAGAACCTACTTCTAAAGATGGTGTATTGTCCGCTGTTATTTCAACAGACTTACCATACATACTATCCTGATAAAGCCTGATGCCGCTATTTTTGAGTAAGTTTTTTGTATTCGTCGAGGTTTGGTTGTTAAACCAAATTGTACGCTCTGCTTTTGAGCCTGAAAATACACAAGCCCATACAAACCAACCACTACTCGCAGAGCCCAATAATGTCCCTGGAGCAACCACACCGGGTGTTGTATTCATATCGATATAGACTTCAGGCAGCGGATTCCACGGATTTCCCGTTCCCGGCGTACTGGAGTTTGGTCTACATGTCACTCCTGCATAAGCTGCTGTACCGGACATAAGAAGGAGAAAAAATACCCCTCCTTGCCATAGCTGCTGTTTTATTTTCATCTTAGTAAGATTCAGCTTTTGCATTTTTTATTTCGCCTGTGGCAGTAATTGGCAAGACGGTGCCGCTGCACATTGATATTTATTAAATTTCAATCCACCAAAATCATCAATATAGGCAACTTCAAAACTGTTCCATGCAGGGTTTTTCAATGTCACTGTAGAATCACTAAACGGAGCTACAAGCACTTCAGGAAAATTTTTATCCTTGCTTTGATCGACATTGATATTTGTTATCACAATATTAAACGGTGTTGGGTTTGACAATGTAATACTTCCACCTTGTTTTGTGACTTTTAAATCCCGCTGAAAATCTTTATCTGCTGATATTTTGTAGTCAATGCCTTTTGGACGGTAAAACAGTTTTAAGCGTGATTGGATAGTAAATTGAACTGTATTCGCTTCTTTCCCTTGAGGTGGAATGCCTAATACATTGAAATAAAGCAGGCTTTCTCTATCCGTCGGTAATGTATTTTGCCCATCCATGTACGTAATTTTGATTTGTTTTTTCTGCTTAGGGCCAATTTTTTGCAAGAAAGGCAAAGCCACTAACGAGTTCGTCAGCTTCTCACCTTTTTGGTTCTCTATCCAAGTTTGGGCTAAAAAAGAGGACCCCGCATCTTGGTTTTCAACAACGACACTGGTTCCGCCATCGGCTTCATTAAAAATAATACGGGTTCTATCTAACCCAAGTACTGCATATGCTTGACCCATTACGCTTGACAGTAAAACAACGGAAAGCACTTTTTTAAATAATGTCATTTTTTCACCCATTTAAATCACATTAGTGACTACAAGTCATTGAATCGCTACTTTTAGCAAGCAGACTGTCAGCAAGGAATGTACACGTTTGAGCATCACCCCAATTGACGCTAAGTTGGTCGCCCATATTCAAACCAGTTAAGTATACGATGCCAGATTCAGCAATAATGCCTGAAACTTTACCCGTTACGTTATTTTTCACCACTGAGCCTAATGGTGGATATTGACCATTAGATAATTTAACTCTTGTTATCAATGATTTACCTATATCCGCATCCATTTTAGCATAGCCTATTGCCCCATCCGTGAGTGTAGACGCTAAAACGTTATCATCAATATTCACGGTATCTGGAAGATTATTCACGTCAACCTTATATTCCATATTATAGTAGGTTGGTACATTACTGATAGTCGCTAATCCACGACTGTTTGTTGTTGCACTACCATTTTCAATAATAACGCCTTTAGCATTTGGTACATCAACCACTAATCGAGATTGGTCACGATACGTGAGGCGGTGAGCTGAAATACCGTGTTGTGTCGCAGTGACTGAACCACTCATTGTCATACTGAGTGAGCTCATTGAGTCTGATAATGCGCCTGTCACTTGTACTTGCCCTGCATCAGCGCTGTGTGACACATAAGTGCTGACCATACCTTCCGATAAACCATCTTGGGTTGATGCCGTTAAATTATAATTCGTGTTTTTATCAACATGTCGGCTGTAATTAACGTTATTAGTATAGCGTTTGGTATTGTCGCTATAAGATGCAAAATAAGATATTGATGCATTTTTGTCTTCAGAACTTAATGGCTTACTGACAGACAAATAAATTTGGTTATCCGTTTTATTATTAGAGCCACGAACTTGGTTTAAAGACAGTGATATATTCCCGCCTTTCATGACACCTTCATCAAAGAACTTATTTAAACCTACACTAAAATAGTTATTTTGCTTGCCATTCCAATATGTCTTACGTGATGCCGTGATATTTGCACTTGCATTGATGCCGCGTAATTGCTGAGCGTAAGACAATGAAAAAACATGCTTATCTTTATTTGTATCGATTTCTTGTCTGTCTACAAAGTTTTGCTCAACAAAATTGGATAATGAGTTAAATGTTCTGTCTGCGAAACGGTAGCCTGTTAACGTCAGCTGTCCATCAATACTGGGTAAGTCTTTTGCATAGTTAATACGATAGCTTTTTCCTTTCTCACGCCCTAACAAGGTATCTGCGTAAGATTGGGTGATATCCACCGAGAAAGCACCTAAAAAACCGAGGTTTTGACCAATACCTATATTAACGGCTTGATATTTATTCCCTGAAGTCGCTACTAACCCACCAAAAACAGAGGTGTTGTTAAATACCCCAACTGAGCTTTCAACCGTCATGAAATTATCGTCAGCATAGGTTCCATTTTTAGGGGATAACTGGCCTAAATTCATGGTATAGCGAACTTGACCTTTACGAGTCAAAAACGGAATATTGGTTGTTGTAAACTGAAACTTTGTTTCTTTACCGTTATCCTCTGTCACTGTAACATCAATGGTTCCCATGACGGATTGGCTTAAATCCTTAATAACAAAAGGACCTGCGGGGACTTTTACTTGGCTAATAATACGGCCATTTTGTGATAATGTGACTGTTGCATTTGAGGCAGCAATCCCCGTAACTTGAGGTGCGTAACCTCTAAGATTAGGTGGCATCATGCTTTCGTCTGTAAAAATGCTCACGCCCTTGAAACGCACGCTATCAAATAAGTCAGATTTAACAAAGATTTCCCCAGCAAACAGCTTTGCCGATAAACTAGCAATGTCCCTAAAAGCATAGACTTGGTCCCAGTCTAAGCTTTGTTTCTTACCGCTACGCCCATCCTCGCCTACTAACTTGTTTTCATATTGGTAATTTGCACGTAAACGCCATTGCGCTAAGTTTGCTCCCACATTACCGAAAGCATATAACTGGTTACGTGTTGCTTCATTTTTGCGAACTAAATGATTATCACTAATTGTGTAATCTAAAATTAAGCCTGCAATGCCGTAATCGCGCATTTCCGGGCTAACCCACGAAGAATAAGTGGATTCCATGTATTTTTGTGGAATAGAAATAACAAGAACTTGTTCACTATCATTAAAATCGATAGCTACATTTTCATCGAGAGATGATAAATTAATACAGTTATCTTCTTGAGACGAAATTAATTTTTCTTTCGCTTCTTTATTTAAAGGAAAACGTTTTATTAACTGTGCTGTAATACACGGCTCAATAATACCGTTATTGCTAATAAATTTAATTTTTTCGCCACGGATAATTTTTTTGTCATTTAAAATAACATCCGATTCATACAGACCTTCATTTAAACTATTTTTCTCAAAATAGCTTAAATCAATATTATCTTCGACAGATAAATTAAGTGCATTAATATTAAAGGTTTCAGCATTAGCATACCCACCACATATAATGAGTGAGATCATATAACCTATATTTTTTTTCTTAAAATACATGTTGGCACTCTTATTATTGTAGTGGGGGAATACAAAGCTTTACGCTAATTAGCGTAAAGCTTTTGGGCTAGACATAATGGCTATCTTATTCGTAGCTTAATACATAGTTTGCAACAGAGCTGATGCTACCTGAAGTTGCTGTACCAGTTGATTCTGCTTGAGCAGATAAAATAATAGTGGTTTCAGATGCTTTCAGTGTTTGTTCTAAAGTCTCACCTGGCTTGATTGTTTTACCTGCATTATCAAAGAATGCCACAGCAACGTTATCTGCACTGCCTGAGTTTGACCATAATGTTGCTTTCGCTGTATCAGGTTGACCATTAAATGTAATTTTTACTTTAGAATAAGGTGAGCCTGCAGTACCTGAATCAAGTTGGCAATCTTGTAATTTTAATTCAAATGTATTTAATGGACCTGTTTTACCCGCAGTAGCTAAATTAGCCGCTGAAATACTTCCTAATTGAACTTCTTTATTAACATCAGAAGGAGCAATTGTACAAGCACCGCTATTTACAGTTCCTTTAAATGTAATTTTACCAGAACCAGCATCCGCAGCCATTGCAGAAATAGAAGTCGTAGTTAACGCTAAGCATAATGCGATTAAAGTCTTATTCATTTTGTATACCTTATATATTAAAGAGTAATTAAATTAAAAATTATTTACCTGCTGTGAGGAACGAAATGAATAATATCCGTAAAATGCGTACGCAGATATCGCTAAAGTATGTATTTACCTTGTAGAATGTAACGAAAAATATCAAATTAACTCATTGATATTAAATGAAAATTAAAAACTTAAGATTTATCATTATTTTCATCAATAACCTCTCAGATCATCAAAATTAGAATTTTAATCTTAAAATAATAAATAAGTCAGAACTAAGAATTAACATAACTAACAAAAACAAAAAAAACACACAGAAAGCGTATTTCGTTAGTTAAATATATTTTATGTACTCCGAAATGGAGTTTTTGAGATATTTACTTACAACCATTCACTGATTTGTAATGAGTTTATAACGTTAAAGTAATTTCTTTATGCAAATATTAATTTTAACACCTTGTTTTTATTAGCATAATCTTATTGTGTTAAATAAATTGCGATATACTGTTATATTACGCCTTATTTATAAGATATAATTCATAAAATAAAATACGTAATAAAACAATGCGTTACATGACCACTTATACATAACAAATAATCAGCTCTTCCACCTTCTCCCTACCTATGCAAGCAAATACAGTTCTTTGGATCGTTTTAAAATGATTGGTTTACTTGATAGAAAGTTCATAGTCCACAGTCACAATCAATATTTTTTACTCCCGTAAATGTACTCGTGACTCACTCGCCTGAATATTATGGGCGCATCAGCGAGTGAAACTAGTGGGTACATTCCAAAAGAAAGTCGTTTCTCTTTTCCTCCAAAACGATATTTCATTCTCCAAGCCTTCGATCCATTGGTGTTAACCTCGAGATATAACCCCCCTCCATCGGTCATTTTATAGGGGGTTACCATTGGCCTTGAGGCCGCTACCTGGCGGGCGCAAAGCTTCATCGTGGGGGCATCCAAAAAATAAGGAAAAATTATGCCCCCAATTTTGCCCCCAAACAGGGGTATAAACCAGTAAACATGGGGAGAATTAGACAGACTTCGAAGTGATTAATCTTGTTGATTTAAAAGGAAAATATAGACTTTGAGAGAAATTCAGAAACTGCGTTTGGCGGAAGATCACAGGAGTCGAACCTGCCCGGGACTGCTGGCAGCCCCAACTGGATTTGAAATCCAGCCGCCTCACCGGAGACGACGATCTTCCTCTATAGATTGGAAAGTGATTATAGACTGAATTCATTATTTTCCAAAGCATTGAAACTACAACTATTGCCTTTATTGATAAAAGCCAATAAAAATCCCATTTATTGATAAGCGTTAATAAGAAAAAACGTTAGATTGATATTGAGGTTTGTACATTTGCCCCCATATACTTTCTTATATTCGCAATGGCGTGCTGGTTCTATCACCCATAATATTGACCATCTTTGGGTCTAAGTTCGCCATTAAACTTTTATTGTCAACACAGTAAGCCTTGGCCTACGAGCGCAAGCCTGCAATCACAGGATGTTTTATGACAAATTCATTATTAGCCGATTCCGCACTACCCCGCTTTTCTACTATAGAGCCCGCGGATATTTTTCCCGCAGTCCAACACGTACTCAATGAATATCGCCAAACAGTAGAAAACCTGCTGAGTGCAACAGATCAATACACTTGGGATAACCTGTGCCAACCTTTAGAAGAAGCTAGTGATAAGCTTTCTCGTGTTTGGTCACCAGTGGGTCATTTACACTCCGTGAAAAACAGCCCTGAATTACGTGAAGCCTACGAACAATGTTTGCCATTACTGTCTGAATTCAGTACTTGGATGGGGCAACATGAGCCTTTATACCAAGCATATAAATCATTAAAAGAAGGGGATGAATTTAATTCCCTTACCCAAGCTCAACGTAAATCTATCGAAAATACTTTACGTGATTTTGAATTATCCGGCATTGGCTTACCTGCTGAAAAACAGCAACGTTATGGTGAAATTGTTGCACGTTTGTCGGAGATAGCCTCTAAGTTTAGCAATAACGTCCTTGATGCGACCATGGGTTGGAGTAAGCTCATTAAAGACGAAAAAGAATTAGCAGGCATGCCGGAAAGTGCTATTGCCGCAGCAAAAGCCATGGCTGAGTCAAAAGGTGAAGAAGGCTACTTACTTACCCTCGATATGCCAAGCTACTTACCTGTTATGACCTATGCTGACAACTCAGAATTACGACGTGAGATGAGCCATGCATATAGCACCCGTGCGTCTGACCAAGGCCCAAATGCGGGTAAATGGGATAACAGCGAATTAATTGATGAACTGATGGCTTTACGCCACGAACTAGCGCAATTATTAGGTTTTAAAAACTACGCAGAAAAATCCCTTGCCACCAAAATGGCCGAATCGCCAGAGCAAGTGCTAAATTTCCTCAATGATTTAGCCGACCGTGCTCATCAACAAGGGGAAAATGAACTAGCTGAACTAACGGCTTTTGCTAAAGAACATTATGGTGTCGATACACTTGAGTCTTGGGATTTAGCTTATTACAGCGAAAAACAAAAACAGCATAAATTCTCATTAAATGATGAACAATTACGTCCATATTTCCCTGAACAACGCGTACTGAATGGGTTGTTCGAAGTTGTTCATCGTATCTATGGTTTAACGGCCAAAGAACGCAATGATGTAGAAACATGGCATAAAGATGTGCGTTTCTTTGAACTCTATGATGAAACCAATACCTTACGCGGCAGCTTCTACCTAGACCTCTATGCTCGCGAACATAAACGAGGCGGAGCTTGGATGGATGACTGTGTTGGCCGCATGGTGCATAAAGACGGCTCATTACAAAATCCTGTAGCCTATTTAACCTGTAACTTCAACAAACCACTTGGCGATAAACCCGCACTGTTTACGCATAATGAAGTCACGACCTTATTCCACGAATTTGGTCACGGCTTGCACCATATGTTAACGCAAATTGATGTGGCCGATGTCGCTGGGATCAATGGTGTACCATGGGATGCTGTCGAACTGCCAAGTCAGTTTATGGAAAATTGGTGCTGGGAGCCTGAAGCCCTCGAATTTATTTCTGGCCATTATGAGACAGGCGAACCATTACCAACAGAAATGCTCAATAGCATGTTAGCGGCGAAGAATTACCAGTCAGCCATGTTTGTTCTGCGCCAGTTGGAATTTGGCCTGTTTGATTTCACCTTACATGCTGAGTATGACCCAGCAAAAGGTGCGCAAGTCATGCCCACGTTATATGCAATTAAAGATAAAGTCGCCGTGGTCCCTTCACCAACATGGTCGCGCTTCCCACATGCTTTTAGCCATATTTTCGCAGGTGGCTATGCAGCAGGCTATTACAGCTACTTATGGGCAGATGTGCTTGCAGCTGATGCATATTCACGTTTCAGTGAAGAAGGTATCTTTAACCGCCAAACGGGTCAGTCTTTCCTCGACAATATCTTAAGTCGTGGTGGTTCAGAAGAACCAATGACGCTGTTTGAACGCTTCCGTGGTCGCAAACCAGAACTCGATGCCATGTTGAAGAGCTATGGTATTCATGGCTAATCGTATTGAGATCCAATTGATCTGCGAAGAGGGTGCCGATCCCGGCACTCTTTCTCAACTTTCTGAAAAATGGCAACTTTCTCACACCCCTGATGCCGTTATGGCGGTTGTACTTACGCCTGAAAACTTACAACTGCGCAAACTAGATGAGCCTAAGTTAGGGGGTATTTTTGTTGATTTCGTCTCGGGCGCGATGGCCCATCGTCGCAAATTTGGTGGAGGTCGCGGTGAAGCTGTTGCCAAAGCCGTCGGGATCAAAAAAGATTATCTTCCCGATGTGATTGATGCCACTGCTGGTTTAGGGCGTGATGCCTTTGTTCTAGCCGCTCTCGGTTGCCATGTCCGCATGTTAGAGCGCCACCCTGTGGTTGCTGCTCTATTGGATGATGGTTTACAACGAGGCTATCAAGATGCAGAAATTGGCCCATGGTTACAAGAGCGAATGTCATTGATTCATGCGTCCAGTATTACAGCACTGAGTGAGATAACCCATGCCCCTGATGTTATCTATCTTGACCCAATGTATCCTCATCGGCAAAAAAGTGCTTTGGTGAAAAAAGAAATGCGGGTATTTCAGTCATTGGTGGGAGCAGATAATGACGCAGATTCCTTATTAGCCCCTGCGCTTGCTTTGGCTAAACGTAGAGTGGTTGTTAAGCGCCCTGACTACGCAGAACCCCTAGCGGGACAAAAAGCGCCATCAGCGGTTACCACTAAAAACCATCGGTTTGATATCTATCCATGCATTAAAAGTAACGAATAAACGTAACGGCGAAGGGCGTATGTACAGGTGAATTTATCAGTATGATACAGCCGCCCTTTCGCGTACGTTTTGAGGTCAGAGAATTACAACACACCCTGCCCAAGCATTGCATCAGCGACTTTTACGAAGCCCGCGATATTAGCGCCTTGAACATAGTTTGTTTGTTTCTCTTCACCACCGAATTCCACACAATGCTGGTGGATATCCAACATGATGTGGTGCAGACGAGCGTCAACTTTCTCTGCTTTCCAACCTAGGCGAGCCGCATTCTGTGCCATTTCTAGACCGGAAGTCGCAACACCACCTGCGTTAGCCGCTTTGCCTGGTGCAAACAGCACCCCTGCTTCAAGGAACAGCTCAGTTGCAGGAATAGTTGTTGGCATATTAGCCCCTTCTGCGACCGCTTTAACGCCATTTTTAATTAACACTTTTGCTGCATCAACATCCAGCTCATTTTGTGTTGCACATGGCAGAGCGATATCAACAGGCACATTCCATGGTTGCTGACCCGCTAAGTAAGTTAAGCCAAACTCTTTTGCATATTCTTCAATACGACCATAGTTGTTTTTGATTTCTTCTAAACGAGCTAATTTCTCTGTTGTAAAGCCGGCTTCATCAACAACTGTGCCACTTGAATCAGATGCAGTAACGACTTTCGCGCCCAATTCCATACATTTTTCAATGGTGTACTGCGCAACGTTACCTGAACCGGAAACCGCAACACGCATTCCTTCAAAACCTAGGCCATGGCGTTTTAGCATCGCATTGGTGAAATAAACCAAACCGTAACCGGTTGCTTCTGGACGAATTAAACTGCCACCAAAAGACAATCCTTTACCCGTGAATACACAAGAAGTGTCATTAGACAGTTTTTTCATCATCCCTGTCATAAAGCCCACTTCACGACCACCCACACCAATATCCCCTGCAGGGACGTCAGTATTAGAACCGATATGGCGATACAATTCTGTCATCAATGCTTGGCAAAAACGCATCACTTCACCATGACTTTTACCTTTAGGATCAAAGTCAGAGCCACCTTTACCACCACCCATTGGTAATGTGGTCAAAGCATTTTTCAGTGTTTGTTCGAAGCCTAAGAATTTCAGGATAGATAAATTCACAGATGGATGAAAACGCATACCACCTTTGAATGGGCCGATTGCAGAGCTAAATTGCACACGCCATGCACGATTGACTTGAACTTTACCTTGGTCGTCCACCCAACACACTCGAAATTGAATTACACGCTCAGGTTCAACAAAACGTTCCAGTAAAGCTTGGTCACGATACTTAGCATTTTGCTCTAAAAACGGCCAAAGGGAAGTGAATACTTCACGCACTGCTTGTAGAAATTCAGGTTGAGAAGGGTCTCTTTTTTGGACAGACTCCAAGAACGAAGATAGTGATTGTGTCATCTATGTCTTCCTTTTTAACATTGTAGTTGTTGTGATGTGCCTCACTCTTTCTTTTCATTATTTTTAGGAAATGTGAGGTTGATTTGCGTTTGCCTATTGAATATATCATTAGTTTGTATTCTAAATTCAAGGTTTTTTTTCACTCAATAGCAAAATAAATTGCTTGACCTGCCAATAACTCCCTCAAGATACATATTTTGAAACAAAAAAAACGCCTGCATAAGCAAGCGTTTTTAGTGAATAATATTTCAAATATAGAGATATGGATTATTCTTCATCATCATTCAGTGGAACAATCAACATATCCACATGGACGGTATTGATTAACTGACGAGCAGACGACATCAGCTTGCTCCAGAAATCTTGGTGATGCCCACAGACCACTAAATCCATATTGTATTTTTTAATGGCATCGACCAGTACTTGACCTAGGTCACCGCTGCCACTGAGTGTTTCTTGAATTTCATAACCTGCACCCGCAGACAAGTCCTTCAGAGCATTACGCGTTTCATCAGTAATACGTTGCTGCATGTCTCCAAGATTGACATCAATAAGACCGGTATAGAGGTCTGAATAGTTAACATCAACATGGATCATAGATACTTTGGCCCCGTAAGGTTTTGCCATAGAGACAGCCTTATCCAGTAATACTTTACTTTCAGGTGATAAATCTACCGCAACGAGAATATGTTTGTAAGCCATAAGTAAACTCCTTCGGAATGCTGATTATCTGGTGGTTATGCCTTCACCACATTTTTATGAATACTATACCCGCTAATTGTGATTATTAAGTGTCGCTTTGATCACATCTAAGCAGATTAACCTTAAAATCATCACTGCATATAACATTTTATAAAACAATAACATCATTCATTCAATATTAATATATAGCCCTAAAAAATTCGAGTTATGGGAAATACTTTAGCTTAGAGAAACAACAAGGTTGTACAGCAAACTGTGATATCAAAGTTCAGTAACCCAAGTTTAATTTCTTCAATATAAACAAAAGGTCATCACAAATTTGCGCTAACTGCACTTTTTTTAAACAGTAATTTATCCTACAATAAAATAACTGAGTATAAGTACAATTTTTCTGCTGTATTTCCTTTGCGACAATTGCTGTGAGCTTGAGCTAGGTTCTAAGGAGAGGATTATGTTCAGTATGATTGCATTGTTTTGGGCATTATGCATTTTGTGCATCTTAAATATGATGCGGTATTTTTCTTCCATTCGTGCTTTATTATCTATTCTAAGGGACTCAGACCCTCTGCTTTATCAATCCGTTGATGGTAATGGTTTTTTTACTACACACGGTCAACTGAACAAGCAACTACGGTTAGTTCGATATATAAATAACAAACAATACCTTGAACATTATGACCCTGAGGTTATTTTGCGTTGTGAGCGGATCCGCAAGCAATTCATGATGATAAGCAGGCTCAGCATTCTTGTTGTCGTGAGCTTAGTCTATTTATTGATAACGGGTTAATTGTAATTAGTGACTGACTAATAAAAAAATAGTGATGACCTTACGATCATCACTATTTTGTATATGTAGACAACTGTGTTCATGTAACGGTTAAAAGCTCCATACTCATGCATGAAGCCAAAATGAGTGCGACTAGATAAACAGCAGCGATAGCCAGTACAAACCGCCCGATAACACAATGGACACCGGTAACGTTAATAACCATGCTAACGCAATGCTTTTAATGGTTTTTGTTTGTACACCACCACCATCGACAACCATTGTCCCCGCAACGGCAGAAGATAAAACCTGCGTTGTTGAAACTGGCATACCAGTATAACTTGCCACGCCGATAGACACCGCAGCAGTCACCTGAGCAGAGACACCTTGCGCATAAGTCATGCCTTTCTTACCAATTTTCTCACCAATGGTCACGGCAACACGCTGCCAACCGAACATGGTGCCTAATGATAATGCTAAAGCAACCGCAATAATGATCCACAGAGGCGCATATTCAACGGTATACAGCAAATCATTACTGAGTTTTTTCAGCAAGCTGGCATCTTTCGAGCTTGTTTCTGGTAATTTCGCAACCGCATTCGCAGTATCAGAGATACACATCAGTAAACGGCGTGCGTGGTTACGTTGGTCTGGCGTCAACTCTTCGTAGCTTTGAATGCCATTTAGCATCGTTTGAGCTTGATTTAAAATAGCGGCAGTACGCGTGCTATCACAATGGAATTCGCCACCTGGTTCATCACTACTTTCTGCAACGGCAGGCGCATTTTCTATTGCATGGTTTAACGCTGGTTTATGTGTTTCATAGTATTGTTGCAGGTGGACAACCGCATCATGCGTTTTTGCGATGTCATAACCGTTAGAATTCATATTCATAACGAAACCTGCTGGGGCAACACCAATTAGCACTAGCATGATAAGACCGATGCCTTTCTGGCCATCGTTCGCACCATGAGAGAAACTTACCCCAACTGCTGACAAAATCAATGCAGTTCGGGTCCAGAATGGTGGCTTACGCTTACCATCTTTTTTCTCACGTTCCGCTGGTGTTAAGTGAATACGTCGACGTTTCTTTGTGCCACTCCAATAACGGCGCAAAAAGAAAATCATCAAACCGGCAATCACAAAACCGATAGCTGGAGACAAAATTAATGACATGAAAATACTGATCATTTTCGGTATATTCAAGGCATCAACGACAGACGAATCAGTCACAATCGCGTTGGTTAAACCCACCCCGATTATCGCGCCAATCAGCGTGTGCGAACTGGAAGCAGGGATACCTAAGTACCAAGTTCCAAGGTTCCAAATAATTGCAGCCAAGAGCAATGAAAAAACCATTGCAAGGCCGTGAGCTGAGCTCACATTGAGTAGGAGGTCTGTTGGTAAGAGATGGACAATTGCATATGCGACGCTCAACCCTCCCAGCAAGACACCAAAAAAGTTAAAAACCCCTGCCATGACAACTGCGAACTGAGCCCGCATTGCTCTGGTATAAATAACCGTAGCTACCGCGTTAGCGGTGTCATGGAAGCCATTTATAGCCTCATAGACCAGCACAAATAACAGTGCCAGAACTAATAATAGACCTGTATGAAATTCTAAACCTGTAAAAAGATGTAGCATAGACGTTAAGCCATTATATGTTGGACATGAACGCGGCGCATTATCAGTGACAAACGCTGGCGGTGGAAGCAAAATCTAACCTTTTTTTGATTTAACTACTCATCAAAAAAGTACCCCATAGCAATTACCCCATATTTTTCAATAAATTAAAGCAATCAAACTTATTCTGAATTTTTGAAACTTTTTAACGATATTTCCAGAAAATAATCGTTGTTTGCTTTTTTTAGACGAATTTCTCTAATTATAATACGTCCTGTATAGTTTTCATCAGTTCTTCCTCGAAGCTTTACATTACAATCATGATGAGATGACGTAAAATATCCGTGTTGCTAATGTAATTATGCTTAAAATCAAACATATATAGAGACACTTACTGTGAAAAATTTCGACGTTATTATTTTAGGTGCTGGCGCAGCGGGTTTATTTTGTGCCTCACACTCTGGCAAACGCGGTTTAAAGACGCTAGTGGTTGATAACGGAAAAAAATTAGGCAGAAAAATATTGATGTCCGGTGGTGGTCGCTGCAATTTCACTAATATGTACGCAGAGCATAGCAATTACATTTCAACAAACCCGCATTTTTGTAAGTCAGCACTTGCTCGCTATACACAGTGGGATTTTATCGCTTTAGTTGATAAATATAATATTCCATACCATGAAAAAACCCTAGGGCAGCTTTTTTGTGATAATAGCGCACAAGATATCGTCGATATGCTGCAAAATGAGTGTAACTTACCGAATATAACGATAAAACTTCGCAGCGAAGTCACTGGTGTCGAAAAAATACCAGAGGGCTTTCTGGTCACGGTAAATGGAAGTCAAGTAAGTGCTCGCTCACTGGTTGTCGCAACGGGTGGGTTATCGATGCCAGGTCTTGGCGCCACACCATTTGGCTACCGCATCGCAGAACAATTTGGCCACTCTATTATTCCAACTCGTGCTGGCCTTGTGCCATTTACACTGCATAAGCCACTTTTAGAAGCGCTGCAAGTCCTTTCAGGGATCTCAGTCGCAGCAACCGTGACAGCTGCGGATGGGACGTTGTTTAAAGAAAATATTCTCTTTACCCATCGAGGCCTCTCCGGCCCTGCTATCTTGCAAATTTCTAGTTATTGGAACCCCGGAGAGTATGTGAGTATTAACTTACTTCCTAACCTTTCACTGAGCGACTTTTTAGCGGCAGAAAAGCAAGAGCACCCAAATCAATCCTTAAAAAATACCCTTGCAAAATTATTGCCTAAGCGGCTAATTGAAATCATGCAAGCCCAAGGGCAAATCCCTGAGTGCGCCCTAAAGCAATTGAACCATCCGCAAATTGAAGTGCTGCATAACACGTTACATGCCTGGCAGGTTCAACCCAACGGGACAGAAGGTTACCGCACCGCAGAGGTGACCCTAGGAGGTGTTGATACCCATGAGATATCATCGAAAACAATGGGTTCACTGAAAACTGAGGGGCTATATTTTATTGGTGAAGTCGTCGATGTCACTGGCTGGTTAGGTGGTTATAACTTCCAATGGGCTTGGAGTTCTGCGGCAGCCTGTGCAGAAAGCCTGCCCATTCCCCCTAATTAATTTAAAGGGAACAATATCCGCGATGCCTTCTTGTTTGCATCCTTTTAACCGAATATATCTTAATCCATTGAAAAATAATGGTTAATATTTAACTCTATAGAAATCATATAATTGCAGTTTTAATTATAAGATATATTATTTTGGTTAAAAATAATGCTTTACAAACGATAGTGATAACTATTGTCATTATCATTACTTCCTCGATACGGTTACTTAGTCACCTATTGTAAGAAGTACGACATTGCTCACATTGCTTCCAGTGTTTACTTTAGCCAGCCTTGCGCTGGCTATTTTTTTATCTACATCAACGGCTTAATTGGCTAAAATTCCCACATCGTCATTTTCTATCCATTTTCTTCACTTATCTCAAAGCTACTTATTCAAATTTTTTGGATCCTATGGTTAATGGCAGCTACTTTTCTCTTTTCGCAAAATGGTTAAACTGTCATCAATACATTTAGAGCGAGTTCAACCAAGGTTGAAATCCGTACAGGAGAAAACACGATGATCTATTTACGCAAAGCAAACGAACGTGGTCATGCAAACCATGGATGGCTCGACAGTTGGCATACCTTTTCATTCTCTAGCTACTATGATGAGCAATTTATGGGCTTCTCTGCGCTAAGAGTGATTAACGAAGACTTTATTGCGGCTGGCCAAGGGTTTGGAACACATCCCCATAACGATATGGAGATATTAACCTATGTGCTCAATGGGACTGTCGAACATAAAGACAGCATGGGCAATATGGAGCAAATCCCTGCGGGTGAATTCCAAATTATGAGTGCGGGTACGGGTATTCGTCATTCTGAATACAACCCAAGCAATGAAGAAGAGTTACATCTGTACCAAATTTGGATCATTCCTGAAAAAACAGGGATTGAGCCGCGTTATGAGCAAAAACGGTTTGATTCCAAAGATGGCAAGCAATTGGTGCTATCACCGGATGCGCGTGATGGCTCATTAAAAGTTTATCAAGATATGGAACTGTGGCGCTGGGCATTGCCAGCTAATAAAACACACACTCATGCGATCGCAGATAAACGTGTTGTCTGGATCCAAGTCGTTAAAGGGAATGTTGAAGTCAATGGCCAAAAAGCAACCACCAGCGATGGTTTAGCCATTTGGCAGGAAACAGAGCTCACCATCAAAGCGAGTGAAGATAGTGAAATTCTGTTGTTTGACTTACCCGCCGCAGAATAATCATTTTCACAACAAAAAGGCTCTACCTAGGTAGAGCCTTTTTCTATTTATTGACTCACAAAGCCAATTACTGTTTTGGCCCTGCTTTCACCAGTGCAGCACCTGCTGGAGTATCCGTGTACTTATCAAAGTTATTCACGAAACGTTCCGCTAAGTCTTTCGCTTTTTCATCCCACTGCGCTTTGTCTGCATAAGTATTACGTGGGTCTAGGATATTGGTATCCACACCCGGTAATGCTGTTGGGACTTCTAAATCGAATACCGGCAGTTTAATCATGTCTGCTTTTTCGATATCGCCACTTAAAATAGCATCGATAATGGCACGTGTATCTTTGATGGAAATACGTTTACCTGTACCATTCCAACCTGTATTCACTAAGTAAGCTTTCGCGCCGACAGCTTCCATACGCTTAACCAATACTTCAGCGTATTGTGTTGGGTGCAGTGATAAGAATGCAGCACCAAAACATGCAGAGAATGTCGGGGTCGGTTCCGTCACACCACGCTCTGTACCTGCTAGTTTCGCCGTGAAGCCCGACAAGAAGTGATACTGCGTTTGCTCAGGCGTCAAACGAGAAACCGGCGGTAATACACCAAATGCATCTGCGGTTAAGAAGATAACTTTTGTTGCATGACCTGCTTTAGAAACAGGTTTTACAATGTTTTCAATGTGGTAGATTGGGTAAGAAACACGGGTGTTTTCAGTTTTCGAACCATCATTGAAATCGACTGAACCATCTGCCAATACTACGACGTTTTCTAATAACGCATCACGTTTGATAGCGCCATAGATATCTGGCTCAGCTTCTTTAGATAGGTTGATCGTTTTTGCGTAGCAACCGCCTTCAAAGTTGAATACGCCGTCATCATCCCAACCGTGTTCATCGTCACCAATTAACTTGCGTTTTGGGTCCGTAGAAAGTGTTGTTTTACCTGTTCCAGATAAGCCAAAGAAAATGGCTACATCGCCTTTTTCACCGACGTTAGCGGAACAGTGCATAGATGCAATACCTTTTAATGGCAACAGGTAGTTCATCATAGAGAACATACCTTTCTTCATTTCGCCACCGTACCAAGAGCCACCGATCAGTTGCATGCGTTCTGTTAAGTTGAACGCAACAAAGTTTTCTGAATTCAAACCTTGTGCTTTCCAATTCGGGTTAGTACATTTCGCACCATTCATAACGATAAAGTCAGGTTCAAAACCGACTAACTCTTCATCTGATGGGCGAATGAACATGTTTTTAACGAAATGCGCCTGCCATGCAACTTCAGTGATAAAGCGTACTTTTAGACGCGTATCAGCGTTCGCACCACAGAATGCATCAACGATAAATAAACGTTTACCTGACAGTTGTTCCGTCACTAAATGTTTGAGATCCGCCCAAACTTCTTGTGACATAGGTTTGTTATCATTTTTACCTTTACCTTGGTCTGCCCACCAAACTGTATCGCGAGTCACATCATCACGTACAATATATTTATCTTTTGGGGAACGGCCAGTAAAGATACCTGTATCAACCGCAACAGCACCTAAAGTAGTTACTGTTCCGCGCTCATAACCTTCAAGTTCTGGCTTAGTTTCTTCCGTGAATAATAGCTCGTAACTTGGGTTATAAACCACTTCAGTTACATCATGAATACCGTACTTTTCAAGTTCCTTCAGGGTAATGCTTTTAGCGCTCATTATATTGCTCCTGGTAAACATAACTAATCTGCGGATGATCATAAT
Organism: Providencia rettgeri; assembly: GCF_023205015.1. Lineage (NCBI taxonomy): Bacteria > Pseudomonadati > Pseudomonadota > Gammaproteobacteria > Enterobacterales > Morganellaceae > Providencia > Providencia rettgeri. The sequence continues at coordinate 131,524 of NZ_CP096258.1, read as the reverse complement.
TCTTTACGACTAATTAACAGCGATTGCTATCAAAGAATTGAAAATGTATAATTTTTTTTAATTCATAATGAGACTTAGAGCACGTAATAATGCTTTAAAATTATAAAAAAAAGGTGCAGAATTGCACCCTTGTCACATAATTAGGTTGCTAAATCGTATCAGTGAAGTTGCTGATTTAGCTCATTATTTAACCCTTGAAGATCAGATTCAATAAATACATAGTGTGAGCCACAAAATTCACATTCCATATCAATTTTTCCATCTTTGTGCAAAATCTCGATAACATCTTCCTTCGGCAAGGTGGCTAACGTACCTTCACAACGCTCCCTTGAACAAGTACAACGAAACTCGACAGATTGTGGGTCATATAGCGTGACATCTTCTTCATGATAAAGACGATGTAAAATCTCTTTCACATCTAATGTGCTCAGCTCTTGGCCTTTAATTGTGGCCGTCAGTTGCACTAAATGTTCAAAGAAATCATGGCTAGTTTCATTTGCTGCAGGCAAAACTTGCAACAGCATGCCACCTGCACTTGGTTTCCCATCCACTTCACCCACGCGGATGAATAAACGGGTTGGTAATTGCTCGGATTGGCGGAAATAGGCATCAATGCTTTCTTCGATAGAATCCCCTTCGATCGCCACAATCCCTTGATAACGTTCACCTTGATTCGGTGTAATGGTAATCACCATAAAACCGTTACCAACCATCTGTTTCAGGGTGCTACCTGCTACAACGGGACCATCTACACGGGCAACGCCACGCATCTGTTGTAAATTATTGCCGTTGATAACCGCCAAATTGACAGGACCATCGCCTTGGATTTGAACAGTAATATCGCCATCGAACTTCAACGTTGCCGTCAATAAACTGGTTGCAACAAGTAACTCTCCTAGCAAACCTTTTACCGCAGTTGGGTAGTCATGGTTTTCTAAAATGTGTTCAAAGGTTTCATCCACACTAATCATTTCTCCGCGAACAGAATGTTGTTCAAATAAAAAACGGTGGAGTGAGTCTTGGTTTGCCATAATATCTCTCTATTGCTTTGACTGTTGCTCAGGCCGTCATTAAGACGACTCATGAGAATTTGTTTGTTTAAACTTTAACAGAGTACGCCGTTCTTTCTTATCTGGACGTCGCTCTGGATGTGGCATCGTCAGTGCGTTCATCTTACGCGCTTGTGCCATTTTCTCTCGTTGTTCAATACTTTCTACGGTTTCACAGTACAATGACTGTGCTTCCGGTGCACCTTTGCGCTGGCTGCTGATCTGCATGATTTCAACCGTACGTTCATCATTACCTTGTCGAAGTTTAACGATTCCATGCAGCTCAACAATTTTTCCAGGCTTAGTTCTTTGTCCATTGTAATGGACTTTACCGCCTTCAATCATTTCACGAGCGACTGCACGCGTTTTATAGAATCGCGCAGCCCACAGCCATTTATCAAGGCGAACAGGTTCTATAGTGGATTGATTCATGGGGCCTCCTCGACATAAGTCTGAATCAAACTAAGAAGAGGCTCCCTCGATTTTCGGGATGATACTATCGACGATAGGGAGGGGGATTAGCCTCAAAACACTTATCATAATATTCTGTGATATTACGCAAACGCTTCTTATTATTCAAAACACGTAGCACAATCAACGAACCATTTAACAGTGCACACACCAACAAAAACAGCATAAAAAGCGTACTACATATATACTGAGATACCACTTTTGCATTGGGTTCTTCATGCAACACAATCTGCAATGTGCCATTGGCATCTACGGATAAATGAGTAATAACCCCTTCAATATTGAACGGTGTATTGATCAGAAGATTTGATAACCGTTGCAACTCTTGCCAGCGCTGTAGTGGCGATTGCTCATTAAAAGAAGTTCCCGGTATCGAATCAACTAAAGGCTTATTTTCATCACTAATTAATAAAACACCACCAGGGGGAGGGCTATTAATTTTACGCACTTCTCTGTCTATTTCTGTACTGATAAAATCATATATGGTGTCTTCCACGATGTTTTCCAAGGCCTCGGCACTACCTGCACGTAATAAAACATGAGCCCCTGTTAATTTTCCCGCAGCCGCTTTTTTTACTAAAGTAGGCCAATCCTCTGTACTTCCTAGATTTGTCAGTGCATTTTTTAATTTTAGGCAATTATCAGAATTATGACACAGCTGCTCTGTTCCCAAAATAATAGCTGAAAAATCAAAGATAATATTCATCCCTGATTTCATAATATCGCGCTGTAGTCTTGGGTTAACACCTACCGAATTTTTATCTGGATGCAACTGGCTTTTGACAGTATCAAGCAATGTTATTGAGCGCTCAACAACTTCTGATTGGGGTTCGGTTAGTAAACTAACATCATTCCAATAAATACCTGAGCAATCAAACGGCACAAATTGCGCTTGGTTTTCTTTATTCAAATTTGGAGGGCGGTAACACATCCCTTTACCTTGGGCAACTAAGGTATCCCCAATTTTTATCTGCCGAGAAACGAGATCATTAGGGTCATCAACCTTAATTTTCTCTGTGCCACCTAGCCAAGCAAAACCAAGTTTTATCGGTAACCCCATCGGTTGATAGGCAAATATCAGCATCATCGTTAATAATGCCCCAACTAACATCAACACATTCTTTTTGAACCGTTTGTATGGATAATAATGTTCTTCTTCATGCAAAGAAAGGTATTTGCCGTGTCTAACCACCTCACCTGTCGTATAAAAATCAATATTAACAGCTTGGTTTTCTTCGTATTTTAAATAATTTGCCCAATGGCTGGGATAGTGCAAGTCAATACCTGCAATAGACGTATTCGTGGAATATTTTTTATCAAGCTCGCCATAAAGCTCCCAGCGCTTTGGTTGACCGCGAATACATTGAATATCTTGATATTTTCGAGGAAACATCCTAGAACGAAAGAGAATAAGTAACCCAACAATAAACGTAATCATGGTAATCACTAACCCCGATTCCTGTAATAACGGAATTGAAACGAGGGTTAAATAACCAAATAAAAAACTCAAGCAAATAGTTGCAGCGCCAAGCCAACCTGTAGAATGGTGTAACCGATACTCTTCAATCGTCTCTTTACGAACTTTCAATCGCTCAATACTATGTTCACCGCGTTCTTGAATTGCTGCATCAGACCATGTTGAGTCACTGGGTACACTGGTTTGCCATTCACCGCTGAAATCCTTCAATGAGTGGCTGTTCATTGAAATGATCAAGGGTAAATGGTCTGTTTCTACAATCTCCATGACATTTTGGCGTTGTAAGAAAGGTTCAAGTTGTGAAGGGAGCTGAACCTCAATAGTATCGATAAAATAGCGCCAGCTATTCCCTTGCTCTTGGCGTAAGTTAAAACGCGTTAATGAATGACAAACCGTGGCAATGATTGAATTTTTTTTGATCTGCCATGGATGCTGAGATGTATTTATTGAGATAGCAGAGCAATAATTTAAATACTGAGAGAGGGTTTGGTAATCTGAATCAATCATTTTTCTAAATGATGGTGACGCGACAGAAGGTATTTGATAGACGCCAGAACGCCGCCCCCGCCTAAAAAATAGGAAGGAAGCCATTATAGTTAGGCTAATAACAATTATAGCCGTTATAATGACATGATTCAGCATTGTTTCCCCAATGAAAAATGAATAAGAAAAGCATATCAATCCTCAGACTTTCTAAAAATAAGCCAATTCCTATTCTATTTATGATTTTTATTTTAAATTACAGTATCTTGTAAAAAAATATTTTATTTATTTATCCATTCGATTTTTGAACGATGATTATACTAACAGCATTTTATCTACTCGATAATATCTATCATTTTATTTTGATATAGGTCATAGTTGTATAATGATTTCAAAATACGGAGCATGCTAAGTAAACCTGCGTTCTGTAAATCAATAAAATAGACTTTTAGCAATAGATTTCACTCATCCTGTTCGGAAATCGTTATGACAGAGTTAAAAAAACCTAAAATCTTGAATATTCAAGATGTTGCTCAATCAAAATTATTCAGCATTCAATCAGTTGACCTCGAATTTAGCAATGGTGAAAAACGAGTCTATGAAAGAATGCGGCCCGCAAAACGCGAAGCGGTTCTTATCGTTCCTATCATGGGTGATGACCTCATTCTCATTCGCGAATACGCTGTCGGGATTGAAAGCTATGAATTAGGCTTTCCCAAAGGTGCTATCGACCCCGGTGAGATCGCCATTGAAGCAGCCCAGCGTGAACTCAAAGAAGAAATTGGTTATGGCGCTAATCATATTATTCAGCTTGCCAAACTGACAATGTCACCCTCATACTTTTCGAGTAAAATGAATATCCTTATCGCTCAAGATTTATACAGTGAAAAACTCGAAGGAGATGAACCGGAGCCTCTACAACAAGAACGATGGCCAATATCACGAATGATGGAATTACTCGAGCACCCAGATTTCAACGAAGCTCGGAATATTAGCGCACTTTTCTATCTAGAACGTTACTTAAAAAACATTAAGTAAAAATACATTTTATTGCATCAGCAGTATGTGATTTCCATAACCCTTAATGAATATTGCCATATTACCTGCTGACATATTAACTTTCTCTATAGAAAACACCCCATGTTTAAAATCAACAATGGGGTGCTAATTGTGGGAATTTAGCCAACAATTACGTTAAAATAACTCTTGGCTCCCCCCTCCTTCCGTAGAAATTGTCGTACCAACCTCTTGTACTGCATGTTCTTTCGGTTCCGTTCCTTCAATAAAATACTCACGGCGGGAAGAACCTAATTGACCTGTTCGGCTATCAATAGATACAGAAATAACCCCTTTAGGCGGCTTCATTGTTTTGACAGGTACCCCGGCCAAAATTGACTTCATAAAGTCATTCCACATTGGCTGTGCGCTTTTGGCGCCAGCTTCACCGCGGCCTAATGTTCGCCTATTATCATCAAAACCTATCCATGCAGATGCAACAACATCTGGACCATAACCAGAAAACCACGCATCTTTCGAGCTATTCGTTGTTCCTGTTTTCCCACCAATATCACGTCGACCACCTAAGTCTCTCGCTGCACGCCAACCGGTACCAGACCAACCAGGCTCGCCATAGATATTGGTCATCATCGCATCCCTAATTAAGAATGCGAGTGGGGTATTAATCACATGAGGTGCATATTTGTCAGCGGAGTTCCCATCTAAGTCAGCTGCCGTTGTTAGCGCCATTGTTGGCTCTTGTATCTCCGAATTATCGCCCGATTGTGTCACTTCCTCGGTAGACTCATCATCAATACCTTTACTCGCAATAGTGCGTTCGGTATCCCCATAAATCACCGGAATATCCGTGCAATCAGGGCATGCTATTTTAGGATTGGCTTCGAAAATAACCTCATCATTATGATTTTCGATCTTCGAAATGTAGTATGGATCAATCAAATACCCGCCATTGGCCATGACGGCATACCCACGAACCATTTGCATTGGTGTAAATGACGGCGCACCTAACGCTAACGCCTCAGTACGGTTAATATTTTCCGCTGGAAAACCAAAGCGAGTCAGATAATCAGCCGCATAATCCACCCCCATGGCTCTCATCGCACGAACCATCACAACGTTTTTTGATTGGCCTAAACCTTGACGTAACCGTATAGGGCCATCATATCGAGGTGGGGAGTTTTTAGGGCGCCAATCAGAGCCCGCGCCTGCATCCCAACGGCTAATCGGCACATCATTCAGTAGTGATGACAATGTTAGGCCTTTATCCATTGCCGCTGTATATAGGAAAGGTTTAATATTCGAACCTACTTGGCGTAATGATTGGGTGACTCGGTTAAACTCACTCATATTGAAGTCAAACCCACCAACTAGCGCAATAATCGCCCCGTCATTTGGATTTAAAGCAACAAATGCCGCATTCGCATCAGGTATTTGCCCTAACCACCAATTATCTTTAACTTTTCGAACCCAAATTTGCTCACCCACTTGCATGACTGCATTTACAGCTCTTGGCGCGGCACCTTGTTGAGTATCTGAAATAAATTTACGCGCCCAACGCACACCGGTCATTGTAATAGGAATTTGCGAACCATCAGCTAACATCACTTGCGCTTCTGAAGCAGTCGCAGATGTCACAACTGCAGGCATTAAAGGCCCATAAACTGGCATTTTTTTCAATTTTTCGACAATCTGCTCTGCTGTCCAAGCCGTTTCATTCTGTTTCCATAAAACCTCAGCAGGGCCACGATAACCATGACGCGTATCGTAGTCGATCAAATTATTACGAACTGCCGTTGTGGCAGCTTCTTGATCTTTACGGATCACCGTAGTGTAGACTTTATATCCATCGGTATACGCATCTTCGCCATATTTATCAAATAAGGTTTGACGCGCCATTTCGGCTAAATACGGCGCAGAAAAATCAATTTTCGGCGCATGATACGAAGCCACTATTTTTTCATTTTTTGCTTGTTCATACTGGTCTTGAGTAATGTATTTTTCCTCAAACATACGAGAAAGAACCACATTACGACGGCTGACCGCACGGTCATATGAATACAACGGGTTAAATGTAGAAGGAGCTTTTGGTAAACCCGCAATCATTGCAATTTCACTGAGGGTCAATTCATCCACTGTCTTACCAAAATAAACGTATGCAGCTGCCCCGACACCATAAGCACGGTTACCTAAATAAATTTTATTCAGGTACAGCTCCATAATTTCATCTTTAGTAAAAAGCTGCTCAATACGAATAGCCAAAAATGCCTCTTTAGCTTTACGCATCAAGGTTTTTTCAGGACTTAAATAAAAGTTTCTCGCGAGCTGCTGGGTGATCGTACTGGCCCCCTGGGAAGCGTGACCGGATGATGCCATGACGGTAACTGCACGGAAAATACCAATGGGGTCAATTCCATGGTGGTCATAAAAACGGCTATCTTCAGTAGCGATAAACGCTTTTATCATTAAAGGAGGAATTTCTGCCAGCGGTAAAGGAATACGACGTTTTTCCCCATATTGGGCAATCAATTCGTTATCTGCGCTGTATACCTGCATTGGAATTTGCAGACGAATGTCTTTCATTGTTGCTACATCAGGTAGCTCACCTTCAACATATTTATACATGCCATAAATCGAGGCGGTTCCCAAAAAAATGCAACAAAAAACAAGAATAAAAAAATATTTTACGAACTTCACCGGAAAATTCCCATGCTCGACTAACAAGAGGGTTTAGATATCACTAACACACAGTATAAAGCTTATACAGCACAATAGAAAACGTAATTTATTTGTTAATGATAAGGAAATTAATTATGTATACATCAAAGTGGAACATTGGAATCGACCTATATCAAGATAAAATACAGCTAGTCGCTGCAAAGCGGCGCAGACAATACTGGCACTTATGTGAATGTTGGCAACAACAATTACCATTCGAGCTGACGGATAGTTCGAGCCATGAACAGTATAAAATTTTACTGAATATTTTATTACAATGGCGTCAGAAATTACCTAAAAAGTGTTCTGTTTCCTTCGCATTACCTGCTGTTCGCACAATAAAACAACAAATTTCATTACCGAGTGAAATTAATTTGCCACAACCAGAACTCGGTTGGTATTTACAATCTCAAGCTGAAAAACGTTTTGCAATGCACGCCCAAGAGCTAGTTATCGACTATCGCGTCATCAAGCAACAAGTTTATTTTAATGGGGCTCGCCAGTCAGATATTACTTTTTGGCAAAACCTACTTACTGAAAGTGGGTTCAACCTGCTAGCTATTGATGTCGCCCCCATCGCTTTACGCTATGTGGCAAGAAATGCGGGTTTACCCGATGAATGCTGGGTTGTTCATTACCGACAAGGTGAATGGCTTTGGTCTGGGCCAATTAGCCAGCCAGCGAATTACAACCATTTGCAAGACACTGACATCCAAACAATTTCCCATTTACTGCCTTTTCTTGATCAAGAAAATACCTCACCCACCTCACCTATCTACCTCATTACAGACCATCAACATACTCATCGTACTGCTGAGGTAGCTCATCTCTGGGAATTACGCCAAGCGTTTCAACAACATAATATTAAGTTACCCCAATTGCTGGGAGACTTTGTAATTGCAGCTGGTCTTGCTTTACGTCATGGGGATATCTAACTGATGGAACTATACCAAGTTAATTTTCTCCCTTGGCGCCAACAGCAAATAAAAAAGAAGATCCGAGCGTTTTTACTCTTTTGTTCTGTGATTTGCTGCTCGGTGATTACAACATGTATATTTTTATTTATTTTTCAACAAATTGAGATAAAAGAGCTAAAAAATAGAAAGCAGAATAATCAACTGCAATACGAACAGATACGACAATTAACATTGCAAATCACAGATCAACAAACACAAATTAATCATTTAATGAGCCAAAAAAGAAAGGTAGATAACATCATGGTAAATAACCAATTTTTACTTGGCCTCTTACAAAATCTTTCAACAATAACGCCCCCCAAAAGCTGGCTAACAAATCTACAGTTAATGGATAACAAAATAGAAATCAAAGCTAACAGCTATGATTTTCAAGATATCAATTCGCTCGGCTTACAACTTAAAAATCACCCTGGTTTGAGTGACATTCAATTAAAAAAAATTAGCCGGGTGAATCAATTAAACCGTTTACACCTAACGGCCAAATATCAAGGAGAGCCCAATGAGTGAATCAACACATTCTTTTTGGTATCGCCCATTTTGGCAACAGACTCTACCTCTTTGGTTCTTAATTGCACTTTGTCTCACAGCGGGATATTTTTTACACTGGAAGGAAAATCAAAACCAAATTATGGAATTAGCCACTGAAAACCTGAATTTAATTGAAGCTATCACAAAAGAAACTAAAATTATCCACCACTCACCCTCATTGCAACAGCTCGAAAAACAGACTCAATTATTAAAACAATCCGTTAATATTAAAGACGCGCCTCTTGAATCTCTTACACAGTTAAATACCTTACTTTCACATTCATCTGTCACACTTAACCAATTACAACCAACTGATATCAATACCTATTTCATGGAGTTCCAAGGCAATTTCATTCCTATTTATCACGTTATAGAACAGCTTCTTACCCTTCCTCAAACCCAAAAATGGCGTTTTCATGATATAAAAATATATCTAAAACAAGGGATTATCGTAACTGCCATCTCATTTTCATTATTCAACGACTCTCTCGCTATCAAGGATGATAACCACAATGAATAGTTCGTTAATTAAAATTCCCATGGTGATTATTATGGGGCTCTTCTTTCTATCTTCATTTTTAGTCTCTGCCGAAGAGATCCGAGATCCTTTTGCACCGCTAGCACCACCTCTAGCAACAGAAAATCACCTTGGCTCAGAAGCCGTAATCACACCGATAGCGCCAAATAAAACATCAATAACCGAAAAAATATTTAAATTAATCTCAATCAATGCCGAAGAAGTTCGTCATCTATTAGAACATTCAGGGACTTCGTTATTATCAAAAAATGCATCTATCCATCACGATGTCACGACAAACAGCCTCATTATTAAAGATAGCCCAGAGCGATTAGCACTAATTGATGAATGGATAAAACATAAAGATAAGCCAAATAAACAAGTACAAATCACCGCACATATCATTAGTAGCAGCCGAACTGCATTACAAGAATTGGGGTTAGAGTGGGGAATGATGGCAGGAGGAAACATGAGTGCCAATCATTTACATCGCTACAACCGTTATTCTTCAACATCAGGGCAATTTTCCTTCAATGTGCTTAGCCTTAGTGATGGGTTACTTGAAATGAAACTAAAAGCATTAGAAAAAGAGAATCTGCTTTCTATTATTGCAAGCCCCCGCTTAGTTGCTTCACATCAACAAGCTGCAAGTATTCAGCAAGGTACAGAGATCCCCTATGTCACCAGCAGTGAAAAAAAAACACACGTACAATTTAAAGACGCTGTACTGGGGATGGAGGTCACCCCCGCTATTGCACGCGATGAAAAAATTGAGTTAATCCTTAAAATTAGCCATAACTCGCCTGATACTGCACTTACGAGCAGTCAACATCATCACTTGGCCATCAATAAGCAAGAAATCGCAACGACCGTCACCATTAAAAATAACGAAACCCTTATTCTTGGGGGAATTTTTCAGCAAAAACAAGAAAAAACAGAGATGGGGTTGCCTTTTTTATCCCACATCCCTTTCCTAGGAGCATTATTTACAAATACAGCAGAGCATACAGATAAGCGTGTCCTTATTGTTTTTGTAACACCAAAACTTATCAATATTTAATATTGAAGAAATAACACATATACTTCAAGTAGTTGAATACGCAATAAGTCAAAGATGACAAAAAAAAATATTTTTTATGCTATAAACCTACCGGATAAATTTGACGCTGGCGTCGTTTTAGCATACAAGGTTATCCATTGAGTGTTCTAACTATCCGTAGATTAAAGAACAAGCTGTCAGTCGCTTATAAAACAGCCACAATTAATGTTGCTCTACACTTAGCAGAAATAGCTTGATAATATCAATAGCTAAAAACTGTTAAAAACAATGATATACAATGCATTAGACAACATAGACGGCTCAAATATCGAAACCTGTAATTTGAAATATGGCACTTTGCATGCTTAGTGCCATATTTATATAGTTGCAATTCAGGTTGATGTATTGAGATAATTTTCTTATCTGATCTCACATCATCACTTATGAGGTTTCAGTTTAGGTCCCGCCGCTAATCTGATTGGCGGGGCGGGTAATCATTAACGAATAATCGTAGTAATACCAAAAAACATGGCAGAGAAACGCAATATCTTTCTGGTTGGACCAATGGGTGCTGGAAAAAGTACTATTGGCCGTCAGTTGGCTCAACAGCTTAATATGGAGTTTTTCGACTCTGATCACGAGATAGAAAAACGCACTGGCGCGGATGTAGGCTGGGTATTCGACCTTGAAGGCGAAGAAGGCTTTCGCGATCGCGAAGAAAAAATCATCAATGAGCTTACAGAGAAACAAGGCATTGTATTAGCAACTGGCGGTGGCTCTGTTAAGTCCAAAGAGACCCGTAACCGCTTATCCGCTCGCGGTGTCGTTGTTTATCTTGAGACCACTATTGAGAAACAACTATCTCGTACACAACGTGACAAAAAGCGTCCGCTGCTACAAGTTGACGAACCCGCACGTGAAGTACTTGAGAAACTGGCTGACGAACGTAATCCTATGTATGAAGAAATTGCTGATATTACTATTCATACTGATGAGCAAAGTGCAAAAGTTGTTGCCAGCCAAATCATTGAACTATTAGAAAAAAACTAATTATTCAAGGTGTTATTTTCAAAAATGAACTCAAGGTGGTAAAGCAAGATGGAAAAAGTCACCGTCACTCTAGGCGAACGTAGTTATCCAATCAATATCGCACCCGGCTTATATCAGCAAACAGGGGCGTTTTGGCCATTAACTGCGGGCCAACGAGCAATGGTTGTGACAAATGAAACTCTTGCCCCTATTTATCTCGATAAGATAAAGAATGCCCTTGAATCTTCAGGCGTAAAAGTTGATACCATCATTTTACCCGATGGTGAACAATACAAATCATTATTCATTATGAATGATGTATTTACCGCATTACTTGAAAAACACCATAACCGTGACACCACCCTCATCGCTCTTGGTGGGGGCGTCATTGGCGACCTAACAGGCTTTGCAGCAGCAAGCTATCAGCGTGGCGTGCGTTTTATTCAGGTCCCGACAACCTTATTATCTCAAGTGGATTCTTCTGTCGGTGGTAAAACCGCCGTCAATCACCCACTAGGGAAAAATATGATCGGCGCATTTTATCAACCGGCTTCTGTTGTGGTTGATCTCAACTGCTTGAAAACACTTCCACCAAGAGAACTCGCCTCAGGTTTAGCCGAAGTTATTAAATACGGCATTATCCTCGATAGTGCGTTTTTTAACTGGCTAGAAGAGAATATCGATGCGCTCGCCTCTCTTGATGACCAAGCAATGGCCTACTGTATTCGCCGTTGTTGTGAACTAAAAGCACAAGTTGTTGCTGCGGATGAAAAAGAAACTAGTGGGTTACGTGCACTATTGAACTTAGGTCATACCTTTGGTCATGCTATCGAGGCACATATGGGTTATGGCGTCTGGTTACATGGTGAAGCTGTAGCCGCTGGTATGGTAATGGCAGCAAAAACAGCAGAATTACTTGGTCAATTTACTCCTGAACAAACTCAGCGAGTGGTCACACTTTTAAAACGAGCATCACTTCCCGTCAAAGGCCCTTCACAAATGAAGCCCGATGATTATCTCCCACATATGATGCGGGATAAAAAAGTGATAGGTGGAAAACTGCATTTAATTTTGCCTACCACTATTGGCCATTCGGAAATGCGTTCAGATGTTGATACGCAAACTGTTATTGCGGCAATCTCATCCTGTATGCCATAAAACGAAAAAAAAGCCGAATTTTCACTGGCATTTTAAAATGTTACTGGTAGATGTTCGCTAAAGTCGTTAAATTATACGGTATGCCTACACCTATAAACGAAATTCTAAAAAGCATATTATCAATACCACTTTGGCTAGCATGGTGTTACGAAAGAATATATGCTTTAAAAATAAGCAGCAATGTCCTGCTTGGTCGTTAAGAGGTTGTACTGATAAGAGACATTTTATCTCTACTATAGGCAAATTTTATTCGGGAGAGGAAAATGGACGAATTTAAACCAGATAACCAGCCTCAAGGTCAAAATGACCTTAGGCCAGATACATCAGATAGACCGACAGGGCGTTCACGCCAATCATCTGCTGCAAAACCTAAAATTGCACTCTCACGCCAACACATCATGATTGGTGTGGGTGTCTTAGTTTTATTGCTGCTCATTATTGCTATCAGTTCAGCGCTGAAAGCTCCTACAGAGCATGAAAAGCAACAAACAACGGGTGCCAATAATTCACAGAATATCGACTTATCGGGTTCCTCATCGTTGACTAACTCACAAAGTCAAACGCTATCAGGGCAACCACAAGAAATCACGGGTTCACAAATTGCGCCGACGCCAACCCAAGGCGAATCTCAAACGCAACCAAATGGTCTGGGAGAGCGAATCGAAATACCTGGCGATGTGGTTGATGCCTTAAATCAAGGCCAAGTTTCGGTGCCAGGCACTAGCCAGCCACAAAATACGACACCGTTAACGCCACCAACAGTGAAACCGGTCGAACAACAACCTGCCGTTAAACCAGTGGCGCCAGAAAAAACACCTGTAAAACCCGTTGAGCCAAAACACCCTGTGCAAACTAAACAGCCAGCGAAATCGACATCAACGGCGAGTAGCCAAGGTAGTAATATCATGTCTGCGCCAGCGGGTAGCTACACATTGCAGCTTAGCAGCGCAAGCCGCTCTGATACACTGGAAGCTTTTGCAAAAGAAAACAAACTGACCAATTACAAAGTCTATAAAACGATACGTAACGGGCAAACCTGGTATGTTCTTATTCACGGAAATTATAGTTCAGTAACCGCTGCAAAAAATGCAATAGGAACCTTACCTGCTGCAGTGCAAGCGAAAAAACCGTGGGTTAGAAATATGAAACAAGTCAAACAGGATCAAAAATAACAACGTTTTTCCCCGGGCGCATTATGTTGTCCTGACAGAGTACAATTTATTACTCTAAACGATTGTAATAATAAAGACGGCATGAAAAAAAAACGCGCTTTTTTAAAATGGGCTGGGGGTAAATACCCCCTTGTGGAAGAAATCAAAAAACATCTTCCACAAGGTGATTGCTTAATTGAGCCTTTTGTTGGTGCTGGGTCAGTGTTTTTAAACACCAGTTATGATTCCTACATACTGGCAGATATCAACAGTGACCTCATCAACCTCTACAATACAGTTAAAGACCGCGCTGATGCTTTTATCGAAGAAGCCCAGCAAATCTTCACACCTGAATATAATACTTCCGAACAATATTATTTAATGCGTGAAGCCTTTAACCAATCGACCGATACTGAGAAACGTAGTGTCCTTTTCTTATACTTAAACCGCCACTGTTATAATGGGCTATGCCGCTATAATTCTCGTGGTGAATTCAACGTTCCTTTCGGCCGCTATAAAAAGCCCTATTTCCCGAAAGAAGAATTACTGTGGTTTGCTGAAAAATCACAAAATGCGACATTTATAACTCAGCATTATGGTGATACGTTGCTCAATGCAAAAGAGGGAGCGGTTGTCTACTGTGACCCTCCCTATGCGCCTTTATCAGATACCGCCAATTTTACGGCATATCACACGAATTCCTTTAATTCGCTTGAACAACAAAACTTAGCTATTTTGGCGCAAAAGTTATCAACAGAAAGCAAAATCCCGGTACTGATCTCAAATCATGATACCCCGATGACAAGAGAGTGGTATTATCAGGCTCAATTACATATTGTAAAAGTACGTCGCACCATTAGTAGAAATATATTAAACCGGACAAAAGTCAATGAGTTACTGGCGTTATATCCGGGTATACCTAATAGCCTTTCTCCTAGAAAAACGGATAAGAAAAAAATGCAGCGCCCTGTACCTAGTGCTGAATGGCTCTCAGATAACGATTAATAATCGGAGACAATTATGAAAAACTTTCTCATTGCCCCATCTATTTTATCTGCTGACTTTGCCCGTTTAGGCGAAGATACTGCCAACGTTCTGGCTGCTGGTGCCGATATCGTGCATTTTGACGTTATGGACAACCATTACGTGCCCAACTTGACGTTTGGCGCGCCTATCTGTAAAGCACTGCGAGACTATGGAATTACTGCTCCTATCGATGTTCATTTAATGGTCAAACCGGTTGATAGGATCATTCCAGACTTCGCTAAAGCAGGGGCAACGCATATCAGTTTCCACCCTGAGGCCAGTGAGCATGTTGATCGTTCATTACAGTTAATTCGCGAGAATGGTTGTACCGCAGGGCTAGTCTTTAACCCAGCAACCCCGCTGAGCTACCTTGATTATGTCATGGATAAAGTTGACATGATCCTACTAATGTCCGTCAATCCAGGCTTTGGTGGCCAATCCTTTATCCCACAAACCCTCAATAAGTTGCGCCAAGTCCGTAAACTCATTGATGAAAGTGGTTATGATATCCGTTTGGAAGTCGATGGCGGGGTTAAAGTTAATAATATTGCAGAAATTGCAGCAGCAGGCGCCGATACTTTTGTTGCAGGTTCCGCAATCTTCGATCAACCAGACTATAAAACCGTCATTGATGCAATGCGTAGCGAATTACAAAAGGTATCTCAATGACTGACATGGTATTAGAGAATATCAAAGCAATAGCTTTCGATTTAGACGGCACTCTTGTAGACAGCGCCGGTGGCTTAGCTGAAGCCATCGACAATATGCTAACAGAACTTGGCTTTTCACCCGCAGGTAAAGAGCGAGTCTCAATTTGGGTTGGTAATGGCGTGGATGTTTTAGTTGAACGCGCGCTTTCTTGGGCTGGCGCCCAAATAACCCCCGAGTTACAAAAAGCAGCGCGAGCCAGCTTCGATAAATTCTATGCCGTTTCTGTCACAACTGGCAGCGAACTATTCCCTGAAGTGAAAGAAACCTTAGAGCAACTAGCAAAACATGGCCTCCCTATGGGGATTGTTACTAATAAAGCGACGCCATTTATTGCACCGCTATTAAAGAAATTAGGTATTGAACACTACTTTTCTCTTGTGTTGGGTAGCGATGATGTTAAAGCGTTAAAACCGCATCCTGCTCCCCTTTACTTAACGATGGGAACATTCGGTTTACGTAAAGAAGAATTGCTTTTTGTCGGTGATTCTCGTAATGATATTATTGCAGCGAAAAGCGCTGAATGCCCGTGTGTCGGTCTGACCTACGGTTATAACTATGGTGAATCTATTGCACTAAGTGAGCCGAACTGTGTATTAACACATTTTTCTGATTTATTACCTACAATCGGGTTATCTGAAATAAAATAAGCAAGGACATAACTAAATGAGCACTCCCACTGAAAATTTAAAGCAACCCCAAAAACCAATCGTATTCAGCGGCGCACAGCCTTCCGGTGAATTAACCATCGGTAACTATATGGGTGCATTACGTCAGTGGGTACAAATGCAAGATGACTACGATTGCATTTACTGTATCGTTGACCAGCACGCCATCACCGTTCGCCAAGACCCTGTTGAATTGCGAAAAAGAACCCTCGATACACTCGCGCTCTATTTAGCCTGTGGCATTGACCCGAAAAAAAGTACCATTTTTGTACAGTCACATGTGCCACAACATGCCCAATTGAGCTGGGCGCTTAACTGCTACACCTATTTCGGTGAATTGAGCCGTATGACTCAATTTAAAGATAAATCAGCGCGCCATGCAGAAAATATCAATGCGGGACTCTTTGATTACCCAGTATTAATGGCTGCGGATATTTTAATTTATCAAACAAATCAAGTACCTGTAGGTATTGACCAGAAACAGCATCTTGAATTGAGCCGTGATATTGCTCAACGCTTCAATGCCATTTACGGTGATATTTTCACTGTCCCCGATCCATTCATTCCGACTGGTGGTGGTGCTCGTGTTATGGCATTACAAGATCCGACCAAGAAAATGTCTAAGTCCGATGATAACCGTAACAACGTTATCGCCTTATTAGAAGACCCGAAATCTGTCGTGAAAAAAATCAAACGCGCAATGACTGACTCCGAAGAGCCACCGCGTATTCGTTATGATTTAGAAAATAAGCCGGGTGTTTCTAATTTATTAGATATTATGTCGGGCGTGACGGGTAAGAAAATCGCAGAACTTGAAGCTGAATTTGAAGGACAAATGTACGGTCATCTTAAAGGTGCTGTGGCTGAAGCCGTTTCTGGCATGTTAACTACACTGCAAACTCGCTACCATGAATTCCGTAATGATGAAGCGTTGCTCAACCAAATTATGGATGAAGGCGCAACGAAAGCAGCTGCACGTGCACAAGAAACCCTAGATAAAGTTTACGAAGCTATTGGTTTTGTTAAGCGCCCTCAGCGCTAACCAAATAAAAAGCGCTTACTCATCAATGGGTGAGCGCTTCCATTAATACATAGTCAATTTTTTTCACAAACTCCTTCTGGTTTTCTATCTGGAGTCCAGATACCTTTATCTATTAAATACCTTATCCGTTGATTTTAAATTATTTAATTAACAATAAGGTCATTCCATGTTATTCAAAAACAAACATGCTATTGTTCAAGGTGGCTCACGTGGTATTGGTGCGGCTATTGTAAAAAAACTCGCCAAAGACGGTGCGAATGTTACTTTCACCTATGCCTCATCAGATGAAAATGCAAAATCATTGATCACTGAAACCGCCCAATTTTCCGGGAAAGTCATGGCTATCAAAGCCAACAGTGCTAATGAACATGAAATTACAGCGGCAATCAAACAATCATTTGATAAGTTTGGCTCTATTGATATTTTAATTAACAGTATTGGTATTCTTGAATTTGGTTCAGTAGAAACCCTCTCTCTAGAGTCATTTGATCGTTCCTATTCCCTAAATGTACGCAGCTTATTTATTGCCAGCCAATCCGCATTAGCGGTTATGAATGATTATGGGCGAATAATTCACATTGGCAGTGTCAACTCAGAGCGAGTGCCATTTGAAGGCGGAGCCGCCTATGCGATGAGTAAATCAGCCATCATTGGCTTAACAAAAGGCATGGCTAGAGATGTCGCTTCAAGAGGGATAACGGTCAATAACGTTCAGCCAGGCCCCGTAAATACAGACATGAATCCAGAACAAGGCGAGTTTGCAGAGAGTCTGAAACAAATAATGGCCTTAAAACGCTATGCTAGTGCTGATGAAATTGCTGATTTTGTCTTGTACTTAGCTAGCCCTGCTGCTGCTTATATCACGGGAGCAAGTTTAAATATTGATGGTGGATTCACCGCTTAATCTTGGTTTTTACTTATAACAAAAAAAACGGGAAATTTTTCCCGTTTTTCATTAACCAATGAGTATAACTTTCATTATTGAAAATCTTTGTCGGTATATAACTGAGTTGCTTTTACACTTTCAATATTTTTCGCGCCACCTAACATCATATTGATAGATAGCTCTTTATTTAATTGCTGGATGACAGAATTAACCCCTTCTGCACCACCTAAATTTAATCCATAAAGAATAGGACGCCCTACAGCCACAACATCAGCACCACTTGCTAAAGCTTTAAATACATGTGAACCACGACGTACACCACTGTCAAAGACAATAGGCACACGTTTATTCACCACTTTTGCAATTGATGGCAACACATCAAAAGATGCAGGACCACTGTCTAACTGGCGACCACCATGGTTAGACACCCAAATAGCATCCGCACCAGCTTTTATCACAACATCCGCATCTTCAGGTGATTGAATACCTTTGACGATAACCGGTAAGCCTGACAATTTTTTCACATATTGAATATCTGCTGGTGTAAATGCTTGCTTCGCTTGCGCATAAATTTCACTGATCCCAGCACCTTTACCTGTTTTCGAACCATCACTATTTTGCTGAGCAAATAGTTCTAAATTGGCAAAACCTAACGGAAACTGAAAGTTATTACGAATGTCATCTTCACGATATCCACCAACAGGTGAGTCCACCGTCAAAATAATCGCTTTAGCACCACTTTCTTTAGCTCGTTTCAACGTAAATTCATTGAAAGCCTCGTTTTTACTCATGTACAGTTGAAAAAAGAATGGGTTATTTCCCGAAACTTCCGCAACTTCTTCAATGGTTTTATTGCCATAAGTACTGAGCGAAAAAATAGAACCTGCTTTGGCCATACCTTTTGCAGTCGCTATTTCCCCCTCTTTATGGGCGAGACCTTGAGCCGCCATCGGTGCCTGAATAATCGGTGTTTTAAGTTTAATACCTAAAAAATCAGTTGATAAATCAATGTCTGAAATTTCAATACCTTGCATCACACGTGGCATAATGTATTTTTTATCAAAATGCTGCGTATTTTTATTTAAATTCAGCTCATCTTCCGCACCACCACGGATGTAGCCAAAAGCGCCTTTTTCCATATTTTTCGCCACTTGGCTTTCTAGCTCATCCAAGTTGACGATTTTAATCGGGCCTTCTTTATCGCTCGCTTTATATTCCGCAGCTTGAGCCGACCCTAATGTTAAAGCAACAGCTAGTAGTGTTGATGTCACAACGGTATTTTTTTTGAAATTCAACATGATTAATCCTTTCTTACTTGTACTTATTACCATAAATTACTGTTTAATGGCTTCTGCTTGGATCTTGATAGTGACATTTTGAGTCATACCCTCTTTCACTAAGAAATCGACCCCCCACTGTGTACGGTCAATCGTTGCTTCAAAATCACCACCACAAACATCCGCTTTAAAAATTGGGCTAAAGTAACAACCGAACTTCGTTGTTTTTAATTGAATAGGGTGTGATTCGCCTTTCATTGTCAGTACGCCGTCAATAGAAACCGGCTTGTTATTAACAAAATTCCATTTAGACGACTTAAATTCAATCGTTGGGTACTTGGCAACATCTAACATATCTGCACTTTTGATATGGTTGTCGAATGCAGGTAAACCGGTATTTAATGTCTCCGCAGGGATGATAACGTTCACGCTACCCGCTTGTTTTTCCGCAGAATACGTCATATCGCCAGTAATATTATGAAATCCACCGCTATTGGTTGAAGTATTAAAGTGGTCAATATAAAACACCGCTTTCGTATGCGTTGGGTCTAATTTATAGTCAGCCGCCTGAGCGGTTCCAAAAACAAATAAAGAGGCCAATAAAGGTAAAGCTAACTTTTTCATATACGTTCCTTAAACTTTAAGTACAAATAAACTGCCCTTATTCGTGATAAAGGCAGCCTTATTTCATTTCGTGAGTTAAATATCGTGAGTATTTCTTTAATTAGCGCTCTGAATCTAATTGTTCATTATTTTTCAGAACTTCTTGTGCTTTGCTGTAGCTTTCAATTAATAATTGATAAGCAGGGAAAATTTGCGTGTAAGCCATTGCCCACTCAGCGGCATCTTCGCGGTTCCAAGTCCCTTGTAATTCTGAAGCAACCGCAGCAGTATCCATTGGTACTACACCCGCTTGAACAACTCGAGCCAAGGTAATTTCTTGCGCCATTTTGCTGTAAGTCCCTGATGCATCAATCACCACAAATACTTGATAACCATCCATTACGGCACTAATCGCAGGGAAAGCCATACAAACACTGGTAATGGTTCCAGCGATAATTAATTGCTTTTTACCTGTTGCTTTCACGGCAGCCACAAACTCTGGGTTATCCCACGCGTTAATTTCACCACGTCGTGCAATATATTGTGCATGTGGTGCATTTTGATGAATTTCTGGGATCAACGGACCATTTGGGCCTTGAGGTACAGAAGCCGTTGTTATTACGGGGATTTTTGCAAGAGATGCCATTTTAGCCAGAACAGCGGCGCGAGCACGCAGTTCCGTCATTGGCATATCACCTACGGTTTGAAATAAACCACTTTGGTGATCGATTAATAACATCACCGCATCTTCTGGGTTAATAGCAGGACGTTGACCATTAAAATTAGCTGGGCTACTCATGATGAAACCTCTCAATCGATAAAATATGAAATCTGTTTTTGATTTAAAAATAGAACGATAGCCGCTCCGTTTTCGTGTTATTTAGATTAATTCATCGATTTAAGGCTGAGTAGTCCAGTTTTTGATAAACACTGTTCTATAAATAGAATAATTAGACTTTATTCTATTGTTCTATCACTGCAACAATGAAACCTATTTTTGCTACTACTGCCAAATGATTTGCTCCTTTATTATTCAGTCATCAAAACAATTTTAGGAGCAAAACCATGAAAAAAATTATTGGTATCTATCAATCTCCTCGCAGCCATTGGGTAGGAGACGGCTTTCCTGTCCGTTCAATGTTTAGCTATAACGATCATGGGAAATACCTTAATCCGTTTCTTTTACTCGACAGAGCGGGGCCTTTTGATTTCCCAAGCTCAAATTCAGCAAACAGAGGCGTTGGTGAGCACCCACACCGTGGGTTTGAAACAGTCACGATTGTGTATGATGGCGAAGTGGCTCACCATGACTCTACGGGTGAAGGCGGTGTGATAGGCCCAGGCGATGTTCAGTGGATGACTGCGGCATCCGGTATTTTGCATCAAGAATATCAATCTGACGCCTTCATGAAAAATGGTGGTACCCTTGATATGGTGCAACTGTGGGTTAATTTACCTGCAAAAGACAAATCAGCGACCCCTGGCTACCAGCTGTTAGAAAGCCAAAGCATGCCAAAAGTTGCATTACCCAATGATGCAGGTACATTGCGAGTGATCGCGGGTGACTATTTGGGCAATAACGGTGCAGCAAAAACCTTTAGCCCATTGGATGTATGGGATTTACAACTGAACAAAGGTAAAACGGTAGGTATCCCAACCAAAGCGGGGCGCCATGTTGGTTTAGTCATGTTACGCGGCTCAATGTTTGTTGATGGTCGTTCCGCTTTAAACGAAGGCGAGTTGATGATCCTCGACGATACAGACAGCAATATTCTGTTGGAAGCCACAGAAGATGCTTTAGTGCTGCTGCTCAGTGGTGATCCCATTGACGAGCCCGTTGTTGGCTACGGCCCTTTTGTTATGAACAGCATGGAAGAAATTAACCAAGCTATTCATGATTTCAATAATGGAAAGTTTGGCCGTATTCCTGAAACACAATAAATGACGAATATTTCCCTGATAGCCTAATGTGCTATCGGGGAAATTTATTTCACTGACGGTGAAATATTATCCGCCAAATAATTTAACAGTAATTGAATTGATGGCAACAACCCTTTGCGTGATGGATATACGGCATGAATGATATCTTCAGGAAACTGCCATTTCGGTAATACCTCCACCAATTTCCCTGATTCAATGTCTTTTTCTACCACACCATAAGGCAGCCTTGCGATCCCGACCCCTTTCAGTGCCGCATGGTATAACGTTAAGATATCTGTTGTCGCTAACTTGGGGGTAAAATGCTGCGTAAAACTAAGATCATCACTATTTTTAAGGGTTAACGTGTAATTTTGTGAGTGCTCCGTATTCGCTAACATTGGGTAATCCACCAGCTTCTCAGGTTCAGTAAGCTCACCCTGTTCTGTGAATAATTGTGGGCTAGCCACTAATATACGTCGCGAATATCCAAGTACCTTCATCATTAAGCCTGAATCATCCAATGGCAATGAGCGCACGCGAATAGCTAAATCCAGCCCTTCACTGATCACATCAACAGGTCGGTTAACCGCTAAAATTTGGATGTCGATATCGGGATATTGCACCATAAAATCAACAAGTAATTCATTGAGATAAACTTGCAATAGCGCAACTGGGCACGATAATTTAATTATCCCTTTAGGGTGAGATTGAACAGAACATATCAATTCATGAGCAATTTCAGCTTCATCAACCACATTTTTACACTGCTGATAAAATACTTGCCCTACTTCTGTGACATGAAACTGGCGAGTAGAACGATAAATCAATGAAACATTTAACTTTTGTTCTAATTCTGCGATGCGACGACTTAATTTAGACTTAGGGATCCCTAGCGCCAGACCCGCTTGTGAAAAACCACCATATTCGACAACTTTCACAAAATAGTAGAGATCGTTTAAATCATATTGCATCTCACGCCCCTTAACATTCCCAATCGCAATATCACCATCTTACTAAAAACCCCAAAAAAGCGCTTTAAAAATGAATACGGCCAATTAAAGCCTGCAAACAAAACAAATAGTCTGGCAAGCAAAACAACTAATTCACGATAACAAAGCGAAATAAATTAAAGTGACGAATTAACAATGGAGGGCTCGCATGTACCGCGCACTTTGGGAACGACTTTGTCCCTATCGCTTCACATTATTATTTGCACTTATTTTACAAGCTATAGCAGGCCTCTGTTCACTCATTCCATTGATAGCTATTAGCCAAGTTGCTGCCACTCCCGTTCATCAATATTATGAATGGGTCGTTATTGCGTCCATCGGTGGTATAAGTTGGCTAATTTGCCAAACTCTTGCTATGTATTTAACGCATCAAACGGATAACCATCTCTGCTACCACGTTAGACTACAACTTCTTGATAAAATAGAAAAACTCCCACTAAATCACTTTGCCCAACACGGTAGAGACGGTTTTTTGCAAATTGTGGATCGTGATGTTCGTGGGCTGCATCAATTAACCGCTCATGCCCCCGCAGATATCACAAAACTGATTATCGTCCCCACAGCAGCAACTCTCATTCTATTATGGCAAAATGTACTGCTCACCCTTTTTTGCTTAATGCCATTAATTGCCTCTATTTTTTTATTTAGACAAATGCGCTCTGTACGCTATCAGGCGCTCTACACCTCACGTAACCAGGCAATGGGCTTTCTATATGAACAATACGCGGAACTCGCAGATAACCCACTACAAGCTAGGCAATACCCCAACCAATCAATTCAAAAAAAAACATCACACGCTTTATCTCAATTTGAAATAGCCTTTCATCGATGGATAAGAAAAATAGGTGCTTTGAGCTCATTGACCCAAGTCGGTATCAGCAGCACATTGCTTTCATTGTGGGTTATTGTTGGGGTTTCATTACTCCCTGAGCCCTTACCTCTTGCTCAAGTGATTTTATTCATTTTATTAATTAGCAGTATCGCTGCACCTGTTGCAGCAATGGGGCATGGCACGGACGCCTTAAACCTTGCTGTCAGTGCATCAGAACGTATTCGCCAACTTCTCGCTGAACCGGATATGCATTACGGAGAAAAAGATGTCAGCCCATCTTTAGGTGAGCTCAAACTTGTTCAAGTTGATGTGAAAATAGGTCATAGCCCAATACTATCGAATATTAATATCACCGTGGCTCCCAACGAATTTATAGCTATTGTCGGGGCATCAGGTGCGGGGAAGAGTACTTTATTACAGCTTATGGCACGCTTTTTAGACCCAACAGCAGGAAATGTGCTCTTTAACTCGGTTCCATTACCACAGCTATCATTTACCAGTTTGAACCGTACAGTTTCCATCGTCATGCAAAACACCCCGCCCTTACCTTGTTCTGTACGTGAAAATCTACAGTTGTTTGCCCCAAATGCCACTGAATATGAAATGTATCGTTATCTTGATGCACTCAACTTATTACCGCTTGTAAAACAACAACCTAAAGGACTGGATGCCGTAATAGGACAAGATATGCAGCTGTCCGGAGGGGAGGCTCAACGCCTTGCCATTGCACGCGCACTACTATCACCAGCACCTTTATTACTGCTTGATGAGCCAACATCCGCGCTTGACCCACAAAATGCACAACAGGTGCTGAATTTATTGCACTCCGAGCCGCGAACCTGTGTATTAATTACCCATGACTTAAACGGCTTGGGCCTAGCAGATCGCGTACTGCTGTTAGACAACGGGAAATTAATTGCACAAGGCTCCCATCAACAACTTTCAATACAGTCAGAACCCTATCAGCAACTTTTACGCGCCCTGGAGGATGATTGTGCTTAGGAGCTTATTGTACACCGTACGTAGTGCCATATTTTGGATGACGTTAAGTGCTGTTTTAGAGGGAGTTAGCGGGTTATTTTTATTTGTTGTAATTTTAGATTGGCACCTTGATACCACAATGCCATTAACGTTTTTCGCTCTTTCGAGTTTAACTGCATTAACCGTCACATTTATAGCCACTCAGAAAGGCTATTTTGCTGGGGGGTTGGTGATGCGTTATCTTGCTACAGCACTTATTCGCCATCTGCCGCTTTCATTACACCCTATAGCAAACAGTAATCAGCTAATTTCAGGGCCTGTTTCACAGGTTATGTCTGTGCCCGCACATTTATTACACCCAATTATCAGTGGGTTAGTCACACCCTGCACTATCGTGATTGGTGCTTTAATCTATCAAAGTATTTTTGGAGTCATTTTACTATTTATAATTAGTATATTATTAATATCCTTACGTTTTTCTGCCACAAAAGTGGCCTCTTTTGAGCAAGCCGTTCATGAATCAGAACAACAAGCAGTAAGTGCGCTCAATCAATATGCCCTCCACCAGCCATTAATTCGTCGCTCAAGTGCTCACCATGAGCAGCTGCATCCTAAACTTGCCTTAATGTCCCAATATCAAACTCAAAGACAGCGACAACGAAGAAGTTTGCCATTTCACTTATTATTTTCATTGATGGTGCAAACCGTATTTATTACGCTCTTTGGGTACGGTATTTATTTAGTTGAACATGCAGAAATGCCATTAAACCTGTGCCTAGCAGGGTTAGTTTTATTAGCTCGCTTAATTGAACCTATATGGTTGCTTTCTCATTTAGACCAATCTATTAGGCAGATGAAAAAAGCAGTTCAACAAATTGAGAAAGCCTTACAGACTCCAGTGCTGGTGTTTCCTTATCGTACATCCCCCCCCAAAATCGATAGCGTTAGCTGTGAACAGCTATCATTTTACAGTGATAATAAAAAATGCATTTTAAAAAATATAAATCTGACTTTTAAAAAACATGCACTTACTGTCATTGTGGGCCCATCAGGCGCAGGGAAAAGTACATTATTAGGCTTACTTGCTCGCTTACAAGACCCAACACAAGGCTGTGTGAATTATGGTAATCAAAATATTAAAACCCTATCACAAGCAGTGTTGTGCGCTAGCCGGGGAGTCTTATTACAAGACAGTCGTTTATTTTACGGTAGCATACGCCAAAATTTGATACTTGATGATAATAATATTGATGACAAGGCAATCAGCACGTTACTAACACAACTTAATTTCACCGCCAATCATGAGTTCTTGGAAAAAGAGGTCGGTGCCGGTGGTATGCAACTTTCTGGCGGTCAAAGGCAACGACTGTGTATTGCGAGGCTAATGTTACAGCATCCTGACATCATTTTAATGGATGAACCAACGGCAAGCCTTGATAACGTCAATACCGCTTCAGTGATAGACCTTATAACTCAAGCCAAACAGCAAACACGGGTCATCGTCACCCACCAGCCCAATCTTGCACGCCAAGCAGACTCTATTGTGTATATGGAGAACGGGAACGTGATCGCTCAGGGGACACACCCCGAATTAATGGCGAATATCCCGTGGTACCAACAGTTTGTACAACAAATACCTAAGACTTAGGCGTCATATTGCTAGCAAGTGCTTATGGCCAAATACTCTCTTTGCCAGAAGCACATCGCTTTATATTAACGCTTACCAAACAACCGGTGCTTAAATTCTTCAATGCGGTGGTTATCTAAACGGTTTTGCATGGTTAAGCTCCAACTTGCAGATAACCCTGCTGAACTTAAAAGGCGCTGATATAACTCTTCATCATAAGGGGCGTGAAATGCAATCATAATGGCTTCTTGTACGGAGATATCACTATTGCGGCTCAATAACGTTAATGGCGCATTTTGACTAACATTACCGGCTTTTATCACACGATACAGCCAACCACATCGCCCATTGTCTTGCATCATTTGTGCAAAATTTTCAATTCCTGTTAAACCATTGAGCTTATAACAAGGGGAACGAGGTTGCGTGACCTGAATGCGCGCATCACCCCAAGCAAAAATATCCCCAATAAATACGTTTTCTTCTGTCATACCCAGCGTTGATATATTTTCTCCAAATGCGGAGGCAACAAATAGATCCGCTAAACCCGGATACGCATTAATCCAAAAATCATAATGGTCACGTGGATAATGGCAAAGAGCTCTATCAGGACCGCCATGAAAGCGTTTTTCAGCTTGTTCATCCCCCTCAAGCCCCAATTGCCCTAACATCAATAGCCCATCGGCCGCCTGCTTATGAATAGCACTGTGCCCACAAGACTGGGTTGCTTGGATTTTACCGATAAAGACTTGGGGAATATATGACATGAACAGTGCTCTCCACTTAGCAAAGTAACAGAGACTTCATCATAAAGAATGCCAACAGAGATAACAATCGGGTGAGGTATAAATAAAAAAGCGCAGCATTAACACTGCTGCGCTTTACGAATAAATTATCTTATAAAATTATTTAGCTTTTGCTGCAAAACGTGCCGCTGCTTCATCCCAGTTCACAACTGACCAGAATGCTTTAATATAATCAGGGCGGCGGTTTTGGAATTTCAGATAATAAGCGTGTTCCCATACGTCTAAACCGATGATTGGGTAACCAGATGTGCCTGAAATAGCCTCACCCATTAATGGGTTGTCTTGGTTCGCTGTTGAAACGACAGCTAATTTACCGTCATCTTTCAGAACCAGCCACGCCCAGCCAGAACCGAAACGGGTTGCAGCGGCTTTTTCAAACAGTTCTTTAAATGCATCAACGCTACCGAAATCACGTTCAATCGCAGCTTTCAGTTCGCCTTTTAATTCAGTATTTAATTTCAAACCTTTCCAGAACATGCTGTGATTTGAATGTCCACCTGCGTTATTACGGACAAACGTGCGTTGATCAGCCGGGATTTGGTCTAATTTTTGGATCAGAACATCGATATCTAAACCCGCTAATTCAGGCAGTTTTTCTAACGCTGTATTGGTGTTAGTCACATAGGTTTGATGATGCTTGGTATGGTGGATTTCCATGGTTTGCTTGTCAAAATGTGGTTCCAATGCATCATAAGCATAAGGTAAAGCAGGTAATGTATAACTCATATTATTGTCTCCAGTGACGTAAATACCGCTATGTTTCTCATTTTTACCACAAGGCTCATAGGGTAAACACTTGCGTAACTTCGCACCTTGTGAATAACGATCTATTATAGTTATTTTACTGTTAATGAAAATCATTATCAAACCCATGATAAATGTATGGATATTTATATTCGCTATGAGAACTTGTTTATTCAGTAACTAATACCAACAACCCCGCCATTTATTTTTCTTTAAATCTATCTTTTATTATATTTTTAGTTTTATATTTTAATTTGACATTTAGCATCAAATGATAATCCTGCAAATCTCATTACAATTAATACGTGATCTTCCGCGCAAAAGAAAAACAAATTTAAAATTCGTGCTTTAGTTAACCATTTTTTGACATAGTATTAACATCTGCAAGGAGATAATAATATGACTCAAATAACTAAACATCCCGTTCCTGCTGAAATTGCAAAAAATGCCCTGATAAACGAACAACAGTATAACGATGAGTACCAACGCTCGATTCAAGACCCTGAAGGATTTTGGGGCGAAAAAGGAAAAATCGTTGATTGGATTAAACCTTACACTCGTGTCAAAAACACCTCTTTTGACCCCGGACATATTGATATCCGCTGGTTCGAAGACGGTACATTAAATTTAAGTGCTAACTGTTTAGATCGCCATCTGGCTGAAAAAGGTGACCAAACAGCGATTATTTGGGAAGGCGATGACCCTTTATCGTCAAAAAATGTCACTTACCGCGAACTGCACCATGATGTTTGTCAGTTTGCTAATGTCCTGAAACAACAAGGTATTCGTAAAGGCGATGTTGTCGCCATTTACATGCCTATGGTTGTTGAAGCTGCAGTCGCGATGCTAGCCTGTGCCCGTATTGGCGCGATACATACGGTCATTTTTGCTGGTTTCTCCCCTGAAGCCGTCTCTGGTCGCGTTATTGACTGTAAAGCGAAGCTCATCATCACCGCAGATGAAGGCTTACGAGCTGGCCGTGCAATTCCATTAAAGAAAAATGTGGATGACGCACTCGCTAGTCCGCAAGTTACTACGGTTTCTCATGTCATTGTTTACCAACGCACAGGCAACGCACCGAGCTGGGTCGAAGGCCGTGACCTCTGGTGGCACGACGTCATCAAAGGGGTCAGTGCAGACTGCCCTCCAGAAGAAATCAACGCAGAAGACCCGCTCTTTATCCTGTACACCTCGGGTTCTACAGGCAAACCTAAAGGTGTTTTGCATACCACTGGTGGTTATTTGGTTTATGCCACACTGACATTCAAGTACACCTTCGACTACCATCCAGGTGAAGTCTATTGGTGTACTGCTGATGTCGGCTGGGTAACAGGTCATAGCTATTTGCTATATGGGCCATTATCCAATGGCGCTAAAACATTGATGTTCGAAGGGGTACCTAATTACCCATCAGTTAACCGAATGAGCCAGGTGGTTGATAAACACCAAGTCAATATCCTTTATACTGCACCAACCGCCATCCGCGCATTAATGGCTGAAGGCGATAAAGCTATTGAAGGTACTGACCGCAGCTCATTACGAATTCTCGGCTCCGTGGGGGAACCCATTAACCCTGAAGCTTGGGAATGGTTCTACAAAAAAATTGGTAATAGCCGCTGCCCAGTGGTTGATACATGGTGGCAAACCGAAACAGGTGGTTTCATGATCACACCACTTCCGGGGGCAACCATGTTAAAACCGGGGTCTGCAACATTACCATTCTTCGGCGTTCGCCCTGCGTTAGTTGATAACCTTGGTGAACCTATCGAAGGCGCCACAGAAGGCAATTTAGTTATTGTCGATTCATGGCCGGGCCAAGCCCGAACCTTATTTGGCGATCACGAACGCTTCGAGCAAACCTATTTCTCAACCTTTAAAGGCATGTACTTTAGCGGTGATGGTGCTCGTCGTGATGAGGATGGTTATTACTGGATCACTGGCCGTGTTGACGATGTACTGAATATTTCGGGCCACCGTTTAGGTACCGCAGAAATAGAATCAGCGCTCGTTGCACATCCGAAAGTGGCTGAAGCTGCCGTGGTCGGTATACCTCACAATATTAAAGGGCAAGCTATTTACGCCTATGTCACGCTAATATCAGGGGTTGAGCCTTCACCTGAGCTATATACTGAAGTTCGCAACTGGGTGCGTAAAGAAATTGGCCCAATTGCCACACCAGATGTTCTTCACTGGACGGACTCTTTACCAAAAACCCGTTCCGGTAAAATCATGCGTCGTATCCTACGTAAAATTGCATCAGGAGACACCAGTAACTTTGGAGATACCTCCACTCTGGCCGATCCAGGTGTTGTCGAAAAACTACTCGAAGAAAAACAGTCTATGAGTATGTCATAACGCTAAAAGGCCAACTCATAGAGGCGGCCTTACATACATCCCAACAAGATAGTTTACTCTAAATAATTCGAGGTGCAGTCAACAATGCTGCAGCTTGAAGTATGACGAGTATAACAGAGGAGAACTCTGATGAATGCTACTGCTTACGAAAAGGTAGAGGATAACACTCGCTTTAAAGAACTGGTTAGGAAACGTAGTCGCTTTTCATGGTTATTATCAATAATAACGCTCGTGCTATATGTTGGATTTATTTTTCTTATCGCTTTTGACCCAAGCTGGCTAGGAACACCGATATCCGAAGGTTCATACATCACAAGAGGGATCCCTGTTGGTATCGGCCTAATTGTCATTTCATTTGTACTCACTGGGCTTTACGTTATCCGAGCCAACGGTGAATACGACCGTTTAACAGCAGAAATTTTAAAAGAGGTAGAAAAATGAAAATATTGCTCTCACTCATTCTCTTTTTTACCTCATCAATGGCGTTTTCTGATGCATTGACAGGGGATGTTGAACGCCAGCCTGTGAATATTCAGGCGATTGTGATGTTCTTACTGTTTGTCGGCTTCACTTTGTATATTACCTACTGGGCGTCAAAAAGAACGCGTTCTCGCTCTGATTACTACACTGCGGGCGGGAAAATTACCGGTTTCCAAAACGGGATGGCTATTGCGGGCGACTTTATGTCTGCGGCTTCCTTCTTAGGGATCTCTGCTCTGGTTTATACTTCTGGCTATGATGGCCTGATTTATTCAATTGGCTTCTTAATTGGCTGGCCGATCATTCTATTCTTAATTGCCGAGCGCTTACGTAATTTAGGTCGTTATACCTTCGCTGATGTCGCTTCTTATCGATTAAAACAAAGACCCATTCGTATTCTATCTGCGGTTGGCTCTCTGGTTGTTGTTGCACTGTACCTTATCGCTCAAATGGTTGGCGCGGGTAAATTGATTGAATTGTTATTTGGTCTCAATTACCACGTCGCGGTTGTTATCGTGGGTATCTTGATGGTGCTATATGTCCTATTTGGTGGCATGTTAGCCACAACTTGGGTGCAAATTATTAAAGCCATCTTGTTATTAGCTGGTGCAACATTCATGGCTGTTATGGTTATGAAACACGTAGGCTTTAACTTTAATACCTTATTTAAAGAAGCCGTTGAAGTTCATAAAAATGGTATTGCCATCATGAGTCCGGGAGGACTGGTTTCCGACCCAATATCCGCCCTATCACTGGGTCTTGCATTGATGTTTGGTACTGCAGGCCTTCCTCATATTATTATGCGATTCTTTACCGTAAGCGATGCAAAAGAAGCGCGTAAAAGCGTGTTCTATGCAACTGGCTTTATTGGTTATTTTTACATATTAACCTTTATTATTGGCTTTGGTGCCATCGTTCTAGTCAGTTCCAATCCTGCCTTTAAAGATGCAGCCGGAGCACTTATTGGCGGAACAAATATGGCGGCTGTTCACCTTGCAGATGCCGTTGGTGGTAACTTCTTCTTAGGGTTTATTTCTGCAGTTGCATTCGCCACCATTCTTGCTGTTGTTGCCGGTTTAACCTTAGCAGGCGCCTCTGCGGTTTCCCATGACCTATATGCAATGGCAATGAAAAATGGTAAAGCGGATGAAAAAGATGAATTACGCGTCTCTAAAATTACCGTTGTTATCTTAGGTTTTGTTGCTATCGGGTTAGGCATTCTGTTTGAAAAACAAAATATTGCCTTCATGGTTGGTTTAGCTTTCTCAATTGCAGCAAGTTGTAATTTTCCAATCATTCTACTCTCAATGTACTGGCGCAAACTGACCACTCGTGGAGCATTGGCAGGTGGTTGGTTCGGTTTAATTACCGCCGTTGTCTTAATGATTTTAGGGCCAACTATCTGGGTTAGTATTCTTCATCATGAAAAACCAATCTATCCTTATGAATATCCAGCACTCTTTTCCATGGCGGTGGCATTTATTGCTTCATGGTTATTCTCTGTAACAGATAATTCAGAACAAGGGAAAATGGAAAGAGAACGTTTTAAAGAACAATTTATTCGTTCACAAATCGGCCTCGGTATTGAGCAGGGTAAATCACATTAACACTCAACTGTAATAATCAAATAGAATAAAAAAACGGCCATTTGGGCCGTTTATTTCTGGATTTATAGCGTGAACATTAAATAACAATATACAATCATTAATATTATCAAACATTAATAATTGATAGGCCCATCTATTATTTATCCTTGACCTTACTAAGGTTTATATCTATTAATTAAAAAGCTAATAAGCCTTCCTCTAGCTAAACAAGGAAAATTTATGTTTTACAATCCCGATATAAAAAAACTCGAAAAGATAAAAAGTTTAAAAATAAGCACATCTACAATTATTGATATTTTAGATGGATTAAAATCAGGTAGTGTTTTATCTCATGAACTACACTCTCTTAATATTAACGATTTTTATATTGTCGGACATGCATATACCGTTCAATGGAAATTAGTTAAAAAAGGAAAATGTATCATAGAGAAACAATCATCAACATGGGAACAAGTCCAACAATTTCTCGTACCTGAATTAGATAACGCAAGTGGGCTTATTTATGTCGCTGGCTATGGCGATTTAATGAAACATGCCGCTCTAGCCGGAGGAATGAGTTGCACCTATTTTCAGCAACTCGGCTTCAACGGTATTATTTTAGGTGGCGCCGTTAGGGACATTCAAGAATTACGAGATCTGAATATCCCTGTCATCGCGAGTAATATAATACCCTCAGATACTCAAGGTGCCTACTGTGTCAGTGAAACAGGCACTTCATGCAGAATTGAAGACAATATCATCCAGACTGGAGATCTCATCATTTCAGACACAAACGGGAGTGTCGTTGTTCCATTAGATCTGATTGATAAAGTCTTTGAAGAAGCTGTAAAAATTAATAACGCTGAAAATACTATGCTGGCTCAAATAAGATCAGGAAAAAGACTCCCCGATTTAATAAACGAAACAGGAAGAATATGATTTATATGAGGTAATACCATGCTTACTATCCATACTTTAGGCCCTAAAGGAACAAATTGTGAGAAAGCTGCACATTACTATTTAGAAAAAAATAACTTAGATGGCAATGTTATATTACATGAAACACTTGAAGTCGCTGTAGAAGAAATAAAAAAGGATAATAACTGTATATTACTCGGTTGTATTGTTTATCCTTATTTACACAACATCGTATTTCAAAATTTAACTTTTTTAAAGATCACCGATTGCTTTGTATTGGATACTCATAATATGTTATTTGCAAGCCGCTATACTGACCTGAGTAAAATTAAAAAAATCGGTTCACATGCTGCACCCAAAGATTTATTTTCAGAGGTTAATGGTTTAAATAAACCAATTGAGCCTCTATTGTTTAATTCAAATAGTGAAGCAGCTTTACAATGTGCTAATGGAACTGTTGATGCATGTATTACTACTCTAAAAACAGCCAAAAGCCATAACCTCAATATATTACATGACTTTGGCTCCGTTCCTATGGGTTTCTCAATTCACTCAAAAATTAATTAGTCATTTATCCCTATTTTTATATAAGGTAACAATATGAGCCTTTTTTTGTCTAAAGAAATGATCTCCTATGATATGGACCTAAACCGTAATGAAGGAGAGGAAAGCAAAATACAAGCCAAGTTCATTCATGGTACGGGTTTTACCATCGCGTTTTGGACATTCAAGCCAAAAGCGATTATCCCAGAACATACTCATGAACATGAAACTGCAACAACGATATTGAAAGGTTCCTTAAGACTAACTGTTGATGGCCGAACTGTTTTCTTGCATGCAGGCGACTCTTTTATCATCCCTTCGTGGGCCGTTCATGATGCAGAGGCTCTCGAATCTTCAGAAGTCATTGATGTGTATACACCTGTGCGTGAAGATTACCTTGCAAGACAAAATGGCGCACTCACAACATACTTAAATATATCTCAGTCAAAATAATCTTTTCTCATCATAAAAAGGGAGCTTATAACCAGTCAACATTGTGGAGCCCTTCTTCATGGAAGGATTTCCCTATAGAACAAAATCCGCATTATCCAGATAAATGTGCATTAGAGTATTTCCAAACTAACATATATAACCCCCCTCCCTTAGTATTTGTTTCGAAAAAAGTGTGGGCCAAATATCTCTTCAGATACATTAGTTAGCTTAATAAGTAAATTAAACCCAAGTAGAGAGAAAGGGAAAATCGTCCTTATCATTAGAATGGGGGCTAATATTATCAAGCAAAAACTCCCAGCTCTCATAAAATCAATTCAATCCTGTGGCGAACCTGTCATTTGCATGATTAACCCAATGCATAGTAATACCAAAAATGCCAAAGAAGGATATAAAACACGCTATTTTACGGATATTACTGATTAAATGATTCAGTTCATTCATATATTAAAGGAAGCAGGAGTACATCCAGGAGGTGTCCACTTAGAAATGACAGGACTAGATGTTACTGAGTGCACAGGAGGTATTCCTGAAATCAGCGAAGAAGATATTAGTTATAAATATCAGTCATTATGTGACCCTAGACTTAACAGAATGCAATCTCTCGAAATTACATATCTTCTAGGTAAAAACTGGAATTAGTTCTTTTTATTAACCTAGCCCTCAAGGTAGGGCTAGCCTTTACAATAAATAAAAATCCCCCGACTAAAAATAGCCGAGGGATATGCAAACATTTATTAAATTATTAGTGTGTGCTAATTTGCATAGTGCAGTCTTTCTCTATTAGCCCAATCTTCAACAAGTGAATAAGTACTTGATGGGTTTGCCTTTCTCTCTTCTTGAAGGCTCTTAAACTCTGTTGTATTTTTTGGCGTATAACGCATCAATAATTGGTCTAACACTATATGCTTCTCAGCAAATTCAGAATCAATTTTTAGACGCTTATACAATGTGTATGTGATGATGGCACTAACCGCCAACATGGAGATCACAGCGACAAAACTGTAATCTATTCCAAAAAAAATTCTTGCTGCATTTAATAGTAAAAATGGTACAAAAAACATCACAAGTATAGAAAGAATAATTGCACCATCTTGCCCATTGTTAAATTCGTTTTCTTTCTGCTTATTGACAGAAAGAATTTGATCAAAAATCTTATGATTAGCGCTTTTTGCCTTTTTCATGTGATCCACCTTTGGCACATAAAACAATATTTATATGAAATACAGTCAGTTAATGATTACAGCTTGTGTTATTGACAACACCTTGGGCTGATTTTTTTCCATTGAAAATTCTATTTATAAACAAATTTAATATCTAATGTAATACCTTAAGTCAATTTACTCATTATAAGCACAATAAAATAAAACATCAATTTAACAATTTTTATATATAAAAATAACCATTTGAATGAATTTTAGACGAAGATTTAAAATGATGATGAACGGCTTTTTTATCAAAAAAAATGGCTTATAATATTTTATCTATTGATATTATTCATATTTAAATAATAAACACATACCGTTTTTACAGACTAATTAACACCATAAAAACCATAAAACAAAAAAAACACAAACAAGCAAAATAGAGTAAATTGATGAACTAATCTTACTAATTCATTATTTATTTTAATAGATTATAATTTATCTATCGGTAGGGTATATAAATGAATGCATTTCATACCTATTTAAGAGATGATGGTTCAAGCTTACTTTCACTGCTCCACTTTGTTTTTAAGTGAACTGTTACCTATTTCCCAAACAATTCTATTCAGCTCGGTGATATGTACACCACCAATCCACTATATTATATTCATTGGATTTTATTAAAACTCCACTATCCACCAACAACTTGTGAGCTGTTACTCACTACTTTGGTTCCAGAGCTTCCATTCACAGCAATAATAGATAACCACCACACCATATCCCGTTAATTTTATTGCAATTATGCACACTAATTAAGGAACAAGTGAGTTGTTACTCACTACTTTAGTTCCAGACCTTCCATTCACAGCAGTAATAGATAACCACCACACCATATCCCGTTAATTTTATTGCAATTACGCACACTAACTAAGGAACAAGTGAGCTGTTACTCACTACTTTAGTTCCAAACCTTCCATTCATGATCACAATACCACCGAGTGTCATCTACCGATTGCTTGACTTAATTCTCTTAACTCATGCTGCCTAACCCCACACTCAGCACTTGTCTCCGCGCACTTTTCAACAAGTGAGCTGTTACTCACTACTTTGGTTCCAGAGCTTCCATTCATGATCACAATACCACCGAGTGTCATCTACCGATTGCTTGACTTAACTCTCTTAACTCATGCTGCCTCAGCCCACACTCAGCACTTGTCTCCGCGCACTTTTCAACATGTGAGCTGTTACTTACTAGTTTATATCTAGACCTTTCATCATGGCGCTAGTAGATAATCACTACCACACCATATCCAGTTAATTTTATTGCAATTATGCACACTAATTAAGGAACAAGTGAGCTGTTACTCACTACTTTGTATCATGAACTTCCATTTGCGACGGTTATATTCATGACTAATCGCCCTGCGTAAAAGGATTAAATTAAGTGAGTCGTTAAGTTGGAGTTGGGAGTCGGGAGTTGGAATATTAAGGAACTTCACTTCTAGCATCAACAATTAGTTCGCTCCCCCCCAAACGCAAAAAAGCCACCCAATGGGTGGCTTCTTCACTAATTTAATGTCTGGCAGTTCCCTACTCTCACATGGGGAGACCCCACACTACCATCGGCGCTACGGCGTTTCACTACTGAGTTCGGCATGGGGTCAGGTGGGACCACCGCGCTATTGCCGCCAGACAAATTCTGTGTGTTCCCGTTTAATGTCACTTTTATACACTAAACCAGAACGTCAATCTCAAACAAGCTGTGTGTCCTTCACCTTTCGGCTTCTCACTCTATCAAAAACAACTCAATCTCTCTAAAACACCTTCGGTGTTGTCAGGTTAAGCCTCACGGTTCATTAGTATTGGTTAGCTCAACGTATCGCTACGCTTACACACCCAACCTATCAACGTCTTAGTCTTAAACGTTCCTTTAGGACCCTTAAAGGGTCAGGGAAGACTCATCTCAAGGCAAGTTTCCCGCTTAGATGCTTTCAGCGGTTATCTCTTCCGCACTTAGCTACCGGGCAATGCCATTGGCATGACAACCCGAACACCAGTGGTGCGTCCACTCCGGTCCTCTCGTACTAGGAGCAGCCCCTTTCAATCTTCCAACGCCCACGGCAGATAGGGACCGAACTGTCTCACGACGTTCTAAACCCAGCTCGCGTACCACTTTAAACGGCGAACAGCCGTACCCTTGGGACCTACTTCAGCCCCAGGATGTGATGAGCCGACATCGAGGTGCCAAACACCGCCGTCGATATGAACTCTTGGGCGGTATCAGCCTGTTATCCCCGGAGTACCTTTTATCCGTTGAGCGATGGCCCTTCCATTCAGAACCACCGGATCACTAAGACCTACTTTCGTACCTGCTCGAGCCGTCACTCTCGCAGTCAAGCTGGCTTATGCCTTTGCACTAACCGCATGATGTCCGACCATGCTTAGCCAACCTTCGTGCTCCTCCGTTACTCTTTGGGAGGAGACCGCCCCAGTCAAACTACCCACCAGACACTGTCCGCACCCCGGATAACGGGGCAACGTTAGAACATCAAACATTAAAGGGTGGTATTTCAAGGTTGGCTCCACGCAGACTGGCGTCCACGCTTCGAAGCCTCCCACCTATCCTACACATCAAGGCTCAATGTTCAGTGTCAAGCTATAGTAAAGGTTCACGGGGTCTTTCCGTCTTGCCGCGGGTACACTGCATCTTCACAGCGAGTTCAATTTCACTGAGTCTCGGGTGGAGACAGCCTGGCCATCATTACGCCATTCGTGCAGGTCGGAACTTACCCGACAAGGAATTTCGCTACCTTAGGACCGTTATAGTTACGGCCGCCGTTTACTGGGGCTTCGATCAAGAGCTTCTCCTTACGGATAACCCCATCAATTAACCTTCCAGCACCGGGCAGGCGTCACACCGTATACGTCCACTTTCGTGTTTGCACAGTGCTGTGTTTTTAATAAACAGTTGCAGCCAGCTGGTATCTGCGACTGGCTTCAGCTCCATCCGCGAGGGACTTCACCTAGCGCCAGCGTGCCTTCTCCCGAAGTTACGGCACCATTTTGCCTAGTTCCTTCACCCGAGTTCTCTCAAGCGCCTGAGTATTCTCTACCTGACCACCTGTGTCGGTTTGGGGTACGATTAATGATAATCTAGAGCTTAGAGGCTTTTCCTGGAAGCGGGGCATGAGCTACTTCATCACCGTAGTGACTCGTCATCGAACCTCAGCATGTAGTGAACCGGATTTGCCTAATTCACCTGCCTACATTCTTAAACCGGGACAACCGTCGCCCGGATAGCCTAGCCTTCTCCGTCCCCCCATCGCAATTATCACCAGTACGGGAATATTAACCCGTTTCCCATCGACTACGCATTTCTGCCTCGCCTTAGGGGTCGACTCACCCTGCCCCGATTAACGTTGGACAGGAACCCTTGGTCTTCCGGCGTGCGGGTTTTTCACCCGCATTATCGTTACTTATGTCAGCATTCGCACTTCTGATACCTCCAGCATACCTCACAGTACACCTTCACAGGCTTACAGAACGCTCCCCTACCCAACAATATTTACATATCGCTGCCGCAGCTTCGGTGCATAGTTTAGCCCCGTTACATCTTCCGCGCAGGCCGACTCGACCAGTGAGCTATTACGCTTTCTTTAAATGATGGCTGCTTCTAAGCCAACATCCTGGCTGTCTGAGCCTTCCCACTTCGTTTCCCACTTAACTATGACTTTGGGACCTTAGCTGGCGGTCTGGGTTGTTTCCCTCTTCACGACGAACGTTAGCACCCGCCGTGTGTCTCCCGTGATAACATTCTTCGGTATTCGTAGTTTGCATCGAGTTGGTAAGTCGGGATGACCCCCTAGTCGAAACAGTGCTCTACCCCCGAAGATGAGTTCACGAGGCGCTACCTAAATAGCTTTCGGGGAGAACCAGCTATCTCCCGGTTTGATTGGCCTTTCACCCCCAGCCACAAGTCATCCGCTAATTTTTCAACATTAGTCGGTTCGGTCCTCCAGTTAGTGTTACCCAACCTTCAACCTGCCCATGGCTAGATCACCGGGTTTCGGGTCTATACCCTGCAACTCATTCGCCCAGTTAAGACTCGGTTTCCCTACGGCTCCCCTATACGGTTAACCTTGCTACAGAATATAAGTCGCTGACCCATTATACAAAAGGTACGCAGTCACCCTGATAAATC
Source organism: Providencia rettgeri (assembly GCF_023205015.1). Classification (NCBI taxonomy): domain Bacteria; kingdom Pseudomonadati; phylum Pseudomonadota; class Gammaproteobacteria; order Enterobacterales; family Morganellaceae; genus Providencia; species Providencia rettgeri. Next base: position 92,108 of record NZ_CP096258.1, on the reverse strand, counting down.
AAGGCTCCCACTGCTTGTACGTACACGGTTTCAGGTTCTATTTCACTCCCCTCGCCGGGGTTCTTTTCGCCTTTCCCTCACGGTACTGGTTCACTATCGGTCAATCAGGAGTATTTAGCCTTGGAGGATGGTCCCCCCATATTCAGACAGGATAACACGTGTCCCGCCCTACTCGTCGAGTTCACAACACTAACACCTTCGGATACGGGGCTATCACCCTTTACTGCCGGACTTTCCAGACCGTTCTCCTGATGCTAATGCTGATTAAGACTCTGGGCTGCTCCCCGTTCGCTCGCCGCTACTAGGGGAATCTCGGTTGATTTCTTTTCCTCGGGGTACTGAGATGTTTCAGTTCCCCCGGTTCGCTTCGTTTGACTATGTATTCATCAAACGATAGTGCAACGAATTGCACTGGGTTTCCCCATTCGGAAATCGTCGGTTGTAACGGTTCATATCACCTTACCGACGCTTATCGCAGATTAGCACGTCCTTCATCGCCTCTGATTGCCTAGGCATCCACCGTGTACGCTTAGTCGCTTAACCTCACAACCCGAAGGCGTCTTCTTACAACGAGTGACTGTGCTTCATGATTTCGGCGTTAGTCCGTGCGCGCAATGCTCACGTACTTAAAGTACGCTGCGCTTGCTGTGCGCGGGCTGCCTTGAACTCATTTCGCTCGTCGACTCGATAGTTCAAAGTACACTATTCAAGTTGAGATTTTTGAGAGACTCTCACATTGTTTAAGCGATAAACAATGTGCGTTGTTTTCAATTTTCAGCTTGTTCCAGATTGTTAAAGAGCATAATTATTCGCAATAGACTAGTTGACTAATCTATTCTGAATAATCAGAAAAATTTATGGTGGAGCTAAGCGGGATCGAACCGCTGACCTCCTGCGTGCAAGGCAGGCGCTCTCCCAGCTGAGCTATAGCCCCATAAAGGTATTTTCGGTATCGTCTCTTTCTTTTTATGAAAGAAATCAGTTATAAATTGAATTCAGGCAAGGCATAGATTGGCGAAGCTTACGTGGGTAAGCGAGCTAATCTATAACAAAGCATCAATTCAATTTTGGTAGGCCTGAGTGGACTTGAACCACCGACCTCACCCTTATCAGGGGTGCGCTCTAACCACCTGAGCTACAAGCCTATCGATACCGCTACTCTATTTCATCAGACAATCTGTGTGAGCACTTCACAAAAACACTTCAATGGTAAGGAGGTGATCCAACCGCAGGTTCCCCTACGGTTACCTTGTTACGACTTCACCCCAGTCATGAATCACAAAGTGGTAAGCGCCCTCCCGAAGGTTAAGCTACCTACTTCTTTTGCAACCCACTCCCATGGTGTGACGGGCGGTGTGTACAAGGCCCGGGAACGTATTCACCGTAGCATTCTGATCTACGATTACTAGCGATTCCGACTTCATGGAGTCGAGTTGCAGACTCCAATCCGGACTACGACGTACTTTATGAGTTCCGCTTGCTCTCGCGAGGTCGCTTCTCTTTGTATACGCCATTGTAGCACGTGTGTAGCCCTACTCGTAAGGGCCATGATGACTTGACGTCATCCCCACCTTCCTCCGGTTTATCACCGGCAGTCTCCTTTGAGTTCCCGACCGAATCGCTGGCAACAAAGGATAAGGGTTGCGCTCGTTGCGGGACTTAACCCAACATTTCACAACACGAGCTGACGACAGCCATGCAGCACCTGTCTCAGAGTTCCCGAAGGCACCAAAGCATCTCTGCTAAGTTCTCTGGATGTCAAGAGTAGGTAAGGTTCTTCGCGTTGCATCGAATTAAACCACATGCTCCACCGCTTGTGCGGGCCCCCGTCAATTCATTTGAGTTTTAACCTTGCGGCCGTACTCCCCAGGCGGTCGATTTAACGCGTTAGCTCCGAAAGCCACTCCTCAAGGGAACAACCTTCAAATCGACATCGTTTACAGCGTGGACTACCAGGGTATCTAATCCTGTTTGCTCCCCACGCTTTCGCACCTGAGCGTCAGTCTTTGTCCAGGGGGCCGCCTTCGCCACCGGTATTCCTCCACATCTCTACGCATTTCACCGCTACACATGGAATTCTACCCCCCTCTACAAGACTCTAGCTGACCAGTCTTAGATGCCATTCCCAGGTTAAGCCCGGGGATTTCACATCTAACTTAATCAACCGCCTGCGTGCGCTTTACGCCCAGTAATTCCGATTAACGCTTGCACCCTCCGTATTACCGCGGCTGCTGGCACGGAGTTAGCCGGTGCTTCTTCTGTCGGTAACGTCAATCGTTGTTGATATTAGCAACAACGCCTTCCTCCCGACTGAAAGTACTTTACAACCCTAGGGCCTTCTTCATACACGCGGCATGGCTGCATCAGGCTTGCGCCCATTGTGCAATATTCCCCACTGCTGCCTCCCGTAGGAGTCTGGGCCGTGTCTCAGTCCCAGTGTGGCTGATCATCCTCTCAGACCAGCTAGGGATCGTCGCCTAGGTGAGCCATTACCCCACCTACTAGCTAATCCCATATGGGTTCATCCGATAGCGCAAGGACCGAAGTTCCCCTGCTTTGCTCCTAAGAGATTATGCGGTATTAGCCACCGTTTCCAGTGGTTATCCCCCTCTATCGGGCAGATCCCCATACATTACTCACCCGTCCGCCGCTCGTCAGCGAGAAGCAAGCTTCCCCTGTTACCGCTCGACTTGCATGTGTTAGGCCTGCCGCCAGCGTTCAATCTGAGCCATGATCAAACTCTTCAATTAAAAGTAGTCTGATGCTCAAAGAATGTTACTGTCGTTTGATTTCCGAAGAAACCAAATTACCTATTAGTTCATATATATGAATTAACGTGTTAGTCACTCTTCAAGACTTAAAATCAAATATTTTTTTGATAGTGTCCTGTGAGTGCCCACACAGATTGTCTGATAAATTGTTAAAGAGCGTTGCGACTGAATCTTTCGATTTTCGACTTCTAGGTCGTTGTCGCGAGGTGTCGTATATTACGTTTTTTATTTAGAAAGTCAAGTGTTTATTTTCAAACTTTTTCTTTCTCACCTCTGTTATCACTGGGTTTTGAAGTTTTCTTCTAACCAGTTTGTCGTGACAACGGATGCGCATTATAGGGAGTCGAAAAATTCTCGCAAGTGTTTTTTTGAATTTTTATTTTGTTCGTGTTTTTTTTAGCCAAAAAGGTATTTATAAGTTAAATTCGGTCTATATATTGACTATTTCAGCAGCAATTGCGCACCTACTCACGTAATATATGTATCTAAGAATTATGCTTTGAGATGAATTATGGAATTAAGTAAGCAACAAACAGCCTCACAAAAAAATCGTTCTTATATTATTGCAGAAAATCTTGGCCAGTTGATTTTAACCAGCACCTATTTACCTGATTCCACTTTACCTAGCGAATTAGAATTATCAGAACAATTCCAAGCAAGTCGAACAGCAATAAGAGAAGCAATAAAAATATTAGCTGCAAAAGGTATGGTGTTAGCTCGCCCCAAAATAGGTACCCGGGTTATGCCGCCCTCAAATTGGAATTTTTTAGACCAAGATCTCTTAACGTGGTGGTCCAATAGCGAAGAGCAATCTGTCGTGATGGAACACTTTAAAATGGTTCGACTCGCAATAGAACCTCAAGCTTGTTATCTTGCGGCTATACATGCAACAAAAGAACAAAAACAATCATTACAATTATTAGCAAGTGAAATGCAGTTACTCGCCAAAGAATTTGATAGGGCGCATTGGGTGAGAGTTGATTATCATTTTCATTTAACTATTTACAAAGCTTGTGCCAACCCCTTCCTAATTTCTTTTGCTAATTTATTCCGTTCTATTTATCAGCGTTATTTTGATGTCATCACTGATAATGAGGTTATAGAGGTCGAAATTCATCAACAACTTGCCAATGCAATTATTCATGGTAAAAGTACAATAGCACTCGACCTTTGCTATAACTTATTAACAATTACCCAAAAGCAAGACTAACGAAACAATATTCCAATTGAAGCTTTAATTTACTTGTATAGGTAACTGATGTTCAAAACAGCTAAAAATATGTCAGGCCTTCCATGGATTGCGGCAATGGCCTTCTTCATGCAAGCGCTCGATGCCACCATTTTGAATACGGCTTTACCCGATATTGCAAGGAGCCTTGATCACTCACCGCTTGCAATGCAGTCAGCTGTGGTCAGCTATACGCTTACTGTTGCTCTATTAATCCCTGTCAGCGGCTGGTTTGCTGATAGATTTGGCACAAGGCGTATATTCATTTTAGCGGTTTCTTTGTTTTCTTTTGGTTCATTACTTTGTGCCCTTTCGCCTTCCTTAAATTTTTTAGTAACCTCAAGGGTTATTCAGGGTATTGGTGGGGCAATGATGATGCCAGTTGCCCGTTTAGCCTTAATAAGGGCTTACCCTCGAAGTGAATTACTGCCAATATTAAATTTTGTCACTATTCCTGGTTTAGTTGGTCCAATTTTGGGGCCTCTGTTAGGTGGTATATTAGTCACCTATGCAACTTGGCATTGGATATTTATTATTAATATTCCTATTGGTGTTTTAGGTATCTTTTATGCATTAAAACATATGCCTGACTTTAAAATGCCAAAACGTAAATTTGATACTTTAGGGTTCTTATTGTTTGGTTCTGGCTTAGTCATGCTATCTGTCAGCCTAGACTTATTCAGTGATAAGTCCCTTTCAACATCAATTCCAGCCACTATTGTCTTAGTCGGCTTTCTCTTCTTATTTGTTTATATTTTCCATGCAAGACGTACTAAGCATGCAATAATTCCCTTGAATTTATTTAAAACTCGCACTTTTTCTATTGGGATAAGCGGTAATATTGCAACACGCTTAGGGACAGGCAGTATTCCATTTTTAATGCCATTAATGTTGCAGGTGGGTTTTGGTTACGAAGCCGTTGTGGCAGGAATGATGATGGCACCACTAGCAATAGGGTCAATCACTGCTAAATCGGGAGTTACTCGAGTCTTAACTAAGTATGGCTACCGTAATACATTATTTGTTATCACCATTATTATCGGATTAATGATTGCACAGTTTTCCTTACAATCACCAAGTATGTCAATTTATCTGTTAGTTGTACCTTTATTTATTTTAGGAATGGTGATGTCTGTACAGTTTACTGCAATGAATACTATTTGCTTGGCTGATTTAACAGACAATAATGCAAGTGCGGGAAATAGTATGTTAGCTGTGACTCAGCAGCTATCGATAAGCTTCGGTATCGCAGTCAGTGCTGCAATCTTAAACTTCTATGGTGGACAACCTAATAGCAATACGGTCGATAATTTCCACTACACCTTTATTACCGTTGGCGTCATTACTCTTATCTCGGCTTTTGTCTTCTTATTATTAAGTAAGACAGACGGTGATAATTTAATAAAAAATAAAACCAAAAAAGCGAAGAATTAATATTTTTTAACCGATTGGCGTTCAATTAGCTCAGGGGTAAGAACCAAAGCACTCGCATTTGCCTCTGGGTTATCCATTCGGTAAATAAGTTGGTCAACAGCCTGTTGGCCTAACTTATCTTTTGGCTGATGAATTGTTGTGAGTGGTGGGATCATATAAGGCGAAAGATCGATATCATCATAACCAATAATTGAAATATCATCCGGCACTTTCAAACCCTTTTGGTATATCGCTTGATAAGCGCCTACCGCCATCGCATCATTACCTGCAAAAATAGCCTCAGGAGGGATAGGTAAATTGAGCAATTTATTCATTGACTCAAACCCACCAGCAAATTCAAAATCACTGAAAATGATATAATCATCATAAATATTAATACCGCCATCTGTCATGGCTTGAATAAAACCTTGATGACGCGCTCTTGCTGGTGATTTATCTTGTGGCCCTGCAATACAGGCAATACGAGAGAAACCAGCTTCGATAAGGTAACGAGTGGCTATTTCCCCACCAAGAAAAGAGTTATCTTGAATGATATCGCCTTCCGACTCAAAGGGGGACCAATCCATCATAACTGTTGGCACAGCAGGGTAACGAGCCAAAACATTTTTTGATGGCCCCTGTACTTCTGTGCACATAATCAATAACCCATCAACACGCTTTTGTAGCAAAGTTTCTAAACTATGATTCATTCGCTGAAGGTCACCTTCAGTGTTGCACAAAATCAAACTATAACCACGTTCGTAGCAACTACGTTCTACACCCCGTACTACCTCTGCGTAAAATGGGTTATTACTTGTTGTCAGTAACATCCCAATTGTATTCGTACGATTCATCTTCAAACTACGCGCTAAAGCAGAAGGTGCATAATTTAACTCTTCAATCGCATTTTTAACGCGTATGGTAATGCTTTCGCTGACATAGCGATTTTGGTTAATAACGTGAGAGACGGTGGACGTCGACACCCCTGCAAGGCGTGCCACATCTTTCATTGTTGCCACAAGTTAATCCTGTTGAGTCAAAAACTGGTCAATTTCTTTACGCCATGGAACTGAGGGTTGAGCTCCTGGGCGAGTCACCGCTATCGCTGCCGCTGCATGGGCAAAAATAATCGCTTCGTCGTCAGCCTTACCTTCAAGTAGTGCTGTAACATAAGCCCCATTGAATGTATCACCTGCGGCAATAGTATCCACTGCTTTTACGCGAAATGCAGAAATTATTTTACCTTCACGCCCTTTTTCACTATACCAAACACCTCGAGAGCCGAGTGTTATCATCACTTTACTAATACCTTTTTGATGTAAGACTTCAGCCGCATCTTGAGCACCTTGATTATCATTAACCGTAATACCCGTTAAATGTTCAGCTTCTGTTTCATTTGGCGTGATGATATCAACTAGTGATAATAATGAATCTGGTAATGATTGAGCGGGAGCCGGGTTCAAAATGACTTTTGTATTGTTTTTCTTCGCGATTTCAGCGGCCATTTGCACTGTTTCAATAGGGGATTCCAATTGCATCAGTACGGCATCCGCTTCCACTATTTTTTGCTGATATTGAGCCAATCGTTCTTTGGTCAGTCGTGCATTTGCACCTGCATTGATACCAATTATGTTTTCCCCTTGTTGGTTTACATAAATAAGGGCAACACCTGTCGTTTCACCTTCAACGACGTCAATACATTCAGTTTTAATATTATCGAGAAATAATTGTTTTTTTATACTCGCACCAATATCATCATCACCAATACAAGCGATAAACGTTATGTCAGCACCACTGCGACCTGCTGCAACCGCTTGGTTGGCACCTTTCCCACCAAATGCAACTTGGTAATGATCGCCTCTAACAGTTTCACCCGGCTGAGGGAAATGCTTAACATTTAATATATGATCCGCATTAATACTACCGAGAACCACCAACTTTGCTGTACCCATAACGTTTATTTCCTTTTCTATGACCCAATGGATCGCAAATTAAATAAACCGCCACAGTTCCCCATGGCGGTTTTATCTTATTGTTTAACCACTAATTCCAATTCAACTGGAACCGTTGGATCCACTTTTTCGCCTTTTAAGACTTTATCTGCAATCTGTACACCAACAATCCCAATTTGGTCTGGGCGCTGTGCAATAGTTGCACCTAATTTTCCGCCTTCAACGGCTTTAATACCATCATTTGTACCATCAAAACCAACAACCAGAACATCAGTACGGCCTGCGGTTTGTAAAGCTCTTAACGCACCTAATGCCATTTCATCATTTTGCGCAAATACCGCTTGAACAGCAGGGTGTGCCGTTAACAAATTTTGCATTACGTTCAAGCCTTTTGTTCTATCGAAATCCGCGGGTTGGCTCGCCAGTAAATTGAATTTGTGCTCTTTTGCTCCAGTATTAAAACCTTCGCCGCGCTCACGCGCTGCTGATGTACCTGAAATACCTTCTAATTGAATAACTTTAGCTTCATTACCTGTTTTTTGCGCAATATAGTCGGCAGCCATTTTCCCGCCCATCCGGTTATCGGATGCCACATGGCTGACAACTTCACCTTTGTTAGCCGCTCTATCTAAAGTGATGACAGGTATATTGGCTTTATTCGCCATTAATATTGAGTTGCCTACCGCATCTGAATCCGTTGGGTTAATTAACATTAATTTTGTCCCACGAACGGTTAAATCTTGTACGTTTGCTAACTCTTTAGCAGGGTTGTCTTGGGAATCTAAAACAATCAGTTCATAACCTAATTTATCCGCTTCTTTTTGTGCGCTGTCTTTCATCGTCACAAAGAATGGGTTATTCAATGTAGAAATGACAAGTGCAATGCTATCTTTCGCCATCGCATTGACACTAACAGTTGCACTCAGTGCAACTGCCGATAATAACGTTGCTAGTTTGTTCAGTTTCATAATAATTTTCCTGTAGGGTTACTTTTTATTATCAACAAGTACAGCAAGTAAGATGACGACCGCTTTAACAATCATCTGGTAGTTTGACGAAATACCTAATAAGTTTAATCCATTGTTTAAAAAACCAAGGATAAGTGCACCAATCAATGTTCCGACGATACGCCCCTTGCCACCAGCAAGACTGGTACCACCAAGTACAACCGCAGCGATAGCGTCAAGTTCATACCCATTACCTGCCATTGGCTGAGCCGATGATAAACGTGCAACTTCAATGACACTCGCCAATGCTGCTAGCAGTCCACATAAGGCATAAACCACGATTTTAATGCGGTCGACATTAATACCAGAAAGACGGGTAGCCGCTTCATTTCCACCTAATGCATAGATATAACGACCAAGGCGAGTATGGTGCAACATATACCACGCAGCCGCAAAAACGATGATCATTAACCAGACAGGGGTAGGTATACCAAATGGGCGGCCAATACCAAACCAGCCAAATAAGTCTGCGTTATCACTAAACCCTGTATTGATAGGACTACCGTCGGTGTAAACCCGTGTCACACCCCGCAGTAATAACATCATGACGAGTGTCGCAATAAAAGCTTGAACTTTTCCTTTTGCGACAATCACCCCCGTACATGCCCCAATTGCAGCACCCAGTGCCAATGCCCCCGCAACCGCCACTAAGGCATTAACGTCGGCGCTAACCATTGAAGCTGCAACAGCGCCCGTTAAGGCTAATAAAGAGCCAACAGAGAGGTCAATACCCGAGGTCAAGATAACTAGCGTCATCCCAACGGCCATAATAGCGTTGACGGAGGTTTGTTGTAAGATATTGAATAGGTTATTAACCGTAAAAAAATTCGGGCTTAATGTTGATACGATGGCAATCAAAACTAATAGTGCAATTAATGATTTTTGCTCCATTAGCCATGCTTTGCTAAACCAGCGCTTTGATGATGCTGTAGTTGAACTCATACTGATAACTCCTGAACTGAGCCATAATTTTTACCCACTGCGGCTGCCATTAAGGCTTCCTGTGTCGCGTCTTTGGCTGAAAATTCGCCGCTGATATGACCTTCGTGCATCACCAAAATGCGGTCACTCATTCCTATTACTTCAGGCATTTCTGAAGAAACTAAAATGATACTCAGCCCTTCTTTTTTAAACTGGTTAATTAGTTGATAGATTTCTTTTTTAGCACCAACGTCTACACCGCGCGTTGGCTCATCGAGGATCAGTACTTTTGGCCTTGTCATCAAACCGCGTGCAATGGCCACTTTTTGCTGATTTCCACCAGAAAGATGACCAATTATTTGGTCCATAGACGGGGTTTTAATATTGAATAACCGAATGAAATCGCTAACGGTTTGCTGCTCTTCACCATGCTTGAGACGTCCTCCCGGACGACTGAAATAACGTAATGCCGTCAATGACATATTTTCTTTCACTGACATACCTAATACTAATCCATCACGTTTGCGGTCTTCTGAAATATAAACAATGCCACTGTTTAAGCCATCTTGTGGTGTTTTCAGTGTTATGGCTTTGCCTTCCAGTTTTATCGTGCCTGATTTTTTTGTCGCTGCGCCGTAAATGATTTTCATCAACTCTGTACGCCCCGCGCCCATTAAGCCAGAAACTCCTAAGATCTCCCCTGCTTTCAAAGTAAAACTCGCATCGGTAACACCGGGACCAGATACATTTTGCAATTGCAGACGGATACTTCCTTCTGGCACATCAACCCTTGGATATTGGTCTTCCAGTTTGCGACCAACCATCATTTCAATCAGTTTTTCTTCTTCTAGTTCACTAACGGGTTTCTCACCAATAAACTGGCCATCGCGGAACACGGTCACATCATCGCAAATTTCAAAAATTTCTTTTAAACGATGGGAAATATAAACAATGCCACAGCCTTGAGCTTTTAAGTCTTCGATAACTCTAAATAGGGACTCTGTTTCCGTGTCTGTAAGTGCATCAGTGGGTTCATCCATAATGATCACTTGTGATTGGAAGCTCAGAACTTTGGCAATTTCGACCATTTGTTGTTCGCCAATAGAAAGCTCTGCAATAGTTTGATGGCTATCATAATCAAGATTAAGTCGTTTAAGCAGTTTGTCCGACTCACTGAACATTTTTTTCCAGTCAATTTTGCCAAATGCATTCACATATTCTCGACCAAGAAATATATTCTCTGCGATAGTTAATTCAGGTATTAAATTGAGTTCTTGGTGGATAATCCCTATTCCTGCTTCTTGGGAGCTTTTAGGGCCGTTGAATGCGACTTCTTTACCTAAATAGCGGATTTGACCGGCATCTTTTTTATAAATACCCGTTAACACTTTCATCATGGTTGACTTGCCAGCCCCATTTTCCCCCACCAGCGCCATGACTTTTCCTGGGTAGACATTTAATGTAGCCCCACTGAGCGCTTTTACCCCAGGAAATGATTTATCGATCCCGATAAGTTCTAATAAAGGTTGCATAATCACCTCAGAAAGTCACACCAGAGCAAAGAATAATGTTAGCGAACGGTGAGCATTCTCCGGTGCGGATCACCGCTTTACTGTCATGAGTCAATTGTTTAAAGCGTTCATGACTACAATAAATAATTTCAATCGTATTTTTTTGAATGACTTCCAACTGTTGTAAGTGATCCAAAATAGCGATTTCCATTTGTGGGTTAATGGTACGGATTTCCTCAGCTAGAATGACTTTTTCGACTTGCATCTCTTGGGTGATCACACTTAAAACTGACATGAAATCGGGTAAACCTTGCGTAATGGCTAAATCAATACGTTCCGTTCCTTGTGGGATCGGTAGGCCTGCATCCGCAAGCGTTATTTGGTCTGTATGACCTAACTTTGCAATTACAGAAGTAACATTGGCATTTAGTAAAACACCCTTTTTCATTTTTCACCGCCATTCTGATAAGCGAAACGTTTCGCTCATGTAATAATAGTAAAGATAAGTCACAACTCAATATTGATGGTCAATATTTGTGATCGGTATCGAAACGTTTCGTTCGTATTAGAAAAGCTAAAAAACAATAACTTATTGAATCACTTATAGCTGAATCGTTTTTTCTGATTTCTTGGGGCATATCAAAGAAAAATGGAAAAATAGGTCGCAGTATGTAATAAAAGAAATTGATAGTTTTGATATCAACGCCTCTATTAATAAAAGGAATAAATATGCAGCTTGCTGAACGAATAGCCCAATTAAGCAATTACCTTGAAAGCGGTTTGTATGAACGCCAGCAAGCTATTCGTTTGTGCCTATTAGCCACATTAAGTGGTGAAAGCGTATTCCTGCTAGGCCCTCCGGGTATTGCCAAAAGTTTAATCGCCCGAAGAATGAAGTATGCTTTTCGTCATGCGAATGCTTTTGAGTACTTAATGACGCGATTTTCAACACCTGAAGAGATCTTTGGCCCGCTTTCAATACAGGCACTAAAAGATGAAGGGCGATATGAACGTTTAACCAAAGGTTATTTACCTGACGCTGAAGTGGTATTTCTTGATGAGATATGGAAAGCGGGTCCCGCTATTTTAAATACTTTATTAACAGCGGTAAATGAGCGCAAGTTTCGTAATGGAGATGAAGAAAAACCAATTCCTATGCGTCTATTAGTCACCGCATCAAATGAATTGCCCGATGCAGATAATAGTCTTGAAGCCCTATTTGACCGAATGTTAGTCCGTATTTGGCTGGATAAAGTGCAAGAAAAACAAAATTTTCGTGCGCTTTTAACTGGAAAATCCTCTTTGGATGAACCCCAAGTCCCTGAACATTTAAAAATCAGCGATGAAGAGTACCAACAGTGGCAGCAAGAAATTCCAAAAATTACGCTGCCCGATCACTGTTTTGAACTTATTTACCAATTACGCCAACAATTAGATGCTACAGATAAACAACTTTATGTTTCCGATAGGCGCTGGAAAAAAGCGGTTTATTTACTGCAAGCAAGTGCATTTTTTAATGGCCGTAGCAGTGTTTCGCCCCTTGACCTCGTGTTATTGAAAGATTGTCTCTGGCACGACATGCAATCGATGAAGACTTTACCGCAACTATTGCAATCATTATTGCAAGAAGATGGCTGGCAACAGCGAAAGTTAACCCGTGAAATAGAGCAAATTTATCAGCAATGGATGTCATCGACCCAAGACCAAAACAACCAAGATGCATTTAAAGTCAATAAAAACAATGCGATGTTTGCTCGTAAGGTATCTTATGTATTGCCTGAAAATATCAGTGACGGTCGAGTTACCCTGTTTTTACATCGCCCGCTGCAACTGCATAATATGAAAGTTACTTTTGTAACAACCGATAAAAAAGCCCTGATAACCTTCTTAAATAAAGGAACAACACTAGCCGCTCACCTAAATGGGATTGGTTTTGCGCAAGAAATTACTGCTGAGGTAAATAATTTAAATCAGATACAGTTATTAGATGTAAGCCATCAATCATCCACTTTATACATTCAAGATAAAACTTCATCACTTGTGCCCAATACAAATAACCAAGAGTGGCTAAATAAGCTGGATAAAATCCAAGAAGAGATTCAAACCGCGCGCTATCAGTTTGAAAAGCAGCAGCCCAATTTATTTATTGAATCTCACTGGCTTGCGGATATTGAACAAAGCTTCATGAAACTCACTGAAAAACTAAACCAGTTACGTAACCAAATCACGGGTAAAGTGGCCGAATAACGATGATGAGTTTAGCCACATTAGAAATGTTGCTTTCGGTTAATGAAGGCCAATTAATCGAAGAGATCATTATATCTTTGCTAGCAACTCCTCAATTAGCGGTGTTTTTTGAAAAACACCCTCGATTAAAAAAAGCTTTACTCAAAGATTTATCGGGTTGGAAAAAAGATCTCAAACAGCGTATGCAAGATGCGCTTGTTCCCGCACAACTTTCAGAAGAATTTGAACTTTATCGTCAATCCCTTGGAATTTCGACAGATGCCTTTTTTAACCAATTACCAAGTGTTATAGCAAAACTTCAGCAGCTGGATTCCCCGTTTTATCGTGAGGCGCACCAGCTACAAAGTGGAAAAATAGAAAACCGCAGTGCAAGGCAATCATTATTTGTTCAAAGATGGCGTATTAGCTTAATTTTACAAGTTACAACGCTGCATAAAGAGTTATTAGAACAGGAAAAAGAACAATTGCTGGCGGAACTACAGCGCCGACTGGCGCTTAGTGGTAATTTAGAGGATATTCTTGGCGAAAATGAACGAGCAGCAGGGCGGCTGTGGGATTTAACCAAAGGTGTAAATATGACTTCAGCTTATAATGACCAATTATTAAGCCGATACAGTGATTTTTTACGTCAGCAGCCGGAACTCGAAAAAATAGCGCAATTATTAGGCCGTAGCCAAACCGCGCAAGCGATCCCTGATGATAGCGTGGTGCTAGAACCAATGACTATTATGGAGAAAGTCCCCGAAACGGTACCTGAGCAAGTCAACGGTTTAAATCAAAGTGACGATATTTTACGGCTATTACCCGCAGAACTCGCCATGTTAGGCCTTGAAGATATTGAATTTGAATTCTATCGAAAATTACTCGAAAAACAGCTTCTAACCTACCGATTACAAGGGGATAGCTGGCAAGAAAGAAAAGTTCTGCGCCCTATTACCCATCACCATGATGAAGAGCAGCCAAGAGGGCCATTTGTTGTATGTATTGATACATCGGGTTCGATGGGTGGTTTAAATGAACGCTGCGCCAAAGCCTTTTGCCTTGCGTTAATGAAAATTGCGCTGGCGGATAACCGAGCATGCCATGTGATGTTATTTTCTACCGAAATAGTACATTACGATTTACTTTCTATTGATGGCCTAGAGCAATGTATTCGTTTTTTACATCAAACATTTAAAGGTGGGACTGACTTAGCAGCTTGTTTGCAAGAAACTGCACTAAAATTGGAATCAAAGCAGTGGATAGATGCGGATGCCGTGGTGATTTCTGATTTTGTTGCTCAGCGTTTACCAGATGAGTTAATTCAGAAAATAAAAGCTATGCAGAAGAAAGGTAAATACCGCTTCCATGCGGTATCTGTGTCAAATTATGGGAAACCCAGTATCATGAAGATCTTTGACCATATTTGGCGTTTTGATACTGGGTTAAAAAGCAGGCTGTTACGCCGCTTTAGCCGCTAATTACAGCATACCTTCAACGGACTCTTGCATTTCAGTACCCCATACACCACATTGCACTTGCCCAATGTGTTGGCGTTGGAGAAGTAGCATGACTAAGCGTGACTGGCCAATACCACCACCGATAGTTTGTGGCATTTCGCCTTTTACTAATGCTTGGTGCCACTCTAACTCCATACGTTTTTCATCGCCAGTTAAACTTAATTGGCGAGTCAAACATTCAGGGCTTACACGAATTCCCATTGAAGAGAGCTCAAATGCGTCCTGTAAAATAGGGTTCCACACAATGATGTCGCCGTTCAAACCACAAAAACCGTCTTCATTTTTTGTTGTCCAGTCATCGTAGTCAGGCGCACGAACATCATGTGATTCACCATTAGATAGCTTACCACCGATACCAATTAAGAATACCGCGCCTAATTCTTTTGCGATTGCGCGCTCACGCCCTTTCGCATCTAAATCAGGGTAGCGCTGTAACAACTCTTCACTGTGAATAAAGTGGATTTGGTCTGGCAGGAACGGTGCCAACCCAAACTCTTTACTGACGGCAGCTTCTGTTTCTTTTATTGCCTTATAGATTTTACCCACTGTCTGCTTCAGATAAGGAAGAGTACGCTCCTCATCTGCCATCACTTTTTCCCAATCCCACTGATCAACATAGACGGAGTGGATTGGGGTTAAGCGATCCTCGTCCGGGCGCAACGCTTTCATATGCGTGTATAGACCTTGGCCTTTACTAAAACCGAAACGACCTAATGTTTTACGTTTCCATTTAGCCAAAGAATGAACCACTTCAAAGGTTGCACCTGGAATTGATTTCACTTTTACTTGAACGGCCTTTTCGCTGCCAGATAAGTTGTCTTGAGTACCATCCCCTAAACGGCTTAGGATTGGCCCTTGAACTTCAATCAACCCTAATTCTCTTTCAAGTAAACGTGAGAAATACGATTTCACAAAACTAATTTGTTGCTGATGTTCGATAAATGACTTGTCCATAATTTATTCCCATAATTTGTTAGCTGTGTTAGCTGATGTATAGATTAAGCAACAAAATGAGGTATAAATTCAATATCCATCATTAAAAAAAGCCTTTATTGTTTATTTTGAATAAAAAAACAGGTATAAAAATGAATAATCGTTAAAATAGAGGTGAAATAATGCCGGAAAATTATCAAATCGATAATCTCGATCGTGACATACTTCACGAATTAATGGGAAATGCACGTACACCGTATGCAGAATTAGCTAAAAAATTCGCTGTTAGCCCTGGGACAATTCATGTCCGCGTCGAAAAAATGAAGCAAGCAGGAATTATTAAAGGCACACGTATTGATATCAACCCAAAACAATTAGGCTTCGATGTTTGTTGCTTTATTGGCATTATTTTAAAAAGTGCAAAAGATTACCCAACCGCACTAAAAAAATTGGATGCCTTAGAAGAGGTTGTCGAGGTGTACTACACAACAGGGCAATACAGCATTTTTATTAAAGTGATGTGCCGTTCTATCGATTCTTTACAAGACGTACTTATCAACAAAATTCAGACCATTGATGAGATACAATCCACTGAAACACTGATCTCCTTACAAAACCCGATCTTACGAACAATCAATCCGTAGAAAAAAAATGATATAACCACATTATCCACAGGTAGATCCCAGCTCATTCACAGCGTACAATAGCGCCCTATTATTGTGAAAGAGAATCACCATGACAAAAGTAACCTTAATAAGTGGCAGTACAATGGGCAGTGCGGAGTATGTTGCCGAGCACATGGCTGAGATTTTAGAAGAACTCGGTCATGAAACTGAAATTCAACATGGTCCAAAGCTTGGTGACTTAACACTTGAAGGCATATGGCTGGTGGTAAGCTCAACACATGGTGCAGGTGATCTCCCTGAAAATATTCAACCTCTTTTTGATTCAATAGAAGAAAGCGCTCCTGATCTCAGCCAAGTTCAATTTGGTTCTGTAGGGATCGGCAGCTCGGAATATGACACTTTCTGTGGTGCGATCCACAAAATAGATGCTTTATTAATCAAACAAGGGGCTAAAAGGATCGGTGAATGTTTGGAAATTGATGTCCAACAACACGAAATACCGGAAGATCCCGCAGGTGAATGGGTTAAAATTTGGGCAAACGAACTCTAGTTTGATTAAATTACCAGCAATCAACTGTGGATAACTCAGGGAAGATCCCGGTATTAACCCGTAGTTATCCAGAGTATAAGTTTTAAGACCGACAAGGGCTGTGCATAAGTACCCTTTTTGATCCCAGCTTATACGCAAACGGATCACGGATCATTCACAGTATATGATCCTTTACACTTTTATGATCTTTAAAGTGAAAATCCACTTATCCACAGAAACCCGTGATCCTAATAAAAGATCTAATAAAGAGATCTTTAAATAAAAAGATCTTAATATTATATAAGGGAGAAACCTAAAGCTTGGTCTCTTCCTCAAACTTGAGTAGAATTCTCTCCTCAAATGCACAATCCGCATTTTCTAACGTTTAAGGTTCACACATGTTTTATCCAGAGCAATTTGACGTCATCGTAATTGGTGGTGGTCATGCCGGTACTGAAGCAGCAATGGCAGCTGCACGTATGGGGCGTCAAACCCTATTACTGACTCACAATATTGATACATTGGGCCAGATGTCTTGCAACCCAGCCATCGGTGGGATCGGTAAGGGGCATCTGGTTAGAGAAATTGATGCCCTCGGTGGCTTAATGGCTACAGCAACCGACAAAGCAGGTATTCAATTTAGAACATTAAATGCCAGCAAAGGGCCTGCAGTTCGTGCAACTCGAGCACAAGCTGACCGTGTTCTTTATCGCCAAGCTGTCAGAATGGCTTTAGAAAACCAGCCTAACTTAATGATTTTCCAACAACCTGTAGAAGACTTAATTGTTGAAAACAATCGAGTTACAGGCGCTATTACCCGCATGGGCTTAAAATTTAAAGCCAAAGCTGTGGTATTAACTGTTGGTACTTTCCTTGATGGTAAAATTCATATTGGTTTAGAAAATTACAGTGGTGGTCGAGCAGGAGATCCTCCTTCAATTTCACTTTCTCAACGTTTGAGAGAATTACCTTTACGTGTTAATCGTTTAAAGACAGGAACGCCACCACGCATTGATGCAAGAACTATTGATTTCAGTCAGTTAGCTCAACAGCTAGGTGACGACCCAATGCCTGTTTTTTCATTTTTAGGTTCACAAGATCAACATCCACAACAGATGCCTTGCCATATCACCTATACCAATGAAAAAACCCATGAAGTGATCAGAAACAATTTGGATCGCAGCCCTATGTATGCAGGAGTGATTGAAGGGATCGGCCCACGTTACTGCCCTTCGATCGAAGATAAAGTCATGCGTTTTGCTGATAAAGATTCACATCAGATCTTCCTAGAACCTGAAGGCTTAACTAGCAATGAAATTTATCCTAATGGGATATCCACCAGCTTACCATTTGATGTCCAAATGCAAATTGTTCATTCTATGAAAGGAATGGAAAATGCGAGGATCATTCGTCCTGGCTATGCCATTGAATATGATTTCTTTGACCCTAGAGATCTCAAGCAAACGCTTGAAAGTAAATTTATTGATGGACTATTCTTTGCTGGCCAAATTAACGGCACGACAGGTTATGAAGAAGCAGGAGCTCAAGGCTTATTAGCAGGCCTTAATGCGGCACAACACGCCTTTGGTTTAGAAGGTTGGTTCCCTCGTCGTGACCAAGCTTACATTGGCGTATTGGTTGACGACCTTTGTACTTTAGGGACAAAAGAACCCTACCGCATGTTTACCTCACGTGCGGAATACCGTTTGATGCTACGTGAAGACAATGCGGATTTACGTTTAACCGAAAAAGGGCGTGAGTTAGGTTTAGTCGATGATATTCGTTGGGCTCACTTTAACAACAAAGTGGAACTGATTGAAAAAGAGCGTCAGCGCTTAAAAGACATTTGGGTTCACCCTAAATCAGATAACCATACAGAAATAGATGAAATTTTAACCGTTCCGTTATCAAAAGAAGCGAACGGTGAAGATTTACTGCGTCGTCCTGAAATGACTTATCAAATGCTGACGTCATTGAATTTATTTGCCCCTGCGATCACTGATCCACAAGCCGCGGATCAAGTGGAAATCCAAGTTAAATACGAAGGTTATATTGCGCGCCAGAAAGAAGAGATCGAAAGACAGTTACGCAATGAAAGCACTATGTTGCCTGTTGACCTTGATTATAAACAGGTTAAAGGGTTATCAAACGAGGTTATGGCAAAATTAAATGATCATAAACCAACCTCGATCGGTCAAGCTTCACGTATATCAGGGATCACCCCTGCGGCAATTTCTATTTTACTTGTTTGGTTGAAAAAGCAAGGCATGCTGCGCCGGAGCGCTTAACATGGATTTATTATCAAAACTCAATCAATTACTTGCCAAAACCGATATCGATTTAACGGAAAAGCAAAAACAGCAGTTAGTTGATTACGTTGGGTTATTAGTTAAATGGAACAAAGCCTATAACTTGACGTCTGTGCGTGACCCACAACAGATGTTAATCCGTCATATCATGGATAGCATAGTGGTGAACGGTCAACTCATCGGGCAACGTTTTATTGATGTTGGAACAGGCCCTGGTCTACCAGGCGTGCCTTTAGCGATTGTTCGACCAGATTCCCATTTTGTTCTGTTGGACAGCCTAGGGAAGCGTGTACGCTTTTTGAAACAGGTTCAACATGAGTTAGGGCTGACTAACATCGAACCTGTTCAATCTCGTGTTGAAGAATATCCGGCTGGAAATGGTTTTGATGGTGTGATTAGCCGCGCATTTGCATCATTAAACGATATGTTGAGTTGGTGCCATCATTTACCTTCAAAAGAAGGGCGTTTTTATGCACTGAAAGGCGTCATTCGTGATGATGAAATGGCACTACCAGAAGAGTTTATGATTGAATCGATCACTGAACTTGAAGTGCCCGAACTTGATGAGCAGCGTCATTTAGTTAAAATTTCGATGAAATAAAGTTGCTTTCTATCAAATAATTTTATCATTTAGAGCGATAGCTGGACGTTTACAAACGGCCAGCTATTTTTATTTTTCGTCAGATAATAAAAATATATATTTTACGTAGTATTTACACGGCAATAACGAATAAGTTGCAAAAATAAGGCGTTGAAAGAAAAAATGCAGGCTAGTTGATGCTTTTTACTTAATCGATTTAGCAAAAAAATAGTTAATCGAAAAATATTGGATTTATTCCTTCAAAATTTTGCTTAGGAATTGCTTTCTTTAATTATTTGATTTACAGATTAAATCTATTTTTTATTATGAATAAAATTGAAGGAATAAATAAAGTGAATAAAGTTAAATGTGATATGCATCACATTTATATAAATATATGCAGCAATTCATTAACTATTTATTAAATATTATAGCGACAATTCTGCGCTAACTCGAAAAAATTAAATATTTATTCACCTTTTCGCTACTTACTGATTGAATTCATTTCGCCTGCCCGTATAATTTGCACGTTTTTGTCTCTTGACACATTTACGCAAAGGCAGTTTTATACAACACTTAGCGTTTCTGAGGCTGAGAAGAGCTGGGAGTAAACAAAAGTTATGTCTGTATCTCTTTATGACAACAAGCATGCTGTAAAGCAGTTGTCTGTTCAGTTGATAACTTTAGTGATCCTCAGTGGGGCTTTCTGTGCAAATAGTATAGAATGGGGGGCCTCTGCTCTTGCTGGTGGGTTAGCATGCTGGTTACCAAATATCGTATTTATGCTGCTATCACAATTTCAGAAAGCAAAAGGAGAGGATGAACCTGTCCGCATTGCCTGGTTCTTAGCATTAGGAGCAGGGCTAAAGGTTGTTACAACTATCGCTGTTTTAGTTGTTGCTTTCGGTGTGTTCAAAGCGTCATTAACACCACTGGGTTTGACCTATTTAGCGGTGCTAATTGTTCAGATTGTTGCACCAGCCGTTTTTAAACGGTAAGTATTTTTAAACTACAAAAGGGTAAGAGGCATCATGTCTGCATCAGGAGAAGTGATGACTACAGAGGATTACATAGGCCACCATCTGAGAAACCTTCAGTTGGACCTGAGTACCTTTAAGTTGGTCGATCCCCACGCTAGTCCAACATTTTGGACGTTGAACATTGACTCGCTTTTTTTCTCAGTAGTTCTCGGGGCTCTGTTCCTGTGGCTATTTAGAAGAGTTGCAGCCAATGCGACTAGTGGCGTACCCGGTAAGTTACAGACTGCAATAGAACTGATCATTGGTTTCGTTGATAACTCAGTCCGTGATATGTATCACGGTAAGAGCAAAGTTATTGCTCCTTTAGCATTAACAGTGTTCGTCTGGGTATTCTTAATGAACCTGATGGATTTACTCCCAATTGATTTCCTTCCGTATATTGCTGAACATTATCTCGGGTTACCTGCATTACGTGCAGTACCAACCGCAGATGTTAGTGTCACATTATCGATGGCTATTGGTGTGTTTATCCTAATCCTCTTCTACAGCATCAAAATGAAAGGAATTGGCGGATTTACAAAAGAGCTCACAATGCAGCCTTTTAATCATCCTGTCTTCATTCCAGTCAACTTGATTCTTGAAGGGGTAAGCCTGCTGTCAAAACCTGTATCACTCGGTCTGCGACTGTTTGGTAACATGTATGCAGGTGAATTGATCTTTATTCTTATCGCGGCTCTGCTTCCGTGGTGGTCACAGTGGTTGTTAAGCCTACCTTGGGCTATCTTCCACATACTGATTATTACGCTACAAGCCTTTATTTTTATGGTTCTGACGGTTGTTTATCTGTCGATGGCATCTGAAGAACACTAATTTAATTTTATCAATAATTGTATTAACTGAAACAAACTGGAGACTGTCATGGAAAACCTGAGTATGGATCTGCTGTACATGGCTGCCGCTGTGATGATGGGCTTAGCGGCGATCGGTGCTGCGATCGGTATCGGCATCCTAGGTGGTAAATTTTTAGAAGGTGCTGCTCGTCAGCCAGATTTAATTCCTCTGCTGCGTACACAGTTCTTTATCGTAATGGGTCTGGTCGATGCTATTCCGATGATTGCTGTTGGTCTGGGCTTGTATGTAATGTTCGCTGTTGCCTAATTAACGTTACGGAACACTGTAAGAACATTAATTCACTAATGAATATGAGGTATTGTCTGTGAATCTAAATGCAACAATCCTCGGCCAGGCTATCGCGTTTGTCCTGTTTGTTTGGTTCTGTATGAAGTATGTATGGCCACCGATTATGGCGGCCATTGAAAAACGTCAAAAAGAAATTGCTGACGGTTTATCTTCCGCAGAACGTGCTAAAAAGAACCTGGAACTGGCGCAAACCGACGCAACCGACCGACTGAAAAAAGCGAAAGCTGAAGCACAAGTCATCATTGAACAAGCGAATAAACAACGCACTCAAATGATTGATGAAGCAAAAGCAGAAGCAGAAGCAGAACGTGCAAAAATCGTCGCACAAGCGCAAGCTGAAATTGATGCTGAGCGTAAACGTGCACGTGAAGAGTTACGTAAACAGGTTGCGATGCTTGCTATCGCAGGTGCCGAGAAGATCATCGAACGTTCCGTGGATGAAGCTGCTAACAGCGACATCGTTGATAAACTAGTCGCTGAACTGTAAGGAGGGAGGGGCATGTCTGAAATCGCTACTGTAGCTCGCCCCTACGCCAAAGCAGCTTTTGACTTTGCTGTGGAAAACCAAGCTGTTGCTAAATGGCAGGAAATGCTGGCCTTCACCGCTGAGGTGACGCGCAATGAACAGGTTGGGGAGCTGCTTTCTGGTTCTATTGCACCAGAAACATTAGCTAAAACGTTTATCTCTGTTTGTGGAGATGAAATTGACGAGCATGTTCAGAATCTGATTCGTGTTATGGCAGATAACGGGCGTTTAACGACGCTACCAGAAGTTTTAACGCAGTTTATCCAATTGCGCGATTCTCTGGAATCAACCATTGAAGTTGATGTTTTATCCGCTAACGAACTGAGTGAACAGCAGTCAGCTAAAATTTCTGCAGCGATGGAAAAACGTCTGTCACGCAAAGTTAAGCTGAATTGCAAAATTGATAAGTCTGTTATTGCTGGAGTGATCATTCGTGCTGGAGACCTCGTTATTGACGGGAGTATCCGCGGTCGCTTAGAGCGTTTAACTGACGTCTTGCAGTCTTAAGGGGACTGGAGCATATGCAACTGAATTCCACCGAAATCAGCGAACTGATCAAACAGCGTATTGCTCAGTTCGATGTTGTGAGTGAAGCTCACAATGAAGGTACGATTGTATCCGTTAATGACGGTATTATTCGTATTCACGGTTTAGCCGAAGTCATGCAGGGTGAGATGATCGCGCTGCCTGGCAACCGTTACGCTATCGCACTGAACTTAGAGCGTGACTCTGTTGGTGCGGTCGTTATGGGTCCTTATGCCGACTTGGCAGAAGGCATGAAAGTTAAATGTACTGGTCGTATTCTTGAAGTTCCAGTAGGCCGTGGCCTGCTAGGACGTGTTGTGAATACACTGGGTCAACCAATTGATGGTAAAGGTCCTGTTGATAACGATGGCTTCTCTCCTGTAGAAGTTATTGCTCCAGGTGTTATCGACCGTCAATCTGTTGATCAACCAGTTCAAACTGGTTATAAATCAGTCGATGCCATGATCCCAATCGGTCGTGGTCAGCGTGAGCTTGTTATCGGTGACCGTCAAACAGGTAAAACTGCTTTGGCAATCGATGCAATCATCAACCAACGCGACTCTGGCATCAAATGTGTGTACGTGGCTATCGGCCAGAAAGCGTCTACCGTTTCTAACGTAGTTCGTAAACTGGAAGAGCACGGCGCGCTGCAAAATACTATCGTTGTTGTTGCTACAGCATCTGAATCAGCTGCTCTGCAATACTTAGCACCATATGCTGGTTGCGCGATGGGTGAATATTTCCGTGACCGCGGTGAAGATGCACTGATCGTATACGATGACCTGTCTAAACAGGCTGTGGCATACCGTCAAATTTCACTGTTGCTACGTCGTCCACCAGGGCGTGAAGCTTACCCAGGTGACGTTTTCTATCTGCACTCACGTTTACTTGAGCGTGCTGCTCGCGTTAACGCTGAATACGTAGAAAACTTTACTAAAGGTGAAGTTAAAGGCAAAACAGGTTCATTGACAGCTCTGCCTATCATTGAAACCCAAGCTGGTGACGTTTCTGCATTCGTACCAACAAACGTAATTTCGATTACAGATGGTCAGATCTTCCTGGAATCTAACCTGTTTAACTCTGGTATTCGTCCAGCGGTTAACCCAGGTATTTCAGTATCTCGTGTTGGTGGTGCTGCTCAGACTAAAATTATCAAGAAACTGTCTGGTGGTATCCGTACCGCACTTGCTCAGTATCGTGAGCTGGCAGCGTTTGCTCAGTTTGCTTCCGACCTCGATGACGCGACTCGTAAACAGTTAAGTCATGGTCAGAAAGTAACTGAACTGCTGAAACAGAAACAGTACGCACCGATGTCAGTAGCAGAGCAGGCACTGTCTCTGTTCGCGGCAGAACGTGGGTTCTTGGATGATGTTGAGTTAGCGAAAATTGGTGCGTTTGAAGCTGCTTTAGTTTCTTTTGCACAGCGCGAGCATGCTGACCTTATGAACGAAATTGGCCCGGCTGGTAGCTATAACGATGATATCGAAGGCAAGTTGAAAAAACTGCTCGAATCATTTAAAGCAACTCAGTCCTGGTAATACTATTCGGCCCAGTTCTTAGGGCCGTCTGGTTAATAAGGAGAAGCAGAAATGGCCGGCGCAAAAGAGATACGTTCCAAGATCGGAAGTGTACAAAATACACAAAAGATCACTAAAGCGATGGAAATGGTCGCTGCGTCCAAAATGCGTAAAACGCAGGAACGCATGGCGGCCAGCCGTCCTTATGCAGAAACCATGCGCAGTGTGATTGGTCACCTAGCGTTAGGTAATCTGGAATATAAACACCCATATCTCGAAGAGCGTGAAGTTAAGCGTGTCGGGTATCTGGTTGTTTCAACAGACCGCGGTCTGTGTGGTGGCTTGAACATTAATCTGTTCAAAAAACTGTTAGCAGAGATGAAGTCATGGTCTGAGAAAAACGTTCAGGTTGATTTGGCTTTAATCGGTTCTAAAGCGGTATCATTCTTCGGGTCTGTGGGCGGCAATGTCGTGACTCAAGTTACCGGAATGGGGGATAACCCAACGCTTTCGGACTTGATTGGTCCAGTTAACACTATGCTACAAGCCTATGATGAAGGGCGTTTGGATAAACTGTATGTGGTGACGAATAAGTTCATCAATACAATGTCTCAGGAGCCAACTATTCTTCAATTGTTACCATTGCCTGCAAGTGATGATGAAACACTGAAGAAGAAGTCTTGGGATTACATTTACGAACCCGATCCTAAGGCGTTGCTGGATACCCTGCTACGTCGTTATATCGAGTCGCAGGTTTATCAGGGCGTCGTTGAAAACCTGGCTAGTGAGCAGGCCGCACGAATGGTAGCGATGAAAGCCGCTACTGATAATGGTGGAAACCTGATCAAAGAGTTACAGTTGGTTTACAACAAAGCTCGTCAGGCCAGCATTACTCAGGAGCTTACCGAAATCGTTTCGGGTGCTTCCGCGGTTTAACAGCTAGGTTTACGAATTACGTAGAGGATTCAAGATGGCTACTGGAAAGATTATCCAGGTAATCGGCGCCGTTGTGGACGTCGAGTTCCCTCAAGATGACGTACCAAAAGTGTACGACGCTCTTGAGGTTGTTAACGGTAAAGAAAAACTGGTGTTGGAAGTTCAGCAACAGTTAGGCGGTGGTGTTGTCCGTTGTATCGCAATGGGTACATCAGATGGTCTGAGCCGTGGTTTAGAAGTTGTAAACTTAGAGCACCCAATTGAAGTACCAGTAGGTAAAGCTACTTTAGGACGTATCATGAACGTTCTGGGTCAACCTATTGATATGAAAGGTGATATCGGCGAAGAAGAACGCTGGTCAATTCACCGTGCTGCACCTAGCTACGAAGAGTTAGCTAACTCAACAGAACTGCTGGAAACCGGTATCAAAGTAATGGACTTAATCTGTCCATTCGCGAAAGGTGGTAAAGTTGGTCTGTTCGGTGGTGCGGGTGTTGGTAAAACAGTAAACATGATGGAACTGATCCGTAACATCGCGATTGAGCACTCAGGTTACTCAGTATTTGCAGGTGTTGGTGAGCGTACTCGTGAAGGGAACGACTTCTATCATGAAATGACCGACTCAAACGTTTTGGATAAAGTATCACTGGTTTATGGCCAGATGAATGAGCCACCAGGAAACCGTCTGCGCGTTGCGTTGACTGGTCTGACTATGGCTGAAAAATTCCGTGACGAAGGTCGTGACGTACTGCTGTTCGTTGACAACATCTATCGTTATACACTGGCAGGTACTGAAGTATCAGCACTGTTAGGTCGTATGCCTTCAGCGGTAGGTTATCAGCCAACGCTGGCGGAAGAGATGGGTGTTCTGCAAGAACGTATTACCTCAACTCAAACAGGTTCTATCACTTCCGTTCAAGCGGTTTACGTTCCTGCGGATGACTTGACTGACCCATCACCAGCAACCACCTTTGCTCACTTAGACGCAACGGTAGTTCTGAGCCGTCAAATCGCATCACTGGGTATCTACCCTGCGGTTGACCCTCTGGATTCTACTAGCCGTCAGCTTGACCCACTGGTTGTTGGTCAAGAGCACTATGATGTTGCTCGTGGCGTTCAGTCTATTCTGCAACGTTACCAAGAACTGAAAGATATCATTGCAATCCTGGGTATGGATGAACTGTCTGAAGAAGACAAACTGGTTGTTGCTCGTGCTCGTAAGATCCAGCGCTTCCTGTCTCAACCATTCTTCGTTGCTGAAGTATTTACCGGTTCACCAGGTAAGTTCGTTTCTCTGAAAGACACTATCCGTGGCTTCAGTGGGATCCTGAACGGTGATTACGACCACCTGCCAGAACAAGCGTTCTATATGGTTGGTACCATTGAAGAAGCTGTGGAAAAAGCGAAAAAGCTTTAATCCAGCTGACAGGAGGTTGATATGGTAGCTGCAATGACATACCACCTGACTGTAGTAAGTGCTGAAAAACAAATGTTTGAAGGCATGGTACAGAAAATTCAGGTGACAGGTAGTGAAGGTGAGCTGGGGATTTATCCGCAGCATACCCCGCTGCTGACTGCCATAAAACCGGGCATGGTACGTATTACCAAACAGTTTGGTGAAGAAGAGCTAATTTACCTCTCCGGCGGTATTTTAGAAGTACAACCAAATGGTGTTATCGTACTCGCTGATACAGCGATCCGTGGTAAAGATTTAGACGAAGCTCGTGCAGTGGAATCTAAACGCAAAGCGGAAGAACACGTCCGTAAAGCTCACGGCGATGTTGATTATGCTCAGGCATCAGCAGAACTTGCAAAAGCAATAGCGAAACTTC
Organism: Providencia rettgeri; assembly: GCF_023205015.1. Taxonomy (NCBI): domain Bacteria; kingdom Pseudomonadati; phylum Pseudomonadota; class Gammaproteobacteria; order Enterobacterales; family Morganellaceae; genus Providencia; species Providencia rettgeri. The sequence goes on along the minus strand of NZ_CP096258.1, from coordinate 65,066 downwards.
GAGTCATCGAGTTAACTAAAAAGCTAATGTAATGATAGCGGTATAGTAAAAAAAGCCAGTTGGTTAAGTCTAACTGGCTTTTTTATTTGAGCGAAATATCTAGTAATTTATAAAGGAAATAGGTTTACTTTCATCCCTAAGTTGGAGTTTCAGGAAAAATGACTGTGCAAAGAAAAAGTGTCGTGATTTTAGCTGCCGGTAAAGGCACACGGATGTATTCAGAGCTACCTAAAGTTTTGCATTTGCTTGCAGGCAAACCGATGGTTCAGCATGTTATAGATACAGCAAAATCCATTGGTGCATCAGATATTCATCTGGTATACGGACATGGCGGTGATTTACTGAAAGAAAAACTGGGTGAGCAAAACCTCAACTGGGTATTGCAGGCTGAGCAGCTTGGCACTGGCCATGCGATGCAACAAGCTGCACCGTGTTTCCAAGACGATGAAAATATTGTCATGTTATATGGCGATGTACCGTTGATAGCCAAAGATACCTTAGATCGTTTAATCGAAGTGAAGCCAGAAGGTGGTATTGGCTTGTTGACGGTTATTTTAGATAACCCAACAGGGTATGGCCGTATCATTCGTGAAAACAATGAAGTCGTCGGTATTATCGAGCAAAAAGATGCCAGCGAAGAGCAACGTAAAATCCAAGAAATCAACACTGGAATTATGGTTGCCAGTGGCAAAGATTTTAAACGTTGGTTGGCTCAGCTGAACAACGATAACGCACAAGGCGAATATTATATTACTGATATTATTGCATTGGCACATAAAGAAGGTAATAAAATTGCAACCGTTCACCCTAAACATTTAAGTGAGATGGAAGGGGTAAATAACCGCCTACAACTGGCTGCGTTAGAAAGGGTTTATCAGAAAGAACAAGCTGAAAAACTGTTATTAGCGGGTGTGATGCTAATTGACCCTGCGCGTTTTGACTTGCGCGGAAATCTAATTCATGGTCGCGATATTATTATTGATACTAACGTGATTATTGAAGGTAACGTTACATTGGGCAATAACGTACATATTCAATCTGGCTGTATTTTGAAAGACTGTGTAATCGGTGATAACTCAGTGATTAGCCCGTATTCAGTCATAGAAAACTCTGAATTATCAGCTGAATGTACGGTTGGCCCTTTTGCTCGTTTACGCCCAGGTGCTAAATTAGCGGCCAAAGCGCACGTAGGTAATTTTGTCGAAATGAAAAATGCTTCTTTAGGTTTAGGTTCTAAAGCGGGTCATTTAAGTTACCTCGGGGATGCGCAAATTGGTGATAACGTCAATATTGGCGCAGGAACCATCACTTGTAATTATGATGGTGCCAATAAACACAAAACCATTATTGGTGACGATGTGTTTGTAGGGTCTGATACTCAGTTAGTTGCGCCAGTTTCTGTTGCCAAAGGTGCAACAATAGGTGCTGGCACTACGGTAACGCGTGATGTGAATGAAGACGAACTTGTCGTTAGCCGTGTAAAGCAAATGCATATTAAAAACTGGCAACGTCCAGTTAAGAAAAAATAAGTAAATTTTGAGGAGAGATAGCGATATCTCTTCTATGATAAAACGCTAATTAAATAGCGAAATTAAAATAGCTACCCAAGGTAGCAACATAAAAATAATATCCCCATTTTCTACAAGGCTGGGGAACAGTGAAAACTGTACAACAATTAGGTTGCGACAAATAAAGGTTTCTCAAGAAAGAAACTTTTTGTCTAGGAATTAAAAAACATGTGTGGAATTGTAGGTGCTGTTGCACAACGTGATATCGCAGAAATTCTGTTAGAAGGTCTTCGTCGTCTTGAGTACCGTGGTTATGATTCAGCCGGTATGGCTGTCGTTGATCACGAAGGACATTTACAACGCTTACGTGAAGTGGGCAAAGTGCAAATGTTAGCGGAAGAAGCGGAGAAAAACCCAGTATCGGGTGGTACGGGGATTGCACATACCCGTTGGGCGACTCATGGTATTCCAAGTGAACGCAATGCTCATCCGCATACCTCTGGTTATATTGCGGTTGTTCATAACGGCATTATTGAAAACTATTTAGAACTGAAAGATGAACTGAAAAAACTCGGTTATATCTTTAGTTCAGAAACTGATACCGAAGTGATTGCTCACCTTGTTCACCATGAACAACAAAAAGGTGGCACGCTGGTGGAAGTGGTTCAACGTGTTATCCCACAATTGCGCGGTGCTTACGGTACCGTGATCATGGATAGCCGTATTCCTGACTTATTAGTTGCTGCACGTTCTGGTAGCCCATTGGTTATTGGTTTAGGTGTGGGTGAAAACTTTTTAGCATCAGACCAATTAGCGCTGTTGCCTGTGACTCGTCGCTTTATTTACCTTGAAGAAGGGGATGTTGCTGAAGTTACTCGTCGCACAGTTCGCATTTTTGATAAAAATGGTGAAGCGGTCGATCGCGAGCAAATTGAGTCAAACGTTCAATATGATGCAGGTGATAAAGGCGTCTATCGCCATTACATGCAAAAAGAAATTTACGAACAACCAATGGCAATTAAAAACACCCTTGAAGGGCGTTTTGACAAAGACAATGGTATCGATTTAAGCGAATTAGGCCCTCGTGCGAGTGAAATTTTATCTCAAGTTGAACATATCCAAATCGTCGCATGCGGGACATCCTACAATGCGGGAATGGTTGCACGTTATTGGTTTGAATCTTTAGCCGGTATTCCTTGTGATGTAGAAATTGCTTCTGAGTATCGCTACCGTAACCCCGCACACCGTAAAAACAGCCTGATGATTACGTTGTCTCAATCAGGTGAAACCGCAGATACACTGGCCGCTCTTCGTTTATCAAAAGAATTAGGCTATTTGACATCTTTAGCGGTATGTAACGTGGCAGGTTCTTCACTGGTACGTGAATCTGAATTTGCCCTGATGACCAAGGCAGGAGCCGAAATTGGTGTGGCATCCACTAAAGCATTTACCACGCAGTTAACCGTCTTATTGATGTTAGTTGCGTATATGGGCCGCTTGAAAGGTGCTAACCCTGAGCTCGAAGAAAACATTTCTCACGCTCTACATGCGCTACCGGCTCGTATTGAAAGCATGTTATCGCAAGATAAAGTTATCGAGGCATTGGCAGAAGATTTCTCTGATAAACACCACGCGTTATTCTTAGGGCGCGGTGATCAATTCCCTATTGCCGTTGAAGGGGCTCTGAAATTAAAAGAGATTTCTTACATTCACGCAGAAGCGTATGCCGCGGGTGAATTAAAGCATGGCCCATTAGCGCTAATTGATGCTGACATGCCTGTTATCATCGTTGCACCTAACAATGAGCTGTTAGAAAAACTCAAATCGAACATTGAGGAAGTCCGTGCGCGTGGTGGTTTGCTGTATGTATTCGCTGACCAAGATGCAGGCTTTGAAGCCAGTGAAAATATGAAAATTGTTTCACTGCCCCATGTTGAAGAGCTGATCGCACCAATTTTCTACACTGTTCCTCTGCAACTGTTGTCTTATCACGTTGCATTGATTAAAGGTACAGACGTTGACCAGCCTCGTAACTTGGCGAAGTCGGTGACAGTTGAGTAATCACATACTGATTTAATATTGATGATGTGGGATGACAAAATAGTTCTAAAGTGGACAAAATAGATCTAAAGCAAGACAAAATAGATCTAAAATAGACAAAATATTTGTAAAATGAAAAAGTCCAGTTATGCTGATTAAAAAGCATACTGGATTTTTTTATGGGCAGATCTCAGCAATCTCTCTCTGAACTTCAAATTGCGCGTCGAATTAAAGACGGTCGTGGCCAAGGAGTTGGTAAAAAGTACACGCCTTGGCTTTATGTACAAGATGTTCCCTCCGAAGGCCGCTCGCACCGAGTGTATTCACATAAAACCGGCAGAATTCATCATTTATTGTCAGATCTAGAACTGGCAGCGTTTTTAGTGTTTGAGTGGGCATCTCATATCGTTGATATTAGAGAGCAATTCCCGCTACGAAGAGATGAAACTCAAGCAATAGCTAAAGACAATGGTCTGAGGCATCCCAGCATACGCGCTGTAGATCAGGTGATGTCATCCGATTTCCTCGTTGATTCTCGTATTGGCCCTCACCGGCAGTTTGCTGTACAGGTGAAATCATCTGAGTCGTTCAATGATACGAATATTATTGAAAAACTTGAAATCGAGCGTCGTTATTGGCTATCGAAGCAAATCCCATGGTTTTTAGTGACGGAGCATGAAATTGACCCAGTCATCAAACAAAATATCAGTTGGTTGTACCCGACGAAATCAGATGGCTTTATTGATGTGGAGCTGATTCAACAGTTGCCTATCCTTCAAAGTGCCTTTAGTAAATCGCCCCAGTCAAAAATGATTGATGTATGTAAGCAAATGGATACCGCTTATGATTTGGAACTTGGACAAACACTTCGAGATGTAAGAACGTTAATCGCGAACGGCTATTTAAAATTTAACATGCATCAAGCTTACAGAGTGCTCACAGCCTCAGATCTAGTTTTTTGTCCATTCAGTGATATAGAGGATTTACTGCATGTGGCAAACCAATGAGGTCGTGAAGTTTGACGGCAAACTTTACCGCATTTTACTGGTGTTACCTGGTGAAGTTGTTTGGATCTGTCTTGAATCAGAGACTGCACAGCCTGAATACGTTCATGAATTGACTTTAAACAGTTTCATCGATGATTCGCGTTTATTTCGGCATGACGATCCCTTTGAAGCAAATTATTTGGATGAGCCTGCATTCGGCTCCGTTGCTTACAAAAAACGGGAACTGGGGTTGAGTGCGATTACACCGATTATTGTGGATACAAAATGCTTTGACCCTAAAGTTCGTGCTCAGCGAGTTGAGGTAGTTCGTCAGTCAGGGATCGCTTCAATCGCTACAATTTATAAGTTGTTACGTCGCTACTGGCAGCGCGGGCAGAATCCGAATTCATTGCTGCCAGACTACAAGAAAAGTGGAGCGCCAGGAAAAAGTAGAGCGGCGAGTGGCCAGAAAAAAATTGGGCGTGTTCGTCAATATGGTGACGGCGAGGGGATGAAAGTAACCCCCGATATTGAACGTTTATTCAGAATCGCCATTGAGAAACATTTGCTGAATAAAAATGCAGAAAAAACGACCGTTGCCTATCGTCGTTTTGCGGATTTGTTTGAGCAGTACTTTCCCAATATTTCAGTCTCGGATAGGCCAACGATTAGACAGTTTCGCTACTTTTACAATCGGGAATATAAACAGTCTGAACGCCTAATCGCCAGAACAGACCCAGGAATTTATAAAAAAGATATCCGCCCGCTTTCAAGCACCGCAACAGCACATGCACTTGGTCCTGGCAGTCGTTATGAAATTGATGCCACCATTGCAGATATCTATCTGGTTGATGATAAAGACCGTAGCAAGATTATTGGACGTCCAACGGTTTATATTGTGATCGATGTATTTAGCCGAATGATTGCAGGCTTTTATCTTGGTTTTGACAATCCGTCTTATGTCGTTGCCATGCAGGCGATTGTGAATGCGTGCATCGACAAAACTAAGGCCTGTAGTGAACTTGGTATTGAGATCAACTTTGAAGAGTGGCCATGCGTCGGTTTGCCAGATGTCATCTTGGCAGACCGTGGGGAGATGATGAGTCATCAGGTTGATGCTCTGATTGCTGGATTTAACGTTCGTATCGAAAGTGCTCCACCGCGCCGCGGCGATGCTAAAGGCATCGTTGAAAGCTGTTTCAGGACTTTACAAGCAGAATTTAAACCTTATGCGCCTGGAGCCGTCGAAGGCAATCGGATAAAAAAGCATGGTGAACGAGATTATCGCCTTGATGCAGTGATGTCGATTACCGATTTTGCTCAAATTATCCTGCGGACCATCCTATTTCGGAACAACTACCATGTTCTTGATAAATATGACCGTGATGAAGATCTACCGGCTGACATTCCGTCAATACCCATAGAGCTATGGAAATGGGGAATGCAACATCGAATGGGCAGCTTGCGCCAGATTGAAGCTAAGCCTCTTCAAATCGCCTTATTACCGCGTGCAAAGGTTACGATTTCGCCGTTTGGTGTGAGATTGTTTGAAATGTTTTATTCCAGTTCTGAGTTACTCAAAGAAGGCTGGTTACACCGTAGCACGGAAATTTACCGGCCAGACTCACTGGAAGCGGCTTATGAACCAGGTTGCGCAGATAGGATTTATCTTTTTCCACAATCCGGCAGCCGAGTTTATTGGGAATGTTTGTTAACGGATAAAAGTCGTCAATTTCGTGGGCTGAGTTTCTGGCAAGTTTGGGAAACACAGGCGGCTGAAAAGCACCACAAAGCTAATGCAAAGTTTGTTGCAGATGTGAAGCGTCGTGAATTAGACGCTTTTATTCAGGAAAAAATTTCAACAGCAACCAAGCAATCACCAGTCACTTCTGAGAGTAATCGTGCACGTATTCAACAGATCAGACCCAATAAAAAAGCGGCAAGGGATGCAGAGCGGCTGCAACGTGTTCGTCCTGTAATTGTTGAAAAAGAAAAACCGCTTGCCGATGTAGTGGCACTAAAACCTGTTGAAGAAGATTATAGCTTGCCAACCTTTGTACCTGGGCTATTTGAAGATAACGAAGAGAGCTAGGAATGACTGCCTCAAAAATATCCGCAATATATCGTGATACTGGTGTTGCCGCTTATGCCGGCAATCCGTTTATCGAAGCATTGCCACCGCTACAAGAATCGTTCGATAGTGCCGCGGCACTGCGCTCAAGCATGCGCTTTCAGTCAGACGATTTACAAAAAACCAGAGTTACGCGCGCCCACAATATTTGTCGGATTTCCGATGAGTTCTTTCAACCACTTGGCGGACATATGCTGTTAAGCGAAAGGGTTTCATTGATGATCCGAGGCGGCTATGTTGGCCGAAATCCAAAAACTGGCGATTTGCAGCGACATTTACAAAACGGGTATGAAAGAGTTCAGACTGGTGATTTGACAACCTTCAGATTTGAAGAGGCAAAATCTACTGCACAAAGTATGTTGTTAATTGGTTGCTCTGGCAGTGGTAAAACTACGTCATTGGAACGGATTTTACAGACCTACCCTCAGGTTATTTATCACTCGCAGCTCAACCTCGAGCAAGTGGTTTACCTGAAAGTTGACTGTTCACATAATGGCTCACTCAAAGAGATTTGCCTGAATTTTTTCCGGGCACTCGATAAGGCGCTGGGGGCAAATTACGAGAAAAGATATGGCCTTAAGCGACATGGTATCGAAACTATGTTGGCGTTAATGGCCCAAATTGCCAACACGCATGCGCTGGGATTGTTGGTGATTGATGAAATTCAGCATCTTAGCCGGTCAAAGTCAGGTGGCTCGCAAGAAATGTTGAATTTCTTTGTCACCATGGTCAATACCATAGGTGTGCCGGTCATGTTGATTGGTACGCCAAAAGCGAGAGACATTTTTGAAGCAGATTTGCGTTCTGCTCGCAGAGGTGCTGGCCTTGGTGCCATTTTTTGGGAACCAATGGCTCAAGGGCGACCCGAGCAACTCAATCAAGAGTGGGTTGCCTTTACCAACAACCTCTGGAAGCTGCAGCTACTGCAAAATCGAGATGTGCTACTGACCGAAAACATTCGCGCGGTATGGTACGACTTGAGCCAAGGCGTGATGGATATCGTGGTAAAGCTGTTTGTATTGGCGCAACTGCGCGCACTTGCAATTGGCAAAGAACGCATCACGGAGGGATTGTTGCGTCAGGTATATGAAGATGAGCTCATACCGGTACACCCTATGCTTGCGGCGCTTCGTTCAGGCATACCGGAGAAAATCGCACAGTACTCAGATTTAATGGTTCCTGAGATGGATAAGCGGCTTATCCAATTACAGCAAGATATTGCTGCTATTAAAGAGAAAACGACCGAAGAAAAGGCTCTTCAGCAGCTTGCAACTGAGGATGAAAGACGGTTGTATTTGTTGCTTAAAGATGTTTATGACTCCAACCTGTTAGTGCCCACAGTACGAAAAGCTTTTGCAGAAAATCCGCAGCTGACCATGGTTCAACTATTACCAATTGTCTCGAATTGGATGTCATCAGGCGCTAACAGCAATACTTCAATGAAGGGAAAAAGCTCAAAAAACAAAGAAAAGTCAACGGTTATCAAACCCAATAGCTGGGATGAGTTGCCATCAGACGACCTTCGTTTTATCAAGTCGCAGTGCAAGAACTCAACCGACGTCCACAAAGCACTCAACAAACAGGGGATGCTGTTAGATTTAACGTCCGTGCTGAATTTGGCTGGGTAATACCATGCATAATTTCCCTGTGCCATATCCGAATGAGCTGATATATAGCACAGTGGCGCGTGCCAGCATTTATCATGGTATTACAAGCCCCAAGCAGCTACTGGACGAGATTTTTAACAACCGCAAAGTGATTGCCACGTTAGATTTACCCTGCCATTTACAGTCATTATCGGAACAGTTAAAAAACACTGGACGCTTCTCGTTAGAGGAGTTGATTTATAGGCACACAATGTTTCCACTTTATGCGCCATTTGTAACAGAGCTTCACAGAGTACGCGCTATGCAATTGATGGCTGGACGTTCACAAGGCGCAGTGCACTTGTTACTTGGGGTTGCCGCATCAAGGGTTAAGACCGATAACCGTTTGCGTTACTGCTCAGAATGTTTAAAAGTTCAGTCCCAACAGTATGGCGAGACTTTCTGGCAGCGTAATTGGTTTTTCCCAGGTTTGAATCTTTGTCCTGAGCATGGAGCTCTTCATCTATTTGCAGTTGGCACAACTGAACAGCGTCATCAATTTCATGCGTTAAATGTTAAAATTCCAAATTTGATGAATGATGTGCCTATCAATTCGGATTTAATGCACTTAGCGAAATACGCCAGACAACTCATAGCGATGGAGCCAGAATATTCGCCAAGCTTTTCACAATGGACAACTTTCTACCATGATCTAGCTTTAGACCTTCGCTTGTGCAGGGGCAAGCACATTAAGCACGATGACGTTTATTCAAGAATCAGTGATGCATTCCATCATAAAACCTTTGAGCAACTGCGTCTGCAAATCAATCCCTCGAGAGATTCTTGCTGGCTAAAAAGTATTTTCCGCAAACATCGAAAGGCCTTTAGTTACTTAGAGCATGCCTTAGTTTGGAGGGCATTAATTCCCGATTTATCCACAAAAGAAATTGTGGCACTGGTTTACAAAATTAAGCCAAACAATAAATTTTTTTGCAGTACAACCGAGCAACAGAAGGTAAATAATCAGGATTTACTGCGCAAACGCCAGCTTTGGCAGCAAGCCGTATTAGAGATGGGGGTAACCGCAGCGCGTGAATTCGGCAAAGGTAAGGCGTTATATGCTTGGCTTTATCGAAATGATAGAACTTGGCTGCTTCAATTTAATGCAGAATACCATCAGAGAAAACCCAACCCCCAGCTGAAATCTGATTGGCATAAACGTGATCTAATGCTTGTGAGGCGTTTGCTTCGTTGGTTTCGGGCAAGTGAAATAGACTATTCTGTACCACGCTTGTCAGCAAACTACCTTTTATCGCAGCTGAAGAATAAAAGCACTGTTGAAAAAAACTTGAACAAACTGCCATTGGTTCATACGTTTTTGCAGCGATATTCCGAAACCATTACCGAATATCAGTTGAGGCGATTAAGTAATGCCTGTATCCAGGCTTACCGAGAAACTAGCCAACTAAAAAGTTGGGTTATTTTGCGTCAAGCAGGGCTAAGTAAGGAACGGTTAACCGCTGACAGCAAACGTGTTTTGGCTGAATTACGTTTATTTTCCTAGGAGATTGAGTGACGAGCATCAAAGGATTTGGCAAGGACGCTACTATAGTTCATATCGGGGATTTCTTTCGGTACAACAATGTGCCTGAATGGTCAATTGCCGTTTGGTGCTGGCCTACGCAAGATAAAAAACATGCCAGATTATCGAATTTACCCCTACTTAGCCGAGGGAAGCTGCCGAATAGTCAGAAAAAACAATCGCGCCGTATAGACAGAGTAATCACATTTGAACCTGGCTATAAGCTTATCGAAGCAAAATTGGCTGATTTCCCAGAGATCAGCAGCTTTAAGTCAATCCGAGATAAAGATGGAATTCAGAATGCTTTCTGCTGTTGGGGTAACAAAGACGATTGGATTGTTATACCACAGCTTGAACTTGCCAGGGCTATTTTCTTGGTCAATTCCTATCTCTGTCGGGCATGTTTGAGCAGTGCCACCTTACCCTTAGAATTTGATGTTCAACCCGTACCTGAACAAAATCATGTCAATATTCATGTGCTACAAACCAGTACTTTTCCAAAATCTGCGTTTGATCAAAGTGGCACTAAGCAACTTTTGGCATGGCTACTGACAGATCCTCAGGCAATGGCCTCTTACCAAAGCATCTTCCAACGCTATCAAGAAACGCGTGAGTTCAGAGATCGTTTGGAGAGCTGGCGTTTTAGCTTTACGCCACCTACGATGACAAACTGGAAATTACATGTTCGCGGTAGGTACAACACCGGTAAAAGCCATTATTTAGTGGAAGAAATTGTCGGGATTGATTTTGACGTCAATTTGCCAGAGAGCGTTGCGTTCATTCATCCGGATTTTGTCAACAACAAGCAAACTGACAGCAAAGCTCGCAGTGGCTCTGGCGGTACCGCCTGGCAACAAACTGACGAAGAGTTTGAAATTGATGACGAACAATCCGCTTCTGATGAAAATGAAACATTGATGCTAGAAGGAGACTTAACCTGGTGCCGCTTTACAAAGCCCAGCAGGGTTTACAAACAGGAAGTGGTTAAAGAACGCCCAAATCTGATTTTTGATGAACTTGCCGAAAAAGAGGCAGGCAGGGACGTGAGCACGGGAGAACCTCATCAAGGCGGCAGCTTGCCTGCGGCAGATGTTGGTGGCAAAGAGGACGTTACGGACCGAGAGCGACAATTTGCAAGTCGTTTCAAGAGTTTCGATCGAATGCTGCAGGTTTTAAAGTTCAAACATAAATGCCGAATTCTTCATGAAGAAACACTACCATTGCCTAAGGTCGGCCGCAGCAAACAACACCTTCTGGAGAATGGCACACAAAGGGCGATTAAGGCCGTTCGGCTTCGTTACATGCAGACTGATGTAGTGCTGTTAGAAGTTGATACCTCAGATGGTATCAAAATGCTCTCAACCAAAGTGATTTTTGGCTCAGATGCACGGGATTGGATCGAGCATTTCACTCTTATCCGCAAAGGTGTGGTCGCAAAATCAATATCTTGGCCTAACGAGTTATTGGATGGTTTGTTTGGTGAAAACTGTCACATCGGCATTAATCACCCCAAGCACCAAGGGGCAGAGGCTGGAAACATTCCGGTTGAGTCGATTGAGAGTTGGGCGCAACGCTTTACACAGTGTTTATCGCATTAATTTGATGGTTTTATAAGTGCATCAAATTGGCGCCCGCTTTACGAGATAAAAGGAAAATTATCTATCCAGTGGTTAACCCGGCACTCAATGGCTTCGCCAATTTCACTCGAGAACACCGGCAATGCTCCCACGTTAAATTATACCTACATTATTTTTTTTGCATCAAAAGCGATGAAACAACTTTAGCTTGACATTTAATCAACACAAGTAGTGTTTTTTTAGCAGATTAATTAAATGCCCTTTTCGCAATGAGGGGCATCACATTACACCTAATCAGAAATCAAATTTGACTAAAAGTTGATCTTTCATGACTGTGAATTTTTATTCAGACTAGCTTTGTGACCTGTAGCCGGGCGCGATAGCCAGATTTTCTACACCATAGAGGGTGGGTGGTTAATTCCATTTAATACACCACCTATTTGCAAGTCGGTTGCACCACTCGTTGCAAACTGACAGCACCACCTAATTCACTAAAAGTACCACTGTATCGAATAGTGGCTTTGTGCCAATTGCAGACATTCCAACTTTAAGGCTGTAAAGTCCGCTTTTAGGTGTTAGCAGAACGTTGCGGTAAACGGCAGAAATTAAGTAGGTTTTTTTGTGGAAACATTTTACGAAGTAAAGCCACAAAAAACCTACTTAATTTCTGTCCAGTGGAGCGAAGCGGAACGATGTTTGACCGCCTTGTTAAATGTTTTATTTGATACTACTTTTTATAAGGAAATGACCAAGTATTTTCAGGCGTTTTTATATTTGGATTTGCCAACCGCAAAGCCTCATACAGTTCGCTACGATTATATGGGTAGTTTGGGCTCAATAAAACCGAATTGCCATTATTCATTATTACTGAAATGAAACTTGAGTTCGCTCCGATATCTGTCCTGTGCTCGATTGAAACTACTTCCTGCGGATTAACTGAGAACGTCCATTCTTTAAAAGTTGGATGAAATGAACTGAACTCAGAATTTGTAAGCTTGATATAGAATTTTGCCGGATGGGTAAGAAACCAGGCCACCATGGACAGCAACCCAAGCTCTGCCAACACTACGATATATTTCGTGTAGAGCACAAATTCATTATAAATAGGTTCTGATTTTGGGATTAGCAACAAAAACAGCCAAAAAATAAACGGTAAAAATAGCATATTGAAAGCAAGAACTTTTGCCTGCTGCGCTCTCGTTCTTTCGTAATAGAAAAATGTGCGTTCCATAGTCATACATTTAACGCCAAGTTCAGCGGCAGTTTGTAAGTTGTGCGTTGTGGAATACTTTTGCGAAGCAAAACCACAAAAGCGCAACTTACAAACTGTCCAGTGGAGGCGAAGCCGTAACGGTGCTGCAACGCCTTGTTAAGTATTTGTTTTTCTAACTGCTTCCTCAGACCCAGGCCAATTTTCAAATTGTGGTACAGAGTCAGTAATTTTGTGCCATGTTGCTTTTGAACTTACGAAAATATGCGCCTCAATATTGGCCTCGGTAATTCCTTCTATGCCACCCAGAGGAATACCTAAAATGTCAGGCTTGTTTTCATATGTGCTAATTAAAGGCGAGCCGCAGGTTTTGCAAAAAAACTTTGTAACATTTTCAGATGATTTATACGAGGACAAGTTTTCAGAGCCGTTTAGCCATTTGAACTGGTTTTTATTGATAGATGCCCGAGTTCTAAAGGCCGAACCATGCCAGCGCCTGCATTTTGAACAGTGACAGTTGTAGATTGGGCCGAGCGAGCCTGTGACTTCGTACTCGACAGTTTCACACAAACACTTTCCTTTCATTATGTTCATTCTTCCTACTAATGATTACTTAACAGTTATTATGTAGACCTCTCAGTAACATCCGAAAGGCAAAACAAATTTATACCTATGAGTTTACTGAAGATCAATAACTTAAGAAGCTAGTTAAGGACTTAATTTACTTTTAATTTACGACATTACTGAGACTTCTCAGTAATGTCTCCACCCCAAAACGGGGTAATATTATTAATATCAATGCCTTATCTTGGTTTAGCCTCCTTATCATCAGGTGTTACTGAGAAGTCTCAGTAACACACTCGATAATCAACAAAGGAGCTTACATGACTCGTTCACCTTTCCTTGAAAGCATCAGACAGGTTATGCGAACCAAGCATTACTCAATTCAGACTGAAAAAACCTATTTACTTTGGATAAAACGCTTCATTTTGTTTAACAAAAAACAGCATCCTAAGAACATGGGGGAACAAGAGGTAACTAATTTTTTGACATATTTAGCCGTAAACCGACAAGTTACGGCGTCTACTCAAAACTTGGCGCTTTGCGCTATCGTCTTCATGTATAAACATATACTTCAGAGAGAACTTACTTTACTACCTGATACGATAAAAGCACGCGCACCTAAACGGGTTCCATCCGTCTTATCTCATAACGAAGCAATGAGTATCATCAATCAGCTATCCGGTAGCTATAAACTGATGTTTTCGCTTTTATATGGTTGTGGGCTAAGGAAAGCAGAACTATTAATGCTAAGGGTTAAAGATATCGATTTTGAGTCAAGGAATGTCTATGTATTTCGTGGCAAAGGCGGTAAAGATCGAGTCACGATGTTACCTGAAAAGCTTGTTGAACCCCTTAAATTGCATATTGAAAAGGTTCGTGATCTTCACGAAAAGGATCTTTGCGAAGGTGAGGGTAAAACAAGTCTCCCGCCAGGGCTCGCTCGAAAATACCCTTACGCAATTTCTGATTTTAAGTGGCAATTTATATTCCCATCATCTGTCAGGTGTAAGCATCCAGTGGATGGATATGTTTGCCGCCATCACTTGCATTGGACGTCCCTAACAAAGAAATTAAGGAGCGCTGTTATACGGTCAGGTGTTCAGAAACACGTTACCGCACACACATTCAGGCACTCTTTCGCAACGCAGCTTTTAAAAGCGGGAACAGACATTCGTACAGTTCAAGAGCTGTTAGGGCATACGGATTTGAAGACAACTCAAATATATACACATGTCATCGGTCAACATTCATCAGGGACAATTAGCCCTATAGACCGATAATTTCGTTTTAAATAAACCGGGCTTCATGTCCGGTTTTGCGGTAAAAGCGGTCATTCGCATGCGGATTGTGTTGAGGTGCTGAATCTCTGCTTTTCGCTCAAAGCGGACTTTAAACCAAATCCCCAAACTTCATTTCTTCCAGCACCTGAAAAAGCTCAGCACGTTTATCGTCTGCTGCAAGCATGCTACGTGGATATTGGCCGTCTAGCCCAGGAATAGGCGTATCAAGCCACTGATTTATCTTGGCGGTGTCATTACCAAAAAATGCATTTAGCTCCTGCTCGAGCTGTGCTTTTGAATAAGCTTGATTATGTTGCATGTGCATACCTTTACCACGTTTGTCAGGTGGGTTGTTTTAAAGGCGTAAATCCGGGTCGCCTTTTTATCCCGCTCACAGGCTGGGGGAACGTTGCTCCGGCATCACTACTCCAGTTTCCTGGTCCCGGTCTGTAATGACAATTCGATTTTAAGTTTAAATGAGCATGGTTTCACATCGGTATTTGACTATGTGCTGCTTTACTTCGCCACAGGTAACTCCTGCCAGTTGGTGGTGTATGCCGGCGACAGTAATTCACGCTTCATGCTCCAATCCTGCTTGGTACCTTGGCTGGCAAACCAGATGGTCTTTCCATGTTTGGCGTTTAAATTATCTATCAGCTGCATTAACTGCTGGTCTGATTCTCTTTTAATGAGCGGCTCATCAAAAAGTCCAGGTTGATATACGCCCGGGTCGTAAAAGTCTGACAGCATCACGCCGGCTTTGGCGTAGCGGTATCCATCCAGCCAGAGGCCGTCTAATAACTGCATAGCCTTGGCAAGGAAAGCACGGGTATCGCTAGTGGGGTTATCAAGTTCGATGCTTTTACTGGCGCTGTAAGGTGCATCTTTGTCGCTAAAGGGGCTGGTACGCAGAAACACGGTTAAGTACTTAGCTTCTTGCTGCTCCTGACGAAGCTTTTTACAGGCGCGGCTAATGTACTCACTTATAGCTTCGCGCATTTGCTGTTTATCGGTGATGCGTTCACCAAAAGCCCGGCTACTGACAATCTGTTTTTTTGTTGGCGCCATTTCTTCCAGTGCAATACACGACTCGCCATTAAGTTCACGCACTGTGCGCTCTACCACAACCGAGAAATGTTGCCGAATAAACTTAGGGTCAGCATCAGCCAGCTGCAAAGCGGTGTCGATGCCCAACTGCTGT
The DNA here is from genome assembly GCF_023205015.1 of Providencia rettgeri. Taxonomy (NCBI): domain Bacteria; kingdom Pseudomonadati; phylum Pseudomonadota; class Gammaproteobacteria; order Enterobacterales; family Morganellaceae; genus Providencia; species Providencia rettgeri. The sequence goes on along the minus strand of NZ_CP096258.1, from coordinate 49,401 downwards.
AGGCGTTTTGTTAGCTTGCCGCCTATACCCCAGACCTCATCCACTGGCAGTAATGCTAGCAGCTTGCGCTGGCGTTCTTTACTGGTTAAATCGACTACACCTCGGGTTTTCTGCCAGGTCTTGGCTGCATGGTTTGCCAGTTTTGCCAATGTCTTGGTTGGCGCTATGCCAACACATACGGTAATGCCGGTACACTTTTGCACTATTTGCCTTACCGTTAAACCAAATTCCGTCAGGTTTTGGCTGAAATCTACCCCGGTTAAATCAAGAAAGGACTCGTCGATGGAATAAACCTCAACCCGGGGCGCTAGGCTTTCCAATGTACTCATCACCCGCTGCGACATATCCGCATAAAGCGCATAGTTAGATGAGAAGGCCACTACGCCGCGCTTTTGCATCAGCTCACGCACCTGAAATACCGGTACGCCCATTTTAATGCCTAGTTTTTTGGCTTCTCTCGAGCGAGCGACAATACATCCATCGTTGTTAGACAGCACAACAACAGGTGTATCAGCCAAGTCTGGACGGAACAGCTTTTCGCAGCTGGCGTAAAAGTTATTGCAGTCTACCAAGGCGTAGATGGGCTGGCTCATTTGCGTTTCATTTGCCGGATAACGTTAGTCACCACGCCAAAAATGCTCAGCTCTTCGCCATTCCGTGGCCGTATCGGTTTGTAAGCTGGGTTTCGGGGCAGTAAAGCCAACGACGGGCGCGTGCAAAACTCTTTCACCGTAAACTCACCACCAACAGCAGCAACCACGATATCGCCATGCTCGGCATCAATAGATCGGTCTACCACTAATACGTCGCCGTCATAAATGCCGGCTTCAATCATGGAATCACCTTTAACACGTACGAAGAAAGTCGCATTAGGGTGGCGGATGCATAGCTCATTTAAATCGAGTGTGCGCTCGACATAGTCTTGCGCTGGATTCCCATATGAACTCATTCTGCCCATATCTTGTCAGCTCTCTGTAGAAATTGAGGCGCTACTGAGTTCCTCCAGCGCCAAGTCGATATAGTCGCGGAGGAGGGCGCTCAATTCAGTAGGACTCCTGCCGTGTCTGAGTTCGATAGCAATGTCCTTGAGATTGGACCGTAGCGATTCAACGGCAAGCTTTGCTTTAATCAGGTCTAAGGTACTTCCAAACCTCGCCACTTCCTCGAAAGCCAAGTGAATATACGGTTCAAGACTACTGATCGAAGTATGCCCCGTGTACTCTTGAACCTTTCTCTTGAGGGTCTCACCATCCAGGAGAGCACGCCGAAAATCGTCCCCATTTTCGAATTCATGTTGCTCAATCAAAGCCACAAAAAGCTTGGTAATGAATCTATGCCGGAACATGTGTGCGCAGGCTTGCTCTTCGATCTTGGCAGCCTTGGCAAGCAGCAGTAGTTCATTCGTCAGCGTCTCGGTAGCGAGCCTTAGTCCACTACTTTCCGAAATCAGCAGATAGCCCAAGTCACTAGCGCTACCGATGGTCTTCTTAATGATCCGGTGTCGGAACTTTTCGATGAAATTTACGATCAATTCAAGGTCCATTTTGGAAACCGGCAAGTATCTGTACTCTTCCCTTCCTCCCGAGCGCTTGGCGGTGAAGACCTTGAGAACAGGCTCTTGCTTCATCTTCCTCGCGTTATAGATGTCTTCGACTCTGATGTTCGCGATCTCAACTCGCCTTGCCCCAGTAATCTCCAAAAGCTTGACCAGAATGAAACGCCGTCTTCTCTGATAGGTCGTCGTGCTCACATCCGGAATCACTTCGATCAGTTTTGCGATATTTGTAGAATTGATAGGTAAGCGCCGTGTTGGAGGCTCGGGGTTAGGAAAGGAATGGTGATGCCAATAGGTATGGACTATCTGCTTTCTCTGACCAGCCAGCTTGAACTCCTTCGTCTCAGCCCTGATCGTTCCTGCGGCGCCGACGAACGACGGTTCTAGATAGAGTTCTCCAACGAATCCTAAAAAGCCGAGGCAGGTTCTCCCTATGTTTGCCACATGGGCTGCTCTCCGTTTTCTCTGCTCTGGTTTTCGTGGATCCATTTCTCCTTGGAGCGTTCTGATGAATAGTGAAAAGCGAGAATCAGTCAACCCTATGAATGAGTAGTTGTTGTTAAAGCAAAAGCGAATAAGGTGTGAAAGAAGCTTGGCATATTGAGTAAGTGTCCCACCGCCTTCCTTACGGGAAAGTCCACGCTCAAAACAGTGCAGCATATATAGGTTCGCCTCGGTGCACGGCCTGCCATCGGGCCAACAGAGAAGCGGAATGTTATCAGCTCTGACGCTGAGGACGTGGCTATTTCGATCAACCCCGTAAGGTAATCGGAAAACATCGCTCGTTAGATTATAGAGTTTCTCATCCTTCGGCATTGGACGGGCTCTCATGTAAAGGCGTCTGAGGCCGCTTGCTTAATGAGAACATTAAAAGCAGCTCTCTACGGCGCTTTTTGAAAAGGATCAGATCTGCCGGGTCTGGGCATTTCTCGGCAAACTGTTGGGCGAGTGTTACTGATTCTCTAAAAACATTCGTAACCAGTGCGATTTCATCCCACAACTGAGAGATGGTCCTTTCCTGAGCCTTAATCTTATCTTTGAGGTCCTGCTTGGTTATAGAGGACGATGAAGGCTTGACTACGGTTGAATCGTGAATAGCTTTTGCGGCCTGGCGTCTCAGGTGATCAATAGTCGTAAACCCACCAGGGAGTATGTCATTCGCTCTGTTCTTAAGCGTATTGAGAGACATAGGAGAAATAAAAGCTTCGCTAACCGCCAGCTTTGCAAGTCCACTTTGGCTCTTCAAAGCGATCAAAAGTGTTATGTTTTCTTGATGCTCGGCGGGTGAGTGAATAATCGATTCGAGATACTCAACGCGAGAAAGAACAGATCTGTTGCTAATCTCAAGCTGAGCAGACACCTGCCGTGATGCTTTCTTCATGAATTTTCTCCGGTGATTTTAAAGAGGATCTCATGGCGCTTTCCTGTCGGTGTGTCGAAGAAGACTGGCTCTATCTTTAGCAACCCTTCCATCATTAGGTCTTCGATATAGTCTGCGACTTCATCCGACTGCATGATGGAAAATGATGACAATCCGTAACGCTCACGTAGGAGATTACCCAGATCTTCTGTGTTGCTCTGCCCTATGAGAAGTGCATCAGATGCGTATTCGGCACCGATTCTTCGCAACACCTCTCCTGGAACGGTCTCTGTGATGTAGTGATAAACATGCTCGACATTCGTATGACCCAAAAACCACCGAAGTGTGTCTAGGCCGCCAAATCCGCCGGCCCAGAAGAATGTCATAGCGAAGAAGCGTCTAAGTTGATGGGTACGAATGTAATAACGATGCCCAGTAGCGTCCTGTTGGACTTCGAAATAGTCAGAAAAGCGGTTTAGCACCTTGGCCGCGTCTACTGAACCCATCGCAGACAGGCCAACTTCGCGATAATGAGGCTTGCTGAACAGCCTATCTGAAATCGTAACTGAACTAAGCAAGGAGAGCTTCTGACGAAGATCACCCAAGCTCAGAATGCACCGGGCCGCGACATTGGGAATGGGACGAAGGACCTGTTCACGAGTCTTGCCGAAGTTCCGTTTCCGCAAGTCAAACTGTAAATAATAGCCATGGGACTTCTTAACAAGGCAGGTATCTGCCTTAAGATCCCTAAGCTCTCCAGAACGTCTGGCACTAAGCGCAGCGAGTATTATCCAGATGGCACCATAAAGTACCTCAATTAGCTGGAGCAGTCCCTCATTCTCTCTGAACCGCTTAAAAAACAGAGCGCTACCGCCTCCACGGTTCTGCCCGCGAAAATCTGCCGAGAGATCCCAGATACTTACTCCGATGTCTCGCAACCTCTTTGGGATCAGCTCTATCGTTTCAGATTGGGTCAAATCCCCGATGGCACATCCACGTGCATCAGCCTCTCGCGCCAAGGCCAGATAACCATCGATAAGGACCTGACCCAAATCTAAGTAGAACTCCACTGCGTTCCGAAACGATGAAAATACGACGTCCCGAGGCAGCGACCGGTAACGCCCGGTGCCCTTCATCTTAAGTTGCCCGAGGAAAGCTCTATTATCCAAGGCTGTTAGCGAAAGATGGTTGATATGGTCCAGCCCACAGAGCTTAAGGAGTTCCATCCGTTTAAGCGATTGTCGGTAGAAATCAACCCCAGCCTCAGAGGGAAGTGGATCATCATACAGAACCATGGACGAAACCATGGGATACTCTCTAAAGGTCTTCTCGGATGGGCTAAAGTGGAGCTCGTCCAGCACCAGCCCCCGGAATTTAGGCGTCACTAAAGTTCGCTCATGATAAATTTCAGAGTAGATACTGTTTGGAGAAACTTGATGACTAAAAAATGAATGCCCATGACTACCCGCCTTAATCGGTATGCGTTTGTAGTTTCCGTTGATCCACAGAAAAATCCTAGCCGCAACAATCTCCGACTCTGATAAGCCAAGGTTGCTCTCATCTACATCATCAACAATAGCGATTCCAGGAACCTTTGATAGAACGTACTGTGTCTCCAGCTTCGTAACCTGATGGCTGTTGAGGCGAAGGAAACGCTGTAGCTCTTCACGCGCAGCGTAGAGATTGTTCTTAGCGTACTGATCAGTAGCCAACACAGCCATGAACTCAGTTATGTCATGCGGCGTAATTAGCTTGAACTGATGGGATGCCAGTTGGAAATGCTCGGCTCTCAGGAGAAAGTAGTCGATGATACCTAAGGTCGTACGAACCCTTTGCTGTACCGTCTTCGGGGCAAGCTGGCTGCCTCCGGTGGCCAACGGATGGGACGACAGACATAAATATGCCTTTATGCTTTCCAAAAGGTTGTGATGTCTTGGGTGGGTGAGCAGTAGCCCATCATCGAGCCTAACCCTGAAATCAATAACAGTGTCTCTCTTGCCATTTTCGGCAAAACGAGCGCTCCATACTGGGTCATCGAACTTCGAATTGAGCCATTCAGCGCTTCGGAATAGTCCTAGATCCGCATCGACTGATCGCGTTATGAAGTCCAATTCGCGAGGTAGCGCGCTGCTATCATCCATAGACTAGACCCTCAAACTGTTGAGGATTCGCTATCCCCTTAGCCTTAACTAGACAACCGCGGATATATGGATCTAGATAACCATCAGATTCAATGTGAGCCTCTATCTTCGCTGCGAACTGGCTCCAGTACACAGCCGTTCCCGCCGCACGTGGGCCAGCTTGCTCAACGGCCATTTTTAGCGAGAGGAGCACACCAAGAACGCCTTCATCGATAGAAATAACGATCTCTGGATCTGACGAACCAGATATTTGCTCAGAGGAACTACTCAGCTGTTCGGGTTCTTCAGGCGGCGTTCGAAGGGCATGCGCCTCTAGAAACATATCCAACTCACTCATGCTGCTAAAGTCCGTTGCATCAAGCAGATAAGGAGAGTCCTTCATAGCGTGGACAATCACCGCGTTTTGGAAAATCCTGACCCACCGCTCTTGGAAAAACTGCATGATGGTAGGCGGCAGATAATGGTTCATGGCGACTCGTTTCGAGTTGCCTAGTGACTCTGCCATTTTCTCTATGCTTAACGACTTGAGGTAGACGAGAACACCTGCGGTAGCCCTTATCCGGGCCAGCGACAATACGGAGACCATGTCTCCTAACTCGGCGCTATGAGCTTGTATAAAGGCTTTCTGCCGGAGGATCTTGGCGAAGCTGGTCTGGTTTGTGAAAGTGTAAGGTTCCTGAAAGCCCTGACCACCCGCGACGATGAACAATCGTCGCCAGGCATCATCCCTTTTCTCCTTGAGATAGCGCCTAACCGGGGCCGTGATCTGGATAAGCAGCTCGACCACCGAAGCTGCGTCGTCGCTCAGTACAACCTCCTGTTGCTTCCCTTTCCGGTTTTTCTTCACAACAAGCACAGATCCAGAGTCGGTCTTAACAAAGCCGGTTCGCTTACCGTTTCGGTCGAATAACTCGCATTTCAATAGAGATGCCTCGGTCAGAACGGGATGCTGCGCTACTAGCCAGAGAGCGATGGGAGCAATCGCATACTTCGTCGGCATAGCCAGATTCGCCGCTAACTCCGATGTTGAAAAAGAACTCCCTGTTGCGCTTACCAAGTGGCCGCGCATAGCGTGGTCGATGATTGCAAATCCGTTGTGGGTTTCTTTTACAGTTCTGATAAGGCTGTTCATCCCCATCACAGGCTGGCCATAAGCCCGAGCAGATATTCGAGAACCTAGCGTTATCAGATCCCCTTGATCGCAGGCCTGATCAATAACGTTCAAACGATGAGCTATGTGATCAATCTCCCGTCGAGCCCACCGAACGACTTTATTGAAGTCGTCTTCGATCTGTCTGAATAGAAGCTCCGTTGCCTCCTTATCTGTGACAGACAGTGGGATCTGGGTCAAAAGCTTTTGTGATACAAGGGATTCACCATCAGCGTATCGATGGTGGCCTACTTCATGGAGGAATCGAGTGAGCTTTTTGCTCCCTTCGGGCCACACATCGCCAAGCGGGGAACACATAAGCCCTCCGCTAACCAGAACAGACTTTGCCCAACAGATGATTCTGATCCATTGGCGCTGAAGGTTTGCCAACACCCGTTCCGTCGGTTGGGTTTGGCTCCGCTCGGAGTACCCTTCGAAATGCCAGCGCTGAAAGCTCCAGAAAAGCTGATATACAAAGACTGGATCTTGGAGCACGTGAGCGTTTAAGGAAGGTCTGTCTATCGGATCATCGTCATACCAGCGCAGAAAATCATCAAATCGAGAGACCACATTAGCGTAGTTACTATAATGACTATGAGCCAAGGCGTGCTTCTTACTCTCCTGGTGTAATTCCATCGTAAAATCAGGCCCAAAAACATCGAAGATGGCTCCCATCTTTAATCGAAATGAGTTCGCGCTTCTGTCTGCGACTTGCCACCCCATGAGCTTGGCTGCTCGTACAGGGTCAATCCCAATAGCTTCAAACTGAGCGATGCATTCTCGGACCTGGCTATCTGTAAGGTCTGAATATACAAAAATATTGATAGGAGACGATTTAGACAGCTCAGCGAGGAGTTTAAAGAAATACCGGACAAGTCTCTGTCTGCCTGAGTATTTTACTTCAGCAGCCAGAAAACAGTTTGAGTAAAGCGCGCCATAGAAAAGGCGCTGAATGCTCAGAAAAGCATTTGTTCGAAGGTCTAGAGTGCTTGTGATAGGTGGATGGTTGATTAGCCACAGGAAACATTCGAAGTAGAACACAGCCCTATTAGCGCTCCGCCGCTGGGACGGCGGTAAATTAGCAAGGTGAGATTGAATTAGAAGCAAAACATTACCGGACAGAACCAGAAACTGGAAATTCTTATCTGTGTGGCCTTTCGTAATGATACCTTGGGGAAAACTTTTTGGGGAAACCCGACTCATAAAGAGATCTCACTCACCTTGCTCTACAAGATAAGCCTACTATAAAAAACTGTATATACATACAGTTTTTTATAGCGCGAGATACTGCTAAATGACCACACTGCTCAACTACGGCCGCAGATAACTACCGTATAGCCGTCTCTGAGGAGCAGCGTTAAAGGGGGAGAGGGCATACGCTCACTGTTGCTTTAACAGAGCCAACTGAAATTTCCGGAACCGGACGTTAGATGATTTTCCTGCGCATATACCGGAGTCGGCACAATGCGGACATACGGAGCGGCCTGATCGATGTCTTTAGCTGCGATTTAGCTGCCGCTATAAAGGAAGATTGAAAGAACACCTCTCATCTTATGATGCTGAGGTGCTTAGTACCCGCCAAGTTGCCTTAGTTATAAGAAGCGAAAATTTCTCTACCTATTTTGGCAATAGCTTTATTTCTCTCGTCAAACGAAGCTTCAGTCTGGGTGAGATATATCGCAACAATTAATGGCTGCTGTTCATTTGACCAAATCGCAGCGGTGATTCCCCTAGACCCAAAACCACCAGCACCCGACCTATCAGCAATTGACCACCCCTCTGGTAGCACTGAACGCAACAAGCTATCGGACACCTTGTTGCCAGCCATCCATTCAATTAATTGTTCTTTAGAGCCACTTGAGAGTTTCTCGCCATAAAGCAGTTTCCCGAGGCTTTTTACAATCGCGTTAGGTGTTGTTGTATCACGCTCATCCCCGCTTCGCGCTTCATTTAAATGAGGCTCTATACGATCCAGTCGCGTTACTTCATCACCGAGTTCTTTCATGAACAAGGTCAATTCAGATGGGCCACTAATACCGTCCAGTACTATATTAGCCGCTGTGTTGTCACTCATAACCAATGCAGCCGTGCAAGCCTGCTTGAGGGAAAAGCTCTCTCCAACAAGCTTTTCTGTTATCGGCGACCAAGTAATAAGGTCTTGTTCCTCAATCTTCACAGATCGATCAATCGACAGCTTCGCCGTTTCAACATCGTGGAGCAATTTCGCACATGCAAGAGGTTTAAAGGTGCTCATCAACGGAAAACGTGAATCGCCGTTGTAATGCCAAAGGTAACCATCAGAAACGCTGTAGATTGAGACTCCTACTTTAGCACCCAGGTTTTGCTCTACCTCTTTGATGCTGTTGACTATCAGGTCTGGAGAAGAGTTGGCAGGAATGCTGAGGGTTAAGCTGCTTAACAGCGATACAAAAACAACAAATTTGGAGTACATACGATAGTTTTTTCCTAGATATAAAGAAAGGTGTTTCCTGCTCGCGATGATACATCAAAACGAATATCGATTAAAGAATTATCGTCTGTTATGGGTCGCGACCTGCGGTTTAAAGCAGCTTCGAGTGAAAGAGAATTGCGTCTGCTTTACCAGTTTGTTTAAAAACTCTCACGGTTCGGAGTGGGCCAGCGCTTATCGAGGCCACCGAAGTTGTTCCGTCTCGCCTGAGTCGGACAAGGCCATTTATATTATTTAGTTAACTAGCCTAACTCAACTTTGCTCGGATGAGCGCTAAGGCAACCAATTAGGGGATCCCAGCGGGGATCAGTGAAAAAACTCGACCGAGTGATAGTTGTCAACGCCGTAAAAGTAGGTATGAACGAGATTTATCTTACTATCTTATTATTTTTTCGTTATTTATTAATAGATTTCAGAACATTGACAAAAAAGAGCAATATGGGAAAAGTGCAGGCGATGGAAACCCAGCTTTTACCGGGTCGCCATATAGTGGAATATTACGTTTAGGCCAGGCACTGGCATCACCGAGATAAACTGCTGACATATAAACCTCAAAACTGTATATAATTACAGTATATCAGTAGCTGAATAAATTCCAACTAATCTGCGTAAATCAAAATAATGAGCCATCTGAAGGGGCAGTGCTTGCATCTGGTGCCTCAAGCCAAATTTCTGCTTGCCCATCGAAGGGCATTAAGCTAAAAAGGAACAAAGTCATAAGGAAAGACATAAATGGGATTTAGAACCCTTCCAGATGGAAGAGTGGTGTATATAGAAAACGCTAAGCCTACTGCAAGTGCGCCTGCTCGGCCTTTAATCACGAGGCCGACGCAGTACGATGGGTTTAAAAGTTACAGTGCATTTACTGCACCCAATTATGTATGCCGAACATGCGGCCAAAAGGTGTTTTATTACGAGCATCCTAACGGTGCAAAGGTTCTGTTTGACCAGCTCGGGCCGCCATGGCCAAAGCACCCCTGTTATGAATCAGCCTCACATAACAACATAAAAGCAAAGAGAGCTCAGCCAAAACTCAAAAAATCTCAATGGCGGCCTATGTTGTTTAATCAGGCTGTGCGTTTAACGAGTGGCGGCCTTAGAGTGTTGGCGACTTTTGAGGGTGGAACGCTTCGCTTTGAACTGTCAGCAGCACAAGTGAAACTATTAGCAATTGATGAAAAAACAGTAAACGAATCGCTGATACTTGGTATGGTTACCCCCCTAAAAGCTCAGGCAGAGGTTGCCGTAAGTAGCGGCCTAAAGCAAACAAGCGTATTTACAAACTTTGTAGTACTAAATACTCCTCCGCCGAGCATTCCAACGAGTAAGGATAACAACGCGGCACTTACTACAGAGCCTCAAATGAACACAGTGGGCGTTCCTGCAAGGCCAGACAAAGCAGCCCTTGTAAAACACGTTAATGAGCCAACAGTAAAAGTTGTAAATCGACGGCTGCAGTTACAACGGTTATCTCTTTCGATGAAAACGGAACACTACTTTGTCGTAATTGGTTACAGCGGTAAAACTTTATACACTTTGGGGCTACCACTTAAGGTGCCAAAAAATCTGGATGTTTTAAAGCATTTGGCCACTAATCCAAAGTCACTGGTGCTTTCACCCTACCGACGCGGAAGTGAAGATTACAAAGTGGTTTTGAAGGGTAAAAAACTGGGCAAATTGGAAAGCAAAATTAAAACTGAACATGAAGTTAAAATACCAAAGCCAGAGGAACATAAAGAGATTGTTGACAGCCCGTTTCGCAACCCCGTTATAAGTCAAGGTCTGAGTGATGAGTTAAAGGCTTACCTTGCTAAAGGGAGCAAACAAGCAGATTAAACTCGCTTTGTCGTGTACTGTTAGGAACAGTTATTTAGATGGTTATCTGGTTATTCATTTTAACCGTATTACCGACGCCTTATGGCGTCGGTAATACATAATGATCACCCAAATTAAATCCATGCCTCCTTAAAATGAGGATTGGCAGAATATTTCTCTGGTACTGGAAATAAATTAGAGATAAACCTAGAAGCGAGGTTACGAAAACGAACGCTAGCATACTAAGATTGCCTTCAGTTTTCGTTAACCCTGAAAAAATTACTGCCGGCCAGAAATATAGGATCATAAAAATTAATATCTCTAAAGCCGAAATAAGAACTTTGTACCTCGGCAGGCTGACTGAAGCTTTATTTTCGCCAACAGGGTCAATCAGGATGAAGCCCGCTTTATAAAGCCTTTTTACGTCATCAATAGACATGGAAAGTTGATTTAAAACAGATGTTTAACCATGTCCTGATATCATTTTAGATCTATTTTGTCACTTATTGGGTGCGAGATTATGGCAAGCTTAAAATTTATTTTAGATCTATTTTGTCATTTATTTTTAAAGTAGAGCCAAAAAATATGGCTTGTAGCGTAGTTTATTTTAGGACTATTTTGTCATCCCACAGATGACCGGTACAGCAGACGCTGCTGTACCGGTTTTTTTATTAGTTAAACTTTAGCTATGAGTTATCTGTATTGAGTAACTCAATACATGCGCCTTTAAAGAGTATTAGGCTATTTGGATCATTATTTTTAGTAATAAATAATTCACTACTATTTTTTATCATTTTCCATTCTGTTGGTGTAAGTAATCGAACAGACTGTAGTTCATTGAAATGCCCTAATAATGAAATTTTCCCCGTCGTTCTATTTTTTGCCCAAATCATGGCTTTTTCCATATCTGCTTCTAGAGGTGGATACTGGCTATTCCACTCTAATTTAAGGCTAGATTTACCCGGTTTATTGCCTTTATATGCCATCAATATAAAATAATTATTTTTATCCGCTGATGACATTGTGGCGACATAGCTAGGTGTTGATGTTTGAGGCTCTACCATTAACAACATCATACTAGCAAATATAAAAAGGAATACAGAACAAGCTAGAGGTATTAAAGACCATTTGTTACGCAATAAATTGTGATAAAACGGTTTCTTTTTCTCTTGGCCTATTACCATTTTTATATCGCGCCATACCCATGAAGGAGGCTTATCTAAAGTCATTGGTTCTAACTCATCAAGGTATGAATGCCACTGCATCACTAATTCAGCCCAAGTTACATCTGTAGCCATGATTGATTCGAGGCGCTTGCTTACTCGGCGAGATAAAGTACCAATAACATACTGGCTAACGAGGTGATCTCGTATAACAGGATGGCTATAACGAGCAGGGGTTAAGCGTTGATGCATTGTTTTAGCTCCTTTAAGCCCCGCCGTATCCATGATTTAATTGTTCCAAGTGGATGGGATAACCGCGTAACAATTTCTTCGTGAGAGTAACCATGGATATACGCTAATTTTATGGCTTGCTGTTTTTCTTTAGTTAGCTCATGAAAACAACGCGCTAATGTTTCTGTTTCATCAGTTATATCTGTTTGGGTGAATACTTCATGTGAGATATCAATTTCTTCAAAGGCGGGGCTGCGTCCCTGTTTTCTAACATAGTCGATAGCTAAATTACGCATCAGCTGGCAGCTCCACGCCCATGGATAAATAACATGGTGATTATCCGCAGAAAACCAAATCTTGAGATAGCCTTCATGTAGCAATTCCGCGGCTATTTCGCGATCAGCCACAATATTGATTAGCAATCCATAGAGCTTACGATTAGTTAGGTTATAAAATCGTTCAAAAGCTTGTTTATCTTGACGTTTTATTTTTAAAAATAACGTTTGTAGCTCATTGTTTTCTGCGATCACATATACCTCATAAACATTATGGCAGGGGGACTAGGTTCCAAGCATTGGCTACATTATCCCCTGTGATATCGCCAGGTTTTTGGTCTTTTATCCATGTATATAAAGGCTTATTTTTATAAGCCCATTGGTAAGACCCATCTTTGCGCGTAATAATACTAAACGGGGCGCTGGCTATATCCTCTTTTTGGGCAGCTAGTGGTGGCCATTTAATGGCACATTCGTCATTACATGATGATAGTCCATCACTGTCTTTAGTGAAGGTGTAAAGTGTCATTTTCGCTTTATTCGTTAAAAGCTTTCTTTTTTCTGTTGTATAAACATCGACTGGAACATTATCTGCGCGAGCAATTGACCAAATATTCTTGACCCCAGCGCCTGTTATATCTCCTGGCTTTTGATCTTTACTCCATAAATAGAGTGGCTGGTGGTTGATTGCCCATTGTATTTTCCCATCTTTACGTTGAATTTTGGTTAGTCCAGAAAGTTTGGTAGTTTCATCTGTCACCAATAATGGAGGCCATAATTTTTCACAATCATCATAACAAACAGAGTGATCCGGCTTATCATTATCAAAATAATAGAGAGTCATACCTTGGTTATTGGTGTAAACATTTCCGAGGGAGGTTTCTTTGATTGAAATATCTGACGCCATAGCAGTACAGGCAAACAAGCTTAGCAAAGTAGCAATACATGTTTTCATCGTTATTTCCTTGTGGTATTTGAATGTCACTAATAGAGACGACAAGGAAATGGATTTAGATGCAGAAAGAAAAATTTTTTTTACGCTCGCATTGAAAGAGATAAAGGTATTATAAAAAACCCGATAACATTTATCATGAAATCGGATTTTTATTGAGTCATAGAATTGTTATTTATTGAGGATTGTGAGAGCTTCTTGCTTTAATTCTTCAGCAATATTTCTCACAAAAGTCAGTTGATTCATTGCATCGGTCATCTCTTTTTCTAACCGTGCATCCAATCCTTCTGTTGGCATTGGCGTTTCACTTGCGCCACGATATGGGATCCATGGGTTATCCCCTTCATCATCAAAGCGAAAAGCAGGTGCGTAATAGTCAACTTCTTCTTCTAAGCCAAAGGATATGACTTGTGGTTTTTCATCACCTAAGCAAATTAGTTGTTTGACTAATTCTTTGAAAGGTACTTCGCCTTCACCTGAAAGGCTCGCTTTGTGACCAAATCCTTTTCCTTCAGGAAGGCGAACGGCATCTTTCATATGGACCTGAGTGATATTGCCTTTCATTTTATCAAAAGCTTCTAACGGTAGTTCATTAGCATTGAACATATTGCCGAAATCAAACAGCAATGAAAAATTAGGAAAATCAGCGTCTTCGACTAATTGATTAAGTTCATGGCTTTTTAGATCTTCATGTTGCTCGATAACAAACTTCAGGCCCGTGTGCTCATAAGTTTCTTTGATATACTGGATATCAGCTTTGACTTTTTTAAGTACATCTTGCAGATGACCTTCGTAGCGAGGGTAAAAGCGAATAGAGCTAGCACGTGTTTTTAGTGCAATGTGTACGGCTTCATCAATTGCATTGGCGGCAGAAGAACTCGTTTCAATTTTTAAATCGAGGTTATATTCCTTTGCTTTTTGTCCAAAAGCCTCTAATTGTGCATCACTCATGGTTTTTAGGGCTTTAGTTTCACCATCTTCAACATGAATCTTAGCGCCTGTTAAATGATGCTTTTTCGCTATTTCTAATAAGTCATCGGGTAAAATACGCTCTTTTCTCATGTTTAAATGGAAGGCATAAGCGTGGAGGTACAGTGGCATTGAATCAATACGATCAATAATTTTTTGTGCTTCGATGTTATTCATTTTTTCACCTGTAATGTCAATTCTATTCATTTTCTGTTGCTACATTGATTTCGCGTTGTTTTATACGTTTAGTTAAAATTTTAGCGGTCACGAAACCTAACAAGCTAAACATGATCATCATGCCAAAAACAAAGTTATAGCCAGTTATACCAGGGTAGTTATCTAGGAAAGAGCCATAAATCGCGTAAGCAAACATCGCAGGCATATAACCAAGAATACAAGCAAATGCCATTGCAGAACCTGCATACTCACGTTTAGTTCCAATTTCTTCCATCGGGGCGAAGAAAATAGCTCTCTGGCTAAAAATAATAGCTCCGAAGCCTAATGTTGCCGCCATACCGAGATAAACATTCATATTTTCATGAGGTAACATCATGAATAAACTCATTGCGACGGCAGATAATAAGCAGGTGAACTGTAAGAACTTAGTAGGTGATTTAAATACTTTGTCCGATAAGAAACCACCAATAGGGCCTCCTACCATTTTTAGAGCATATTGGTTGATGATCCCGTAGGCACCCACTAATGCAATGGGTAACGCATAGATATCTTTCAAGAATGGGATGAAGTAAGTTAATCCACAATATGATGCATAGATAAAGAAAATAGTCATCGATGCAAGCCATAAGTTAGGACATTTAATGACGCTTTTTATCCCTTCAATAACTTGTTTATTTGCCTCTGATGAATTGTCTGCAACTTTTTTGTCATCATCGCTAACGATGAAATAAGTGATAACCCCAATAACCACGGTCACAATGGTGTAAAACATTAACCCAGCTTGCATACCTTCTTTGCCTTCACCGAACAGGACAAAGACATACAATGCACCGGAAGCAATAATTACGTCTACAATACCGCGTCCAGCCTCAAGGAAACCAAATAGGCGGCCTTGTTCTTTTTTATCACCGAGTAAGCGTACGGCTTTAAGTAGTACTGGCCAATAAATAACATCTGCAAACAATGCCATGACGGCAAAGGATATGAGATAACCGGTAAATGGCGGAAGAGTGGATAAGTATGCACCACAAAGCCCAACCCCAATTAACCCTACGGGTAGAAGGATTTTTTTCGAGAATCTATCTGCAATATATAGTGATGAGAATAGACCAATGGTTTGAACAATAGTGTAAACCGTAAAACCAAAGCCAATTTGGGCATTTGTTAGTCCCCAATCTTGCTGCATAGGAACGTAAAAAACATCTTTCATACTGGATAATTTAAAAATAGTACCAGCACCAAGAATGAGAAAACTGAGTCTTATCCACTTATTCATAAATCCGCCTTAATTATTATATTTAGCGTTTATTGCTTCAAAACGATCGCTTCAACTTCTATCAATACGTCTTTTGGAAGGCGAGAAACTTCTACACAGGAACGAGCGGGGTAGATACCTTCAGAGAAATAGGATTGATAGACACCATTAAAGGTAACGAAATTATTCATATCACTGATGAAGCAGGTGGTTTTGACCACGTCATCCATAGAATATCCCGCGGCTTCAACAACGGCTTTTAGGTTTTTCATGACTTGATTTGTTTGTGTGGTGATGTCGGCACCAACGACAGAGCCATCTTCATGATGGAAAGGGCAGCAGCCCGAGATATAAACGCTATTGCCAACTTTTCGGGCTTGGGAATAAGGGCCGATGGCTTTAGGGGCATTTTCAGTTGAAATAATCATTATTGGTTCCTTTGGTTGTTATCTTGACGCTGATGATTAAATCACAATCATATTTTCCCTTCCGTGATTATTATCAATTTTTTGACTAAGTATAAAAAAATTATACTAAGGTGTGTTTTTATGGATTAAGTATTGAAAAATTTACTCTAATTTATTAAAGTTATGGGAATTTAATCAGTGGGTTGTTGAGTATGGATATGAATATTAATTATGTTTTTACTGAGCAAGATCGAAAATTATTGCAGTCATACACCCCTATGATTGAGTGTCTCGGTGAGTTTTTGGGGCCATATTGCGAAGTTGTTTTGCATAGTTTTGAAGATTTACACAGTTCCGTGATCCACATTGCTAATGGCCATCTAACAGGGAGAACACTTGGAGCTCCTGCAACGAATATTGCGCTAGAGAAATTAGCTGGCTTTAAAAAGAATCATTCATCTTGGGAAGTGTATTTTAATACTAAAAGTATTCGCCCATTTCGCTCGTCTTCAACCTTAATTGTGAATTTAGATAACCAGCCGATTGGTATGGTTTGTATGAATTGGGCATTAGATATGCCAATGAATGCGATGGTTGATTTGATGGGCGGGGGGAACAATTCTAAAAATGAAAACTTTTCGCAAGATGTTAATAAATTAATTATGGATCATCTTGAACCCATTAAAAATACGATCTATTTAAATAAAAACATTCCAAGTAAAAATAAAAACTTTGAAATCATTAAAGAACTCCATGACTGTGGTATGTTTGAATTTTCTGCTGCGCATAAAATTGTGTCTGTCGAATTAGGGATTAGCTCAGCGACAATATATAAGCATCTTAGAAAAATAAATTCGTAATATAGATAATAAGAATAGCCCGGAAATCTACATTTTCCGGGTTTATCTTTTATTTTTAATAACATGAATATTTACTTTGTTTTTTATATTTTTCTATTAATACATTCCTCCCATTGGCTAAGGTTATGATATGAGTAAATTGGCTATGATTTGTTGATAATTCTTTATTTTTATTTGCAATTTTAATGATAAAGTCATGTATTTTATATATGGAACCATCAGTTTCATTTTTTAATAAACTAAACATATTGATAAAAATTGCATTGTCACTATTTATTTTGTTCTCATTATGATTGTGTATTAGCTCTATTTTTTTTGAGTCTGGCGAACTGTAAATAAAGTAAAGGTTTTTTTTCTTCAAATCATTTCCAAAAGCGTAATTGTCGTATTCTAATAATTCTTTTTTTATATGGTTTTGTGGTTTATTCGTTTGTGTTTTTTTAAAACTGCCTGTTTTTCTATCTAACTCTTCAAACTTCTTTTTTAATGAAGCTACACAGTCAGTGTTAATGGGCTTTTCTTTTATATTATAGATAAATGGTTTCTTATTATTAATAAAATTATTGTTTTTATTTGTCTCTATAAGTGATTTTAATTCATTTACTTTCATTTTAAATTATCTCCATTTTATTTCTTATTTTTAGTTTATTGGAGTGGAGTTATTATCGATATCAAAAAAAGAGACTAAAACTGGCCTTTTAATAAACTTTCCAAATCACTAAATATAGATTGCCATTCATTATCATCAATTTCCATGAATCCCATATAGCGCAGCATAAAAGCGCCTTCAGTGGCTAGAAAAACAATTCTGGCCTGTTTACCTTTTTCTGTTGAGGTATCTAACTTAGCAAGCCGTTCACGGTACCAAGTACGCGTACTTTCCAGATATTCAGGGGTTTGTAATAAGGATGCCATTAAAGAAGCGCCTTTTGCCATCGAGACTTTGTCGTGCTGGTGGGTCGCTTGCATATGCGCAAAAATTTTCCCTTCGGGGGAGTTATCTTGCTCAATTGTTTGATTGAAAATTTCATCATAGGACTGGCCCCAACGCTCAAACATTGCATCGATTAAGGCATCTTTATTGCCAAAACAGTACTGAACACCGCCTTTGGAAATCCCCATTGCTTTGGCGACTGCATCGATTGTGAGTGCTGTAGCACCTTGCTGTAGAACAATGTCTTCAGCGGCATCAAGTAATTTTTCTCTATCGATTGTTCGTTGACGTCCCATTTAGAAAAACCCCTTTTCAATACGCGCGTATGGATTTATATTGTAGCACGATCAGCACAGAAATCATGATCAAATAAACTCATTGAGAGAATTTTATGTTAACCGATTATAAGCGCTGGATAGTGCTTCTATTAGTTTCAAGTGTACTATTTCTTATCGTTATTGATGTCACTGTACTGTATACCGCTTTACCTAAATTAACCCATGACTTAGGCGCTACGTCATCTGAAAAACTGTGGATAATGAATGCTTACCCACTGGTGGTCGCTGGTTTATTACCTGCGGCAGGGATGCTAAGTGATAAAGTCGGTCACAAGCAAATGTTTTTGTTGGGGTTGCCTCTGTTTGGGATGGCTTCATTGTGTGCTGCATTTTCACCAACAGCAACAAGTTTGATTTTGTCTCGCGGCTTTTTGGCTGTAGGTGCCGCAGTAAGTATGCCTGCCACTCTTGCGATTGTAAGACATGTTTTTTTAGACCCGAAAGAAAGAGCTCTCGCTATTGGAATATGGTCGGCAGTTGCGTCAGGTGGGGCGGCAATTGGCCCATTGATTGGCGGTGTTTTACTTAATCATTTCTGGTGGGGCTCTGTTTTTCTCATTAATGTGCCGGTTGTTTTATTGGTTATTCCGTTTGCGTGTTATTTGATCCCTAAATGCGGTGGTAACAGTGATAAAAAAATTGATATTTTAGGTTCTATTTTAGTCTTAATTGGTCTAATTGGCGTTATTTATGCGTTGAAGGAGCTTGGTAAACCTTATACAGACTGGCCAGCAGTATTGGTTTCAGGCGTGATTGGGGTTTTATTTTTGGTGGTATTTAGAAATCGACAAATTAAATCTACATCACCCATGATTGATTTCACGCTATTAAAGCACCCTAAATTCAATGCAGGGCTGATGATGGCGGTTTTATCCATTGTAGTTATTGTTGGTGTCGAGTTATTACTAAGTCAACGTCTACAGCTGGTTTTGGGTTATACCCCGTTTGAGGCAGCGTTATATATCATTCCAATTCCATTGGCTTCGGTGGTAGCTGCACCATTGGCTGGTATGTGTCTTCATAAATTTGGTGAAGTAAAACTCACTGTTTTCGGGTTTACTTGTACATTAATGGGTGTCGTTGGTTTAACGATGGTGTACCAAACCTCGGTAGGTGTTCTGTTACTTTCATTCCTCTTTTTGATAGGTTTTGGTCTTGGTGCAATATTCACGACGGCATCAACGACAGTGATGTTAAATGCCCCTGATGAAAAAGCGGGCATGGCAGCGTCAATTGAAGAAATTGCTTATGAAATTGGCAGTGTTTTAGGCGTAACGTTTATGGGGGGACTAATGAGTGCTATCTATACGTTAAAACTATCACTGCCCGAAGGTATAACTGTCAGTGATAAAGTTTATGACAGTATTGATGAGGCCTTATTAGTTTCTGAATCACTGCCAGCTAATAATGCATCTGCGTTGATAAATCAGGCCAATATTGCTTTTGATCATGCATTCTTAGGGGTGATGATGGCAACTATTTTTGTTCTGCTGATCAGTATTATTGTTCTGCCTTATTTTTTACGTTCGCAAAAGGGAGCTTAGGCTCCCTTTTACACTTTATTTTATTTTTCGGATTAATATAGTTGCGAGTAATGGGCTAATCGCAAATAGAGTGAATAACCAGATTGACGCTTGTTGTGCTCCCGCGATCCCCCCGGGGGTAATTAACCCACTGTTATTGACGACAACTCCCACTAAGGCGGCAGATAGTGCGGTTGCATACAATTGAATAGTAATAATGGATGATGATGCGAGGTTTTCCTCTCCCTCTGGCGCATTTTTAAAAACTCGCAATACGAGATGAGGCCAACACACTCCGATCCCTAGTCCCACCCCAGCCATGGCGATGAGATAAATAACGAATAGTGGCCATGACTCAATAAGCTGTTGATTATGCGTTAAAACAGCAAGAACAATTAAAGACATCAATATGATGACCGGCCCTATTCGAATAATTCGGATAACAATCGCCCCCGTTTTATTGGCACTAAAGAGCGCCCCGATGGTCCAACCTGCAGCCATTATTGCCGTTAAATAACCCGCAGTGAGAGGAGAAAACTGATGGATGGTTTGTAAGAAATATGGGACATAAATTTCTGTTGTCATGCCTCCAACTAACAAACACATGGTTAAAAATATGACGCCAAGTGGGCTTTTGAGTGAATAGGACCCAGTTGGTAATAAACGTCTGTCATTTTTGCCATCAAGTAAGGCAATAGTCAGCAGTATGGCTAGGCCAATTAACAAACCAATAAGGTTTATAAATAAACTTTCAGACAAACTTCCAATTGAAATAGCAAGAACGGATATCACTAACAAAGAAATCGCTAAGAATGGAACTTTGCTGGTTTTTGGTGCTTGAGTTTGCTTTTTAGGAAGTTGATTGATGACAATGAGTGCGAGAAAAACAGCGACAGGCAGTAAAGCCCAAAATGCCCAACGCCAGTGGCCACTTTCTGCAAAAATCCCCCCAATTGCAGGGCCACAGAGTGTTGCTATTCCCCACATACCCGAAACAACGCCCATGGCTCGGGACCATAAGTTTTCAGTAAAAACAATGCGAATTAATGCATAGCTAAGAGCAAATAGAATACCGCCACCCAGCCCTTGCAATGCTCTGCCACCGAGTAATACCAGCATTGATGGGGATGCCGCACACCAAATAGACCCCAAAGAGAAGAGAATAAGTGCGAATAAATAGGAATATTTAGGCCCAAAACGGTCTAATACCTTGCTGGAAAGCGCTGAACCGACAATGGATGTTGCTACAAATAAAGTGGTATTCCATGCGTAATATTCGAGACCACCAATATCGTTAACGACACTAGGCAATATGGTTGTTACGATATAAATATTGATAGCATGTAGTGCAACACCTCCAGTTAGGGCAATAGTGAGTAATGCATTAGTGCCACTGAGTAAATCAGCCCATTTGGCTTGAGGTATGGTTGATGTTTCATTGCTCATAAGAGAGACCCGCTAGACGGAATAGTGGAAAAAGAGGTATTATCCAAGTAATAGCTTGGATAATAGAGTCGCATAATGATTAATGCAAGTAATTACTTTGATAATTTAAATTTGACACAGGCCGTGGATAAGGTTCTTTTTTGTATCAAAACTAAAGGGCCAATTTCTACCGCTGTGATCGCAAATGATTTAAATATGACCGGAGAAGCGGCAAGGCAGCACATCCAAAAACTGACGTCATTAGGGTTAGTTGAGGGGGCGCAGTACTTATCGCAAACAGGAGCAGGACGACCTCGACAAAATTGGGTGCTAACGGAGTTGGGGCATCAACGTTTTCCGGATACACACGCGCAGCTTGCTCTTCAATTGATTGATTCCGTTCGTACTATTTTTGGCGATGAAGGCCTAGAAAAGCTGATTAACCAAAGGGAAATGGAAAGCCGAGAAAAATATTTAACCCGTTGTAAAAATTTACCATTAGTTGAGCGGCTTGAAGCATTGGCTGAAGTGCGTAGCGAAGAAGGGTATATGGCGAAGGTTGAGCAAGATGGTGACAGTTGGTTGTTTATCGAAAACCATTGTCCAATTTGTGCAGCAGCCACTGCTTGCCAAAACTTTTGTCGTTCAGAATTGACGTTGTTCAGTGAGATTGTGGGTGATAATGGTAGCATTGAACGCGAACAGTACTTATTAAATGGAGCTGGGCGCTGTGTGTATCGTGTGAAGGTTAAAAGCTAAATACCGAGATACCTTGGTATTTAGCTTAATAATAGTATTATCTCTCAATTATTAGTGTTTCAGTTGACTCAATATGTGGCGCCAGCTCTTCGCTGTTAAGCCATAACGGTTTCTTACCAAATTGCTGATATAAAGCGAGTTGGTCTTGGTAGTGAGGCGAAGGTTTTCCTTGCGGGGAGATAAAGCCACTTTGCCCTGGAGCTACAACGTCCCATGCACTCACCCCTTCTTCGGTAAACACGATTAAGTCGTTTTCAGTTCCCCTATTATGGTATTCATTTTGATGGAAATTTTCTTGAGGTAAGGCTTGTGGTATACCAAAAAAATTATTTTCACGGAAGGTTAATGCCGTGGCTGGTGTTTGCCAATTAGCCGGGTCATCACCGTATTTTTCTATCATTTTTTGGTAAGTGGTATTCAAAGCCTTTCTAATAACATCATTCTGCGGTTGTCCTGAAAATAAATCGATAGACTGAGGTATGGGGGATTTATCTTCTAAGAGAGATTCATACAGTAATTTTGCACCTGTACTGATATTTAATGACCCTGTTGGGCCTTCTTGCGTCGTCTCATAACCACTCGCTAGGTACCATTTATCAAATGGAGCAGGGACGGTTTGGCCTAGGGTGGCTTTAAGCATTTCTTTTAACCAGATATCGAGGATAGCAGACCCTGGGTGAATATAATGTTTTCTATCACTTGATAACTGGTTTATGCCATCCCATTGCTGGAGCATGGACACTAATTTGACGCTACTGTCATTTGATGGCAAACCTTGTGTCGCTTGAGTTAGAAATGGTGTAAATAAGCGATGATTAAGGTCGACACGGCTAGTTTGCTGTAAAATCGCCCACATATCATCAGCCGTTAACTTATCATAGGCTTCAATGCGGTTATCGATTTCTGTCACCCTATCTGCACTGCCCCATAAGAAGGCAAATAAGTCGCTAGCGGGGTAATTTTTAGCTGGGGAGTTATTCCAGTTGGCGATATAACCTGATTTGGGGTTATACACTTTTGGGTTATTAGCAAAAGGTTGTATACCTTTCCAGTCCCATTCTCCCGTGCCTGATACTGGTAAACGAGGATCATGGTTTATTTGGCGATCGGGGTAGTGTCCGGTATGGACATAGCCAATGTTTCCATCTTTATCTGCATAATACCAATTGATCGTCAGTGCTTGATTTTGTGCTTGGTCTAGCCATTGCTGCCAGTTTTGCGCTTGCCCTTGCTTTACCCAAGCCATTAAGGATGTAAGCTCCTTGCCATCCCATGCGCGAGCTTTGCTGTAGGCGGTGTGAGTTGTCTTATCTCGTTTAACCACATTACCGTGCACAGTACGGTATATTTCAAAAGTAATGGGTTGTTCACCTTTTACATTCAATGTCTCTTGGCGAGAAAGCATTTTTTTCCACTGCCCTTGGTGGAAGTAGCTATTCGGGTCTTCAGGTGAAACTTGTTCTGCAAATATATCAACACCGTCACCAAACCCAGCGGTAGAACCCCAAGATATATGTCCATTATGGCCGAATAAAATCGCGGGATAAGCAAACGGTGTATTTCCGACAATATTAAACCCTGCCCCATGTAAGCCGATACCGTATGTATAGGCTGGGTTAAACCAACCAAACTGTGGGCCATTAAGTAAAATGGCTTTTGCGCCAGAAGCTTTTGTTTTTCCAACAAGCCAAACATTGCTGGTGGTTGGATAGCCAGCTAGCCCATTCGCACCACTTTGTTCATATTGCTTAGCGATTAACGCATTATTTTCTTGAGAAGAAAGCGCAATGACTTTTCCAGTTGTATCTTTGGCTGTGCGTTCAAACATGGGAGCAGTAAGTCGGTAATCACTAATTTGATTCAATTGAGATATATTTTTTGTTTTTTGTGAATCTGAATAGGTGAACTCTTCTGATGATATTGTTGTTGGCGCATTGGGATTATTAAGCCAATTAATTTGGTTAAAGAACTCTACTCCCAATTGTTCACCATACTTATCTTTAAGCGCAGTGAGTAATGCTAGATTATCAATTTCACTATTCATATCGGAAAAGCGGTTTGCCATTGTACCGACCATAATCATAGCAACATCAAAACTCGTCCATTGGGATGGCAAAAAATCATAGTCAATGAACTGTTTTGGCATTAAGTCATCTGGTTTAGTATTGATTTGTTTAATCCATGCATTCATACCATCTGCATACCCTCTTAAAATATCTTGTTCTTGGGAGGGTAACTGAGTGATTTGTTTATGGATAGAATCAGGCCAATAGTTGTTTCTGATTTCTTTATCAAAAGAAATATAATCCTTACCTAATACTTCAGAAACAGTACCTTGGGTACTGCGTTTGGCCATTTCCATTTGGAATAATCGGTCCTGTGCCACAGCATAGCCGTACCCATAGAACAGGCTATAAGTATCATTGGCATAAATATGAGGGACGCCATAATTATCTCGTTCAATTTTAATTTGAGTTGATTGAGAAAATGATGACAGTGATAAGGAGCTTAAACTTAGAACAATAGCGATTGAGATGAGGTGTTTTTTCATTTATTGAGTCCCATGTTGTTATTATTTTTCGAGACTATCATTATTGCAATGTTAATAAATAGTTAATTTGTGGTTAACTGTTAATATATGAACCACGATCACATAAAAAGATACATAAATTTAAATAAAGCATAAAAAGTGAGTCATAATTGTGATGGTGCTAATTTAAGGTGAGCGATTATTGGTTTTTTGATGGTAACGATGACTCAGCCATGCATAGATAGCCCCAGCAATAGCCCCCGCTATATGAGATTCCGTTGAAATGTATAAGTGAGTCGGTAACAAGCCACTCGCCATTGTGCCAAAATAGAACAGCACTAATAATGCGATAGCGATATCAACCCAGTTTCGACGGAAGAAGCCTTGAGCAATTAACAACCCCCATAAACCAAAAACCCACCCGCTTGCGCCGATGTGAACTGCATTCCTACCAATGAGCCAAACTGCTAATCCACCCGCAATAATGATAAACAGTGATGCCAATATGTAAGCTTTGATGGTGCGATGAAGCAATAATGCGCTTAAGATGATAAATGGGGGCAAATTGCTGAGTAGATGCTCCCAGCTTCCATGAATAAATGGAGCGAAGAAGATACCGAGTAAGCCCCATTCTGTACGTGGAACTAGCCCAAACTGGGTTAGTCCGCCAGCAGTTAAGCTATTAACCGATTGAACAATAATAAAAATTGCAACAATTGAGGTTAATAACTTAACGCGAGGATACCCTGATAAATAGCTCATTAGTGGTTGCCTAGTGCTTGAATACTTTCAACAAGTGACGCTAGCTGGCCAACAACCCGATCACCAATATCTGCATTATCTCCACCTAACGATTTGTTACGCATAAAGTCTTTCTTGATTTGTTGCCACCGTGCAGAATCTTTTTCTGTTAATGTACCACGCAGTTCAGCCAGTTTGAGTAAGTTCTCTTCTGCACCTGTTGTGAGAAGCTGTGCTTCACCCAAGTAGTGGTCATCGAGTAATCTTTCAAGTTCATCATTATTCATCACTGAAGAGATTTTTTCGCTGAGTTTATTCATATTACGGTAACTACCTTGCAAGCGAAATGCAGGCTCTGTCCGGTATTTATCGGATTGCGCTGCGCTAGCGATATAGTGTTGATTCACTTTCAATACAACATCCCGTAACTTAATTAACTTGCTGATTACCGAAGTGATTTCATTAATTTCAGCATCAGAGTATGGGTAACTTAAGGTATTGGTAGAGACGGATTTGCCCATCGCTTTATCGACAAATAAGTACAGGTCGTTTAGATCTCGTAATGCAAGAGGGGCTAATACTGGGTTTGATGTCAGGCTGTTTTCGATATAGCTCAAAGCAAATGCTTCATCCATACCACCAAGCACTTCACCAAGGTTATAAATATCCGCACGGTTTGCTAGCATATCTGGAATGCGGAATACTTCCCCAGATTCGGTGTATGGATTCCCTGCCATAACGACACAGAATTTTTTACCCCGCATGTCATATGTTTTGGTTTTGCCTTTCCAAACTCCTTCAATACGCCGTGTCCCATCACATAAGGAAATAAATTTTTGCAAAAACTCAGGGTGTGTGTGCTGAATATCATCAACGTATAGCATCACATTATTACCCATTTCTAAAGCTAGATTGAGTTTTTCTAGTTCCTGTCTTGCGGTTGCGTTGGGTGCTTGTTCAGGATCAAGAGAAAGTACATCATGGCCAAGAGCTGGGCCGTTGACCTTCATAAAAATTAGCCCTAAACGGTCAGCGGCATATTCCATTAATGTGGTTTTACCGTACCCGGGCGGTGAAATCATTAATAGCAGCCCCATGAGGTCAGTGCGTTTACCTTCCCCTAAAGCCCCAATTTGTTTTGCCATATTATCGCCAATGATAGGCAAATAGACGTCGTTTATCAGTTTGTTACGTACAAAAGAGCTGAGTGGCTTTGCTTTATATTCATGCAGTTTTAAACGACTACGTTCTTCAGTCACAATCTGTTGGCGCAGCGCTTGGTACTGACGAAATTCGGGAATGAATCGCTTCCTTTGACCACGCATACGACTGAAGTAGTTATCTAAACTCAGTGCTAGAGTTTGGTTTTCAATGGTCGGGTGTTCCCCGAGCAACCCACTAACCTTAAAGTAAAGATCAGCTTCACTAAAACGAGCAGAAGCGACTTTATCTAAGATAATAATGGCAATAGCACCCGGTATGTATGGAACAAGGTCAGCAAACTCAGGGGTTGAGCACAGCCCTTGTAGCCAGTTTTGAACTAATGACCAGCGCTGAGCGTAGCGAGTGCCTAAATTTTGTTGTGAGCGATTAAAATCACCCCACATATGAGCGTCTTCTAAGCGGCTCTGGAGCGCTAAAACTAACTCCCTGGCGTACTTGCTATAGACGAGCTCTATTGGGGTTCTTGCTAATACAAAACTAAGATATTCAGCGGCTTGGGTTTGCTCATAGGCTTGGCATTGAATGGGGTTATCGTGTAAAAATAAGCTAATCCCCGCTTCGATTTCAGCTTGTAGGTCAATCAGTGCATTGTCATTATGGAATAATTGGTGAATATTCATAGCTGTTCTTGCACGTTCAGGCCATAAAGCGGGGAAATCGTCGTTTTGAACTTGCTCCCAATAAATAGCTGCGATAGCACGGGCTGTTGGGCTATACCGTAATAAATCTGCACTTTCACCGAGTGGCAGTAGTTTTTTCAGTAAAGCGACTGCATCGTGGTCATGAATACCTTTCTCATAGCCTTCTTTATAACGTGGGCTCGCAAAATCACGGACAATTTTTTCAAGTTTTTCTGTTGATGTTAATGCGTTTTTTAGAATGTCAAAATCTAGCCCATCTTGGCGTTTTGTTGCGGCATAGATAACTGAATAAGCGAGGTATTCGGCACGGTAAACCGTATCAGACTCAGATTCTAATGAAGCGCTCCAATAAGGTTTGAGCTGTGATAATTGTTCATTTTCTATGGGTTCTTGGAAGTCTGTTCCTGTGAGATAAACCCAGAGTTGTTCATTTTTGGGTAAAATAGTAAGGTCAAGCTCTTGGGTGTTTACGCTGAACCGGTGACGCCCGAGCTTAATGACATTTCCACCATCTTCAAAAATATCTGTTTTATCACGCAAAACTCGAATGGCTTGGTCCCGAGAGGATTTCAAACGTGCGTCAATGTCATCAGCTTTAACGTTATCGTTAATTTCCCTTAATTTTTCAATTATTTCACGTGTTTTAAGCGCTAGAGGGTCTGAGGCAAAGAAGGCATTGAGTTCATCTTGAGACTGTAAACGAGCTGTTCGTCGTTGCAGGCTGTCTAGTAGACGATCAGCCGCAGTAACTAAATTTTGTGCGCGGCGCTGGCGGTCATCAATAAGAACTTGTTTATGTGATTCAAATGTTTCGAGTAATTCTTCCCGCTTAGCCAAGATATCATCAAGAAATTCATCATGATTGCTAAATTGGCTTTCGAGTTCTTCTAACTGAACAAGTAATCTTGATAGCTGATCATCACAACGCTCAGGATCAGTGGCAAGAGACAGGGCATTGGTAATGCCTTGGCTGAACAGCCGGAATTGTGCGCCAAATTGAGCAACAGTTTCCACGCTGCTTTGCGATTTTCGTTTTTGTTGTAAACGAGCTCGAGATTGGTTTAGCTGAGCATAGATTTGCGAAATAGCATCAATAATGTGAGTTTGTTGTGTGACATCGTTGAAACTCAGTGAAGCCATTAAGTTTGATAGCATATCTAAATCAGTAGACATTTTTTCCATATCTTTCATTGGAATGTCTAGCTGAGCACTGTTTTGGGCTTTTTCTATTTGTTCTTCGAAAACAGTTAATTGTGTTTTAAAGGGCTGTAATGCTTTATCGCTAGCGAGAAAGACAGCGGTCTCTTGTGAGACATACTGTTGATTTTTCTCTATTTCACTTTCCATTTCGCTAAGCTTTTCTAAATCCATATAGCGAAATTCACGTAGTGAAATCAAGTGCCCGCGCTGAGCACTTAGGGCATTTAAGCCATCAACAAATTGTTGAATATCAGCCCAACTTTCAGGTAACGTCAGTGAAAGTAGTGACTTTTGGCGGCTGATGGCCTCATTCATTGATTTGGCAGATTGCTGTCGTATGCTTTCGACCTTTTCATATTCATCAAGAACGAGCTCACTTGTTTGGGTGATTTCTTTGAGCAATTTGCCAATACCAAGGCATTGTTCATCACCAAACCAGTAATAAATATCCAGTAAATTCTTCGCTTGTTGGCTGAGTAGCTCGTAGCGAGCGATGGAAATTTGGCTGCCTTCTATTTCTTTGGAAATATTCAATATTTCAGAAATGCCCCGAACTAAATCTGCATTGCCTATACGCCCTAAAAAACCGCTACGAGTTGGCTGTTGGTCGGCAAATTCTTCTGAGTAAAATGGGGTCTGCCAAACTTGCATAGGGTGAACGCGAGTCGCTTCTTCCCCTTCACCTTCAAATAACACCATTTTTCCATCTTCAAGCATGGCATAGCCATGGCCAATAAGTGGAACCGAAAGTGTGCGTTCAATTAAATTATAATTGAATAGGGCAATGCGTCCTTGATTTGGTGAATAGAAAACATATAGGACATCCTCTCCATTTGGAGAACGACGCAAACGGCGAAAACGCATTCCATCCATAGATTGCTCAAACGTTTTATAGTCACCATTTTGTAAGTAGTAGCCGCCAGGGAAAATAATACCGTGGTCTTCTGGTAGCTGGACACATGCTTGCCCAATAGCATCAATACGTTGTACGGATTGAGAGAGTGTGTTGTAAACCAAGTAACGCCAAGTTTCTTCCCGATAAGGTAAAACTTTTAAGAGAATTAGGCTGCCAGTTTGTGCATATTCAATTTGTGCGTCATCTAAAGATTGGTTTTTATCAAGAACTGCTTCTCGGTAAATCCCTAAACCATCTTCAGTATTATTTTCACATTTGATGGTTAAATCACCACCAATAGTTTCTATGAATACAGTGTCAAGAACATTGATGTGAGGGTATCGGCCGTTAACGGTGTCTTCCCGCGTGGTTTTTTGCCATTCAAAATCATAAGCAGGTGGGAGGGCAATATCGCGTTCACCCCGGTTATCAATATACTCAATTTTGCGTTTGTCGCTGGAGATTGACCAGCGGAAAACTCGCACATCCGTGATGCGATCGCCAATTTGAAAGCTAGCGAGAAGTTTGCCGTCCCGTTCAACAAGTTGCAGTAACTGTGTGTTCTTATAATAGGTATAGAGTTCAGTAAAGTCTTGAACAAAGCGATTATCATTTAAGAAAGTTTCTTCATAAGGGACGGCTTCAACATCAAACTCATCGTTGTTTTCAATTAACCGATATAGTGAAAATACATCTTCGAGGTGTGTTTCTTTTTTTAGGCCGAGGAATACGTTATAGCCAAATAAAAGCCATTCACCGACGCGGACAATATCCCTTGCTTGGCAATTATTTTCAGTACGAATGCGAATACGACCAATAATATCCATTTGGCTTTGACCAAATTCATCCAACCGCATTTCATTAAGTTGTGCGGCTTTTTGATGCAGTTGTTGCCCTTGGTCTGTCAGGCGTTTACGTAATATTTCATAAGCACCGCCTTCTGCAACAGCGCTATCGAGTATTTCTTGTTCGCGATCCGTATCCTGAATATCTGACATTGCGCAGCGAATTCCCTTAACTAAGACAATAAAAATGGAAAACAAATAATGGAAAATAATAGGGGGCAGGTTCACTACCCCAATGTGCTAAAGGTTTACAGCTGGTCATCCGTTGGTGGAATCGGTTTTGACAAGACTGTTTTGGCTGGCTGGTTAGTGCCTTTAGTTGCCATAAAACCGTTTATAAGGTCTTGAACTTCTGGGTTTTTCAGTAATGCTGCAATATCAATTTTCTTGTCTTCTTTGCTTCGATTAATGAGCTTTTCGACATTTTCTTTTGCAAAACTGCTTTTATCCATAAAGCCATCAACCGCTTTACCGAGGCTTAGTGCTTTAGAGAAGGTATTGAAGAAGCTGCCGTCGCCGCCCACAATTTCAATATTGGTTTTGCTAAGTGCTGCAGCCAGTACATCAGCTTGCTCGCGGGCAATTTCTTTATTTGCGTCGATAGAGGCCATGGATTGTTCGAACTCTTTCTCAAGGCGCATACGGAACTCTTCATGTGAACGTGCGGTATCGCTGAGGTGATCCATTGATTTAAATTTGTCGGTTAAACCATCGGCTTCAGCTTTCAAGCGTTGGCGGATAACTTCGGCTTGCGCTGAACCTAATTGTCCTTCCCCTCGAGCTTGTGCTGCCAGTTTTTCTTCCAGTACTTTCGCGTCAGCTAAGCCTAGTTTTTCTTTAGCATTTGCTTGTTGTTCTTCACCACGAGCTTGGGCTGCTAATTTCTCTTCAAGGATTTTTGCTTCAGCAAACCCTTGTTGTTGCTCTGCTTTAGCTTTAGCTTCCATAACCTGAGCTTCCGTTAAGCCTTTTTCTTTCAGCCCTCGAGCTTCTGCTAACAGTTTCTCAGCCGTAATATTGGCAAGAACAAGACCTTCTTTTTCTTCTGCCTCTGCAGTTGCTTGACGAACTCGAGCTTCTGCTAAACCTAATGCCGCGTGTTCGGCCTCAACCCCTTCAGCTAAGCGTTTTTTGGCTTCAGCTTGCTTTGCAGATGCTTCGAGTTCTGCTTGTGCCATGGTGCTTATTTCTTCTGCACGGTGTTTAGCACTGGCTTCATCAGCTTCGGCTTTTTTCACTTGGCGAACGAGTGACTCTTCTGCTTCTGCCTGTGCATTAATCACGGTGACTTGGCGCATGCGTTCAGCTTCAGAGACTTCACGAACTTCTTTGATGCGCTCTTCTTCTTGTGCCACGGTTTTTTCAACGGCTACACGCTCACGTATAACATTGGAGATATTTTTGCGTTCTTCTTCGAGTGCTTTTTCTTTTTCTATACGTTGTAACTCAACTTCTCTTTCTCGGGCAACAATCTCAAGTTCACGTGCGCGGCTCACTCGTTCTTCTTCGATAGCTACAGCTCGAGTACGGTTTTGTTGTGCGACTTCAACTTCTCGCATGAGATTCTCTTCGCGGATTTCAATTTCTTGCTGGGTTTGAATACGTGCTTGCTCTGCTTTAAGGCGCTCTTCCTCTTGAACACGTAAGGTTTCAGCTTGTTCACGGGCGCGAATATTATCAATTTCACGCTTTTGGCGTGCTTCGGCATCGGCTTGTTGGCGCTCTAAAGCCAAACTTGCTTCGCGAGTTTCAACATTTTTCTTTTGAATTGCGAGCTCTTGGTCACGCTCTTTTTGGTTGGTTTCAATATTGTGGATCGCGGTGATTTCAGTAATTTTACGAATACCTTCGGAGTCAAAGATATTGTTTGGATCTAAGGCTGATTTTGGTGTTTGTTCTAGGTAATCAATCGCCACATCTTCAAGTGCGTAGCCGTTAAGGTCTTTTCCTATCACATCAACAATGCGGTCACGAAAGTCTTGTCGGTTTTCAAATAAAGTGGCTAAATCCAGTTGCTTACCCACTGTTTTTAACGCTTCAGAGAATTTAGCGCTAAATAACGTACTGACTGCTTGATGGTCTGATGCACGGTCAACACCGATAGCTTTAGCCACTTTCAGTACATCTTCTGTCGTTTCATTTACGCGCAAATAGAACGCAACAGTGATATCAGCACGTAAGTTATCATGACAAATCAGCCCGTCTTTGCCTCGGCGGTCAACTTCCAAGGTCAGCAATGAAATGCGCATGAATTCTTTTTTATAGATGACAGGGTAAACTAATGCCCCAGTAAAATGTACTTTAGGCTGTGACGACATGTCATTGACAATCAAAGCAGTACCTTGTGGAACTTTGATATAGAAGGCTTTGAATAATCCAAAGAAGCCTAGAATAACTAGGATGATCCCCCCGATAATGGTTAAAAAGGGCATTAGTGCAGCCAAATCCATATTAATTCTCCATTGGTTCTGACGATGACGTCATTTCGATTATGCAAGCAAGATATTTATTTTTTAAAAGTGAAGTTATCCGTGGCGAAACTCATTTTCACTGACAACTTGGTAACTGTGCGATGATGCGTCATAGCTAATGATGACAACACGATCACCGCGTTTTAACTGCTCGGAGGATGGGGCGCGTATTTGTAAAATTAACCCAGCCCCGCCATCTTCTAATAGTGCCTCGCCATTTTGTTCATTTACCGTTCCTGAACGTACTGTGGCGTATTTACCGATAAGCTGTTGTACTGTTTTAGGTTTATTGAGATTCACCAATTTTTTGCGCACAGGTTTTAAGCACAAAGCGGTTAAATGAAGAGAGATAAATAGGGTGATCGCAAAAACGGCGAAGCTGACGAGATAACGTAATAAATCAGTATCAATGAAGCGAATAAAGATATGTACGCTGAAATAACTGATTATCCAGCCAAAAAGAGTAAATAACGTGACAATAATGGTGACCGGGATCCCTGCTAAGCCAAGTTTGGTTAACCAGCCTGCGAAACCCGTTGCATCAATACCGGCGTCAAATTCGGTATCAAGATTAAAGATGTCGATATCCAATAATCCAAAAGCGGCACATAACCAATAAAATAGAACAATGATTAGCAAACCACTAAAGATAATTGTCGGGAACATCAAACTGTTATGGAAAAACAAACTCATAGGGTTTTCTCTTTATTATTAATGCATTATTGAGCTTATGTGAAAAGGAACGTTTGTTTAATTTATCACCATAAAATTATTTAGCTTAATAATATATTTTTTAATTAATAGCAGTATCAGACTAGTCTATAAGCACTTTTTATTTTTTTGAGTTTCTTATAATGCTGGTTATTTATCCAGCCTTATTTGGTGAAGTTATTCCTAAAGTTTTATTGATAACAGCAAGGCATCAATGAGATAGGATTTTACCATTAAAAATTAAGTTGATGATAATCATTCTCAAACAAAGAACAGGTGTTTAAAGTACAAAATGGGGAGAATAGGGATGATTAGGGTGATAAATTTGCGCTTCATTATTTAAATTATCTATGAAGCGCAAAAAAGTAAGATTAGTCTATCAAGTTCAGGAATGCCGCACCTCGTGCGCCTCCAGAGTCACCATAACGTGCTTTTTCGATTGCAGGTAATGTTGCTATGCCATATAGGTATTGTGGAAGCACTTCTGGTAGTTGTTTATAGATCTCTTCAAACTGTGATAAGCCTCCGCCAATCACCACTAAATCGGGGTCAAAAACAGTGACGATTTGCCCCATAAACATCGCAAGTAATGACATATAACGGTTAACATGTTCTTTTGCTTGAATATTACCTTGCTTATATAGCTCAATAATTTCGATAGCTGAACGTTTTTCATTGGTGAATGAGGAATAAATACGCTCAAAGCCCGGACCGGATAGATAGGTTTCAAAGCAAGCTGTTTGGCCACAGCCACAAGTTATTTCAGGGACTTTTTCCCCTAATAGCTTGGCTCCACGAACGCTGAGATTCATGTGACCTATTTCCCCTGCAATTCCATTTTTACCGGATAAAACTTTGCCATTTATAATAAACCCACCGC
Source organism: Providencia rettgeri (assembly GCF_023205015.1). Taxonomy (NCBI): domain Bacteria; kingdom Pseudomonadati; phylum Pseudomonadota; class Gammaproteobacteria; order Enterobacterales; family Morganellaceae; genus Providencia; species Providencia rettgeri. Next base: position 15,504 of record NZ_CP096258.1, on the reverse strand, counting down.
CCACACCAGTCCCTAAAATTAAGCCAAGAACAGTAGGGAAGCGCTTGAAATTAGGGTCCCAAGCTTCTGATAATGCAAAACAATTGGCGTCATTTTCCACTTTTACTGGACGTTGTAATATATTAGCAAGGTCATGAACTAAAGGTTTGTATTGTGCAGTAGGGACATTGGTTGTAAATACGGTTCCTTCCGCATGGTTTACGATACCAGGGACGCCAACACCGACTTTTCCTTGGCAGTTAAATTTTTTATCTGCTTCTTGAGTGAGTTCGAGAAACGTATTTAAGAGTGTCTGGTAATCATCTTTAGGTGTAGGAACGCGTTTTTGCCAGACCTGATTTAATTCGTTGTCAAAGACGGCAAGTTCAATTTTTGTCCCGCCCATGTCAAAGCCGTAATACATTTTCATCATCCTTTAGTTATTTATGTATCATGTATCTATATGATAAATAATAAATGAAAGTACTAATTAGCCTGATTATACAAAAGTTATTTGATGAAAGAATTATTGATTTAATATTTATTTTTATATTTACATGAAGTTAGCCTTAGTTTGCTGACAAACATACAATATTTGGGGCTAGTCAAACTAGGTATTGATTTTCATCGGATAAAACAAAGTGAAAAAATCACACTTTTATCTCGTTTTATCAATCAAAGTTAGGAGGTACCTGCTAGCTTTGATTGATATATAACGCGTTATTTTTGGTTTTTTAGTGGTTGATACTTTTTTAAGATAAAGTTATGCAATTCCATCGCAAGAATGTTATGGACTTCCTGAGTAGGGTGAACATCATCGATAAAAATATAATGGGGGTCAATTTCTAATGGTTTAGAATTATCGCGGAGAATATAACCATTAGTAAAAGCTTTTTCTTTATTATATGCTCCCAGAGAGTTTTTATTTATATCGTCAACAATATTAGTTATATTTTTCATTACGTCATTAACATTGAAGTAATTAATGTTAATGTTTTTGTTTAATTTTAAGAGATTAACTAGGGTCTGAAGCTTATTGTTATGCTCTATGCTGAGATTTTGTATTTTTCGTTGTTTTTTCGGTGAGCAGGTTTTTATTGCAGGGGTTTGGGATAGATCAGGGAGTCCCATCACGAGGATATTTCTCGCACCATTTTTGATCATTTTTTTGATTGTTTTTTCTTGACTAGAGATAACGACATCGACATTTTCTTTCGAATAGGTCATATAGTCATTGGCACCAAGAAAAATAATACCTAAACTTTTTTCATCAAACTTAAGGTGTTTTGTTTGTTTTTCAATATTTGAAAGTATGGCAAATTGAGGGTGAAGTGTGGACTTAAAATAAGGTGCGCAAGCTGAACCACCTTCAGACTTATTTGTGAGTGTAACTTTACCTTTACTTGAATGGCTTTTCATCGTATTTGGCATGGTGAGAAACTCAGGCCATGTGAAACCATTAGTGAACCGCCCATCATGGTATTGGTTAGCATTAGTGAGTAATCCACCCGACTTTTTATACATCCTTCCTTCAGAGTCAGATAAGCTGTCACCAATAACCGTGACGCTATCAAAACAGGTTATTGCTTCTTTCTTCTCTATATTAAATTTATTTGAATAAGCAATAGCTAATTGAAATGGCTTTCCAGGAATTCTTTTTTCTGTATGTCTGCCCAAAAGAGAGCCATCTACATCATCGCCGGAGAGTTCTTTCATGTTATGAAATGAAGCCTGCCCTTTGGTTTTGCCGTCATTAAGTCCTACAGAAATGTTGTTACCGATATTATTGGGTGTACTTTGTGGCGATTGATTCTTAATCGATACTATATTTTTCAATACTAGATTGGTGGTATCGGGTACTGTTGAATTAGGTCTGTGTGTAATTGCGCACTTAATTTTATTGTATATTGATGTCATAAGGAGTCCTTATTGATTGGGATACTTCTCGATAAAACTATCAATCAACAGACAAACACAGTATCAAATAAAGATTGTTTATCTATAATGACATGACTAACAATTAAGATATTAAGCTATATAAAACAATTAGTTGATTGCTAGTTGTTATTATTATCGACAAAGTTATTGCATCGTTTTTTAAAAAAATGTATTGTTATATTATAACATTACATTTAGGTGGTTATTATGAAACAGGGGATCCATCCACAATATCGTACCGTGGTTTTCCATGACACAAGTGCAGATGCCTATTTTAAAGTAGGGTCAACAATAAAAACCGAAAAAACAATCGAGTATGAGGGTGAAATATTTCCGTATGTCACGCTTGATGTCTCTTCTCAGTCGCATCCGTTTTATACCGGTAAACAAAAAATGATTTCACAGGAAGGTAAAACGGCACAGTTTCAAAAGCGTTTTGGTCGTTTTTTACAGTCAGAGGGTAAATAAAGATGAAAGTACTGAGTTCATTAAAAACGGCAAAAACCCGTCATCCAGATTGCCAAATTGTTCGCCGCCGCGGCCGGGTGTATGTGATATGCAAAACAAACCCGCGTTTTAAAGCAGTGCAAGGCTGTAAGAAAAAACGTTAACTATTGAATTTAAATATAATTATAAAATTTCCTGTATCGCTTTATATTTTATTTGCTTAGCCATTGCAGATTATTGCTCTCTGCCGTGGCTTTTTTTATTTGTTTTTTTTGTCCACTGATTCCCTCGATCATTAGCATGATTACTAATCTTCTTATTATTAGTGATGAAATTCACTTGCACATAGATGCATATTTTGTCAGGTTTAATACATCCGAAAAATTTCTAGCTTCAATTTTTGTGGATACTGAATGAATGACAACAATGACGGTATTTACTTTGAGGGGTCGAAACTAGAAATTTTTTGGTTAAAATTCAAACGAACAGGGTGAGTAAAAAATGAAAAATGTAGGGTTTGTTGGCTGGCGTGGAATGGTCGGCTCAGTATTGATGCAGAGAATGGTTGAAGAACGTGATTTTGATGCGATCCGTCCTGTTTTCTTTACCACATCACAACAGGGTGCAGAAGCGCCGGTTTATGGTGGCCATCGTAGCGTTTTACAGGATGCTTTTGATATCGATGCACTAAAAGCATTGGATATTATTATTAGCTGCCAAGGCGGCGACTACACGAATGAAGTTTATCCTAAACTGCGTGAGTCTGGCTGGAATGGCTACTGGATTGATGCTGCGTCTTCATTACGCATGAAAGATGATGCGATTATTATTCTTGATCCCGTGAATAACCAACATATCCAAGACGGCTTAAATAAAGGCATTAAGACCTTTGTCGGTGGGAATTGTACGGTAAGTTTAATGTTAATGTCTTTAGGTGGGTTGTTCACTAATAATTTAGTGGAATGGGCATCTGTGGCAACGTATCAAGCTGCTTCAGGGGCTGGGGCACGCAATATGCGCGAGCTTCTGGCACAAATGGGGTCTTTGCACACGCAAGTGGCTAAAGAACTCCAAGACCCGGCCTCCGCTATTTTAGATATCGAGAAAAAAGTCACAGATTTCACTCGCAGTGGCACAATGCCAACGGATGCATTCGGCGTACCATTAGCGGGTAGCCTGATCCCATGGATTGATAAAGCGTTAGAAAATGGCCAAAGCCGCGAAGAGTGGAAGGGCCAAGCAGAAACCAACAAAATTTTGGAAACGGGCAGTAATATTATTCCAGTTGATGGGCTGTGTGTCCGTGTGGGTGCGCTGCGCTGCCATAGCCAAGCTTTCACATTGAAACTGAAAAAAGATATTCCGTTGAATGAAGTTGAGCAATTGCTTGCCTCACATAATGATTGGGTGAAAGTGGTTCCTAATGACCGCGAAATCACTATGCGTGAGTTAACTCCAGCGGCTGTCACTGGCACGCTTAGCACCCCTGTTGGTCGCTTGCGTAAACTGAATATGGGCCCTGAATACTTATCCGCCTTTACGGTTGGTGACCAATTGCTGTGGGGCGCCGCTGAGCCTCTTCGTCGTATGTTAAGAATTTTATTATAAGCGCGGCACCGCAATAAGTCGTATTCGATAAGCCTGCATAATTTAATATGCAGGTTTTTTTGTACCTAAATTAGTGACGAGCCGGTTCATTCTGCGGCGGCTGGTGTTCTAACTCTTTTGCTAAGAAATAGTTCAAGAACGTTCGGATCACAGCAATAATACCGAGTTTAATGAGGCTATCTAAATCTGGGTCAACGGTTGTGGCTAAGATATCAGCGGCTAATTGGAACTCTAACGCAGTGGCTAGCCAATCACCAAAACAATAGCGAGCCATTCGTGTTTTTTGGGTTCTCATCCACACGATCAGGGTCTTGATTAACCCAATCACTACGCAGATAACTGAAATTGCTTCTAACAGTAATTGAAGCACGTGAACACTAGACACCAGTAATTCACGTAAAAAAACTAAATCGAACATTCAGGCCTCGACTCGATAAGTGTATTGGATTCATATTTGTTAACTATGAGCAAATATTGCCAAAATATCGAGTTTTATTGTAGGTCTGTTTTATTGTGGATCTATCGTTTCAGAAGGTAATTGGCTAATGGATAAAATATTTCGATTGCCATCAATGACCTGAATATTTTTATTGGGTTGATAACACTCACGTAAAGGTGATAAGCAAGCTTGCTGTACACCTTGTTGTATATTAAGCCAATCACTGATTAGCCAATAATTATTCGCTGTAGAATAAGGTGACTGCAAGTTTACTGGTTTGATGTTTGGTTTACTGGCGCTTTCGCTGTACCAAATCAGCAAAGGAATTTCATAGGCTTCTTTTCTTGGGTTGTTAACACCATGGTGGTAGTGAATATTGTTATCGCTGTCTAAGCGCTGCAACGCATGGTCTGAATAGTACATCAAAGTCGCAGGTTTCCCTTCGAGTTGTTGTATTAGGTTTTCGATAAATTTGTCGGTATAAGCGACGGAACTGTCGTAGCAATCGTCATCTTCTTGGCCACTAAATGTTTTTAGTTCAGTTTCAGGGAAGCGGTTACAAGCAGGTTCATGGCTACCATAAGTATGTAACACAATGAGTTTTTTCTTATCAGTAGGGTCATTGATCGCGTTATTGAAGTCATCTTGCAGCTCTTCATCGTAGCCGACAAATTCGTTCCACGTTTTCTTTTGTGACATAGAAGCAATAGCAGAAATGATACTGGTACGTTTATTGGTTTTTCCCTGGTTGCTGACCCAATAGGTTTTAAAGCCCGCATGATTGGCTAATGAAATGATATTGTCGGAATAGTGTGATTTCTCCTGCATTTGCTCAAAACGAATATTGGACAGTGAAATAGGGACTGACAAGATAGTCACCGGTGCAGGGGAATAGGCTTGTTGAAACGCCAATATTTGTGATTTTCGCTGATTTAAATTGGGCGTTGTATCATATTGATAGCCATAAAAACTCATATGGTCACGGCGTAATGACTCACCAATGACAAGCACATAGATTTCAGTTTCAGACGCTTTTTTCTGGTAGTTAAATGCGACCTTTTGTGATGATATTTTTTTTATGCCTCTGTTTTCATATAAATTTTTGACTAAAGCTGCCGCATTGTAGAAAGGGGTATTTAAGAAGTATTTTTCTGTGATCAATAACGCGCTATCAGGCTTGCTTAGTAATGAGGCGTAATAGGTTGGAATAGCTAATAGATAGCCACAAAGTAGAGCCATACTTGTCGTTGTTATACGACGATTCATGTATTTTGCACATTGATGAATACATGCTAAATAAGCAGAAAAAACAAATAAATAAAAAATAACATAACCAATGTTATAGGAAAGCATTCCTACAGTTTCACTGCTATTGGTATTGATAAAAGTTTCTGCAATCGAAGAAGAAAAGCGGATATCGTGTTTTTGATAAAAGAAGAATGAAACAGATAAATTGAGAGCCCACAGGAGTGAAACAAACACCGTGAAAATTTTGCCAAGCAAAAAACGATAAATACCTGCACACAACAGTATTATCAGTGCTCCTGAAATTACGATGGCCATATCAGCGATAATGCTAACATCTCCACTGAAAAATACAGGGGTGATAGATATCAATAATGCATAAATTGAAATAATAATTTGGCGTATCATAGTGTTATTTTACGTATTTTTGACCTTACCTGAGGTTATAGAGGCAATTTAAAATAATAAGTTAACATCTAATTAACTTAAGACATTGTTCGTTTATAACATAAAAAAAGGTAAGGTAATCAAAATAATGGCGTAAAAAACTGTAAAAGAGCGTTAGGTTTAGTCATGACCTGCCCCCCACAAGTTGCGAGGGGAGGTAAAGTATTGAGTTAGAAAGTTACCGCAATTTTGGCATCAATATTGTTATCGTGATAATTTTTTGATAAAAATTTATTATAATTAATTGATAGCTTAGTATTTTCTTTTATATTGATATCAGTACCGATTTTTAATGCGACACCATGGCGTGATGCAGGAACACTATGCGTTGTAAATGAGCTCGGGGTATCGGTAAAATTCAATTTTAGTCCTCTATTTAAATTCCCGTATTGATATTGCCAGTTAAGCTCACCGTGTAAACCGATATTGGATGTTTTACTCAATTTCCATTGGTTATCAAGGCGTAGCCCAAGGGTAGATAACATCGTATTGATGCGCTGTTTACGTGCCTGTAGTGATGTGTTGTTGATGTTTTCATTAATAGCATGATTCATTGCGCTGATATAAGTGAGATTGGTGAATGGCTCAATATTTATCCCATTTGAGTTAATTGGATAGGCCAGCTCCATAAAAGCTTGATGTGTGTTGGTATAATAGCTCGCTGAGTGACTTGTGCCATCACTGATTGAGCGTTCGGTATGAATGAGATGTGAAGTGTGACCGAGCCCTGCACGAACCGCGATAGGTTGCCATAAAGCGCTACCATAAATGGCGGCATGGTAGTTATTACTGTTAGCGTGGTCAAAGTGGTTAGATAAGTCACTTTGGCTAAAACCTGCGGCGATACCTAATGTCATTTTTTCGTTAATAAAACGTCGATTTGCCCCAAGCAATAGACCATAATTTGATGACTTATACCCAGTGGCATTGTTATCGCCAGTCGTTTTATCCCAATCATAGAGCATTTTGACCCATACATTGCCTTTGCTTTCGCTACCCCATGATCCAGACAAGCGAGCTTGTTCAAGTACTGTTTCTTTAATCTGACGGCTATTATTTATTTGATTGGATAATAGGTCCGCGTATATTTGCCCGGTGACATTGCGAAATATCGCTTGAGCTTGTTGTTTTGTTTGGCTTTTTAACGTTTGGTTATAGAGAGCATGGTGCGTAGGAAGCGTTTCAATAGCGTTAGCCACAGCGGTTTGGTTTTGCGTTGCAGCTGCACTGGAAAATGCAGTGTTATTGCGCCCTACCTTAAGTGTAACCTCTTTGGGGGTGTAATTTAGTGTCGTTCCAATAAACTGGTAATTAGGCACAACAGCATCAAATTGGCCATCAACCCCCTTTTGAGCGCTTAATATCGTATATTGTGTATCAAATAACTGGTTGATATCTTGCTTAGAAAGCGGGTTATTTTGATTTTCAAGCGTGACACTGACGGTACCACCCTTTAATGAAGCTGAGCCTTGGCTGATGACTTTATCATTTTTACCTGCTGAATTGATTTCAACCAAATAATGGCTGTTGGGGGCAAAAGTTACGGAATCAATGATGTTAATTGTGCCAATTGAGTGACCGGGTGCAACAACTGCACCTTGGTTGGCGGTTAATTGTCGAATGCTCCCATTACCCGTCAGTAAACCGTGGTGGTTAATATTCACCGAAGCACCGATTTTTCCGTCATCTAAGACTAACGTTCCTTTCTGGACATCAACTGCGGAATCTAAGTGTTTTTTAAGGGTAACCGTTCCGCCATTTATATGGGATTTTTGCGAGTATTTATTCTCACCCGTTAAGACTAAATGGCCTTGGTTTACTGTAAAGCCTGCGAAGGTATTGTTGCCAGATAATACTAATGTCCCTAGGCCTTGTTTCGTTAACTTTCCCGTACCTTGAATATTATTTTTCCATTCATCTAGCTTACCGACATTGGCAATATCAAAGTCATTAACGTCTTGATTGACGATAAAGTTTTCATATAAATAGGAGGGGCCATGATGAGCCGCAGGTAAGTTAATTAACCCCCAATAGCTATTTGGATCATTTTCTTTGATATTCCAACCCGCAATTGATTGGCTTGGATACGCAGTGCTGGCTAAAATATTGTTCCACTGTGTTTTATTCAAGTATGGGAAGCGTAATCGAAGTAAATAACCCGCTGTTTTAGATATATTTTTAGGCTCGATCATAGATATCTTTTGCGTTTCTTTTTTTCCATAGTAACCAATATGGTCATTGGTTATAGGGTTAGATACGGTTAGGCAATTTTGACTGTTATTTGAACATGACGATGAAATATCTGTACGAATATTTTTAGCCGACTCAACAATGAATTTGCTGTTTTTTTCATCGGATAGCAGCTGTGATAATAAATAATAATTACCGACACGAGAAGCGATGGTATCGGTAGCGAAGTGTGCACCAACAATCACGCGGCTTTCACCGTATTCAATCGCTCGGTTGAACGTTTCACTGCCTTTTTCAGGGAAAATCATCGCCAATACTGCCGCTTGTTTAAAACCATTCCATGTATGGCCGCTAGGGTAAGATGAGCCCTGTATATGTGAATAACCTGCAATATAATGACCTTCGTCATCCAATACTTGGTAAGGACGACCACGCTTAAAATGGTCTTTTAGAATAAAATCAATTGACCTAGTACGTTGTTTTTTTTCATCATAGGCACGAGTGCTTGTATCATGTAACGAACGGATTTCTTTATATTGTTTATGGTCTTTTATATTAATATCCTGTTCGCCAAACAGTATCGTTTGATAACTATTAAATAAATAATCTGAGCTTTGGGATTTATCTGCGAGTGCTAAATTTTTTCTTTCACCCGTGATATTGATGTATTCATTGCTAATAAGCCTATCTTGCTCAGCAACTTCGCTGCCTTCTTTAGGGGTATTATTAATAACATTGTGTTTTATATCTTCAAGCCATACATTTCTTGTATCGATAATATTTTTCTCTAATTCTATAATATGATTTTTTGCTATTAGAGTACTTGTGAATATGAATGGTAATAAAGTTATTGATGCTGATATACAGGTTTTTCTCATTGTAATCCCGCCGATGCTATTGGTTAAAATTTCATTTGGCGGAGTTTATTTATAATATATTTATTTTTTATGACAGTTTTGAAAATACAAAATCGTTATTAATTAAAGTAATAAACTTTATTTTAAATTGTTTTGTTTTTTATGATGTGGTTCTCTATTGATGGGCTTTGTTTTTTTATTTTTTTATTACTGGTTTAATTAAGGAGTGGAAATAAGATAATAGTGATCAAAAAATTTATAAAAAAATAACCCCAAACTTTCGTATGGGGTTATTAAATATTATTTAGTTAGCCGAATAATTAAATATCAATATTCGCTGCTTTTAGGGCATTTTCTTCGATAAATGCACGACGTGGCTCAACAGCATCACCCATTAATGTGGTGAATAGTAAGTCGGTTGCAATTGCATCTTTGACCGTTACACGCATCATACGGCGCGTCTCAGGGTTCATGGTGGTTTCCCAAAGTTGTTCTGGGTTCATTTCACCAAGACCTTTATAACGCTGTACGTATAGACCGCGACGTGACTCACGTGTTAACCAAGTCAAAGCTTCTTCAAAGTTATCGATGTCTTGGCGACGTTCACCACGCTTGATGTAAGCACCTTCTTCAATTAAGCCACTGATTAAGTCACCTAAATGCGTAATGCGGCGGTACTCACTGCCATGAACAAAGTCAAAGTCGAGGTTGTAGTCGGTATCAACACCATGGGTGCGAATACGAATAGTTGGCTCGAATAATTGACGCTCACGGTTTTCGTTAATGGTGTAGCTGTAAGTGCTACCAAATTGTTCGTTATCTTCTAAGCGTTTAACCAGCGTTTTCGCCCACTCTTCAACTTTTTCGCTGATTTTTAAATCATCTTCCGTCAGGGTTGACTGATAAACTAAGCTGTTAAGTAAGGCTTGAGGATAAAGACGCTCAAGGCGACGAATAATACGGTGCGCAGCATTATATTCAACAACCAGTTTTTCGAGTTCTTCACCTTTCATGGCTGGCGCTTCTGCACTTAAATGCAATTCCGCGCCATCAAGAGCGATAGAAATCAGGTAATCGTCCATCGCATCGTCATCTTTAATATATTGCTCTTGTTTACCACGTTTCACTTTATACAGTGGTGGTTGAGCGATAAAGATATGGCCACGTTCAACGATTTCAGGCATCTGGCGGTAGAAGAAGGTCAATAGTAGTGTACGAATGTGCGAACCATCGACGTCCGCATCCGTCATGATAATGATGCTGTGATAACGCAGTTTGTCTGGGTTATATTCATCACGACCGATACCACAGCCTAATGCTGTGATCAGGGTTGCCACTTCTTGTGAAGACAGCATTTTATCAAAACGCGCTTTTTCGACGTTTAGAATTTTACCTTTCAGTGGCAAAATCGCTTGGTTCTTGCGGTTACGACCCTGTTTTGCAGAGCCACCCGCGGAGTCCCCTTCCACAAGGTACAGTTCAGATAGCGCAGGGTCGCGTTCTTGGCAGTCAGCCAATTTACCCGGTAAGCCAGCTAAGTCTAACGCACCTTTACGGCGAGTCATCTCACGGGCTTTACGTGCTGCCTCGCGTGCGCGTGCGGCATCAATGATTTTACCCACAACGATTTTCGCATCGTTTGGATTTTCAAGTAAATATTCAACTAATTTCTCATTCATCATTGTTTCAACCGCTGTTTTCACTTCGGAAGAGACCAATTTTTCTTTGGTTTGTGATGAGAATTTAGGATCTGGAACTTTTACTGAAATAACCGCAATCAGGCCTTCACGAGCATCGTCACCTGTTGCGTTGACTTTGCTTTTCTTTTGATAGCCTTCTTTTTCCATGTAGTTATTCAATGTACGTGTCATTGCTGCACGGAAACCAGCGAGGTGAGTCCCCCCATCGCGCTGAGGAATGTTGTTGGTGAAGCAGTACACGTTTTCTTGGAAACCATCATTCCACTGCATTGAGACTTCAACGCCAATACCGTCTTTTTCAGTGGAAAAATAAAAGACAGAAGGGTGGATAGGGGTTTTGTTACGGCTTAAATACTCAACAAAGGCTTTGATGCCACCTTCATAATGGAAATGGTCTTCTTTGCCATCACGTTTATCAATGAGCCTGATAGAAACACCCGAGTTTAGGAATGATAACTCACGTAAGCGTTTTGCTAAGACGTCATATTCAAACTCAGTCACGCCTTTAAAGGTGTCCATACTTGGCCAAAAACGAACACGGGTTCCTGTTTGGTCGGTTTCGCCGACAACAGTCAGAGGCCCTTGAGGCTCACCGTGTTTGTAGATTTGCTCATGAACTTTGCCATCACGACGAATAACGAGTTCAAGTGTTTCAGATAAGGCGTTAACAACGGAAACCCCAACACCGTGCAAACCGCCGGAGACTTTATAGGAGTTGTCATCAAATTTACCCCCTGCGTGCAGAACGGTCATGATAACCTCTGCGGCGGAGACACCTTCTTCTTCGTGGATACCTGTAGGGATACCACGTCCATCATCCTGTACGGAGATAGAGTTATCGGCATGGATAGTGATCACGATATCATCACAGAAGCCTGCGAGGGCTTCGTCGATGGCGTTGTCGACAACCTCGAAAACCATGTGATGAAGACCTGTTCCATCGTCTGTATCACCGATATACATGCCCGGGCGCTTACGCACCGCATCCAGTCCTTTTAATACCTTGATACTTGAGGAGTCATATGTATTCGACATCAACGTTTCCTGCTCTTTCTATTCCTGAGGTTGAACTTCTATTTTGCCATGTTCTACACGAAACATCTTGCTATTTGCATCTATCATATCATTAACTTGCTCAGGTGTAATGGCACTGACAAACACTTGTGCTTGTGTAGCTTTGAGACGGGTTGCCAGTAATTGGCGACGGCCGGCATCAAGTTCAGAAGCAAAATCATCCAGTAGATACAGGCATTGTTGCCCGCTCTGATGGGTGAAAAACTCACCCTGCGCTAACCGTAATGCACACATAAGCAGCTTCAATTGACCCCGCGAAAGCATATCTTCAACAGGAGTTCCATTTGCTCGAATACGCAAATCTGCTTTATGTGGCCCTGAAGCGGTATAGGTTAGTGCTCTATCACGCTCAAATTGGCGCTCTAATTGTTCTGAATAATCAATTTCTTTATCCCAACCACGCTGGAAGGATACCGAGAGTGAAAATTCGGGTAAAAATTGTTGGCAAGTTTGCTCAATATTTTCGGCAATACCTGCAATATAGTCATGACGCCATTGGCTTATTTGTTCGGAAAGCGGTGCCAGTTGTTTGTCCCAATGACGAATTTGCTCATAACGGGTGACTTGTCGCAAAGCGGCATTGCGTTGCTTTAATAACCGTTTTAAATCTGACCACACTGAAAAAAACAGCGGGTCATTGTGAAAACAGCCCCAATCAATAAAAGCACGTCGATATTTAGGGCCGCCATTTAGCAAGGTAAACCCTTCTGGGGTAATCAGTTGCATTGGCAATAATTTTGCTAGCTCTGCAATTTTATGGCCATCAGTGCCGTCTATTCGGACTTTACTGTCACCCTCGCGATTTTTGCTTAAGCCTAATGAAAGGTCGTTTCGCTGTTTATCTAAATGGCTCAGTTTACCATGAAGAATAAATTGTTCTTGCTCATGGCGAATAACTCGGTTCGCTTGAATGCTGCGAAAGGCACGGCCATGACCGAGTGTATATATGGCTTCCAGTATACTGGTTTTACCGCTCCCATTGGGGCCAATTAAAAAATTGAACCCATTAGCAAGGGAGAGATCCGCGCTTTCAATATTTCGAAAATCACGGATCAATAAACGCGAAAGGATCATAAATACCGATTACAAACGCATTGGCATGACAACATACACCGCTGCTTTACTATCAGCGTCTTCAATCTGCACACTGGAAACTGCGTCAGTTAACAGAAGTTGCACATTTTCACTTTTTAGCGCATTTAAGACATCTAAGATGTAGCTGACGTTAAAGCCAATTTCCATCTCAGTACCTTGGTAGCTAACATCAACAATTTCTTCAGCTTCTTCTTGCTCTGGGTTATTGGCCGTAATGCGCAATTGGTTTTCACTGAAATACAAGCGCACACCACGGAATTTCTCATTCGATAAAATAGCGGCGCGAGAAAAAGCTTGTTTGAGTAAATCACAGCGAGCTTCTAAGGTTTTGTCTGGGTTTTTGGGTAATACGCGACGATAATCAGGGAAACGACCATCAACCAATTTAGAGGTAAAGATAAAATCCCCAACGTGAGCGCGAATATTATTACTACCAATTTGCAGCTGTAGAGGTGTATCACCACCATCTAACAAACGCATTAGCTCGATTACCCCTTTACGAGGCACTATCACTGAATGAGAAGGTAGCGATTGACCAATATCCATTGCACAGACGGCAAGCCTGTGCCCATCGGTTGAAACGGTTCTGAGCATTTGGTCTTCGGTTTCAAATAGCATGCCGTTGAGGTAATAACGGACATCTTGGTGTGCCATTGAAAACTGAGTCGCTTCAATTAAACGTTTCAGTATTGATTGCGGAAGCGAAAACTCCACTTCGCTTTGCCAGTCATCCAAGTTTGGAAAGTCAGCTGCGGGTAAAGTGGATAATGAGAAGCGACTACGCCCAGAACGGACGAGTAGTCTGTCATCATTCAACTCTACATGAATTTCAGAACCTTCTGGTAACCCACGCCAGATATCAAAAAACTTGCGTGCGGGCACGGTGGTTGCGCCAATTTCATGCTCCCCAGTTAGGGCAACATTGGCCATCATCTCCATTTCAAGGTCGGTTCCAGTGAGTTGGAGGGTGCCTTCTTTTACCTGTAATAAAAGGTTACCTAAAATAGGCAGAGTTGGACGCCCACCTAAAGGACCACTAACCTGTTGTAACGGTTTTAATAACTGCTCGCGTTCTATTGTAAATTTCATAGCAATTAAGATGATAATGTTCTGATTAAATTAGAAAAATCTTCTTTGATGTCATGGCTCTCTTCCCGTAATTGTTCAATTTTACGACAAGCATGTAACACCGTGGTATGGTCACGGCCGCCAAAGGCATCCCCGATTTCAGGTAAACTATGATTAGTCAGCTCTTTTGCCAGAGCCATTGCCATTTGACGCGGACGTGCGACAGAACGGGAACGGCGTTTAGACAGTAAATCTGCTACCTTAATTTTATAATATTCAGCAACTGTTTTTTGAATATTATCAATAGTTACCAGCTTTTCTTGTAGTGCTAATAAGTCACGCAGTGCTTCTCTGACAAAATCGATAGTAATCGCTCGGCCAGTGAAGTTTGCGTTGGCAATCACGCGATTTAGCGCCCCTTCTAACTCACGAACGTTCGAGCGAAGGCGTTTGGCGATGAAAAAGGCGACTTCACCCGGAAGTTGGATCTCATTTTCATCTGCTTTTTTCATTAAAATCGCCACTCGAGTCTCTAACTCTGGTGGTTCGATTGCAACGGTTAGGCCCCAGCCAAAACGCGATTTTAAGCGATCCTCCACACCGTTAATCTCTTTTGGATAACGGTCGGAGGTCAAAATAATTTGTTGATTACCTTCAAGTAGCGCATTAAAAGTATGGAAAAACTCTTCTTGTGAGCGCTCTTTGTTAGCAAAAAACTGGATATCGTCAATAAGCAGTGCATCAACAGAACGGTAATAACGTTTAAATTCTTCAATTGCATTGTTCTGTAGAGCTTTGACCATATCCTGAACAAAACGTTCTGAATGCATATAAACCACGCGAGCGTTGGCTTTATGCTGCATAATACTATTGCCGACAGCGTGTAGTAAGTGGGTTTTACCTAAACCAGTCCCACCATAAAGAAATAATGGGTTGTAGGCACCGCCTGGATTTTCTGCCACTTGCCTCGCCGCTGCGCGAGCCAATTGGTTCGATTTACCTTCAACAAAGTTATCAAAAGTGTGCTTAGGGTTTACATTAGAACGATAAGCAACATCGGGTTGTACTTTGGCTGAATTGTCCCAACTCGGTTTCATTGGGGCTGACGGAACGGCAAACGCAGGTACCTGTTGAGCTGTACGTGCTTGTGTTGCTGCCGGTGCGACTGTAATCGGTTTATGCCTACCTCAAAGTGTAGTGCAGGCGCGTCAGTTCCACAAAAGTCATTCAATAATTCATTGATATTATTGATGTACTTGTCTCTAACCCAGTCGAGAACGAAACGATTTGGGGCATAAAGTGCCAGTGTATTGTCGTTTAATTCAGCTTGAAGAGGGCGTATCCACATACTGAATTCTGTGGCAGGTAGTTCATCCTGCAATCGGGCAAGACATTGCTGCCAAAGCGAAAGTGACAC